>JBJEHD010000024.1:0-167803 GCA_051875715.1 Bacteroidaceae bacterium
AAAGTTTGGCCCGGAAGGTCTTGCGTCCGCCCTAATCAGCTCATTCCCATAAGACTGGCTTTCCATTCCCCATCAATCGGTGTTTCCAAAGCGTTTCCCACACTCTCTTGTGAGCGCATTTTGAGTCAAAGGAAAAAGCGCATACGTCCCGTCAGAATTCCAGCCTCAGTTGGGCATCGCCCAAGAGGTTGAACGTGCGGCGATGGTAGGGCGACGGACCATGCAAGCGGATGGCTTCGCGATGCTTGGGAGTGGGATACCCCTTGTTGCCATCCCATCCGTAGCAGGGATATTCGGCATGAAGGCGAAGCATATAGTCGTCGCGATAGGTTTTGGCCAGCACCGACGCGGCGGCAATGGACAGATAGGTGGCATCACCCTTCACCACGGTGGTGTGAGGAACACCCGGATAGGGTGTGAAGCGGTTGCCGTCGATGAGCAGGTGTTGCGGACGGACAGAGAGGGCATCCACGGCCCGGTGCATGGCCAAAAAGGAAGCCCGGAGAATGTTGATGGCATCAATCTCTTCGGGAGAGACCACGCCCACCGCCCAGGCCAAAGCATCGCGCTCGACCTGTTCGCGCAAGGCATAGCGTTGTTTTTCGGTCAGTTGCTTCGAGTCGTTCAGCCACTCATTTTGATAATCGGGCGGCAGGATGACGGCTGCCGCATAGACCGCACCGGCCAGACAGCCCCGTCCGGCTTCGTCGCATCCGGCCTCCACACAGCCGGCTTTCATGCAAGGTAACAACATCGGTTTCTTTTTGAACGTTTACAACAACAAAGGTAGGAATAATCCAAAAATTCCCCTACATTTGCCCAAATCTTTCAAACCAAGGCATGGATGCACTTCGGGCACAATGCCGGCATTTCGACGAATGGATAGGAAAACTCCTCCGGCTCGGAGCAGAAAACTGAAAGATTCGTATTATCTTTGCAGCCTGTGCGGTCAGGCCGGACAAAAGCCGACGCACAAAGCGCGTACGCAACAAGCCTGAACAATTCATTTATAGATAAAAGACAACGTATGATTACACTGGAACAACTTAAAGACGTGAAAGAGCGCACGGATGCGCTGAGGAGGTATCTTTGACATCGATTCGAAGATAATCCAAGTAGAAGAAGAACAACTGCGCACACACGCACCGGGCTTCTGGGACGACCAAAAAGCCGCCGAAGCCCAAATGAAAAAAGTGAAAGGCCTCCAGAAATGGATTGACGGATACAACGAGGTGAAGACCTTGGCCGACGAACTAAGCCTGTCGATGGAATTTTACAAAGACGAGCTGGTGACGGAGGACGAAGTGGACAACGCCTACGCCAAAGCCCTGGAAGCCGTAGAGAACCTGGAACTGAAGAACATGCTACGCGAGGAAGCCGACCAGATGTCGTGCGTGCTGAAAATCAACTCGGGCGCAGGTGGAACAGAAAGCCAGGACTGGTCGTCGATGCTGATGCGCATGTATATGCGATGGGCCGAGACCAATCACTACAAACTGACCGTGGCCAACCTACAGGAAGGCGACGAGGCAGGCATCAAGACCGTGACGATGGAAATAGAAGGAGACTATGCCTACGGCTACCTGAAAGGGGAAAACGGCGTACACCGCCTGGTGCGCGTGTCGCCCTTCAACGCACAGGGCAAGCGCATGACCTCGTTCGCCTCGGTATTCGTAACCCCGCTGGTGGACGACAGCATCGAAGTGAACATCCAACCGGCCTGCATCTCGTGGGACACGTTCCGTTCGGGCGGAGCAGGCGGACAGAACGTGAACAAGGTGGAGTCCGGCGTACGCCTGCGCTACCAATATAAAGACCCCTACACGGGCGAGGAGGAAGAAATCCTCATCGAAAACACGGAAACGCGCGACCAGCCGAAGAACAAGGAGAACGCCATGCGACAACTGCGCTCCATCCTCTACGACAAAGAGATGAAGCACCGCATGGAAGAACAGGCCAAGGTGGAAGCCGGCAAGAAGAAAATCGAGTGGGGCTCGCAAATCCGCAGCTATGTGTTTGACGACCGCCGCGTGAAAGACCATCGAACCAATTTCCAGACATCGGACGTGAACGGCGTGATGGACGGAAAAATAGACGGTTTCATCAAAGCCTACCTCATGGAATTTGCAGGCAAAGGGGAATAAAAACGCCACACGACTTGTTTTATTCCGCTTTCTTCGTACTTTTGAGGAGAGAATCAGACAACAAAAAGTTCAATCGCTAATCAAGACAGGATATGAAAAACAAAGCAAACAAGCAACAAAAGAGAGCGCAACAAGAGGCCCAGCAGGCCAAGAAGGTGATGATTTACCTGGTAGGCGCCCTCATCGCCCTGGCCGTCATCGGCATCGCAGCCGGCATCGCCATGGGATAAGCGTCCGGGAAACCGGACAAACAGGAAGAGACGGTGTGTCAGAACAGCCGCCATCATCGCAGCCATTCTGATACACCTTCTGCTCCTTTCCTCCGTCCTGACCGACGGCATGTATCACCTTTAGTCCTCTTTCGCCATGAGCCTGGAAATAGAACGCAAATTCCTACTATGCGGACCGTTCAAGGACAAGGCCGCATCGCACAGCCACATCGCCCAAGGGTACATCTGTGCAGCCTCGGGACGCACGGTGCGTGTACGCATCCGCGACAACAAAGGGTACCTGACCATCAAGGGAGCGGCCGACGCCTCCGGCCTGAGCCGCTACGAATGGGAAAAGGAGATTGCTGCGGACGAGGCACGCGAACTGATGCGGTTGTGCCTGCCGGGCAGCATCGACAAGACCCGCTATCTGGTGCCTTATGCAGGACACGTATGGGAAGTGGACGAATTTCACGGCGCAAACGAAGGGTTGCTGATGGCCGAGGTGGAACTGAAGAGCGAGGACGAACCTTTCGAACGGCCTCCCTTCATCGGCGAAGAGGTGACGGGCGACGTCCGCTACTACAACTCGTACCTGACACAGCACCCCTACACCCAATGGTAAACAAGCATTTCGGATGGAAAAACTCTACCAATACGTACCGCAAGAACTGGTGTCGTTCGTATTCGTCACCTTGTTTTCTCTGCTCATCGGCTTGTCCATCCGACGGCTCAACCTGAAGCGCGAAGGCGAGACGACGCTGTTCGGGACCGACCGCACCTTCACCTTCATCGGCATCCTGGGCTATCTGCTCTACACGCTCGACCCTGTCGATATGCGCCTCTTCCAAGGAGGCGGGCTGGTGCTGGGTGTGCTGCTGGCCATCAATTACTACGTGAAGCAACTGAGTTTCCACGTGTTCGGCGTCACCACCATCATCATCGCCTTGATCACCTACTGCCTGGCTCCGATTGTGAGCACGCAACCGTCGTGGTTCTACGTGACAGTAGTGGTCACGGTGCTGTTGTTCACGGAAATGAAGCACACGTTCACCGAACTGGTGCAGCGGATGCAGAACGACGAGATGCTGACGCTGGCGAAGTTCCTGGCCATCAGCGGTATCATCCTGCCCATGCTGCCCAACGAAAGCCTCATCCCTGGCATCAACCTGACGCCCTACGCCATCTGGTTGACCACGGTGGTCGTTTCCGGCATTTCGTACCTCTCCTATCTGCTGAAGCGCTACGTGTTCCACCAGTCGGGCATCCTGGTGTCCGGCATTCTGGGCGGGCTATACAGCAGCACAGCGACCATCACCATCCTGGCCCGAAAATGCAAGAAGGCCCCTGCGGCCGAAGTGCCGGAATACGTGGCGGCCATGCTGCTGGCGGTGAGCATGATGTACCTGCGCTTTCTGATGCTCATCTTCATCTTCAGCCAGGCCATCTTCGCGGTGGTCTACCCTTATCTGTTGGGGTTGTCGGCCCTGACGGCGGCCATCGCATGGGTCATCCACCGGCGCCTGCAGGCCAAAGGCGCCTTGGAGCACATCGAAGAAGAAGACACGGAAAACAACCCGCTGGAGTTCAAAGTGGCACTTATCTTTGCCGGATTGTTTGTACTGTTCACCGTCGTCACACACTACACCTTATATTATCTAGGCACGACGGGACTGAGCGTCCTCTCGTTCGTGGCCGGCCTGAGCGACATCACGCCCTTCATCCTCAACCTGCTGCAAGAGACAGACACAGTGGCAGCCCCGACGATAGCCGCCTGCACCCTGCAGGCCATCGTAAGCAACATCTCCGTCAACCTGTGTTACGCCCTGTTTTTCTCGCAACGTCGACGCGAGATGATACCGCACCTCTTGCGCGGATTCGGCTTGGTCATCCTGGCCAATGTGCTTCTGCTGATTCTGTTCTACGTGGCAAGTTAGTTACAAGGGATTTTTGCGTAAATACGCATTTTTCTCTTGCAGGGAAGCCGATGAAGCGCAAATTTCCTATATTTGCCAGCCTCAACCCCAAACAACTGTCACACATGGACTACAGCATACTGGTTCTCGACCTGGACGGGACACTGACCAACTCGAAAAAAGAAATATCGGCGACCAACCGCGACGCCCTGCTCCGCGCACAGCAACAAGGCATGACCTTGGTGCTGGCATCGGGAAGACCGACCTACGGCATCGCCCCGCTGGCCAACCAACTACAGATGGACCGCTTTGGCGGCTACATCCTCTCATACAACGGAGGGGAAATCATCGACTGGAGCACCCAGCAGACGCTCTACGCCCAGGTACTGCCCGACGAGGTAGTACCCGTACTGTACCGATGCGCCAAGCAGCACGATGTGGCCCTGCTATCGTATGACGGGCGCTACATCGCTACGGAAGATCCCGACGACCGCTATGTGCGGCACGAAGCATTCTTGAACAAGATGCAGGTGCGACGATGCCGGAACTTCCTCGAAGAGGTGCCCCTGCCCCTGCCCAAATGCCTCATCGTAGGCGAGCCGGCACGTTTGGTCGAGGTAGAGGCCGAATTGTCGCTGGCCCTGCAGGGCGTCATCAGCGTGTATCGTTCGGAACCGTTCTTTCTGGAACTGGTGCCACCGGGCATCGACAAAGCACAATCGCTGGCCGTTCTGCTGCGGCACATCGGAACGAACCGGGAGAAGATGGTGGCCATCGGCGACGGCTACAACGACGTGAGCATGATTGAGTTTGCCGGACTGGGAGTGGCCATGGCCAATGCACAAGAGCCGGTGCGCAAAGCGGCCGACCGAGTGACCCTCTCGAACGATGAAGACGGAGTGGCTGCCATTGTGAACGAACTATTTTTGAACGTATGACACAATATTGGAAAATCGGACTGGCCGCCATACTGCTGTTCCTGACCTTCGGTTTGTCGGCACAGACCTACCGCGTAGAAGATGTGCCGATGGTGTACCTGCAAGACAGCCGGCGGCACGTGTCGAACCCCGACGGCATCTTGACCGCCGAGTCCGTGGCCGAGATGGACCGCCTCATCAGCGACCTGGAGAAACAGACCGGCATACAGATTCTTGTGGCCGCACTGACCGACATCGAGGGAGGCGACTGCTTCGATTTTGCCTATCGGCTTGGCGAGGAAAACGGCATCGGCCGCAAAGGGAAAGACAACGGACTGGTGATGCTGCTCGTCACCGCACAACGATGCGTGCAGTTCGCCACCGGATACGGCCTGGAGGGCGACCTACCGGACGCACGATGCAAACGCATCCAAGAACGCTACATGCTCGACGCATTCCGGCAGGGAGACTGGAGCACCGGCATGCTGGAAGGGGTACGGGCCGTATGCCAAACGCTGGACGGCACCATGGAAGCCGACGCCGACGAGGATAACGACCTGACGGCCGTGATGCTGTTCATGCTCCTCCTCATCGGCGGAGGCATCGGCATCGGGTTGCTGGCGCTCTTCCTGAGCAAGCGATGCCCGGCCTGCCACAAACACAAGCTGCAACGCACCGACTCGGTCGTGATGTCGCGCCACGGTGGCATCAAGACCCTCCTCGTGACCTACCGCTGCACACACTGCGGACACACGTTGACGCGGAAGCAAGAAGAGGCGGACGAAAACTACCGCGGACCGGGCGGACGAGGTCCCATCATCGGAGGCGGATTTGGAGGCGGACGAGGATTCAGCGGAGGCAGCTTCGGAGGAGGCAGTTTCGGAGGAGGCAGTTTCGGAGGAGGAGGTGCAGGCAGCCGGTTCTGATTCTCCACGGAGGAAATACAACATGCAATAAAAACCCTAAAAAACAACGTATGAAGAAACAAACCCTTATCCTGCTCGGCATCGTGGTCGTCATTGTCCTGGCCGGCATCTCGGGCTACAACGGCCTGGTGGAAAAAGAAGAAGCCGTAGGCAACGCCTGGAGCAACGTAGAGAATCAGTATCAGCGCCGCTCGGATCTGATTCCGAACCTGGTGAACACCGTCAAGGGCTATGCCGCCCACGAAAAAGAGACCTTCCAGGCCGTAGTGGACGCACGCAGCAAAGCCACCCAGATGAGCCTGGACGTGGACAACCTCACCCCGGAGAAACTGCAGGCTTACCAAAAGGCGCAAGGTGAAGTGGGCAGTGCCCTCGGACGTCTGCTGGCCATCACCGAAAACTACCCGGACCTGAAGGCCAACGAGAACTTCAAGGAACTGCAAGTGCAATTGGAAGGCACGGAGAACCGCATCAGCACCGAACGCCGCAAGTTCAACGATACGGTGAAGCAGTACAACACCTCCATCCGCCGTTTCCCACTGAACCTTTTCGCCGGCCTGTTCGGATTCGACACGAAAGCCTACTTCGAGGCTGAAGAAGGCGCAGCGCAGACTCCAAAGGTAGAATTCTAATCCATCCGATGGGAACGCAACTCTCGCCGCAAGGCGAGGGCCTTCCCGTCGGTCATGCGATTGAGCAAAGCCCAAAAAGCCGGCCCGTGGTTCATCTCCCGCGTATGGGCCAGTTCGTGCAACAAAACATAATCGACCAAACGGACGGGCAAGCGAAGCAAGAAATACGACAAACTGATGTGTCGGGCAGACGAGCAACTGCCCCACCGGCTACGACTGCCCCGGACCGTCAGCCGTTCGTAGGGCAAGGCCCAGCGACGTGAAAGAGCCTCGAGGCGGGGAGGAAGCAACCGCCGGGCCTGGTCCCTCAGTTCAGCCTCGATGCGTCCGCGCAACCAATCCTGTCGGGCGGCGTCCGTCCAGTCGGTCTCAGGCGGGCAGATAATACGCACGACTCCCGGACTCCTCTCCACCAGAAAGGTAGGACCCACGCCACGTACAACCGTCAGTTGCAGCAGTTCGGTCGAGATGCGATAGTCCCACCCGATGGAGCGAACGGCACCTCGTTTCTGCAAATCCGCCAGTCGGGACGCCATCCGTTGCAAAGCCTGTACTATCTCGTCGGGACGCAGACAAAAAGGCACCGAAGCCACCATCCTGCCCTCCTTCATCCGACAGGTGATGCGAACGGCACGCCGGAGACGCTTGACACTTACCGGCCCCACTCCTTCGACCACGATTTCCTCGTCATTCATATCGTCACATCCTCTTTTTTTCACAAAGGTAGACCATTCCGGCAAACTTTCCCCTTATTTGCGTTGCAAACGAGAGATTATTGCGTATTTTTGCCGAATTATTTCATATTCACAACCTTAGGATTACAGAAAAGAAAGATGAGAAAATGGCGTATTGAAGACTCGGAAGAACTCTACAACATCACCGGTTGGGGTGCTTCGTACTTTGGTATCAACGAAAAAGGCCACGTGGTGGCCACTCCACGCAAGAACGGAGTGACTGTCGATTTGAAAGAACTGGTGGACGAACTGCAACTGCGCGACGTGTCCGCCCCCATGCTGGTGCGTTTCCCCGACATTTTGGACAACCGCATCGAAAAGATAGCCAACTGCTTTCACCAAGCTTCGGAAGAGTATGGCTACAAGGCCCAAAACTTCATCATCTATCCTATCAAAGTGAACCAGATGCGTCCGGTGGTAGAAGAAATCATCGGTCACGGCAAGAAGTTCAACCTCGGTCTGGAGGCCGGCTCGAAACCGGAACTCCATGCCGTCATCGCCATCAACACCGACAGCGACTCGCTCATCATCTGCAACGGCTACAAAGACGAGAGTTACATCGAACTGGCCCTGCTGGCACAAAAAATGGGAAAACGCATCTTCCTGGTAGTGGAGAAGCTGAACGAACTGAAACTCATCGCCCAAATCTCCAAGCAGCTGAACGTGCGGCCCAACATCGGCATCCGCATCAAGTTGGCTTCGTCGGGCAGTGGCAAATGGGAAGACAGCGGCGGCGATGCCAGCAAGTTCGGCCTGACCTCGAGCGAACTGCTCGAAGCCCTCGATTTCCTGGAGAAAAAAGACATGAAAGAATGCCTCAAGCTGATTCATTTCCACATCGGCAGCCAGGTGACCAAGATACGCCGCATCAAGACCGCCTTGCGCGAAGCGTCGCAGTTCTACGTACAGTTGCATGCCATGGGCTTCCAGGTGGAGTTTGTCGATATCGGCGGAGGCCTGGGCGTGGACTACGACGGCACCCGGTCGTCGAGCAGCGAAAGCAGCGTGAACTACTCCATCCAAGAATACGTCAACGACTCCATCTCGACGTTGGTCGACGCCAGCGACAAGAACGGAATCCCCCATCCCAACATCATCACCGAAAGCGGCCGTTCGCTGACCGCCCACCACTCGGTGCTCATCTTCGAGGTGTTGGAGACGGCCACGCTGCCCGAATGGGACGATGACATCGACATCGACCCGAACGACCACGAACTGGTGCGCGAACTCTACGAAATCTGGGAGAAACTGAACCAAAACCGCATGCTCGAGGCCTGGCACGATGCACAGCAGATACGCGAAGAAGCCCTCGACCTGTTCAGCCACGGCATTGTCGACCTCAAGACACGCGCCCAGATTGAGCGTCTGTACTGGTCCATCACCCGCGAAATCAACCAAATTGCCACAGGATTGAAGCACGCCCCCGACGAGTTCTTCCAGTTGAACAAGCTCCTGGCCGACAAATATTTCTGCAACTTCTCGCTGTTCCAGTCGCTGCCGGACTCGTGGGCCATCGACCAGATTTTCCCCATCATGCCCATACACCGCCTGGACGAGAAGCCCGACCGCTCGGCCACGCTGCAGGACATCACGTGCGACTCCGATGGCAAGATTGCCAACTTCATCTCGACACGCAACGTATCGCACAGCCTGCCCGTCCACGCCCTGAAGAACCGCGAACCCTATTATATCGGCGTGTTCCTGGTAGGTGCCTACCAAGAAATCCTGGGCGACATGCACAACCTTTTTGGCGACACCAACGCCATCCACGTGTCGGTGAACGACAAGGGCTACACCATCGAACAAATCATCGACGGCGAAACCGTGGCCGAAGTGCTGGACTACGTGCAATACAGTCCGAAGAAACTGGTCCGCACGTTGGAAACCTGGGTGACCAAATCGGTGAAGGAAGGACGCATCACCCTCGAAGAAGGAAAAGAATTTCTGTCGAACTACCGATCGGGGCTCTACGGCTACACCTACCTGGAATGAGCCCCGGCTTTTGCTGTGTGACACAATGAAAGAAGAGAAAACGAAACTGACGTTGGTCAAAGTGGGCGGAAAGATTGTGGAAGAACCCGCAAGCCTTCAGCGCCTCCTGGCCGACTTTGCCGCCATCCCCGGCTGCAAGGTGCTGGTACACGGCGGAGGCCGTTCGGCCACGCAACTGGCCGAACGATTGGGGATGGAAAGCCGCATGGTGAACGGGCGGCGCGTCACCGATGCCGAAATGCTGCGGGTGGTGACGATGGTCTACGGTGGACTGGTGAACAAAACCATCGTAGCCGGACTGCAGGCCTTGGGGGTCGACGCCATCGGGCTGACCGGAGCAGACATGAACTTGATACGCTCCGTCCGCCGACCGGCCGGAGAAGTGGACTACGGCTACGTGGGCGACGTCACCCACGTACGGGCCGACTTGCTGGCCTCGCTCATCGAGCAGGGAGCCGTACCGGTGCTGGCCCCGCTCACCCACGACGGACAGGGCAGTCTGCTCAACACCAATGCCGACACCATCGCCGGCGAAACAGCCAAAGCCCTGGCTCACCGTTTCGACGTCAGCCTGGTATATTGTTTCGAGAAAAAAGGCGTCCTTCGCCAGGCCGATGACGACGACAGCGTCATCCCCAGCCTTGACCGACCGACTTTCGACGCCTACGTCCGTCAGGGCATCATCCAAGGCGGCATGATACCCAAATTGGAGAACGCCTTCGCCGCCGTCGAGGCCGGCGTGAAACAAGTAGTCATCACCTGCGCCACCGCCATCGACGGCACACAAGGGACGCACATCCAAACACCCCAGCAATCATGATACGCAACCTTCTTTTCGATATGGGCGGAGTCATTTTCCGTCAAAACACCGAAGAAGCCTTCCGACGCTTCCGTCAGGCCGGCATCGACCCCGACCAATACATGGGAGCCTTTGGCCAGCAAGGTTTCTTCCTCGACATCGAGACGGGAGCCATTGATGAAGCCGAATTCTGTCGCCAGATGGCACGGGCTGCCGGACGACCGGCCGTCAGCCTTGACGAAGCGCGCCACTGCTGGCTCGGTTTCCTGCTCGACGTGCCCGTCGACAGGCTGCGCCACCTCCTGACGCTGCGACCGCATTACCACCTCGGACTGCTGAGCAACACCAACCCCTTCATGATGGGCTTCACCCGCAGTCCGCAGTTCAGTGCCGACGGCCGCCCCATCACCGACTATTTCGACTCGCTCTTTTGCAGTTACGAGATGAAGGCCTACAAGCCCGACCCGGCCATCTTCCTCCAAGCCCTTGCCGCCGACGGCATGCAGGCCGACGAGACTCTGTTCATCGACGATAGTCTGAAGAACATCCAGGCCGCCGAAGCCGTAGGCATCCACGGCCTCCACGTGCCCACCAACGAGGATTGGCGTCCGGCCTTGTCGGCCCGCCTCGCACACGACGGCAGCCGTGGATAAGCCCACCGTCCTGCTGGGCATGAGCGGCGGCACCGACAGTTCGGTGGCGGCCATGCTCCTGCTTGAAGCCGGCTATCGGCTCACGGGGGTCACCTTCCGTTTTTTCGAGCCCGACGACTCCACCGCCTACCTCGATCAAGCCCGCGCATTGGCTGACCGGCTCGGCTTTCCTCACTTCGTCTACGACGCACGGGCCCTTTTCCGGCGCGAAGTAATGGACTACTTCGTCGACGAATACCGGCGAGGACGCACCCCCGTCCCCTGCACCCGCTGCAACACCCGGCTGAAATGGCCGCTTCTGGCCCGCCTGGCCGACGAGCGCGGCATCGCCCGCCTGGCCACGGGACACTACGCCCGTCTGGCCCACTGCGAGGGCCGCACCCGTCTGCTGACCGCGACCGACCCCGACAAGGACCAGTCCTGTTTCCTTTGGGGACTGCCCGAGGCCATGCTCTCGCGCCTGCTTCTTCCGTTGGGAACGCTCACCCAAGCCGAAGTGCGGCGCATCGCCACCGAGCGCGGATTTCCCGAAGTAGCCGGACGCAAAGGCAGCGTAGGCGTGTGCTTCTGTCCGCAAGGCTACCGTTCGTTTCTCCGGCACGAACTCCCGGCCGATGCCCTCCGTCCCGGCTGGTTTGTCGACTCCGAAGGCCGCAGACTGGGCCGCCACGAAGGCATCCCATTCTATACCGTCGGACAACGCCACGGGCTGGGACTTCAGATGAACCGTCCGGTTTTTGTAAGCCGCCTCTGCCCGGCCGATGCCACCATCCACCTGGCCGACTATGCCTCGCTACGCTGCCACCACCTCTGGTTGGAGCAATGGCACCTCTTCGATGCCTCGCTACCGGCACCGGACCGGGAAGTTGACCTCAAGATACGCTATCGCCTACAGACCGACCGTTGCCGTGTGAGCCAAGAGGGCGTTCTGCTCCACCTCCAACTCACGACCCCGCTCTACGCCGCCGCACCCGGCCAGGCCGCCGTGCTCTACGAGGCCGACCGGCTGCTGGGAGGAGGCATCATCCGGTCCGTCGGATAAACCTCCGACATCAGAATCACAAGTCAGAACTATCACATATTCCAACTGTCCGGCAACGCTCAGAGTGGCTTAATCCAGACCCTCGTCTGCGCCTGTACACGCATCGGTCTTCACGTGTACACGCATCGGCCTTCACGTGTACACGCATCAGCCTTCACGTGTACACGCATCGGAATGAGGTTTGCAACGGCATTGCAATGCCATTGCAACAGCATTGCAATGGTGTTGCAACAGCGTTTAAACAGCCTTTAAACCAAAATCGGTCATTAGGCCGTTATGCGCAAACGAACTTTCTTTTTGGCATCTGTCTTCCCGTTTCTCGGTTACAATGGAGCCCCATTGCGCCCTCAAAACGAGAATACATCTTCTCAAAAATTGAAGTTGTTATCATCATAACGCTAATGACCGATTTGGGTTAAATGGTCCAACTTCCGCTTTTCGTGAACTAACGAGTCCAGGGCTTACCGGACAGCAATACTAAAAAAACAAAAAATGATTGGATGGCCACACGAAAAGAAAGACGAAATTCGTTTTAAGGCTATAAGAACATGATGGATTATGAGAATTACTGGACAAAACATCCTTTGGACAATGGCATTCTGTGCGGTCGGACTCGGCCTTGCGGGATGCGAAGAAAGCAACAATGACCTGCAAGACAGGGAAATATACATCGGGAACGACGTGACCTACCAGTTGGTTTTTCCAGCCCAAGCCGACACGGTGGTCTATCGTGACTCCACTTCGGGATTCACAGTCTGGGTGCAAGACGGCCGATTAAACCTACGCGACGTAGACATCGTGCGCGATTCAATCATGCACCACGGCGTGAAGCACTACTTCTCGATGAAACTATCCTTTCACGACACCTATATAGAGAAGGAGGCAGGCGGCGTGCGCGAGATTGGCACCCGGGCCGACGGTACGCTGATGTGGAGCACCCAGGCCAACGACACCGAACGAACGCCTTTGGAGGCAACCGATGCATCGGGCCAGATAGAAGGGAGCAAACTGCGCCTCTACAGCACCTTCGAACCAGAAAGAGAAAACCCCTATGTGGTAATCCGGACCGTGTGCGAGCGCATTCGCTGAGAGAAATGCCACCGGCGGCGGTCCGTCATGACACACCGCCGTTCAAGGCGAGAAGTTCGTCGATATAACGGCGGTCGTTGCTCAGGCGAGGCACCTTGTGTTGTCCGCCCAACTTGCCTTTCTGCTTCAACCAGTCATGGAAAAGGCCAGGACGCGCCACGACCAATTGCAGCGGCTGCAGGGCTATGTCCTTGTAGCGCTTGGCGTCGTAGTCGGAATTCAGTTGGCGCAACGTTTCGTCCAATACCGCCGCAAAACGGTCGGGCGAGTCCGGCAGGCGCGAAAATTCCACCAACCACTGGTGACGGCACTTGGCACGCTCGTCCATGAACACAGGAGCGGCAGTATAGTCCAGCACCTGCGCTCCGGTCTCACGGCAGGCGCGGGCAAGCCCTCGCTCGGCATTGTCGACAATGAGTTCCTCGCCGAAGGCATTGATGAAATGCTTCGTACGGCCAGTGATGACGAACTTGTATGGGCGCACAGAGGTGAAACGAACCGTATCGCCAATGAGGTAGCGCCACAGACCGCACGAGGTGCTGATGACCAACGCATAGTTGCGCCCGAGTTCCACCTCTTCGAGCCGGTAGGCACGGGGATGCTCGCGATCGAGTTCCTCCAGGGGCACAAACTCGTAGAACACGCCGTAGTCTATCATCAGCAACATAGAGGGGTCGGACGGATTGTCTTGAATGCCAAAAAAGCCCTCGGAAGCGTTGTAGGTCTCAACGTAGTGCATCCGCTCGGGCGAAGCAAAGAGCGAGGCATACTGCTCGCGATAGGGAGTAAAGCTGACACCACCGTGGAAAAACACTTCCAAGTGAGGCCATACCTCGTCAATGTACGTCGCGCCCTTTAGTTGCAACACGCGCTTGAGCACCACCAGCATCCACGAGGGCACGCCGGAAAGATTGGTCACATTCGCGTTCATGGTGCCGCGGGCCAACTGCTCGATTTTGCTCTCCCACTCGCTCATCAGAGCGATGCGCTTGCTGGGCACGCGGATAAAATTGACGGCAGGGCTGACATTCTCAATAAGGATGGCGGATAGGTCGCCTACCAACGAATGACGCAGATTGTGGAGAGGGCGATGGCTTCCGCCCAAGATGAGACCCTTCCCGCTGAAAAAACGGCTCTGCGGATTGCTACGCAGATAGAGGGCCACGCAGTCTGTACCACCTCGATAGTGAATGTCGTGCAGAGCCTCGCGGCTGACAGGCAGAAACTTGCTCTTGTCATTCGTGGTGCCCGACGATTGGGCGAACCAGCGCACGGGTGTGGGCCACAACACACCCCGTTCGCCCTGACGCATACGTTCGACGTAGGGCTTGATATCGTCATACGTCTGCAAGGGTACGCGGCATCGGTAGTCGTCATACGAGGTCATGTGGGCATAGTCGTATCTCCGCCCCCACTCCGTGGAAGAGGCATCGCGCATCAAGCGAGCGAACACCCGGTCCTGAAGTTGTTCGGACCGGGTGGCATAGAGGTCGATTTCGCGCTGTCGCCGCACAAAGCAACGGCCAATGAGCGTGGTAAGGTTCATCGCTTCATCTCCTTTCTTGTGTTAGTTTGTTTCGGAGCACAAAGATAGCGGAAAAGCACATAGGTGGCTGCATCCGGCGGTATTTTTGCCAAAATATGCGGCAAACGGTAGAGCGTTCACGCAAAAAACACTACTTTTACTCCGCAAATAAGCCGGGAGTTCAAGACTCCCGCCTGAGTTTCTTAAAACCGATACGCATGAGAATAGGAATCCTGACATCCGGAGGCGACTGCCCCGGCATCAACGCCACCATCCGGGGCGTTTGCAAGACAGCCATCAACCACTACGGCATGGAGGTGATGGGCATACATAGCGGCTTTCAGGGGCTGCTGACGAACGATGTAGAACCACTGACCGAGCACCGCCTGTCGGGACTGCTCAACCTGGGCGGCACCATCCTGGGCACCTCGCGCGAAAAGCCCTTCAAAAAACGGCCGGCAGGCGGAGGGGTGGACAAGCCGTCGCTCATCCAGAAAAACGTGACAGAAATGGGGTTGGACTGCATCGTATGCATCGGCGGAAACGGCACACAGAAAACGGCCGCCAAACTGGCGGAGATGGGACTGAACATTGTGAGCATTCCCAAAACCATCGACAACGACATCTGGGGCACGGACTTCTCGTTCGGCTTCGACTCGGCCGTCAGCATTGCCACCGAGGCCATCGACCGCCTGCACTCAACGGCCAGTTCGCACAAACGGGTAATGGTCATCGAGGTCATGGGACACAAGGCGGGTTGGATTGCCCTCTACTCCGGCATGGCCGGGGGAGGCGACGTCATCCTCATCCCCGAGATGGCCTACGACATCCGAAACATTGGCGGAACCATCATCGACCGCCTGAAACGCGGAAAACCTTACTCCATCGTGGTGGTAGCCGAAGGCATACAGACCGACGGAAAGAAAAGGGCCGGCGAATACATCGCCCAGGAAATAGAATATGAAACAGGGTTTGAAACGCGCGAGACGGTACTGGGATACATCCAACGAGGCGGATCGCCCACGCCATTCGACCGAAACCTGGCCACGCGCATGGGCGGACATGCCACCGAATTGATTGCCACAGGCCAATTTGGCCGCATGGTAGCGCTAAAAGGTGATGAAATTGGGTCGGAACCGCTGGCGGACGTGGCAGGCAAACTCAAACTGGTGACACCCACACACGACCTAATCGTTCAGGGAACCCGAATGGGCATCTGCTTCGGCTGACGAACAAACGGCCTTCAGGCGCTCTTGCCGACGAGCACGCACGGCCTTGGCGAAACGGCTGTCTTGCCGCAACTTGCGCAGAGCAGCCTGCGATGCGTTCTGTTGCGACTCTTTTTTGTTGTAGCCCACCCCAACGCCACCGGGCAGCCCTTCAATCAGCACTTTGGTGCGAAACGTGGGTCCTGCACCTTCGTCGGTGCTTTGCTCGATGAGTTCGAACGACACTTGGCACTTTCCCTTCTGCCCCCACTCAATAAGACGGGATTTAAAGTTCACCTCCTGACGCACCAATTGGTCGATGTCCAGGCAACGCCCCAGAATGCGTTTTTCCATAAAACGCTTGCATGCGGCATAGCCACGATCGACATAAATGGCTCCCACAAGGGCTTCAAAGGCATTCCCACCCATATGATTATGATGCGAGGTCGTCTGGGTGGACGACTTAACCAACTTGTCCAGCCCAATTTGGGAAGCCACGTGGTTCAAAGTCTCGCGTTGCACGATTTTCGAGCGAGTGCTGGTGAGAAAACCTTCGCGTTTGCCTTCAAAGCGACAATAGAGGATGTCGGCTACAACAGCATCGAGCACGGCATCACCCAAAAACTCCAGCCGCTCGTTATTGAGCAACCGTCCTCCTTCCAACTTGACTGATGAAGATTTGTGGACCAAAGCCTGCTGGTAGATGTCGAGCCGACGAGGGAAGAAACCAAGCATCCGGTAAAAACAAAGATAAGACTCTTTGTCCTTATGAAAAAAGAGTCTTATCCAAGAAAATATAGGTGGAATCACGGCCTTTATTCTGCGTATTTTTTGAAGATTACACAAGCGTTGTGGCCTCCAAATCCGAAGGTGTTGGACAAAGCAGCCCGTACCTCGCGCTTCTGCGCCTGGTTGAAGGTGAAATTCAGGTCGTAATCGATGTTCTCGTCATCATCGCCCTCGGTGTGATTAATGGTCGGCGGGATGATGCCCTTGTCAACCGCCAGAATGCTGGCGATAGATTCGACGGCTCCGGCTGCTCCCAGCAGGTGGCCTGTCATAGACTTAGTCGAACTGATGTTCAACTTATAGGCATGCTCGCCAAACACATCCTTGATGGCCTTGGCCTCGGAAATATCGCCCACAGGGGTGGACGTACCATGTACGTTGATGTAGTCGATGTCTTCCGGTTGCATTTCGGCATCTTCGAGCGCATTCTGCATCACCAACTTCGCGCCCAAACCTTCGGGATGGGAAGCCGTCAAGTGATAAGCATCGGCCGAAAGGCCAGCACCGGCCACCTCGGCATAAATACGCGCTCCACGCGCCTTGGCATGCTCCAACTCTTCGAGCACCAGACATCCACCTCCCTCGCCCATGATAAAGCCGTCGCGGCTGGCACTGAACGGACGAGATGCCCGTGTGGGATCGTCGTTGCGAGTGGAGAGGGCGTGCATGGCATTGAATCCGCCAACACCTGCAGCCGAAATGGCCGCTTCCGAACCTCCAGTCACAATGACGTTCGCCTTGCCCAGACGGATATAGTTAAACGCGTCGGCAATGGCGTTGGTCGACGTGGCACAAGCCGAGCACGTGGCAAAGTTGGGGCCATGGAAACCAAACAGAATAGAAATTTGTCCGGCTGCGATGTCCGAAATCATCTTCGGGATGAAGAAGGGGTTGAACTTCGGGCCCTTTTCCTTATTGGCTACATAGAAACCCACTTCGTCCTCAAACGTGTGGATGCCGCCAATACCGGCTCCGAAGATGACACCAATCCGGTTGCGATCTTCCGCTTCTACGTCCAAACCGGAGTCGGCTACGGCCTGTTTGGCCACCGCTACAGCGTACTGGGCGTACAAGTCCATCTTGCGGGCCTCCTTGCGGTCGATGTATTGCGTCACATCAAAACCTTTTACCTCACAAGCGAACTGTGTTTTGAAGAGGGAAGCATCAAAATGAGTAATAGGTCCTGCACCGCTCACTCCGTTGACAAGATTCGTCCAGAATTCCTCGACCGTGTTGCCCAACGGGGTGATGGCACCAAGACCTGTTACTACGACTCTTTTTAATTCCATATACTGAAATAAAAATTACTTCGCGTTTGCTTCGATGTAAGATACAGCATCACCTACCGTAGCAATCTTTTCAGCGTGATCATCGGGAATCGTGATGCCGAATTCCTTTTCGAACTCCATGATGAGTTCCACCGTATCCAAAGAGTCTGCTCCCAAATCGTTGGTGAAGCTGGCTTCGTTCTTTACTTCGGATTCGTCCACACCCAATTTATCAACGATAATAGCTTTTACTCTTGATGCAATTTCAGACATAACTTTTAAGTTTTAATGAATAAATGATTATTTTGTTTACATTTGCAGGTGCAAAGGAATGAATATTTCCGTTTTCACGCAAATATTTACGCAACTAAATTCGATTTTTTGCACATTTTACCCACAAATGTGCATCAGTTAAGGCTCTTTACGCATGAAAAACCTCGCCATTTTTGCCTCGGGTTCGGGCACGAACGCCGAAAACCTCATCCGATATTTCCATCAAAAAGAGTGCGGACGGGTAGTCCTGGTGGTATCGAACAAAGCAGATGCTCCCGTGTTGGAACGTGCCACCCGGCTGGGAGTGCCAACGGCCGTTTGCACACGCGCCGAACTGGCCGAAACAGACCACATCCTCACCCTTTTGCGCGAACGAAAGGTGGATTTCGTGGTATTGGCCGGTTTTCTGCTGCGCATCCCCGACAACCTTCTACATGCCTACCCCGGACGAATTGTCAACATCCACCCCGCGTTACTCCCGAAGTTTGGAGGGAAAGGGATGTACGGCGACAAGGTGCACGAAGCCGTCGTAGCGGCCGGCGAAACGACGACAGGCATCACTATTCATGCTGTTGACGCACACTACGACGAGGGCGACGTTCTATTTCAGGCATCCTGCCCCGTGCTGCCCTCCGACACGCCACAAGAAGTAGCCCGGAAGGTACACGCATTGGAGTACAAATACTACCCCGTCGTTGTTGAGCAGCTGTTGTCTACTATATAATAAGGTATCTTACTTCGAAAAGACATCCCATGCACTTGACCTTCCTTCCCTACCCACTAACGCTGCGCCACGTCTTCACCGTAGCCACATGCTCGCGCACCAGCACACCGGGCGTACAAGTGGCCATCCGACACGGGGAATTCACAGGTTACGGCGAAGCATCCATGCCGCCGTACTTGGGCGAAAGCATTGACAGTGTCGTCCGCTTTTTGGGCCTCGTAGATCTGGAACGTTTTTCCGACCCCTTCTGCCTGGAGGACATCCTAACCTACGTAGACAGGCTGGCACCGGGAAACACCGCTGCCAAGGCTTCCATCGACATTGCCTTGCATGACCTCGTGGGTAAAATGTTAGGAGCACCCTGGCATCGGATATGGGGGCTCAACGCAGCATCCGCCCCTTTCACGACCTACACCATTGGCATCGATAGCCCGGAGAAGGTAGCGGCCAAGACACGCGAAGTAGCCGAACGCTTCCGCTTACTAAAAGTAAAACTTGGCGGAGGGAACGACGAAGAAATGATACGCAGCATACGTTCGGTCAGTACGTTGCCACTGGCCATCGACGCCAATCAGGGATGGACCGACCGACAAGAGGCACTCGACAAAATACAATGGCTGTACGAGGAAGGAGCCGTCATGATTGAGCAGCCTCTTCCCAAGACAAGGATTGCGGAAACGGCCTGGCTCACCCGGCACAGCCCACTGCCTATCTTCGCCGACGAATCAGTGCAACGGTTAACCGACGTGCCACGCTTACGCGACACATTCTCAGGCATCAACATCAAACTCATGAAATGCACCGGCATGCGTGAAGCCTGGAAGATGCTGACATTGGCCCGTTCCCTCGACATGCGCGTCATGATAGGCTGCATGACAGAAACCTCATGCGCCGTATCGGCCGCTGCGCAACTGGCTCCAGCCGTCGACTTCGCCGATTTGGACGGGAACCTGCTCATCAGCAACGACCCGTTCCGGGGCATGCAAGTGGAAGAGGGACGCATCACCCTGACCGACCGGCCCGGCATCGGTGTTGAACCGCTGTTTCCTCTCTCCTACCGCACCAGCACACGCTGACCCTGCCGAACAAGTCGAACCAGACCGCCCTCAGGTTTTAAATTGAAATAATCGGTATGGTGGGTGCGATGGCTCTCCACCACCAGAACATTGTCGTCTGCCGTACGAGGCGCAGAAAAGCGCAACGTATCCGTCCGAACTACGGCATCGTATAGCAGCGAATCGTTCACATAGACCGACAAACTGTCGCCCAAGAAACCACCCACCAGTTCAATCTGGTAGATTTCGGCATAACGCACTTCGGAAGCCTCCTTCCGTTGCAACCGGAAACTCATGTATAAAAACAATACTACTACGAAAATAACGGCAAAGGCCAACAGCCCGTTGCCCAACATGAACTGTTTGTTCGTATTCAAATGATTCATCTTGATGGAGATATTCAGGTTTGGCGAGCGAAAATAACAAAAAAAGATGAATATTTGGCGGGTATTGTAATTATTCCTATATTTGCGCTCGAAACGGATGAAATGTGAGGGGCGATTAAGCCCTTTTTTTGTTCTTAATAACGAACTCAATGATAGACAAAGGAATCGTAAAAGGGATTGTCGAAGAATGGCTGAAAGACACGGATTATTTCCTCGTAGACGTCAACGTCAGTCCCGATGACAAGATTGTGGTGGAAATCGACCACGCCGAAGGGGTGTGGGTAGACGACTGTGGCCGACTGAGCCAATTCATCGAGGCACGGCTCGACCGGGAAAAAGAAGACTACGAACTCGAAGTGGGCTCGGCAGGCATCGACCAGCCGTTCAAGGTGCTGCAACAATACCTCGTCCACATCGGCAGCGAGGTGGAAGTACTGACGAAGGAAGGAGTGAAGACAACCGGCATCCTGAAAGAAGCCGATGAAGAGCACTTCGTCGTAACCACACAGAAGAAAATGAAACTGGAAGGATGGAAACGACCCAAATTGGTGGACGAAGACATCACCTACCATTACGAAGACATCAAATACACCAAATATTTACTCAGCTTTAAATAATTATGGCTAAGAAAGAAGAAACAATCAATATGGTCGACACGTTCGCGGAATTCAAAGAATTGAAGAACATCGACCGCACCACCATGGTCAGCGTGCTCGAAGAATCGTTCCGCAGCGTCATCGCCAAAATGTTTGGCACAGACGAGAACTACGACGTCATCGTCAACCCCGACAAAGGGGACTTCGAAATCTGGAGAAACCGCACCGTCGTGGCCGACGATGCCTTGACAGACCCCAACCTGGAAATCAAGTTGTCCGATGCCCAACGTATCGACGCCTCTTACGAGGTAGGTGAAGAGGTGACGGACGAAGTGCATTTCGCCGATTTCGGCCGACGGGCCATCCTCAACCTCCGGCAGACCCTGGCTTCCAAAATTTTGGAACTGGAGAAAGACAGCCTGTACAACAAATACATCGACAAAGTAGGCACCATCATCGGCGCCGAAGTCTATCAGATCTGGAAACGCGAAATTCTTCTGCTCGACGACGAAGGGAACGAGCTGTTGCTGCCCAAAACCGAGCAGATTCCCTCCGACTTCTACCGCAAAGGCGAAACGGCACGCGCCGTAGTGGCACGGGTGGACAACCAAAACAACAATCCCAAAATCATTCTGTCGCGCACATCGCCCATGTTCCTGCAACGGTTGTTCGAGATGGAAGTACCCGAAATCAACGACGGGCTCATCACCATCAAGAAAATCGCTCGCATCCCCGGCGAACGCGCCAAAATCGCTGTCGAGTCGTATGACGACCGCATCGACCCGGTAGGCGCATGCGTCGGCGTGAAAGGCTCGCGCATCCACGGCATTGTACGCGAACTGCGCAACGAGAACATCGACGTCATCAACTATACAGCCAATACGCAGTTGTTCATCCAACGCGCCCTGAGTCCGGCCAAGATATCTTCCATCCGGCTTAACGAAGAAGAGCGTAAAGCCGAGGTATTCCTGCAACCTGACCAAGTGTCGCTGGCCATCGGCAAAAACGGCTTGAACATCAAACTGGCCTGTATGCTGACCGAATACACCATCGACGTGTTCCGCGAATTAGACACAGACAACGAGGACATCTATTTGGACGAATTCAAAGACGAAATCGACGAATGGGTCATCAATGCCATCAAAGCCATCGGCATCGACACGGCCAAAGCCGTGCTCAACGCGCCCCGCGAGATGCTGATTGAAAAAGCCGACCTGGAAGAAAGCACGGTCGACGAACTGTTGCGAGTCCTGAAAGCAGAATTCGAGGACTAAAGAAAACCACTCCCTTCAATCATTTAAAAGTAGAGTATGACGATTAGGCTAAACAAAGTTACCAGAGATTTGAATGTAGGAATTGAGACGATTGTCGACTTCCTGCAGAAGAAGGGGCATACCATCGAACGAAGCCCCAATGCGAAGATTACGGAAGAACAATACGAACTACTGAACAAGGAGTTCAATAAAGACAAGAACCTGCGTCTGGCGTCGGAACGACAACTGCAAGAACGCCAGAACAAGGAGCGAAACAAAGCCTCCATCTCGATTGAAGGGAAAGACGAGAAGAGCAAAGTGGAAGAAATAAAAACGGTCGTTCCGGAAGAGGCACGCCCAAAATTTAAGCCCGTGGGGAAGATTGACCTGGAGAGCCTGAATAAGCGTCCCAGCCGTACGGAAAAGCAGGCTGAAGCCGAAACGCCGGCCACCGCTGCTCCCGTCGAGGCCGCCACACCGGAAGCAGAGCCGGTTCGCCCCGCACAGCCCGAACCAGAAGTAGCCGTGCCTGACGCACAACCCGAGCAACCGGCCGAGCCAGTGCAAGCCGAGGCTCCGGCGCAATCAGAGGCTATGAAGGCAGAGGTTCCGCAACCGGCTGAAGCCGAGCAGACCGCGCCCCAACCGGCCGAACAGGCCGCCACAGCCAACACTCAGGAGGAGAAGGACGGCGTGTTCAAGATTCGCCCGACGGAATTCGTATCAAAAATCAACGTCATTGGACAAATCGATTTGGATGCACTGAACCAGTCTACACGCCCGAAACGTAAATCGAAAGAGGAGAAGAAGAAGGAGCGCGAGGAAAAGGACAAACAACGGATGGAGCAGAAGAAACAAATAAAAGATGCCATCATCCAGGAAATCAGACGAGGCGACGACAAAAACGGCAAAGCCGACACCGACCCCGACGGAAAGAAGAAAAAGAAACGCAACCGCATCAACAAAGAAAAGGTGGACATCAACAACATGTCCGCCACGACCCGGAACGACCGACCGGACGGGAAGAAGAACGGCAACAGCCTCAATGCCGGCAAACCAGCCAAGGACAAAGACCGCAACAAGAAGCCACTGACCAAGACGGAAGTCAACGACGAGGACGTGGCAAAGCAGGTGAAGGAAACTTTGGCACGGCTGACCTCGAAGGGAAAGAACAAAGCCGCCAAATACAGAAAAGAGAAGCGCGAAAGCGCACACAACCGCCAACTGGAGTTGGAAGATCAGGAAATGGCAGAAAGCAAGGTGCTGAAACTGACCGAGTTCGTGACGGCCAACGAGCTGGCCAGCATGATGAACATCTCAGTCAACCAAGTCATCGCCACCTGCATGAGCATCGGTATCATGGTATCCATCAACCAGCGGCTTGATGCCGAAACCATCAACCTCGTGGCCGAGGAATTCGGTTTCATGACGGAATACGTGAGTGCCGACGTGGCCGAAGCCATCACCGAAGAGGAGGACGATCCCGAAGACCTGGAGCCCCGTGCTCCGATTGTCACGGTCATGGGACACGTCGACCACGGAAAGACTTCGCTGCTCGACTACATCCGCAAGGCAAACGTCATTGCCGGCGAAGCAGGTGGCATCACCCAGCACATCGGCGCCTACAACGTGAAACTGGAAAACGGACGACACATCACCTTCCTCGACACACCGGGACACGAAGCCTTTACAGCCATGCGTGCCCGAGGCGCCAAGGTGACGGACATCGCCATCATCATCGTGGCTGCGGACGACAACGTGATGCCCCAGACGAAAGAAGCCATCAACCATGCCATGGCCGCAGGCGTTCCCATCGTGTTCGCCATCAACAAGGTGGACAAACCGGCCGCCAACCCGGATAAAATCAAAGAAGAACTGGCCAACATGAACTTCCTTGTCGAGGAATGGGGCGGCAAATACCAGTCGCAGGACATCTCGGCAAAGAAGGGAACGGGCGTGGCCGAACTGATGGAGAAAGTGCTGCTCGAAGCCGACATCCTGGAGTTGAAGGCCAACCCGAACCGGCGCGCCACCGGTTCGATTATCGAATCGACGCTCGACAAAGGACGCGGCTATGTGGCCACCGTACTCGTGTCGAATGGTACGCTGCGTATGGGCGACATCGTCCTGGCCGGTACGAACTATGGTAAGATCAAAGCCATGTTCAACGAACGCAACCAGCGCATCAAGGAGGCAGGTCCGTCGGAACCGGTATTGATTCTGGGCTTGAACGGCGCACCGCAGGCCGGCGACTCGTTCCACGTCATCGAAACGGAGCAGGAAGCCCGCGAAATCGCCAACAAGCGCGAACAGCTGCAACGCGAGCAGGGACTGCGCACGCAGAAGATGCTGACGCTGGACGAAGTGGGCCGACGCATCGCACTGGGCAACTTCCAAGAACTCAACGTCATCGTCAAAGGCGACGTGGACGGTTCGATCGAAGCCCTCAGCGACTCGCTCATCAAGTTGTCGACCGAGCAAATCCAGGTCAACGTCATCCACAAGGCCGTGGGACAGATTTCCGAATCGGACGTTTCGCTGGCCGCTGCATCCAACGCCATCATCATCGGTTTCCAAGTGCGCCCGTCGGCCTCGGCACGCAAGTTCGCCGAACAAGAGGGTGTGGAAATCCGCTTGTACTCCATCATCTACGACGCCATCGAAGAGGTGAAAGCCGCCATGGAAGGTATGCTGGCCCCGGAGGTGAAGGAAGAAGTAACCGCCACCATCGAGGTGCGCGAGGTGTTCCACATCTCCAAGGTGGGAACCGTGGCCGGAGCCATGGTCAAGGAAGGAAAGGTGAAACGTTCGGACCGCGCGCGCCTCATCCGCGACGGCATCGTCATCTTCACGGGCGACATCAATGCGCTGAAGCGCTTCAAGGACGACGTGAAGGAGGTAGCCACCAACTTTGAGTGCGGTATCAGCCTGCAGAGCTACAACGACATCAAGGTGGGCGACATCATCGAGACCTTCCAGGAGGTCGAAGTGAAGCAGACCCTATAACCCACCGAAATGACCATTGAGAGTTGAACGCCGACACAGGGTGTTCAACTCTCAATCTATATCCGACCATTTATGACAACACTCGACTATATCCTGTTGGCCTTTTTAGGAGCCGGCGCCCTGCTGGGCCTGTACAAGGGGTTCATCAAGCAACTGGCCACTCTGCTCGGCCTCGTCGTAGGCCTGGTGATTGCCAAGGCCTTGTACGTCCCTCTGGCCGAGAAACTCTGCCCCACCGTGACACAATCGATGGATGTGGCGCAAATCATCGCCTTCGCCTTGATTTGGGTTGCCGTCCCGCTGGCCTTTACCCTGGTAGCATCGCTCTTCACCCGGGCCATGGAAGCCATCTCGCTCGGATGGCTCAACCGCCTGCTGGGCTTTGCCCTGGGCCTGCTGAAGTACGTGCTTGTTGTCAGCCTGTGCATCAACGTGCTGGAGTTCGCCGACACCGACGGCCTGCTCTTGAGCGAAGAAACCAAGCAGGCCTCACGCCTGTACTATCCACTGAAGCATTTCGTCGGCGTAGTCTTCCCCGTTGTCCGGCAGGCTGCGCTGCAATATATATAAAAGGAATATGCAAGAAGACAGATTCAAGAATACAAACGAAGAAGGGAAAAAGCCTTCGAACGAACTGGTGCGGCAGATTGCGGACGAGAAGTACAAGTACGGATTCACCTCGGACGTTCATACCGACATCATCGAACGGGGCCTCAACGAAGACATCATACGCCTCATCTCCGCCAAGAAGAACGAACCGGACTGGCTGCTGGAGTTCCGCCTGAAGGCTTACCGCTACTGGCTGACCCTGGAGATGCCTACGTGGGCGCACCTCGACATTCCGGAAATCGACTATCAGGCTATCTCGTACTACGCCGACCCAACCAAGAAGAAGGAAGGGCCCAAGTCGATGGACGAACTCGACCCCGAACTGGTCAAGACGTTCAACAAACTGGGCATCCCGCTCGAAGAGCAGATGGCCTTGAGCGGCATGGCGGTCGACGCCGTGATGGACTCCGTTTCGGTCAAGACCACCTTCAAGGAGACGCTGCTGGAGAAGGGCATCATCTTCTGCTCGTTCAGCGAGGCCGTGCGCGAACATCCCGACCTGGTGCGGAAGTACCTCGGCTCTGTGGTGGGTTATCGCGACAACTTCTATGCCGCACTCAACTCGGCCGTCTTCTCCGACGGTTCGTTCGTCTACATCCCCAAAGGGGTGCGTTGCCCCATGGAGTTGTCGACCTATTTCCGCATCAACGCGGCCGGTACGGGCCAGTTTGAGCGCACGCTCATCGTGGCCGACGACGACAGCTACGTGTCCTACCTGGAGGGGTGTACCGCCCCCATGCGCGACGAGAACCAGTTGCACGCGGCCATCGTGGAAATCGTGGTGCACGACCGCGCCGAGGTGAAGTATTCCACCGTGCAGAACTGGTATCCGGGCGATGCCGAGGGGAAGGGCGGCGTCTACAACTTTGTGACCAAACGCGGAAACTGCAAGGGGGTGAACTCCAAATTGTCGTGGACGCAGGTGGAAACGGGAAGCGCCATCACGTGGAAATACCCCAGCTGCATCCTCACCGGCGACAACTCGACCGCCGAGTTCTACTCTGTAGCCGTCACCAACAACCACCAGCAGGCCGACACCGGCACGAAGATGATCCATCTGGGCAAGAACACGCGAAGCACCATCGTGAGCAAAGGCATCTCGGCCGGACACTCGCAAAACGCCTACCGCGGTCTGGTGCGCGTGGCCGAGAAGGCCGAGGGCGCACGCAACTACAGCCAATGCGACTCGCTGCTGCTGGGCGACAAATGCGGTGCGCACACCTTCCCCTACATGGACATCCACAACGAAACGGCCATCGTGGAGCACGAAGCCACCACCTCGAAAATCAACGAAGACCAACTCTTCTATTGCAACCAGCGGGGCATCTCGACCGAGGACGCCGTCGGACTGATTGTGAACGGATACGCCAAGGAGGTGCTCAACAAACTGCCGATGGAGTTCGCCGTGGAGGCACAGAAACTGCTGTCCGTCTCGCTGGAGGGCAGCGTGGGATAAACCAGCGGAACCAACGTTTTCTTACACGCTAATACATGGTAATATGTTAGAAATAAAAGACCTACATGCCAACATCAATGGCAAAGAGATATTGAAAGGTATCAACCTGACGGTGAAACCTGGCGAAGTACACGCCATCATGGGCCCGAACGGTTCGGGGAAAAGCACCCTCTCGTCGGTGCTGGTGGGCCATCCGGCCTACGAGGTGACGAAGGGCAGCGTGACCTTCTACGGCAAGAACCTGCTGGAGCTGAGCCCCGAGGACCGCAGCCACGAAGGACTTTTCCTCTCGTTCCAGTATCCGGTGGAAATCCCGGGCGTCAGCATGGTCAACTTCATGCGTGCCGCCGTCAACGAGAAGCGGAAGTACGAAGGGCAAGCGCCCCTGTCGGCGTCGGAGTTCTTGAAACTGATGCGCGAGAAACGGGCCGTGGTGGAGTTGGACAACAAGTTGGCCAACCGCTCGGTGAACGAAGGTTTCTCGGGTGGTGAGAAGAAGCGCAACGAAATCTTCCAGATGGCCATGCTGGAGCCGCGCTTGAGCATCCTCGACGAGACGGACTCCGGGCTGGACATCGACGCCCTGCGCATCGTGGCCGAAGGGGTCAACAAACTGAAGACGCCCGAGACATCGACCATCGTCATCACGCACTACCAACGCCTGCTCGACTACATCAAGCCGGACATCGTCCACGTGCTCTACAAGGGACGCATCGTGAAGACGGCAGGGCCGGAACTGGCCCTCGAACTGGAGGAGAGAGGCTACGACTGGATCAAAGAAGAAGTGGGGGAATAAGGCCATGAGACCAGAGCAGCAATACATCGACCTCTTCAGCCAATGCGAAGGGATGATTTGCCGCCACAGCGCCGAGGTGCTGAACGCTCCGCGCGCCAAGGCAATCGCCGACTTCGAACGGCTGGGCTTTCCCACCCGGAAGCAAGAGGCGTACAAATACACCGACGTCAGCCGCTTGTTCGAACCGGACTACGGGCTGAACTTGAACCGGCTCGACATCCCCGTCAACCCCTACGAGGTCTTCAAGTGCGACGTGCCCAACATGAGCACCTTGCTCTATTTCGTGGTGAACGATGCGTTCTACAGCAAGGCCCAGCCGAAGGCCCATTTGCCCGAAGGGGTCGTCATGGGCAGCCTCCGCGACATGGCCTCCGAACACCCCGAACTGGTGCGGAAATACTACGGACACCTGGCCGACACTTCGGCCGACGGCGTGACCGCTCTGAACACGGCCCTGGCGCAGGACGGCGTGCTGCTGTACGTGCCCAAAGGCGTGGTCGTGGAGAAGCCCATCCAGTTGGTCAACATCCTGCGGGCCGACGTCAACTTCATGGTCAACCGCCGCCTGCTCATCGTACTCGAAGAGGGAGCGCAGGCCCGCCTGCTTGTCTGCGACCATGCCATGGACAACGTCAACTTCCTGGCCACGCAGGTGATTGAGGCCTACGTGGGCAAGAACGCCATGCTCGACCTCTATGAGCTGGAAGAGACACACACCAGCACCGTACGGGTGTCGCAATGCCATGTGCGGCAGGAGGCCGGCTCAAACGTCCTGCTCAACGCCATGACGCTGCAGAACGGGACCACCCGAAACACCACGCGCGTCACGCTGGCCGGTCCGCACGCCGAGACCAGCCTCTGCGGCATGGCCATCGTGGACAAGAACCAGCACGTGGACAACAACACCTTCATCGACCACGTCGCCTCAGACTGCCAGAGCAACGAACTCTACAAATACGTGCTCGACGACCAGGCCGTCGGTGCTTTCGCCGGCTTGGTGTGCGTAAGGCCGGACGCCCAACGTACCTGTTCGCAACAGACCAACCGGAACCTCTGCGCCACCCGCGAGGCACGCATGTACACGCAGCCTCAGCTGGAGATTTACGCCGACGACGTGAAGTGTTCGCACGGGGCCACGGTCGGCCAGCTGGACGAGAATGCCTTGTTCTACATGCGTTCGCGCGGCATTACGGAGAAGGAGGCCCGTCTGATGCTCATGTTCGCCTTCGTCAACGAGGTGATCGACTGCATCCGCCTCGAGGCCTTGAAGGACCGGCTGCACCACCTGGTGGAAAAACGTTTCCGCGGCGAACTGAACAAATGCCAGGGTTGCGCCATTTGTAAATAAAAGGAGAAAACCACATGTACGACCTACAGAAGATACGCGAAGATTTCCCCATCCTGCAACGGCAGGTGTACGGCAAGCCCCTGGTCTATCTGGACAACGGGGCCACCACGCAGAAACCGCGCTGCGTGGTCGATGCCATCACCGACGAATATTACTCGGTGAACGCCAACGTGCACCGGGGCGTGCACTTCCTCTCGCAGCAGGCCACCGAGTTGCACGAGGCCTCGCGCGAGACCGTGCGCCGCTTCATCAACGCCCGCAGCAGCAGCGAAATCATCTTCACCCGTGGCACGACCGAAAGCATCAACCTCCTGGCCGCCTCCTTCGGCGAGGCGTTCCTGCACGAGGGCGACGAGGTGATGGTCTCCGTCATGGAGCATCACAGCGACATCGTGCCCTGGCAGTTGCTGGCCGCCCGCAAAGGCATTGCCATCAAAGTCATCCCGATGAACGACCGGGGCGAACTGTTGGTGGACGAATACCGCGACCTCTTCAGCGAACGGACTCGCCTGGTGGCCGTCGCACACGTATCGAACGTGCTGGGCACGGTCAACCCGGTAAAAGAACTCATCGCCATCGCCCACGCCCACGACGTACCCGTGCTGGTGGATGCAGCGCAGTCGGTGCCTCACATGAAGGTCGACGTGCAGGACCTGGATGCCGACTTCCTGGCTTTTTCCGGGCACAAGATGTACGGTCCCACGGGGGTCGGCGTGCTCTACGGCAAGGAGGAATGGCTGGACCGCCTGCCCCCCTATCAGGGCGGAGGCGAGATGATTCAGACGGTCACGTTCGAAAAGACGGTCTTCAACGAACTGCCGTTCAAGTTCGAAGCCGGCACGCCGGACTACATCGGCACCACGGCCCTGGCCCGCGCCATCGACTACGTCGACGCCATCGGCATGGACTGCATCCGGGCGCACGAACAACGGCTGACCGCCTACGCCATGCAGCAACTGAAGGAAATTCCGGGCATGCGCCTGCTGGGCGAGGCCCGCGAGAAGGATGCTGTCGTCTCCTTCCTGGTGGGCGACATCCACCACTTCGACATGGGAACGCTGCTCGACCGCCTCGGCATCGCCGTGCGCACCGGGCACCACTGCGCCCAGCCCTTGATGCAGCGCCTCGGAGTCGAAGGAACCGTACGTGCCTCGTTCGCCCTCTACAACACGCTGGAGGAGGTGGACAGTCTCGTGGCCGGCATCCGGCGCATCCAACAAATGTTTTAAGAACCCAAATCCACGCCTATGAAAGTCAACAAACTGAACTACAACGAAATCACCTGCAAAAGCCTGACCTTTAGCGAGATCATGAACCAGACGTACCACGTCGGGCCGGACATCGTGCAGAAGATGTTGCCCTACCTCCACCACACCACGCTGAAGAGAGACCAGTTGTTGATTCCAGAGGGCACGCGCAACAACAACATGTACGTCATCCTCGAGGGCCTCGTCCGCTCGTATTTCTACAACGGCGAACGCGAGGACACGCTGTGGTTCGCCACCTCGGGCGACTGGTTCTGCTCGATGCGCTCCTACCTGCACAACTATCCGGCGGTGAGCAACATCGAGGCGCTGACCGAAACGCGCCTGGCCTACATCCGCCACGACGACCTGGAGCAGCTGTTCAGCGAATCGGTGGAACTGGCCAACTGGGGACGCATCATCGCTTTCGAGGAACTGGATGCCCTGGAATGGCGCCACAGCCAACTGACCGGCGGAGACGCCTTCGCGCGCTACAAGGCCTTCCTGCGTATGCGGCCGGCCGAGGTCATCTGTCAGATTCCACAAAAATACATTGCCTCGTACCTGGGCATCACGCCCTCCACGCTGAGCCGCATCCGTCTCAAACTGCTCAAGGAAGACGCTTCGAGCGAATAGTCCGCCTTTGTTGCAACCGCATTGCAACGGCATTGCAACGGTGTTGCAACAGTGTTTAAACGGTGATTAAACGGTGATTAAAACGGCATGGGAACTCCCGCCCGACGGCGTTCGGGACAACGGCCGAGAACGCCTCGGCAGGCGGGGAAAAACGCGTGTACACGCGAGGGCCGATGCGTGTACAGACGAACGCCTTCGCGTGTACACGCGAAGGGCATAAGCTCGGCAGGCATTCGGAGGCTTACGGGCGACGCACCGAATCGCGCAACACGAGCAGGCCTTCCGGCCCCATGTTGAACAGCAAATCCACGATGCTGAGGTTGGGCAGGAAGCCCAGCCGACGGTCGAACACTTGATAGTACAGTTGGGGCGCAAAGCGGACATCGTCGGCATACGGACGCTTCGGATGAATCAGTTCGCGGCAGTCCAGCACCCCTTCTCCCGCCTCCGGCCGGTATTCCTCTGTGCGCCGAAGGTCGGGCTGCAAGTCGAGCAGGCGGCAGACCGTGTCGCACAAGGCCTCGTTGAAATCGTAGAGGAACTCATACTTCCGCTCGTAGAACGGACGGAAATCATCCTGGTAATATTCGAAATAAGGGCTGGTGCGGTAGGCCGACACAAGAGCCGTCCAGTGCAGGTGGCGCCACTTGCCGTGGTCGGAGATGCGGACGTCCTTCATCAGACACTTGGGCGATTCGGTCCGCTCGGTCGGGATGGTCAGTGCCAGCGGCCCGTCGGACGCCGCAATGACGCATCGGTTGCGGTACGTCTGCTTCACGTAATGGTCGAACTGCTCCACGTAGCACGTCGCGCCGCCGTAGAGTTTGGCATAGTATTGCACCGGGGCCAGGTAGGCCGAAGACAGAAGGACAGTCTGTTCCATCATTTCACTTGCTGAAAAAAGCGGTGCCACCGATAGCCGTCGAGCCATCCCTTCTCCGGATCTTTCGAGAACCACACGAACGAGGCCCGCCCGATGAGGTGGCTGGCCGGCACCAGGCCGAAGCGGCGCGAGTCGTGCTGGTTGGCTACGTCGTTGGACACCATCCAATAATAATCCTGCCCGAAGCGGTAAGAGAACACCTTCCGACCGTCCACCAGCAGCGTGTCGCCGCGCACCTCGGCCTGCCGACCTTCGTGCAGGCTGACGGCCCGACACAGCAGACGCACGTTCCAGGGATAGACGCGGACGCTCTCGCCCCGGCGCGGCATCACGAAGGGATGCACCTCCTCGCTGCCGCCCACACGCAACGGCGTGAAGGGGACGGACGTTCCCAGTTCCTGCCGCAGCAGGTACACCTCGTAGTGGCTCAGGCTGCGCACATACTGCTCGTCCTGGAAGCCTATCAGTTCGTTGCCCTCGATGGCCAGGAGGCGCAAGGCCTGCAACACGGCATCCTCCGCTTCCTTGGGGTAAGCGTAGAGCGACTTGTAGTCGGGGCTGAGCACGGCTTGCGAGGTCACTTCCAGGCGGGAGGTGAGCATGAGCGTGTCGCCCGGCAGGCCCACGCACCGGCCGATGAAGACGGCCCTGCGGTCGATGGCCTCGTCCGCACGGGCGGGTTGCGGATTGTTGAACACCACGATGTCGCCGGTTTCGACGGGTCTCGGCATCCAGCGGTGGCAACCCCACCAGGCAGTCAGCGGCAGGCGCAGCCCGTAGGCCCACTTGTTCACCAGCACCCGGTCGCCGCGAAACAGGGAGTTCTCCATGCCGCTGAAGGGGATGGTGCACGAGGTGAAGGCAAACGCCTTCACCAACGTCGCAACGGCTATCGCCGCCGCCAACACACCGAGCCAGATGCCGAATTCCCGCTTCATCTTCCTTTGCCTTGTCTTGACGAAGTTACTGTATGTTGCCCACCCACTTGAAGAGGCGGTTCCAGCGGATTTTCCCGTCGAACCATCCCCGGTCCTTATCCAGCGAAAGCCAGACGACGAGCGGTTTGCCCACCACGTGATCCTCGGGCACGAAGCCCCAGTAGCGCGAGTCGGCCGAATTATGCCGGTTGTCGCCCATCATCCAGTAATAGTCCATGCGGAAGGTGTACGTGTCCGTCTTCTCGCCGTTGATGTAGATGCCGTCGGCCTTCACCCGGAGGTCGTTCCCCTCGTAGACGCGTATGGGGCGGTCGTAGATAGGCAGGTTGTCGGCCGTCAGCCGGACGGTCGCCCCCTTCTTCGGAATCCAGATGGGCCCGTAGTTGTTGCGGTCCCACTTCGTGTAGAGGTTCAGCGGATAGAGGTTTCCGCCGTATTCCGGCTCCATGCGGATGCCGGCCACGAGGTCCTTGCGAGCCAACAGGGCGTCGTGCGCCTTTTGGGTGAGGGGCATCAAGTAGAGCGTACACTCGGGGTTGTGCTGTCGCGTATCGTCGTCGCTGATGCCCAGTTCGCGGAACACCTCCTGCGGGATGGGCCGCCCGGTGGTCTCGATGATGTAGTTGAACTGCACGTTCTCCGGCTGCTTCTGCGCCACGCCGTTCAGATAGACCACGCCTTCCTTCAGCTGCAACGTGTCGCCCGGCAGACCCACGCAACGTTTCACGTAGTTTTCCCTCCGGTCCACCGGCCGCGTCACCACCTTGCCGTAGATGCCCGGGTTCTCCAGCACCCGCTTGCGTCCGGCGTTGTAGTACAGGCTGTACACCAGTTGCTGCTGTTCGCGGCTCAGCCCCTCCATGTCGACGGGGTTGGAGTAGATGCTCTGCCCCAGGTTGTAGCACAACGTATAGAAGTCGATGGCCTGATAGTCCGGCGCCGTGGCCACCGTGTCGCCGGCAGGAAAGTTGAAGACCACGATGTCGTTCAGTTCCACCTGCCCGAAGCCCTTCACCCGCCGGTAGTCCCACTGCGGCCACTCGAGGTACGACTTGGTGTTCAGCACGGGCAGCGTGTGCTGCGTCAGCGGCATGGACAGCGGCGTGTTGGGCACGCGCGGCCCGTAGCTCATCTTGCTCACGAACAGGAAGTCGCCCACCAGCAGCGACTTCTCCAACGAGGAGGACGGAATCTGGTAATTTTGGAAGAAATAGACGTTGACGAAATAGACGGCCACCAGGGCGAACACGATGGCATCCACCCAGCCCATGACGGCACGTACGGCCGCGCTCTTCGACTTTTTCCAGAAATACCAAGGAATCTTACGCGTGATGTAGGCATCGAAGATGAACGGCAGGACAATCAGTCCCAGCCAACTGCGCACCCATACCAGAAAGGCCAGATAGAGCAGGGCGACGATGCCGAAGCGCACCCACGAGGGCTTCTTCGCCGGTTCGTTGTTCTTTACGTGTTCGTCCGTAGGATTGGTCTGTACAGTCATGATGGTCGGTTTTTAAGCGTTAGAATTGAAACAGGTCGTGCATGCCCAAGAAGCCGCAGTGCGTCTGCGTGTACTCGGCTGCCAGCACAGCCCCCAGCGCGAATCCCTTGCGGTTCTTGGCATCGTGCGTAATCGTGATGCTGTCGGCCTCCGAGTCGTAGCGGACGGAGTGAATGCCGAACACCTCGCCCTCGCGGATGGAGCGGATGGGCAGTTCGTCGGCCGACGCGGCCTCTTCCTTCACCCAACGGGTCTTCCGGTCGAGGTTCTCCAGGATGCCTTCGGCCAGGGTGATGGCCGTGCCGCTCGGCGCATCCAGTTTGTGTACGTGGTGAGTCTCGGTCATCGACACGTCGTACGTGGGAAACGCGTTCATGATACGGGCCAGATAGCGGTTTACGGCCGAGAAGATGGCTACGCCCAGGCTGAAGTTCGAGGCCCAGAAAAGCGTCTTGCCCTGTTCGGCACACAGCGTGCGAATCTCCTCGCCATGCTCGTCCATCCATCCCGTGCTGCCCGACACCACCTTCACCCCGGCCTCGAAGGCCTTGCGGTAGTTCTGGTAGGCCGATGCGGGCGAAGTGAACTCGATGGCCACGTCGGCCGAGCGAAAGGCCTCCGAGGCGAAGTCCTCCTGGTTGTCCACATCGATGATGCTGACGATTTCGTGTCCGCGGCCGAGGGCTATCTTCTCGATTTCCTTCCCCATCTTTCCATATCCAATCAATGCAATCTTCATAATTCTCTTTCCTTTTTTATATCATTATACTACTTGAACGGACAAAAATAGGCATTTCGTCTTTATCGCCCGTCCTTTTTGTCACTTAAAATCGTTTGACGAGCCAATCCAGGTTCACACGCAGATACAGTCCGGCCGCCAGGCTCAGCGCGTTGCCTTCGCGGTAGCGGCGTCCGCCGGCCTCGTCGACGTCCGTCGGCAAATGGTCGTACACGTCGGCATGGATGCCCCAGGCAATGCCTTTGGCCAGCCGCTGGCTGTACTCCAGCCGGGCCGTCAGCATCTGGGGCGTGTCATACGTCACCCCATTTTCGTCCACCGAGACGGTGCCGAACAGCGGATTGCCGTGGATGCTGACGAAGTCCTTGCACTGCCAGTAGCCCAGGTTCACCCGGAAACGCCACACGTCGGCCGCCGCCTTGGCATACAAGCCGTATCCCTTGTCGAACGGCAGGGCCTGCCCACTCTGCTGCCCGAAGTAGGTGCCCACAGCCTCCAGGTTCAAACGGGTCAGGCAGCGGTTGCGCAGGTGGATGTCCAGCCCCACGCCAGCGGCGGCATTCAGCCACGTCTTCACGCTGCGCGAGGGGGCCGTCGGATTGATTTCGCCGCCCCGATGCTGAAACACGGCCTGTACGGGAAAGTAGACGTGTGCCGCTGCCTCCGGCCGGTTGGCCCGGAAACGGGTGGACAAACCGAAGGTGAAGGCTTCCTGATGGTCGTCGTTTCGGAAAATGAAACTCTCCCAGTTCACCCACAGGTCCACGAGCGCCGGACGCGTGCGCCACAGCAGCTGCACCCCGGCCTCGGGGTCGCCCGTCAGGCCCATCTCCGGATTGTAGAGAGGCTCCACCAGCCGGTGGTTGTTCTTGCCGTAGAGCGTGCCCAACACGATGTCGAACTGGCGGCTCAGGCCCAACCGCACCCGGAAGACCGGCAGGCAGTGGAAACCCTTCTGCGTCTGGCCGCCCTTCCACACCGCCACGTCGTGGTAGTTCAGGTTCGGATACTTGTCGGCACCCCAATAGCGCAGCAGGTAGACGCCCGCCTCCACCGTGAGGTTCTTCAGCGGCTGGTAACTGACCGTCGGTTGCAACCACAAACCCGGCAACGTATATCCCTTGGTCAAACGACCCTGGTACTCGTTGTCGCGCACAAAACTCACATTGTCGATGCGAACCCGCAGTTCGCCCTTTCCCTGGCGGTCGATACGGCTTTCCTGACAGAAAAGCAGCGAGTCCATCTGGGCCTTCACGTCCGAAGGCAGCCACAACAAAGCCACACACATGGCAACAAACAATTGGCGCATCATCGTATGATTCATTTAAATAGTGGCGGCAAAAGTAATGAAAATTCAGATGAACGCCCTATATTTGGGGCACTTTAACCCCTTTCGTCCTGCACGAAGCGGGCCACACCTAATCTTGAGTCATGGAACAACTGCTGCACTACGTATGGAAACACAAACTGTTTCCGCTGAGAGCACTGACCACCACCGACGGCCTGCCGGTGGAAGTCGTCGACCCGGGCCTGCCCAACACCAACGCCGGGCCGGACTTCTTCAACGCCAAAGTCCGCATCGACGGGACCATGTGGGTAGGCAACGTGGAGGTGCACACGCTTGCATCCGACTGGCACCGCCACGGACACGACACCGACCGCAAATACGACTCGGTGGTACTCCACGTGGTGGGCACGCCCGACTGCCAAGTGTGCCGCACCAACGGCGAGCCGATTCCGCAGCTGACACTGCCCTGCCCCGACCATGTGCTCCGCAACTATCGCCAGTTGCTCCAGGCCGACCGCAACCTTCGTTGCCGCGACTTCCTGCCCGACCTGCCCCGTCTGAGCGTCCACTCCTGGATGGCCGCCCTCCAGACCGAACGCTTCCAGCAAAAGGCCCAGCAGGTTGAGGCCCGGCTGCAACGCTGCGACGGCAATTGGGAGGATGCCTTCTTCGTCACCCTGGCCCGCAACTTCGGTTTCGGCCTCAACGGCGACACCTTCGAGCAATGGGCCGAGCGCATCCCCCTGCGTGCCGTGGACAAGCACCGCGACAACCTGTTCCAAATAGAGGCCATCTTCTTCGGCCAGGCCGGCCTGCTCGACGGCCCGACGGACGACACCTACTGCCAGCAACTGCAACGCGAATACGCCTACCTGCGCCACAAATTCGGCCTGCAGCCCCTCGAAGGGTGGCGGTGGAGCACGCTCCGCTCGCGTCCCGGCAACTTCCCGCACATCCGCCTGGCCCAACTCGCCATGCTCTACTACCAGGAACAGGGCCTGTTCTCGCGGGTGATGGAGGCCGCCACGACCCAACAGGCGAAAGCACTGCTGGCTTCGCGCGTGTCGGACTATTGGGAGACGCACTACCTCTTCGGACGCACCTCGCCCCGGCGAGCCAAGACGGTCAGCGCCCGCTCGCTCGACCTGGTGCTCATCAACACCGTGGTTCCCTTCCTCTACACCTACGGCACACGCCAGGGCAACGAGGCCCTGCGCCAACGGGCCACCGCCTTCCTCGAGGAACTGAAGCCGGAGCAGAACCACATCATCCGGATGTGGCAGGAAGCCGGCCTGCCGGTGGAGAACGCAGCCGACACGCAAGCCCTCATCCAACTGAAGAAAGCCTATTGCGACCCGAAGAAGTGCCTGCAGTGCCGTTTCGGTTTCGAATACCTACGCCAGAAAAACTCCGTCCGAACAGAGGAAAACAAGACGCCGCCGGCACCGGCGGACTGACACTTTGTCTGCCGAAAGATTTGTATTTTAAACAATGTTTTCTACTTTTGTCCGCAACTGTTAACCCACAAACATACGAATGCATCTGCAAACGAAACATATACGCCGACTTTTAGTCAGCCTCCTGCTGACCCTGGCGGCTTCGCCGTTGTGGTCTACGTGGGGGGGTAAGGAATTTACGTTCAGGCACCTGACCACCGACGACGGACTGTCGCAAATCACGGTCAACTCCATCTACGTGGACGAACGCGGCTTCGTCTGGATAGGCACCCGCGACGGCCTCTGCCGCTACAACGGCAACGACATCAAGGCATTCAAGCAAGAGAAGAACAACCCCAACAGCCTCTTCTGCAACAGCATCATCCGCCTCGACGGCGACCACGACGGACGCGTCTACCTGCTCTGCACCGAAGGCGTGGCCGAGTTCAACTTCCGCACCGAAAAGTTCAAGACGCTGCTTTCGGGCAAGGCCACCTCCATCTACTACCAGGACGGCGGCCTCTACATCGGCCAGGGGCACCGCATCCTCTTCTTCGACCCCGCCACGCACGAAATCACCACCTACTACGAACTGCCCGACCGCCAGGCCAACATCTACTGCCTCTTCAAGGACGAGAAGGGCACGCTCTGGATAGGCACCACCAACGAGGGCGTGTTCTGCCTCGACACCAAGATGAAAGAACTGACCGGGCACCCGGTGAAGAAAGCCAACATCACCAACATCTATCAGGACAGCGAGAAAGGCATCTGGATAGGCAGCTGGACCGACGGCGCCTTCTGGTTCAAGGACGGGAAGATGACCAATTTCCGCTACGAAGCCAACGACCCGAACTCGCTCTGCTCCGACTTCGTACGCGACTGCTGCGAGGACAGCGAAGGCTACCTCTGGATAGGCACCTTCTACGGGCTGAACTGCTACGACAAGCGCACCGGCCGATTTCTCCGCTTCGAGGCCGACATCAACCACCCCGAAGGGCTGAGCAACTCGTCGGTATGGTGCATCAAGAAGGACGCACAAGGCACGCTCTGGATGGGCACCTACTTCGGCGGCGTCAACTACTTCAACCCTTCGTACGAAATCTACACCCGCTTCGAGGTGTCGAATACCGAGAGACTCGGGCTGAGTTCACCCATCGTGGGGCGGATGCTCGAAGACAAGGACCACAACTTCTGGATTGCCACCGAGGGCGGCGGACTGAACAAGTACGACCCGCAGACCGGCACCTTCAAATGGTACATGCACCAGGAAGGGCGCAACAGCATCTCGCAGAACAACGTCAAGGCACTCTATTACGACGAGCGGCACGACTGCCTCTGGATAGGCACCCACCTGGGAAGCCTGAACCGCCTCGACCTCCGGACCGAACACTTCACCCACTACCCCGTCCGCGAAGGCGACCCGCAATCGCTCCCGTCCGACATCATCCGCGACATCATCCCCTACAAGGACAGCCTCATCGTGGCCACGCAGAACGGCGTATGCCTGTTCAATCCCGCCGACGGCAAATGCCGCCAACTGTTCAAAGACAGTTCGCTGGGCCGGAGCATCAAGATGGTGGCCTCCGTCATCTTCGACCACGAGGGGACGCTCTGGATTGCCGCCACGGGCGAAGGCGTGTTCAGTTACCGGTTCGACACCAACGAACTGACCAACTACCGCCACGACCCGGCCAACCCGGCCAGCCTCAGCAACAACAACGTGAACAACATCACCGAGGGCCACAACCAGGACCTCTGGTTCTCCACCTCGGGCAGCGGACTGGACCGCTTCCGCTACCAGACGCAGACCTTCGAGAACTTCGACCAGTTGCACAACGGCCTGGCCAGCGACTGCGTCTACTCGGTGTGCGAGTCACGCTACGGCAAATTGCTCGTCATCACCAACCGCGGCTTCTCGCAGTTCGACAAGGAGACCCGCACGTTCCGCAACTACACCATCGACGACGGCTTCCCGCTGACGGCCGTCAACGAGAACGCCCTTTACCTCTCCTCCTCCGGCGAGGTGTGGCTGGGCGGCGTGACGGGGCTGGTCACCTTCAAGGAGAAAGACCTGAAATTCGACCCCAAGCCCTACAACATCATCCCCATCCGCCTGACCGTGAACGGCAAGGAGGTGCGCGTGGGCGACGACACCGGCATCCTGAGCACCTCGCTCTGCAGCACCGACCGCATCACGCTCAACAGCCAGCAGTCGGTGTTCACCATCGAGTTCGCCTTGTCGAACTTCATCCCGGCCAACAAGGACGACATCGTCTACCGCCTCGAGGGCTTCTCCAACGAATGGATCGACACGAAGGGCCGCAACTTCATCACCTACACCAACCTGAACCCCGGCACCTATACGCTGGTGGTGAAGGGCAAGGACAGCCCCTTTGCGCCTCAGACCCGGCTCAGCATCAAGGTGCTCCCGCCGCTGTACAAGACCACGGCCGCCTACCTCGTCTATGCGTTGCTGCTGGCCGTCGTGTTCTACTACCTGGTGCGTGCCTACAACGGCCGCATCAAACTGCAGGAATCGCTGAAGTACGAGCAGACGCACATCCGCGACATCGAGCTGCTCAACCAGTCGAAACTGCGCTTCTTCACCAACATATCGCACGAGTTCCGCACGCCGCTCACGCTCATCATGGGGCACGTGGAGATGCTGCTGCAAGTGCAGAGTTTCACCCCGGCGGTCTACAACCGCGTCTTGAGCGTCTACAAGAACTGCCTGCAGCTGCAGGACCTCATCGGCGAGCTGCTCGACTTCCGCAAGACGGAGCAGGGACACATGAAGCTGAAGGTGTGGAGCCACGACCTGGTCGACTTCATCCAGGAGCATTACCTCATCTTTAAGGAATACGCCACCAGCAAGCGCATCCGCCTGCTCTTCGAGAAGGGTATCGACTCGCTGGAGGTGTGGTTCGACGCCAAGCAGTTCCAGAAGGTGGTCAACAACCTCGTCTCGAACGCCATCAAGCACACCCAGGCCGGCGACACCATCACCCTGCGCATCCGCCGGGAGGGCGACGAGGCCGTGTTCGAGGTGGCGGACACCGGCACGGGCATCGCCCCCGACGAGGTGGACAAAGTGTTCGAACGCTTCTACCAGAACCAGAAGGAGCAGGTAGGCACAGGCATCGGCCTGGCCCTGACGAAGGGCATCGTGGAACTGCACCACGGCACCATCGACGTAAGCAGCGAACTGGGCAAGGGCAGCACCTTCACCGTACGGCTGAAACTGGGGCACGCCCACTTTGCCGACGAGCAACTGCTCGAGACCGACAACGCCGACCAGACCTTCCTGCAGCAGGCCCGCCTGGCGCTCGACCTGAGGGAACAGGACCAGGCCGGCACCCCGGCCTTGCGAAACGGGCAGGCGAAAATCCTCATCGTCGAGGACAACGAGGCGCTGAAGGAGATGCTGGCCAACATCTTCTCGACGTTCTACACCGTGGTCACCGCGGCCAACGGCCAGGAAGCCTGGCAGCGTGTGCAGGCCGAACAGCCCGATATCGTGCTGAGCGACGTGATGATGCCCGTCATGTCGGGCACCGAACTGTGCAAGCGCATCAAGGAGAACATTGAGACCTGCCACATCCCCGTGGTGCTCATCACCGCCCGCACGGCCATCGAATACAACATGGAAGGCCTCCGGCTGGGGGCCGACGACTATGTGACGAAGCCTTTCAACGTCAACGTGCTCATCTCGCGCTGCAACAACCTGGTGAACAGCCGCATCATGCTGCACGAGAAATTCAGCAAACAACCACAAATCTCCCCGCAAATGCTTGCCACCAACGCCATGGACAAGGCCGTCCTCGACAAGGCCACCCAGATCATCGAACGCTACATCGACAACACCGACTTCAACATCAACATCTTCGCCCGCGAGATGGGCATCGCCCGCACGAACCTGTTTGTCAAAATCAAAGGCATCACCGGGCAGACGCCCAACGAGTTCGTCTCCACCATCCGGCTGAAGAAGGCGGCCATCCTGCTGCGCAACAATCCGGAGCTGAGCATCTCCGAAGTGTCGGACATGGTGGGCTTCAGTTCGTCGCGCTACTTCAGCAAATGCTTCAAGGACCAATACCACATCAGCCCCATCGCCTACCGCAAGGGAGGCGCCGAGGAAGGAGAGGAGGAGGCAGAGTGATGCAGCACCGCCACGGATGATTGTGGACTTATTCTGTACGATTGTCCACCCCTTGATTGGCAGACAATCGGCATTTTTGCACCATCAGAACAAAACGAACGAACTTTAATTCTATCATTACTATGAAACGAACAACCTTTTTACGCAAGGCCCTGATGCTCGGGGCCGCATTGCTTCCGACGGTTGCCGATGCGCAACTGGTGAAGCACGACCGGCTGCTCTCGTTCGAAGACGGCCAAGTACCCACCTTCGTCAGCGCCGAAGCATCCGAGCTCGGCCTCAGCACCGCCCACTACAAGGACGGGGCACAGTCGCTGCGCTGGACCTACCGGCCGGGCGCAGTCCTCTCCATCCGCAAAGACCTCTGCTTCGAGCCCAAAGACCCTACCGGCAAGGACACCTACCTGTCGGGCTTCGTCGTATGGGTGTACAACAAGAAGGCAGTCGACAAGCAGGCCCGGTTCCAGTTCCTCAAGGACGGCAAGCTGTGCACCCACTTCCCCATGAACCTGAACTTCACCGGCTGGCGCGCTGCCTGGGTATGCTATGAGCGCGACATGGAAGGCACACCCGAGGTAGGCATGAACGAACTCCGCATCGTGGCTCCCGACGAGGCCGGCGAACTCTTCATCGACCAGTTGCTGACCGCCGCCATGATGGACCACCGCCACCAGACGGCCGACGAGCAGGTGCCTTTCGTCAACGCCGCCACCACGAGCCACTGGCTCATCCTGCTCCAACACTCGCGTCTGCGCCCCGACATCCCGCTCGAAGCCACCGTGAGCCCGCAGCAGAAGCAGGACATCGCCACCCTCGAACAACGCTTCAAAGGCATGATTTACCAGCCCGCCGAACTGACCGAGAAGACCCTGGCCGCCATCCGCAAAGGCTATGCACGCTACCGCATCGTCTATGACGGGCAGGGCAACGTGAGCGGTCTGCCCATCTTCTTCGCCCGGGCCAACGAATGCTTCGAGCGCATCCTGCCCGACTACGACCCCAATATGTACAACAAGGCCCACATGGAACTGAAGGAATACTTCAACCTGATGAACAAAGTGGCCGTGGCCTACAACGATGCCTCCCGTCCGGCCGACAAGGACGAACTGAAGCGCATCTTCCTGGCCATGTACGACCATGCCGTCGACCAAGGCATCAACTACGGCAGTTGTCTGGGAAACTTCACCCACTACGGCTACAGTTTCCGGGGCTACTACACTGCGCTCTTCCTCATGAAGGACGTACTGCGCGAGGCCGGCAAACTGAACGAGGCCGAAAAGGCCATGCGCTGGTACGGCATGGCCAACGAGGTCTACATCAAGCCCACCGTGCAGGGCATGGACATGGATACCTTCAACACCGGTACCACCGGACGCATCGCCAGCATCCTGATGATGGAGGACAGCCCCGAGAAGGTGCAGTACCTCCGCTCCTTCTCGCGCTGGATTGACAACGGCTGCCTGCCTGCCGACGGACTGGCCGGCTCGTTCAAGCCCGACGGCGGCGCCTTCCACCACTGCAACAACTATCCGGCCTATGCCGTGGGCGGACTGGACGGAGCCACCAACATGATCTTCCTCCTCAGCCGCACCTCGTTTGCCGTCTCGGAATGGGCGCACAGCACCGTGAAGAACGTCCTGCTGGCCATGCGCTTCTATTGCAACAAACTGGACTTCCCCCTCTCCATGTCCGGACGACACCCCGACGGCAAAGGCACGCTGATTCCCATCCACTACGCCCGCATGGCCCTGTCCGGCACACCCGACGGACGCGAAGCCATCGACCGCGAGATGGGCAATGCCTACCTGCGCCTCGTCACCCACAAGGCCGGTGCCTCCGAAGCCGACACACCGGAATACATGCCCTTCGTCCCCACCGCACGCGAAAAGGCCATGCAGCAGGCCCTCGCCAATGCCGGATGCCAGGCCGAGCCCGACCCGCAGGGCAACTGGAACCTGGGCTACGGCTGCGTCAACGTACAGCGGCGCAGCAACTGGGCCGCCGTGGCACGCGGCAACTCGCGCTACTTCTGGGCCGCCGAACACTACCGGGGCGTGAACATTTACGGACGCTACCTGGCCCACGGCTCGCTGCAAATCATCACCGCCCCGAAGGCCACCGACGACGTGTCGATGCGTACCGGCGGATGGGTGGAAGAAGGGTTCGACTGGGGCCGCATGCCCGGAGCCACGGCCGTCTACCTGCCCATCGACCGCCTGAAGGCCACCGTGCTCAACGTCGACGTCTATTCCGGCTATGAGGAGATGCTCTTCTCTGACGAATACTTCGCCGGCGGCATCTCACAGGAGAAGACGAACGGTGCCTTCGGCATCAAACTGCACGAGCACGACAAGTACGAAGGCACCCTGCGTGCCCGCAAGTCGTACCACTTCCTGGGTGACAAGATTGCCTGCCTCGGCTCCGACATCGAGTGCGCCGAAACCGACTTCGACACCGAGACCACCGTCTTCCAACTGGCCCTGCTGAACGACCCCGACCGCGCCTACTGGAACCAGCCCGTGGCCGGCAAGGGCTACTGGATGGACCACCTCCACACAGGCTACGTCATCCCCACCCTCAAAGGCTACGACAACGCCACCCTCGCAAGCCACTTCGGCCAGAAGTCCATCTCGAACGAAGGCAAACCGACCCAGGGCGACTGGATGAGCCTGACCATCAACCACGGCCGCTCGCCCAAGGGCCGCGCCTACCGCTACTTCATCCTGCCGCAGACCACCCGCGAGGCCGTGGAACGCTTCGCGAAGAAACCCACCCTCGAAGTGCTGCAACAAGACGCCAACGCCCACATCGTACGCGACAAGGCAGCCGGAATCACCTCCTACGTGCTCTTCGAGAAGGCCGACGCCCTGCCCAAGGGACTGCTGCAACGCACCGACACGGCCTGCCTCGTCATGGTGCGCCAGACAGACAAGCAACACGCCGTGCTCACCGTGGCCAATCCCGACCTGGCCCTCTATCGCGGCCCGGCCGACGAAATCTACGACGAGCAGGGCAAACGCGTGGAACGCAGCATCTACTCGCGCCCCTGGAACAAGAACAAGAGCCTGGAGGTGCCCGTGCGCGTCACCCTCGCCGGCTGCTGGTCCGTCAGCGACAACCCGGCCTGCCGCATCGTCTCGGCCGACAAGAAACAGACCGTGCTGGAATTTGCCTGCCGCGATGCGGCCAGCTTCGAAGTGACGCTGACCCGCCGGTAGGTCCACACTCCTGTCAACACATTGAGGCTGTGTCAAAACTCCATGTTTTGACGCAGCCTCAATGTGTTATTCAGAATGGTCGAGATGCAAGGCACTGAGGCTGAGGCCGAAGGGAGTGTAGTGGCATACACGACCCAGACCGAATGCCGATAGCAACACCGCTGATTGGCCATGCTGACATACCGCTGTCATATTCCCCCAATCGACCATTCGTTTTGTCCATTTCCCTACCCCCTCCACGACGACCGGGACACCCTCTTGCATGTTTCCAAAAGGTGACTACCTTTGCATTTGTGAACTGGTTTAGGAACGACTAAGCAACATTGTAAAGTATCTTAGGAAGACATCGCAATGTCTGTGAAGTAAACTCGTAAACAAACCAATCACTGTGAAGTAAAATCAGTCATAGTCAGGCATCATCCGCATCCGTGGATGCGAGTACCCTCAAGCCACCACGAGAGTACCCTCAAGCCACCACGAGGGTACCCTCAAACCGCCACGAGAGTACTTGATTCCCGCAGAGGAGCATTTCCACTGAATTCTATCATTTCCGTGAACTCGGGAACGGCATGGGAAGGTTACCCATCAGAATCGGTAGACAAACCCAAAACGGTCAGAATGGGTGCCATCGTTCCGCTGTGCTCTCTATTTATCCGAAAGAAGCGAGGGCCGACGGCCCGACACTTAACAGGGCGGTCCGTAAGGGCCGTTATAGCCGTCACATCCATCCACGGGAGCGCCGTAGGTGCGGCACGCCATTCTTTTGTTTTCGATCACCCCAATGTCCCGTCTGCCAGGCGGGGCAGGCCGACCTCAAAATCGTCTTGAAAGGCAAACGAAGCCTGTGCTCCTACAGGGTTGGCCTTGATTGCTTACGGGAGGAAACGGCCTCCCGATGGTTTGTCCGCATCGGGCGATGCAGGATGTCCTTGAATATTGGCCAGGAGGGCCGAAATGAACGGGCCGTGGACTTGAACAAATAAAACCACCCACAAAAACATCATGGATTGAATAATTTTAATATATTTGCAACGTCGAGTTTCCACAATGGCCGTAAGGCCATAGAAGAACAAGACATATATACATATAAGGCGTAATCTAACGCTTTGGTTTTGACGCAGTAAGAATCTCGCAAATTCAAAACAGATTGTCAAAAACAAGGCAGCGAGGACGTCCCTAAGCATGTATTATAAGTGTTCCAAGGCATCAGGTAATATAATTATCCGTTGCCTCTGGAACTTATATCTATGATACATTTGCGTGGGGCTTCAGCGTTGTTCGTTTCGACAATCTAGGCAATGCGAGAGCCTTTACTGCGTGGAACGAGCAACAGACTGGCTCCACGCTCTTTTTGTATATATACCTTAACCTCAACCCATCCTTATGAGGGAGCCGAAGGATAAGTATTTGATTACGAATGACAAATGTCATCCTTTGGCCACTGAAACGCCTTCAAAGGAAAGCATCTGCAAACGTTCCAACAAGTCATGCAGAAGGCCATTCTGAACATGCATTCCCTCCACAAGGCAATGCATCTTTAAAAACCATTATCCAATCCGACATATCCCAATCCACGAAACGTGTTATTTGGATACACGTGGATTCAAGGATTGAATACGAGTTTGTAAGTCCCATCATAAGACGATTCGCACACGAGAATCAATATACCATTCTGCTCACTTATTCGGGGTCGGCAAATGCCTTTGCTGATTACAACTGTTTTGAAGCATGGGACGCTCCGATGGACTACATCTTTCAACTCCCTGCCAACACAATCTCGAACGCCACACTGTTCTTTGAACAGACAAAGCCCTCTATGGCTATTTTCGTTTCATTAGCCAAACACACTAATTACTATTGGCTACTGAGCGCAAACAAGATTCCCACTTTCTTAATCACACCAAATACATTCTCAGAAGATTCTTCTCTGTTTACAAAATGGTACAGTATTTCGAAAAGAAATGCACTCAGAAGATTTACACACATTTTCGCAACCGACGTTGCATCCTGCAAATATCTACATACGATAGGGATTACCAATTCCTCTTATACGGGGAATCCACTCATAGACGAGATTCGGACGAAGTGCCTGCCAAAACCACCCTCTCCTCGCCTCTCAATCATTGAGCAGTTTACTAAAAATTCAGAACACATCTTTATTGGAGGGAACATCGACCTTGAACAAGATTTAAGGCGTGTCGCACAATTAGTTAACACTGATAGTTCCATAAAATGTATTCTTTTTCCCCGCATCATCAGCGAGGAGACTCTTAACCGAATCAAAGCGGCACTCAACAATCCAACTGTATGCTATTCCGAATGTGATACGAACTCGGATTTTAAGAAAGTACAAACCTTAGTTATCGACTTTCTCACATCCGCAGAAGAATTCTATCGCTATGGCACATTTGCATACATCGGGAGCGAAGGGTTCTTCAATTCTCGGCAAAGTATAGCGGCAATGATCCACGGCTTACCCATTGCATTCGGTGCGCGTAGTAGCAAACAACCAATTCCAAAGGTTCTTGTCGAGAGAGGAATCGCTCAAATTGTACGCGGCACAAATGGCTTGCGCGTATGGGGAAACAGCGTAAAAAATAATCCAATATTATCACACAAGGCCAAAGTGCTTGCATACGACTTTACCGAAAGCCACATCGGAGCCGTCGAAAACACATTCAGTCACATAATAGCATCTTTGATATGAAAGAATCTCTTCGAACCGTATGTTATTATATGCTCTTTGGGCTTGTCAGAATAATCTCGTCCACTCCATTTAAGGGGCTATATATCCTATCGGACATTCTATATTACCCCACCTATTACATGATTCGCTATCGCAGAAAAATTGTCAGGCGGAATCTGATTGAATCCTTCCCCCAAAAGAGTCTGAAAGAACTGAAAGCAATAGAAAGAAAGTTCTACCACTTCCTTGTCGACATAGTTCTTGAAAGTTGCAAACTTCTGACTATTGCCCCCGATGAATTAAAGGAGCATATCGTATTTTCAAATATCACCTTGATAAACCAGAAAGTTGCAGAGGGGAAGTCCATCTCACTTTTCTTAGGGCACTATGGCAATTGGGAATGGGTATCCACAATGAGGTTATGGATGTGCCCTGACACAATAGCAGCACAAATATTTCATCGATTACGCAACAAATCCATAGACAAGTTCATGAGCGTACTACGTGGACGCTTCGGCCATATCTCAGTTGATATGCACCAAACGGCCCGTTTCATGGCAAGAGTAGCAACAGAGGGGAAGCCCTGTGTCATTGGATTCATCGCCGACCAATCGCCTCGAAAAAAGGAAGCGAAACATTTCCTCCCATTTCTCAATCACCGAGTGCCTGTGCTAACAGGCACAGAGAGAGTGACCAAGCACTATGGTTATGAGGCTATTTTCCTCCGCATGAAGAGAGTTCGAAGAGGATATTACGAATGCTCTTTTGTGCCATTGCACGACAATCCCAGGACCCTACCCGATTTCGAGTTGACCAGTCTCTATTACCAACAACTTGAGCAAGAGATAACCGAACATCCCGAGTTCTATTTGTGGACTCACAACCGCTTCAAGCATGCTATCAGACCATAAACACCACCTACAAATTTCTACTAATAACATGGACATCGATTTCGTAATTACATGGGTCGACATGAACGACCAACAATGGCAAAAAGAATTCAACAGATACCGTACAGACGGGAATAGTACAGAATACGGGACATCTCATGCTCGGTTCAGAGACAACGGACTCCTCAAATACTGGTTCCGTGGCGTTGAGCGATTTGCCCCTTGGGTACGAAGAATTCACTTTGTCACCAGCAGTCAGGTGCCCGAATGGCTAAACTTAAATAATCCCAAAATTCATGTGGTTTATCACACAGACTTTATACCTTTACAATACACACCAACCTTCAATTCAGTGGTAATAGAGCGTTACATACACAAAATACCCGGACTAAGCGAGCATTTTGTTTACTTCAATGATGACTTCTATCTAATCAATCATGTCGAAAAAGAACGTTTCTTCAAGAACGGTCTTCCATGTGATATTGCGGTTTTCGACTATAATCCGGCATGGTCACAATGGTACATCCGAATCAAAAACAACATCAGGATTATCAACCAGCATTTTGACAAAAGGACTGTCATGTCTCAGTGGCATGAAAAATGGTTCAACAAGGCCTATGGGTTCAAGGCACGATGGAACTACATTCTCAAATTCTACAATAAGTTCATTACGCTCCGCACCCCACACAACGCTCAGCCTTACTTGAAATCCACTTTTGAAGAAGTGTGGGCTGCGGCGGGAAAAGAACTATCCGCCACATCCTCCAACAGATTCCGGTCCACATCCGACTACACCCCGGAACTATTCCGAACGTGGCAAATCTGTAGAGGTAAGTTTGAACCATACAACACATATAAGGATACAAAGATGTTTCCCCTTATGATTAGGGCCAAACAAGCCGTTGATGCGATACGCAGGCAATCCTATAAACTTATTTGTCTGAACGACAACGTACACATACGTAACTATGAAGCAGTCATGAAGGAACTAAACCTCTCATTCATGTCCATACTTCCCAATAAATCAAGTTTTGAAATTTAGGTTATGAACAAAGTTCTTGCTGAAATAATCGCCGGAGTCATTCCGCATAAAATGACACGGAACAGGTGGAGAGGAATCTTGAGATATGGCATCATAAATGCTTATAGACTGAAACATACCATCAAGAACAATCACTCTACGCCTGAATACTATCTGGCCGTGTGTGCAATAGCCAAAAATGAAGGCCCGTACTTCAAGGAATGGATAGAATGGCATCACACGCATGGAGTAGACAAATTCTACATCTACGATAATGAAAGCACCGACAACACTCGGACAGTTCTCAAACCATATATTAATTCCGGTCTGGTTGATTACATCTATTGGCCCGGGCACCGGCAACAATTGGCAGTTTATGACAACTGCATAGAGAACAACCGTTTCTCCACACGCTGGATGGCTTTTATCGACTTGGACGAGTTTATTGTCCCCCTAAAAGATGCATCCATACCGGCATTCCTAAAAAGATTCGAATCCTTCTCTGCGGTAGAAATTAACTGGTTAATCTATGGGAGCAGTGGAGAAAGAACCAAGTCTGAGAAGCCCGTAATGGACAGATTTCAAAAACACTCCGTCCCCAACCATTACCTCAACCGACACGTTAAAAGCATCGTAAACCCTCGACGAGTTTTCAACATGATAGGTTGCCACGAGGCGGCAAAAATATCCGGGTTCGCTGCTGATTCACATCTTCACCCAATCGTGCAGCACTTTCGCAGTCGAGAGCCACAACAGGATGTTATTCGCATCAACCACTATGCAGTGCGTTCTTATGAAGAGTTCACCGAAAAACAAGCAAGAGGAAGAGCTAGCGGAAGACAAAAAAAACTGACTTTGGAATACTTCAAGCAGTATGACCTCAACGACATTGACGAGAAGAACAATCAAGGGAAGAAACCATGAAAAACAGACTTAATAAGGAAGTGGTTGTCTCAATGACATCGTTTCCACAAGCCATATCTTATGCGGTGCAGGCCATCCGATCCATCCTCAACGGGTCTGTCGTACCTGATAAGATGATTCTTTACCTGACATTTTCCCAGTTTCAAGAGACAGGGATTCCTCATGAATTGAGGGAACTTGCCACTATAAATCCAGCATTCGAACTTAGGAACTACGACACAGACATACGCTCATATCGGAAACTAATACCTGCCCTATTAGATTTTCCGGAAGCAATCATCGTAACCGTGGACGATGACGTTCTTTATCACAAACACATGCTACGAGACTTACTCAGACTGCATGCGCAAATGCCCGATTCTGTGTTGGCTCACCGGGCAAAACGAATCGTACCAAACAAACCTTATCGGGCGTGGAAGAAATACCGATGGTATGACTTCGTGCTGAAAAGAATCCACAAGGACTTCACCAATTTACAAACAGGTGTAGGAGGCGTACTCTATCCTCCACATTCTCTGAAAAACGAGATGCTGCAGATAGAGTTATTTACTCAAATAGCACCCAGTTGCGACGACATCTGGTTTTGGGCTTCCGCAGTTGCAAACGGGACTCCCGTGATTCCCGTCCCATTCGGACGCAACAAGCCTCGCGGTTTGAGCAAGCCGAAGGAAATCTCACTGAAAACCATCAACTTCAAAAAAGGGATTGATCGCAACGCCTCAGCGTTAAACGAAATCCTCCAATGCTATCCTGAAATTAAAAAACGAATCTTCAATAACTTATAAACACATGACAGACATTGACTTAGTATATCTTTGGGTAGACGGGAACGACCCTCAATGGATTGCAAAACGGAATGCTTGCATAGGAAAGCCTACCGTTGACTCGACAAACTGCCAAGGACGTTATGCAGACAATGACGAACTGAAATATAGCCTGCGTTCGGTAGACAAATATGCTCCTTGGATACGCAAAATTTTCATTGTCACTGACAACCAAGTTCCCCAGTGGCTTGACACGTCTAATCCCAAGATTCGGATAGTAGACCACACAGAAATACTTCCGCCGGAATGTCGCCCCTGTTTCAATTCCAACGTGATAGAACATCACCTGCATCTGATTCCAGGCCTCTCAGAACATTTCCTCTACGCCAACGATGATATGTTCTTCAACAAGCCAGTCTCACCAGAGACGTTCTTTGCGAAGGACCTCTTCCCCATTATACGCCTAAACTATCGTTTCCTGCGTAAATATGTTTTATGGTTCAAGGTACGAGTACTTAAGAAGCCCCTCAGTACGTACAAACTAACAATCCATCACTCCGCAAAATTAGTGGAAAAACGATTCGGAACATACTATCCGGGGAGGACCCATCACAACATAGACTCATATCTTAAAAGTAATTATTACCTGACGCGTCAACTATTTAAAGACGAAATCGATGCTACCCTCATGAACCACATGAGGTCCAACAATGACATCCAACGCAATATCTACTCTTTTGTGGCCTTGGCCACAAATTGCGGACATCTGCGCTACGTGTCGCAGCATACGTCTTTCCGTCTGCACATCGACAACCACAAACTTTATGATAAATTCCTCCGCTATAACCCTTTATTGTTTTGTATGAATGATTCCCAATACAGCAACGACACAGACCGGAAACGCGCCAAACTCTTTTTAAGCACATACTTCCCCCATAAATCCCAGTTCGAAAAATAGCAAGCCAACAGAAGCCGTACTGAAGATTGAGGAGGAAGAATGCTTGATGCAGCAAATGGCATGTATGATGACACAAAAGCATCTAATGAAGCACAACACACAATAAAACACTCCGCAGAGAAGAGTATCATAAGGAGGAAGGAGGGGCATAGGATTTTATTTTACCCCCCCCCCGAATAACTCTTACTCTCATTTACTTTTTCCAAATTATGTGAGAGGGGGACTTGTCCGCGATGGATAGGTCCCCCTGATATTACCACATCCATATCATGCCACGTCTTGACAAACTTGCCCAAACCCGCAGACAAAATCTACGTTTCAAGTCGTGAAACGTACGTTCCAAGCCGTGAAACGTACATTCCAAGGCGTGAAACGTACATTCCAAGGCGTGAAACGTACATTCCAAGGCGTGAAACGTACGTTCCAAGGCTTGGAATATAAAACGCGTGCAGGCATTCCGCCCTTTTCGTCTACAAGCGCAGGCTTCCGCGCCGGCACGCGCACGCTGTTGCAAGCCGGTTGCAACGGCCTTGCAACGACGTTGCAACGCGCTTGCAACACCGCCCTCCGTGTCTCCTCCACCGCCCCCAGAACAACCGCCGACGGCAAGCCCGACCGTTTCCGCCGCATCGCAAGCCGCAAGCAGATGGCCGCTTTTCCCGACATATTTCCATACGCCGGGGCTTTCGCCTGGCAAAGTGTTGTCCTATGTCAATCGGGGGAATCCCCTATTTCCTTATTTTTGCCCATACCAAAAAATATTGAGAGAGAACTACAACCCGGCGGAGAGGCTTATGGAGCCTTCCTCTCCTGTCCGCAGAAACCAACAGGCTTCCCCCTAACACCATTATTATGAGAAAAAGTTTACTCCTGATTCTGGCCTTTCTGAGTACAGCGCTCCTGCACTCCGGCCTGATTCAAGCAGAAGAGGCTTCGGCCGTCAAGTTGTACGGAAGTTTGCGTTCCGCCATCTTGAACTCGGAACTCAAAGCTGGTATCTATTCATTCGATGCCACAGCGACCATCTCTTACCGCAAGGAAGCCGAAGTGGCCGACCTGGGCAAAACGCACTCGGGTGCCTACGCCAAAGGTAAGTTCTATGCCTACATCCAGACGGGCAACGAATACAATCCGACATACAAATTCAACGTCTACAATGCCGAGACTTGGGACCTGGAGAAGAGTCTGACGGTTTCGTCGACCAACGGAGGCAACTTCCCCTTCGCCATGTTCTACAGCAAAGCCGCCAACAAGCTCTACGGCTACAACCACTCCCAAAAGACATTCCATGAAATCAACCCCGAAACGGGTGTGCTGACCAAGGTGGTTCAGATTTCCGACAAGCGTTTCAACAGTGTGGCCGCCAACGCCTCCGGCATCATCTATGCCACGACCATGGCTGCCGACAACCAGTCGACAGACGGCGGCGATCTCTACACGGTCGACCTCGCACAAGGCACCTGCACCCTCGTGGGCAGCACCGGCTGGCGTTCGAACAACATTTGCCCGATGGCCATCGACGGCAAGACAGGCCGCATCTACCAAGCTTGGTTGCCCCAGTTCGGCAGCAACTCCAAACTGATCGCCATCGACCCGGCCACGGCCGCAACTACCGAAGTGGGTTCCACACCCCACTTCCCCTCCTTCGGCAGCCTCTTCATCATGGCAACAGAAACGAGCGCTGATGCCACGCTGCCCTCTTCGCCGACCTCGGTCAGCGTAGCCTACACGGTTGCCGGACAGCTGGCCGCCAAGCTGAAAGCCGTAGCCCCGACAAAGGCCTACGACCAGACGACCGCCCTCACCGAAAACATGACCATCAAATTCTACGTCGACGACGTGGAAGCCGGATCGGTGAGCAACGTCGCACCGGGTGCGGAAGCCGTCCTCGACTACACCTTCGCTGCTGAAGGCATCCATTGGGTAAAAGCAGTCGCCACGAACGCCACGGGCGAAAGCCCTGCCGTACAGGAAAAGACCTATGCCGGATTCGACACACCTCTGCCCGTCAGCCTGCCCGTCCTGACCATCCAGGAAAACGGTTCGTTCACCCTCGCATGGGAAGCACCCGCCAAGGGTGAGAACAACGGTGAGGTGGACCGTGCCAACCTGCAGTACGCCCTCGTACGCTTCCCCGACATGGTGGAAGAAACCACCGCCAAGGGTGCCACCACCTATAGCGGCACCATCACGTCCAACGTGCTGCGCGACTACTACTACTCCATCACGCCCGTCTACGGCGACAAGAGAGGAGCCACCGTATTCACCAACCACAAGCCCTACGGCCAAAGCGTGCTCCTGCCGTTCATGGAAGACTTCGACACCGAAGAATACTGGGGTCTGCAGACCCGCATCAACGAAAACGAAGACGGCAACGACTGGCAGCTCATGACCGAATACAGCATGGCTCGCTTCAAAGGCAACAAGAACCAGAGCAACGCATGGCTCATCACGCCGCGCATCAAGATGCGCCAAGGCGTCACCTACACCATCGAACTGACCACGAAGGTCGGCTTCAACCAGACGGCATTCCTGGACATCTACCTGATGAACAAGCCCGAAATCCCCTACGGCGGCACATCGGCCCTGAAGCGCGTATGGACCAACACGTCCATCCCCGACACCGAGACTGCACACTCGGCCACGTACACGGCTGAACAAGACGGATACTTCTACTTCGGCTTCTACAACCACAGCAATCCGAACGTCGTACTCGACCTCTTCAGCTACAGCGTACACGCTTCGGCTGTCGACGATGCTCCGGCCGACGTCACCAACCTGACCATCACGCCTGCCCCGCTGGGCGAACTGAAGGCCACCATCACGTTCAACGCACCGACCACGATGGCCGACGGCAGTACGCTGACCCCCGAAAACATCACCCGCATCGAAGTCTACCGCGGCAACGAACAAAGTGCCTTGGCACGCTTCGAGAATCCCACCCCGGGCGCTGAATACTCGTGCGTGGACGAAAGCCCCATCCAGTACTTCAACACCTACCGCGTGGTTTGCTTCAACAACAACGGCAACAGTGCCGGCGTTTCGGCCAAACAATGGGTAGGCGAAGACTACGCCAAAGCAGTGAACCATCTGGTAGGCCACTACGACGAAGCCACTGAGACGATTACCTTGACCTGGGAAGCCCCGACAGGCGGATACTACGGCGGATACATCGACAAGGACAAACTCACCTACTCCGTATCGTTCTTCGTAGCCGGTTCTTCCATCGACGACTACATCACGTGGGCACGCACCAAGGAATGCACCTTCTCGATGTCGAAGAGCGACCTGGTTCAGTTCGCCAACGGCGACCTCGACAACATCGTCGTTTCGTATGAAGTAGCCGCCCACACGTCCATGGGTGCCGGCGCACCCTACTACGTCACCGTCGTACTGGGCGACGGCTACGGCGTTCCGTTCTACGAATCGTTCCCGGGTGCCGCCACCACGACGAAGGGCTGGACCACCCAACGCCTCGAAGGACAGTACTCCTGGTACATGGTGCAGGTGGCTCCTTCCACCGCTCCGATGGCCGGCATGGCTGCACAGGACAACGATGGAGGCATGGCCATGTTCTTCCAGAACGCCAGCGAATACAGCGAAGAACGTCTGCTGGGCCCGCAACTCAACCTCACCGGTGTGAACGACCCCGTCATCACATTCTACCTCTTCCACCGTTCCGCAGCCGACAAGGAGAACAACTTCTTCCTGTTGGAAGGCCTCGACCTGGATGCCAACTACTTCCAGTTGAGCGACTCCATCGCCATCGACGGATTCGGCTGGCAGAAGCACGAGATACACCTGAACGACCGCAACGTGAACAAGGTGAAGGAATTCCGCATCGTCTTCCGCGGACGCGCAGCCAGCGGCAACGACTTCTATCTTGACAACATCAGCATCACCGACGGAACCATCGAAGAACAGTTCCCGGCAGTGACCGACCTCACCGGCGAAGTGACCGCCGACGGCAAGCACGTACAGCTCTACTGGACGGCCCCCGACTTCGGCAACTACTCCTTCGTAGGCTACTACATCTACCAGGACGGCGTGAAACTGCCCGAATACGTGACCGAGACGCAGGCCCGCGTTGAAATCCCGGCCGACGGCAACACGCACACCTATGCCGTACAGGTGTTCTACAGCGAAGGCTTCTCCGCATTGAGCAACGAAGTACGCGTGAAGGATACCGCCATCGAGAACGTCGGTGCAGAAGGCATCCGCGCTTACGCCAACGAACAGGAAATCCACCTGATTGGCCAGCAGACACCGTACCACATCTACACCGCAGCCGGTGCTGAAGTAAGCAACGGCGTCGTAGAAGGCCACCAGACCATCCGTCTGACCAACGGCGTCTACTTCGTCCACATGAACGGAAACGTCATCAAGTGCACCATCTACTAATCCATTAACCCTCACGACGGGAGTGTGTGGCAGCACACACTCCCGTTGTCATAAACGTAAACTATGAAACTTCAATTCGGAATACTGGCCGCCCTGGGCCTCGCCCTGGGCAGCATGCAGGCACAAGAGGTGTCTACCCTGAGCACCCCCACCGTGGTGCCCTTCAACATCCCCGTCAGCCAGTTGGCCGCACCGGCCACCAAGGCCGGCACCAACTACGTGGCCAAAGGCTACTGCGAAGACAACATCCAGTACAATGTAGGCTGGGACAAGGAGGAAGAACTCTCGGCCGCCATCTACATCCCGCGCAGCATCCTCGGTGTGTATAAAGACGCCCAGGTAGCCGGCGTACGCATCGGACTCGGCGCCGACGCCACTGGTGTGTCGGCCTTCCTCATCGAAGGCCAAGACCTGACGACGATGCCCACCATGTCCGGCAACGTGTCCGGAACCGTTGCGCTCGGATTCAGCGACATCCTCTTCGTCGCCCCCTACCAGATTGCCGACGACCTCATCGTAGGCTACACGGCCAAGGGAACCAACCACATAGGTATGGACGGCGGCTCTGCCTACAAGAACGCCAGCTACGTACGCCGCAACGGCGAATGGGGCAGCATCTACACCATGGCCAACCAGAACGGCTGGGGCTGCCTCAGCATCCAGCTTCTGCTCACGGGCGACAAGATGCCCAAGAAGGAAATGGCCATCGGCAACATCCTCACCAAGCACGCCGAGCAGAACAAGCCCTTCGAACTGAAAGCCGTGGCCCACAACATGACCATCACCCCGGTAGAAAGCTACGAAGTGAGCATCCAACTGGACAATGGCTACAAAACCTCGCAACGCATCAGCAAGCACCTCGAGGCCGGACAGACCGACACCTTCGCCATCGCCATCGACCCGGTGGCCAAGATTGGCAACACGGCCGTACAGGTCAGCATCACCCAGGTGAACGACGGTGACGATGAAGACATGGGCAACAACACCGACGTGGCCACCATCAACATCATCGAAGAAGGCTGCTACTTCCCCCGCATGGTGGTGGCCGAAGAAGGCACCCACATCAATTGCGGCTACTGCCCCCGCGGCATCGTGGTGATGGAGTCGATGAAACAGCGTTATCCCGACACCTTCATCGGCATTGCCGTCCACACCAACAGTGCCGGCTTCGACGGTGGCTATGACCCGATGATTTCGGAAACCTATGCCGATGCATCGCAATACTTCGCCACACAAGGCCTGCCCAACGGCGTCATCAACCGCAAGACCAACACCCGCAGCGGCGACCCGATGTACTTCGAACGCTACTACGACCTGGAGGCCGGACAACTGGCCGTGGCCAAAGTGGCCTTCGCCAACGTGTCGGAAGTGATGAACGGCCAAATCAGCATCGAGACCGAAGTCACCTTTGGCAAAAACTACACCAACGCCCCCTACCGTCTGGCCTACGCCCTGATTGAAGACGAAGTGACCGGCTCACAGCAATACAACAGCTTCGCCGGCGGCAACAGCGGTTCGATGGCCGGATGGGAATACAAGCCCGTCATGGTGGACATGGCCTTCAACGACGTAGCCCGCGGCATCTGGGATATGCACGGACTGGAAGGCAGCCTGCCCGCCACGCTGACGAAGAAGGAAGTCTACAAGCACACCTTCTCCATCCCCGTGCCCAATGCCGTACAGAACAACTCGAACCTCTCGGTCGTTGCCATGCTGCTCGACACCAGCAACGGCGACGAAATCATGCAGGCCGTCAAGTCCGGACTGGGCTACAACGCCGCCGGCATCCATCCGATAGCCCAGCAGACCGAAGGCTGGAACATCTACGCCGACAAGAACCGCATCCGGATTCTGGGTGCGACCGACGCCACGCTGTCGGTCTACACGCTTGACGGTGCTCAAGTACAAAACGAAAATCTGACGCAAGGAATTTATGTGGTAAAAGCCACCGCAAACGGAAAGAGCACGACAAAGAAGGTTATCATAAGGTGATAACTTGTGTTCATGTAATAAGATTGCAATTCCTCAGGTTTGTGTAGACGAACCTGTAAGGGTGCGTACCGCGAGAGCAGTGCGCACCTTTTTTTATACGGCAGAACCTTTTCGAACAAGTTCGAAGGTTCTTCGCTCGGTTTGCACTATCTTTCCATAAAATAGGCTGCACCTTGGCAGAACCTTTTCGAACAAGTTCGAAGGTTCTACGCTCGGTTTGCACTATCTTTCCATAAAATAGGCTGCACCTTGGCAGAACCTTTTCGAACAAGTTCGAAGGTTCTACGCTCGGTTTGCACTATCTTTGCCCGTGAACAAACAACCCTGCTATGAAAAAGATTCTTTCACTCCTGCTGGCCGTGCTGCTTGCCGGCCCGCTGTCGGCCAACGAGCCACACGTATCGGAACAAGCCTACCGCACCTGGCACCGCAACAAGTTCTCGATGTTCATCCATTTCGGACTCTATTCCGAACTGGGCGGTGTGTGGAACGGACGTCCCGTGACGCAAGGCTACAGCGAACAAATCCAATCGTTTGCCGGCATCTTCAGCGACTGGTATGCCGAAACGGCCCTGCGCTTCAACCCCACGGCCTTCGACGCCGACTCCATCGTGGCCCTGGCCCGGAGGGCCGGCATGCGCTCCATCGTCGTCACCACGAAACACCACGACGGATTCTGCCTCTGGCGCACCGCAACGACCGACTACAACACCTACGACGCCACCCCCTGCCGCCGCGACTTCATCCGCGAACTGGCCGACGCCTGCCAGCGCGGCGGGATGCGCCTCGGGCTCTACTTCTCGCTCATCGACTGGCACTACCCCTATGCCTACCCCATCTCGAGCCACAACTGCGACTTCATCACACCGCCCCACCACGCCTTCAACCAGGCACAAGTGCGCGAACTGCTCACCGGCTACGGCCCCATCTCCGAACTCTGGTTCGACATGGGCAGCAACACGCCCGAACAGAGCCGCGAACTCTACGAACTGGTGCACCGCCTGCAGCCGGACTGCCTCGTGAGCGGACGCGTCGGCAACGACCAGTACGATTTCGCCGTCATGGCCGACAACCGCTACCCCGACGGTGCCCTGCAATGTCCGTGGCAAAGCGCCGCCTCGCTCTTCAACGAGACCTGGGGTTACCGTTCCTGGCAAGAACGCGGAAGCGCCGAGGACAAAGCCCGCGAAAAGTTGGGCAGCCTCATCCGCGTGGTGAGCCACGGCGGCAACTACCTGCTCAACATCGGGCCGAAAGGCGACGGGTCAGTCGTCCCCTTCGAACGCGACGTACTGGAGCGCATCGGCAGATGGCTGCAGCAGAACGGCGACGCCATCTACGACACCGAAGCATCTCCCTTCCGCGAGGATTTCGCCTGGGGCGACGTCACCCGCCACGGCAACCGCCTCTACCTCGTCCTCACCGGCACAGCCCCGGCCGACGGCCACATCCGCCTGCACACGCCGGGCAACCGCCTGCTGAAGGCCGAAGGGCCGGTGGACACCTCGCAGCAGAAAGCCGACGAGGTCTGCCTGCACCTCAACCCCGAAGCCTACGCCGAGACTCTTCCGGCCGTGGTCCGGCTGACATTCGAACAGCCCGTCGAGCCGCAACCCCGACAGATGCTGTCCGGACGGACCACGCTCACCGCTCAAAACGCCACCCCGGACTACAGTTACTCGTGCTTCGACTACTATAGCAACTACCGCAGCACCGTGGCCTACCAATGGACCATCGACCGCAAGACGCTGCGCCAACTGACCTTCGTCTACACCGCCCAGGAGGCCGGACAGACGCTCGATGTCGACATCGACGGGAAGGCGTACGAGGTGAAGCTGGCCAGCGAGATGGCCTACGGCATCCGCCGCTGCCGCGTGACGGCCGGACCACGCTACTTGTGCGGACCCGGCAGCGGTTTGTTCGACGGCCCGCAGACGCTGAACGCTTCGTTGGACAAGCCCCTCGGATGGGGCAAAGCCTGGGAACCGGTCCGAGCCGACGAAGACACCATCGCCGTCCAACCGCTGGAGTCGTACTACCTGATGCAGGAACTCACAGCCGACGAAGCCACCGACTACCTGATAGAGATAGGTGCCGGCAACGGGGTCGATATCTTCCTCAACGGACGCTCCATCCGCAAGCACCTGAACCCGTACCGCTGCACCTTCCGGCCGGAGACCGTCATGCTGCCGCTGCAGAAAGGGACGAACCAACTCGTCGTCCGCCTCTACAACCGCTTCGAACGGCACATCGTCTACCGGCTTCGTCCGGCCGCCTCGCAGACCGTCTACCGGCAACGCTTCACACCGACCGACCTGCCCGAGGGCCGAATCCACACCATCCGCGTACGGAAGCACGGACTGGCCTCCCCCCATACCGATACGGAACTGAGCAACTTACGCATCGAACTATAATACCCCACAGTGTTCCTTTTTCGGATGAATTTCGTACCTTTGCCCATCCTAAACAGCAACTTTAAACAAAACAATCGAATTATGAGCAAAAAAGCACTTTTGATGATTCTTGATGGTTGGGGAATCGGCGACCACAAGAAAGACGACGTCATCTTCAACACGCCCACTCCGTATTGGGACTACCTGATGCAAACCTATCCGCACTCGCAACTGCAGGCCAGCGGCGAGAACGTAGGCCTGCCCGACGGACAGATGGGCAACTCCGAAGTAGGCCACCTCAACATCGGAGCCGGCCGCATCGTCTATCAGGACTTAGTGAAAATCAACCGTGCCTGTGCCGACAACAGCATTCTGAAGAACCCGGAAATCGTGGCCGCCTTCTCTTATGCCAAAGAGCAGGGCAAGAACATCCACTTCATGGGTCTGACCTCCAACGGCGGCGTGCACAGTTCGCTCGACCACCTCTTCAAACTCTGCGACATCGCCAAGGAATACGGACTGGAGAACACCTTCATCCACTGCTTCATGGACGGACGCGACACCGACCCGAAGAGCGGCAAGGGCTTCATCGAACAATTGCAGGCACACTGCGCCCAGTCGGCCGGACACGTGGCCAGCATCATCGGCCGCTACTACGCCATGGACCGCGACAAACGCTGGGAACGTGTGAAAGAGGCTTACGACCTCCTGGTCAACGGCACCGGCAAGAAAGCGACTTGCATGGTTCAGGCCATGCAGGAATCGTATGACGAAGGCGTAACGGACGAGTTCATCAAGCCGATTGTCAACGCCAACGTCGACGGCACCATCAAGGAAGGCGACGTGGTCATCTTCTTCAACTACCGCAACGACCGCGCCAAGGAACTGACCGTGGTGCTGACCCAACAGGACATGCCCGAAGCCGGTATGCACACCATCCCGGGCCTGCAATACTACTGCATGACGCCCTACGACGCCTCGTTCAAAGGCGTTCACATCATCTTCGACAAGGAAAATGTGGAGAATACCCTCGGCGAATACATTTCGTCCAAGGGCCTGAAGCAGCTCCACATCGCCGAGACGGAGAAATACGCCCACGTAACCTTCTTCTTCAACGGCGGCCGCGAAACGCCGTACGAACAGGAAGACCGCATCCTGGTGCCTTCGCCGAAGGTGGCTACCTACGACCTGAAGCCGGAGATGAGCGTCTACGAAGTGAAGGACAAACTGGTGGCTGCCATCGGTGAGAACAAGTACGACTTCATCGTGGTGAACTACGCCAACGGCGACATGGTAGGCCACACGGGTGTGTACGAAGCCATCGAGAAGGCCGTAGTGGCCGTCGACGCCTGCGTCAAGGAAGTCATCGAAGCCGCCAAGGCACAGGGCTACGAGGCCATCATCATCGCCGACCACGGCAATGCCGACCACGCCCTCAACGACGACAATACGCCGAACACGGCCCACTCGCTCAACCCCGTTCCGTTCGTCTACGTCACCGAACGCACCGATGCCCAAGTGGCCGACGGACGTCTGGCCGACGTGGCTCCCTCCATCCTCCACATCATGGGACTGGAGCAGCCGGCCGAGATGACAGGCAGCAATCTGATTGGCTAAGCTGAAGTCAAGCCACATACACACAAGAAGAGGGTGTACCACCATGTCTCACACATTTGGTACACCCTCTTCTTGTGTGTCTATCAAGCATTTCTCCGCTTCTTTTGCACGTGTCTGGTTTTATTTCCTATCTTTACGGCCGATAAACCTTTTTCACTTATCCTTAAAACGAAACAACCATGGCTATCGAAAAGACACTCGTACTGCTCAAGCCCTGCACCATGCAACGTGCACTGGCAGGCGAAATCATCAGCATCTTCGAAAAGAAAGGGCTGCAAATCTGCGGCATGAAGATGATGATGCTCACCGACGAACTGCTGTCGGAACACTACGCCCACCTCAGCGGGAAGCCTTTCTTCCAGCGGGTGAAGGACTCGATGATGACGGCTCCCGTCGTGGCCCTGTGCCTGAAAGGGGTCGACGCCATCGCCGCCGTACGCGCCCTGGCCGGACCGACCAACGGGCGGCTGGCCGCTCCCGGCACCATCCGCGGTTCGTACTGCATGAGTTTCCAGGAGAACATCGTCCACGCTTCGGACTCGCCCGAGACGGCGGCCGTCGAACTGAAGCGTTTCTTCCGCCCGGAGGAAATCTTCGAGTGGGACGCTTGTTCCTTCCCCTTCCTCTATGCGAACGACGAATATTAACCCAAAACGGTCATTAGGCCGTTATGCGCAAACGAACTTCCTTTTTGGCATCTGTCTTCCCGTTTTTCGGTTACAATGGAGTCCCATTGCGCCCTCAAAACGAAAACACATCTGCTCAAAAATAGAAGTCGTTATCATCATAACGCTAACGACCGATTTGGGATTAACGACGAGCGTACTGATATGAAACAGCCTCGACCGAGGGGAAGACTCCTTGGTCGAGGCTGTTTCGTATCTTCTCACTTGCGCTTCACGACGGAGGTCTGCGGATGGCGCAGGCCCCGGGCGGCCTTCAGGAAGGACTTGGCCGAGCCGAACTTCAGGTACAGGTCCAGACGGACGGGCAGGTGGTTGCGGTCGTCGGTCACATAAAACGTGATGACCTCCTTTTCCTTCTCTCCTTTCATCTCCACCAGCGAGAACACAAGGCAGCGGTACGTGACGTCGTCCTTGGCCTTGAAGTCCTCCTTTCCCCGATATATCAGTATCTGCTCCTCGACGCGCTTGCCCGTCACCATGGGGAAGAGGATGCGGTCGCCCGGCTTGTAGCGGGTGGGGTCGAACGAGCGGGCCTGGGCCAGGATGCTCAGCATGTCGAACACGCAGTGTGCGCTGGTGTCGCGGTTCTCCACAAAGGTGCCGTCGCGGTAGGTCCGTTTCTGGCGGATGTGGCACTGTCCGTCGGGATAGGCGAACCAGGCTTCGTCGATGGTGAAGTGCTTGCCTTCCTCGGCTCCTTTGCGGAAATAGAGCGGCTCGAGCATCGGCGTGTAGACGCTGACCAGCGTGTCGCGCATACGGAACACGTTGTCCCAGCGTTTGCTCGTGATGGCCTGCAGATGGGTGTTCAGGGCCTCGGATCCCTTGTAGGTCTGTGCAGCGGTGGTCATCTGGGCCGTCCCGACCTTGAACCAGATGAATTTCCAATTGAAATACAGCTCGTAGTCCAGGTGCTCGCCCGGCTGGAAAGCCTCGTTCTGCATACGGCACTGGGCCGCCGCCCACAGCGGGAGCATCAGCAGGGCAAGCAGGGCCACTGCTCGTCTACCGGCCCAACTGACGCGCACGCTCCTCGTTTCGGTTTCGTTTCTTCTTCTCATCCGGTTTCTGCTTCTTGATTTCGTCCGGTTTCTGTCGGTCGAGGGGTTTGCCCGTCAGGTACCAGTCCTGGCTCACCTCGAAGTAGGCTTTCAGTTCCAGGGCTGTGGGGAAGTAGTACATCGGTTCAGGCTGCCGTTTCTCGGCATAGAGTCCGGTGTCCCACCGTCCGTTGCCGTTGAGGTCGACGAAGGCGCGGGCGTAATATTTGCCGGGGGTCAGGTAGTAAAAGTCGGCCCGTCCGTCCGTGGTGCTGACCTCGCGCACCGGTTTGTCCTGCGCATTGAGCAGCTGCACCACCACGGCGGCCGTGTCGGGCACGCCCGACAGGTTCCAGAAGAGCGACGCGTAGTCCGACAGGGCCTTCACCTTCAGTTTCTGCTCTATCTTGTCGGTGCAGGTGCCGTAGAGGCTGTGGAAGGCGGCCGAGTCTACCCGCAACTGGAACTCGGTCTCCGGCTCCCAGTAGGCACGCAGGTGGTAGCGGCGCAGGCAGATGCTGTCGGCCTCGAAGGCAAAGGGCACGTCGCGCCACAGCGTATCCACCTTCTGCTGCAGACGGATGGCGGCCGTATCAATCCGATCCACAGGCTCGTCGAACAGAAATTCCACGTTTCGATACACGTCGAACGACGGAGGGGCGGCCACGTTCACCTTGAACGGCGGGACCTTCTCGACCTCGTCCTTCTTCTTTTTCTTTTTCGGGACGGGCACGTGCTTGGCGGCCAGGTACAAGGTGTCGGTCCGGGGCGAGAGGCAGGCCAGCGTGTCGGTGCAAAGATAGCGCACCTCCACCGCGAGGGTGTCGCGTTTGTACACCAGCGAGTCCTTCAGCCAGTAGGTCAGCGTATCGTTGTGCTGGGTATGTTCAAGCAGGAAGGCGCTGTCGGCCTCGAAGTTCAGCCCGCGCAGGCGGGGCAGCGTGTCGACCGGTGCGGCAAAGTAGAGCGAGAATCGCTGGAGCGTGGGCCGTTCGCTCTTGACCAGGTACTGCGTGGAGGCGTCTTCCTTGAAGGCGCACAGCAGGAGGTCGTCGGGCAGGTAGTGGGTATAGCCGCGCTCGACGATGGTGTCCACCGTCAGCGAATCAATCCACGTGGTGTCCTGGCGCAGGCGTGCCTCCATGCGGGGGACGACGAGCGAATCGAGGAAGGAGACCATCTCGCTCTTCTGGTCGAAGCAGAAGTTCTGGTTGGCATCCTGCAGGGCGTAGGCACGATAGGTGCCCGGGGCGATGCCTCGGATGCGGAAGCGGCCACGGCTGTCGGTACGCGCCACGCGGTCGAACGGCAGGCTGACGAAGGCGGAATCGGCCAGGTTGGCGTGCAGGCCGACGAGGATGCCCTTGACGGGCTCCAGGTTCGAGGCGTCGAGCACCGTCCCGGCCACTTCCATCGTGTCGATGACGGTGCCGGTGGAGAACGTGAAGGTGTAGTCGCCCAAGGGGTTGCCTTCGTTGTTGTCGACGATGGCGTCGGAGAAGTCGATGGTGTAGGTCATGCCGGCCTTCAGGCTGTCCTCCAGATTGACCAGCACTTGCTTTCCGCTCACCTTCACCTCGGGCTGCACCTGCTGCGGAGGCGAGACAATGACTTTCTCCGAGGCGTTCTCCAACTTGATGTATTCGTCGAACTCGATGGCGATTTTCTTGCGGGTGTTGTTCAGCGCGCCCGGGGCGGGCGTGCTTTTGACGAACTTGGGCGGAAGTTCGTCGTAGGGGCCTCCGTCGGGTCGTCCGATGTTGGCGCACGAAAAGGCAAGACCGGCGGCCAAGGTGGCCATGCACATCCGCCAAGTGGCTGTATGAAAGGATATTTTACGTAACATGGCGCAAAAATACGCACACCGTCAGACATCGGCAAACGATTGCCGCCTTTTCTGCATCGACGGACGTTCGCTTCCGGCTTGTCCGGGCGATGTTTAAACGGTGTTTAAATGCCATTGCAATGCCATTGCAACGCCGTTGCAACGGCGTTGCAACAGCCCCCGGACGGGTGTCTGAACGTGTCCGCACGCGAGCCGCTTCGCGTGTACACGCAAAGGCCTTCGTCTGTACACGCGAAAGGCTTCACGTGTACAGACGAAGGCCTTCTCGCGGATGTAGCGGTCCAGGTTGGGACGTACTTCCGACTTCGGCTTGCCGAAGTGTCCGTCGTATTCCCAGTTCATTCTCATTTCCCCATGTGATTAGTTCGTTCCTTTCATTACCACGGTTGCCGGTTTGCCGCAGAGTTTGCCTTGCGGGAGGTCTACCTTGACCTCCCGGCCGTCGACGGTCACCGTGACGGATTTCAAGGCGGCATCCATCCGTGCGTCGGCCACCGATACTCGCAGGCCCGCTCCGTCGCGTTGCACCAGCACGGCACAAGGCGCCGACACCTGCAACGAGCCTTTTCGGTAGACCAGCCGTTCCGAAGCGTCGTAGAACACGGCCGCCGTCACCTGCCGGTCAGCCGAACGGACGGCCTGCACCTGCGCGTCGTTGCGCAGCACCTCGACGGGCGGCACGGCGGCAGGCATTCCCTGTCCCAAGTACACCACATAGCCGTAGGTATCGTCCTTCACCTCGCGGCCGTGGTCGATCCACAGGCGCAGGATGGAGACCTCCGCAGGCAGGTTCTTGCCGTTCTTGTTCGAAGGGTTGAGTGCCATCCAGTTGGTCGGCCTCGTTTCGCAAGCCACCTGGAAGTCGCGTGTGAACTGCGGCAGGACGGTGTAGGCGAAACCGCCGTCCTGCATCACCCACGTGCGTCCGTCGGCCGGGATGCGGGCGGTCGTGCCCATCGGGATTTCCTTTGTCTTGCCTTTGCGCCACGTCTGGACGAGGCCCTTCTTCACGGTCTGGTCGATGGTGGTGCGGAGGTTGCCCTCCACCTGCGTGGAGTCGTTGGTCACGCCGGCACCCAAGGCCACGAAATAGTCGCCCAGGATGAAATAGCCCTTCGTGGCGCGGAATCCGTAGAGCAACGCGTTCTCTACCTCGATGTCGCCCCGGTCGTTGACGTCCTTCTTGGTGGCACCGTGAATCTTCTCAAACTGGAATCCGGCCGCAGCGTTCGGCCCGCCGTCGGTGGCCCCGGCAGCGAAGTCGTGCTTGCTGCAATAGCCGCGCCAGTTGGTCACGGGTATCAGGCGTTCCATGCCTTCGCGGGCGGTCACGCCGGGCGAGGCCGTCACGTCCCATCCACCCATCACGCGGAAATACTCGTCGCCGTCGCGCTGGAACAGGGTCATGCCGTCGGTCGGATAGAAGTTGTAGTTGTCGGCAAAGGCCGCGCTCTCCAGTCCGTCACTGCGCAGCGAAGCCATGTTGACGCTGACGTGATAGTCGGGGGTCTTCTTCATCAGGTCGTCGTTATTGAAGAACCAGCGCGTGCCGTTGTAGACGCCGGGAGCGTAGCCGGCCATCTCGATGCGGTTCACCTTCACCTCGCTCTCCAGTTCGCGCAGCTCCTTCAGTTCGGCTTCGGAGAAGGACTCCGACCAGTCGGACAGCAGTTTCTGCAACAACCGCTGATACGGGATGGACTTCTCATCGGGATTGTACACGTAGGAATAGCGGTCCAGGCCGGGCAGGCGGTATCCTTTATAATAGTACCAGTTTCCGCCACGGAAGAAGTTCATCAACGCGGCCACATTGTCCGCACTCAGTTTCTTGTTCCAAGGCGTGTGCTTCAGCATCGACAGCATATTGAGCGCGGCATTGGTGCCGTCGATGGGATAGCCCCATATCAGGCATTGCTGTCCGTGTCCCCATCCGGCTCCGTCGGCGGTGAATCCTTCAATCCAGAAGTCGTCGTCGATAGTGGTCTGCGAGGTCGTTCCGATGCTCTTTTGACACACGTTGGCCAACACGTCGACCATCGGCACCGAACTGTACATAGCCGCCACAGGCAGCAGCGAACGGTAGGCCAAGGCATTGCCTCCCACCCACCACACGTGCTTGCGGAAACGTTCCTCCGACACCACGTTCGCATCCGTGGCATCGCGGCGCAGGGGCTGGGTGTAGGCTTGCAGGCCCAGGGCCTTCAGCATCTCGCAGGCATCCTTCTGCCACGACGGTTCCGAACGCTGCTCGACCTGATCCATTGCTTCCAGGTAGGCGAAATAGATGGCCTGGGCGGTCGTCGGTATGGCGAAACAAGAGGCATGGAAGCGGGGCGCGTCGTTCGGCCGTGTGACTTCCAGTCCGCCATAGTGCAGGATGGCCTTCATCACCTTGTCGTCCATCATCTGCTCCTTCGGCAGGAAGCCCTGCCGTCCGGCATCGCCGATGACATGAATCCGATTCAGCGCGTCGGAGATGAAGATACCCACCCGGTCGTCGGACGTGTTCAGGTAGCCCTGATGGAAGGCATCGGTGCGCTTCAGTTCCTCCTCCGTCGGGTTGAGGTCGGAGAAGGTGCCGTCCTCGTTCAGCAAACCCCACAGTCTCGCCGCCTCCACACCGTCGCGCTGTGTCTTGGCCCGGTAGGGATGCTGCTGGAACTGCCGGCGCAGGTCGAGCATGGCCTGTTGCTTCGCCGCGTCGGGGACGGCCATCGCTGCCTCGTGGGCATAGCGGCGGTAGTTGGTGTAGGCAAACTGTTCCTCGGCCGTCCGCACCGCCAGATGGCTCACGCGGACGTGATTCATCCACAGGCGGAGGGCAAAGTAGCCGTCGGTCTGTCCGGGGCTCGTCGGCAGGCTGAAGAGGATTTCGCCGTCGCGGGCATAGGTTGTCAGGCTGTCGGTGGCCGTAATCACGATTTCATACCAGCGGTTGGCCGTCAGCAGATGGGCTGCATCGGTGTATTCCTTCAGTATCGGCTTCAGGTTGGCCTCGTCGCGTCCGTACAGGTCGCCATGGTACTGGCGGAAGCGCGTGGTCTGGTTGTCGTTGCCGCCATAGCCCACGTAGAACAGATTCAGCGAGTTGTACTTGCTGAACACGCCCTTGCGCCACTGGCTGCGGGCAAACAGGTTGTCGGGGTGTTCGGGGTCCTTCGCGCCCCAGAAGCAGTTCATGTCGCCTAAGCGGTCGTGCCGCCCGTTCTCCATCACCACCTGGATGTAGTAACTGATTTCGTAGTTGCCGGACAAGGGGCGGTTCAGCCACAGCGTCAGCCCGTCGGGTGCCACAATGTCCCACACGTCTCCGTCGACGGTCAGCGCGGCTTTGCCCGATGCGTCTTCCATCGTCCATTGGGTTTCTCCCCACCGGCAAGTTGTCTGTGCATCCATCGGATGCACGAAAGCGGCAGCCAGCACAGCCGCCCACAGAATTAGGGTCTTTTTCATGCTATTTATCCTTTGTACTTTCAAAATGCTTCTGTTGTTGTTCCACGCGCTTCATCTCCTGGATGCGTTCCTCTTCCTCGCGCTTCAGCCGGGCCAGTTCGGCCTCGTCCACCTCGCCTACCATCATCGTGTCGAACCGTTCGGTCGGTTGCAAAACAGGCTTTTCGTCGTATACGCTCCCTCGCTCGGCCGGCAGTGTCTGCAGTGTCAGTTCGGCGTGCGGATGCAGGTTGATGCCCGGATGGAGCAACGAGGCCTTCACCCGGATGGTACCGGGCTCCACTCCTGCCCGAATCAAGGCCGGAGCGGTTCCCCAACGGCTGACGCGCGGATTGGCTTCGATGTCGCGTCCGCCCACCAGTTCGCCGGCACCTTCCACCTCGAAGACAACCGTCTCGCGCGACAGGCGTTTCACGTGTCCGTCCTTGTCGACCAACGAGGCCACCACGGTGACGATGTCCGATCCGTTGGCTCGGAACGGCAGCCCGGAGTCCACCGTCAGCACCAACTGTTCTTTACGCTTTGACGGGCGGTTCTCGGCTCGGGCCACCACCTTTCCATCCAGGAATCCCTCGGCCAACAGGCTGCACTCCTCCGGCTTGTTGGCCCGGTGCAAGGCACGAATGTCGACGAAACTATACGCTTCCTTGAACACCACGGGCGGATGACGGATGCCACGCTCCTCCAGCACGGGTGCCTGCACATAGGTGTGCCGTCCGTTTACCGTCAGGCGCACACTGTCGCAGTTGGTGTACACGGTCACGTCCTCCGGCGAGAAGGGGGTCATGGCATGGGCGATGTAGACCATCGGACCGCTGTCGGCCTGCGTCAGGTGAAGACGTGGGTCACGCTGGCTCATCATCATGTAATAAGAATACTTGGGCTGGCGGAAGTTGTCCATCAATCCGCCCCAGAACGGGTCGGGGTGATAGCCGCGCTGGTGGTCGAACGAATGCCACAAGGTACCGCCCACATGGCCACGGGGCGACTTATAGAACTGGTCCACCGTCAGCGAGCCGCCATAATCCTTGCGGGCATAATGCTGTGCCTGGCGCAACTGCGGACCCTCGCCCCATTCGCGTGCCGCACGGCTGTAGGAGTTGTGCGAGTTCCAATCGTCCACACAGTCGCCAAACTCGCGCGTGAAGCACGACTTGCCGGTATTCTGATAAAACGCCTCGGGTTTCGGAGCCGTATAGAGCACGTCGAAACCCATCGCGCCTTTGCTCTTGTCGTCGATGGCAGCATAACAGCCGGGATAGGGATATTCCTCGTGCGTGGCCTGGTAGGCGTGTTGCGCAAACGACTCGGGGAAGGCAGTCTCGTTCAAGATGGGTTCCCACAAGAGCACGGACGGGTGGTTTCGGTCGCGACGTACCATGTGTCGGATGTCGGACAGGATGCGCTGTTCAAACACCGGGTCAGGATTCCAATACTGCCAGCCGGGCGTGGCCACGATGATGAACATCCCCAGTTCGTCGCAGGCATCCATGAAGGCCGGGTCCTGCGGATAGTGGGCAGAACGGATGATGCGCAACCCGGCGTCGCGCAGTTTCTTCACATCAAGCCAATGCAGGTTGTTGGGCACGGCGTTGCCGATGTAGGCATAGTCCTGATGGCGGTTCGCACCCATCAGTTTGTCTTCGAAAGGTTGTCCGTTGATGTACAGTCCGTCGGATCCGCGAAACTCGATGCTACGGATGCCGATGCGCGTGGCCACGGCATCGCACACGCGACCGCCCCGCCGCACCACGGTTTGCAACCGATACAGGTTCGGATGGTCGGGATGCCACAAAGCCGGGTTCTTCACCGTCAGCGTCTGCTCCGCATGAGCCGAAGCACCGGCTGCCAACGACAGGGACTGACGGCCTGCGGCCACCTGCCGACCCTCGGCGTCCAGCAAGGTCTGCACGACCTCCACCCGGCAAGCCGTAGCCGCTTCGTTGGCCACATGTGTCCGGACGCGGACACGAGCTTTCCGTTCGGAGACATCCTCATACGACACGAAGACACCGCCCCCGGCCACCTCGTCGGCGGCATTGGCATCCGTCACGTGTACCGGGTCGGTCGCCACCAGGTAGCAATCGCGGTAGATGCCGCCAAACACGCAGAAGTCCATTGTGTATTGTTTGCGTCCGGGCGGATAGGTGCCGTCGTCGCTGTTGTCGGCACACACGGCCAGTGTCACCTTTTCGCCGGCCTTCACGCCGGCCCGGGTCAAATCAATCCACACGGGCAGGAAACCGCCGAAATGCGTCCCTACCTCTTGTCCGTTCACGTAGAACCGGCTCTTGCCCATCACGGCCTCGAAGCAGAGCGACACACGCTTGTCCCGAAACCGCTCGTCGAGCGTGAAATGCTTGGTGTACCACGCCGGGCCTTGGTAGTTGCGCGAGCCACTGGCCTCGGAAGGGACCAGTTGCACCGTATGCGGCAGGTTCACCAACTGCCAGCCGGAATCGTCGATTGCCTCGGCCGAAGAGCCGTCCGGCAAATCGCCCCGCTGGAACCGCCAGCCGGGATTGAAGTCCAACACTTCGCGGCCGCCATCAGCCACAGGATAAAAACCGATTGCCGAGAAGCGAGGCTGCGCCTGCACAGCCAGCATACAAAAGCAACCCATCAGAACATAAAGTAATCGTTTGCTATACATAATTCATAAAATTTTTAGTTTTTCTTCCAACGTTTCCGCTTGTCAGGATCATACATCATTAGTTTGTAGGTGTCTTGCGGCACCACTTTCTCTTTCTTCCGATAGGTCTGCTGTCCTTCGCCCACGACGAAGAAACTGTCCGTCAGTCGGATATCCTCAATGGAACTGCCTATCATCACACTGAACTCGCCCGGTTCCACCACCTTTTCGTTCTGCAGGTTAACCAGCATCAGATCGTCGGGCACGAGGCGGAAACGGACGGTCTTCGACTCGCCCGGCTGCAAGTGGACGCGTTCGAAGCCACGCAGTACCTTCTCGTAGGCCGTGGTCGAACTGATGACGTCGTTGATGTAGAGTTGCACCACCTCGTCGCCGGCCACCTGTCCCGTGTTCGTCACGCGGCAGGACACTTCCACGTCTCCCGTGCGGGTATATACCTGGTCGATGTGGAGGCTGTCGTACGCAAAGGTGGTGTACGACAATCCGTGTCCGAAGCAGTAGAGCAACCCCTGCACGGCCGCCGAAGGCGTTCCGATTTGCTCGTCGTTCGCACCCGGCTTGCAAGGGATGTTCATCGGCAACTGTCCCACCGAGCGCGGCCAGGTGCTGTTCAGTTTGCCGCCGGGGTTGTAGTCGCCCAGCAATGCCTCGGCAATGGCCATACCTCCTTGCGCACCCGGATAGGGAGCGGCCAGGATGGCGGGCACATAGCGGTCGGCATAGTTGATGGTGGCGGGTCGGCCCCACACCAGCACCAGCACGACAGGCTTCCCGGTGGCCACCACGGCCTTGAGCAGGTCTTCCTGCCGTCCGGGCAGATCGAGGCTGCTGCGTGTGCGGCTCTCGCCGGAGGTCTGTATGCCGTCGCCCAATACCAGCACGGCCACATCGCTCTGCTCGGCCAGGCGCACCGCTTCGTCGATGCCCTGCCGTTCCTCGGCCGACAAGGGTTCGGGGAACAGTTCCGTGGCCGGCCAACCGGGGTTGACCACGTCCACACCCTTGGCATACGACACCTCGATGCCTCGTGGACGGCATAGGGTCTGCAGACCGTCGTACACGCTCACGAAGGTGAAGTCCGACGGGCCGTAATGGGTCGGCACGTAGTTGCACGTGTGGGCATTGGGGCCGATGACGGCAATCCGTTTCACGTCTGGTGACAGCGGCAGGGTCCGGTTCTCGTTCTTGAGCAGCACGAGGCACTCGCGCGAGGCACGCAGGGCGGCTTCCTGGTGAGCATCACATTTGAGCAGGGCCTGTGCCTGCTCCGGGTCGCCGGTATAAGGCTGATCGAACAGGCCGATCCAAAACTTCACCCGCAGCACGTCGGCCACCAGTTCGTTCAAACGCTCTTCCGACAGACGGCCTTCGCGCACAAGGGTGCGGATGTGGTTGATGTAGACATCCGGGCTGTCGAAGCGGGTACGGACGTTCAGTCCGGCCTGCAAAGCCCGTAGGGTGGCTTCCTCCAAATCCTCACAGACATAATGAAAATTACACAGCCGCTCGATGGCATAACTGTCGGACACGACGTAGCCCTTGAAGCCCATCTCCTTGCGGAGTTTGTTGGTTAGGAACTCATAACTGCCGGCCATCGGGTCGCCGTTGTAGTCGCTCAACGCGCACATCACGCCCAAGGCTCCGGCTTCCTGAAAGACCTTGCGGAAGGGATATTCGTGGATGTAGTACATCTCTGAAGGGGTGACGTGCGGGTCCGTCCGCGAAAAGAACTGACGGGCAGCCTTGCAGTCGCCGTAGCCCACGAAGTGCTTCGGCGTGGATACCACTCGTTGTTCCTGAATGCCCTTGGACATGGCCACACCCAACCGAGCCACCAGATAGGGGTCTTCGGCAATGGTACCGTCGAAGCGGCCCCACCGTTGGTCGCGTGCCACGTCGAGAATCGGGGCGTAGACATTGGTGTAGCCCAAGGCCCGTGCCTCCCGTCCTTCGATGCAACCTTCCAGATAGGCCAGGTCCTTGTCCCAGGTGCAGCCCAGGGCATTCATCGACGGGAAACTCGTGGCATGGCGGGCTGCCAGGCCGCGGATGCCCTCGTTGGTCAGGTCCACCGGGATGCCCAACCGCGTGTATTCCACGAAGAACCGCTGCGTCTCGCGCAGGGCCTCGGCCATGGCGCGGGGCGAAGCGTTCTCGGCAATCTCACCGTTCGAGATGTGCTCGTCGATGTTGGCGATGCCGTCCTTCAGCACCATCTCCTGCCAGCGGACGGTGGGCAGGCTGTCCGGCAGGCTTTTCTTGTACCCGTAATAGGTAGCCAGTTGGCAAGTTTTCTCTTCCATCGTCATCTGACGCAGCAGGTCGGCCACCCGTTCCTCGGTGGGACGGGTCGGATCTTCATACACGTCTTTCTGTCCGTTCTTGTTCAAGTCAATCCATCCCTTGTGGTAGATTTTTTTCTTGGGCGGATAGGGTGAACGAGTTTTGGCCTGCATTCCCAAGGAAGCGGCCAGGCAGAGCACGGCCAGTGCTCCGCCTATGAGGGGATGTCTCATGGTCTATTCTCCTTTTATTATATTATACACTACCGTTTCAGCACGGCATCGAAACTGGCGGCATCCTTGCAGATGAACTCCAGCACGGTCTCTTTCTTCGTGGCCGACACGATGCGGCAGTTGTCGGGCAGGGTGTCTGCCGTCCAACGGCCTTTCAGCGTCACCGTCACCGGGATGGGCAGGCTCGGATCGTCCTTCCACGGGTGGGAAGCGATGCTGCGCTCCACGCGCTTGCCGTTCTCGTCGTAGGTTTCGTCCGGCGCGCCGCGATACAGGGCCAGGTCGGGCTGGCTGACGGTCAGGTGGAGCGTCTTTCCTTCCTGATGGGTCATCAGCAGACAAGTGGTGTCCACCCGCTGCACCAATCCCTTCGGCAGCGACTGCGGCGTTTCGAAGAGGACATAGGAGGTCCGTCCTTCCTTGTCGGTCACGATGTGTGCCCGCTCGTCCTGCTGCAGGATGCGATAGGAGGGCGATTTGGCGAAGGCGGCCAGGGCCTGCCCGGTGGTGCCGGGCACGACGGCATACGCATAGGTCGCTCCCTTCGGAGCATAGCCGTGGTCAATGGTCAAGGTCACCCAGTCGCCCTCGGTCGGTGCGCCGGTATTCTGCAGACGCGACTGCTGATGGCGGTTGCGGGTGAAGCGGCAGTCGCCGGGCACGTAATAGCCGGTGCCGAAGGGGTCGAGGTAGGTGTGCGAACCGTCCTTGGTCCGGCTCCAAAGGGCATCCTCCTCGGCGTTCTTCACAGCCTGTTGGAGGACGGTGGTCTCGGTGGGATAGTCGGTGTTCGCACACTCGATGCCGGAACCCAGGCAAACGATGGTGCCCTCGAAGAAGTGGTACGACTTCCGCGCCCGCAGCGAGCCGTTGTACTTGTCGTGTTCATGCAGTTTCATGCCATAGTTTCCGTTGATGTGGTTCTGCGACAGGCCGCCGGCAAAGGCTTCGTCGGAGTAGAGCATCTCCTCGTAGCCGGAGAAGCGGTCGGCATTGCGCACGTCGGCCTTCAGTTGGTCCACCGGCAGATGGACGGCGGTCGTGCCCGGGATGCGTCCCCAGTCGAAGCCTTCCTGCTGCCAGCCGCCGCTGGTGGAGGTCACGGGCTCGCCTTCGGGGGCGGTCATCAACTGCATGCTGCCGTGCGCCAGGTAGCGGCCATAGAGGTTGGCACCGATGTAGTGCTCGGCGGCCCAGAGGTAGCGCGAGTGTCCGCGCACGACGGCCGACCACTGGTCGCGACGGTGTACCGACAGGCAGCCGTAACCCAACGCCAGGTTGCCCTGCGGATGCGGTTCGGGGTTGAATCCGCGAGCGGCCAACTGAGTGGCCAGCCCCTTCTCGTCGAGGTTCGTGTATTCAGGCATATATTCCGGCTCTTTGCTGCGGTCGATGGTGTGCATATCCGACACCAGGCGCAAGAAGGCGGATGCCATCTCGCCGTCCACTTCCTGACTGCCGTCCGGCGTGCCGGACAAGGCCATCAGTCCGAACTGGCGCGGCACCAATGTGCCCTTTCCGTCGGGGTGACGACCCGACATGGCCAGCGGGTAGAACCGTTTGTTGCAATAGAACCGCATGGTGAGCAGGTTGTGCTTCACGTTGGCGTGCGCCGCCTCCGCGATGGCGAACGACGTGCCGTGGAGCAGGTAAATCATCCGGGTAGCCCCCTCAAGGCCTCCCACGCCATAAGCGGGATAGTTGTTGCTGTGGTGATAGACGGCACCGTCTTGCTTGAATCCGTCTTCCAGTCCCTGACTGGGCAAGAAGCCGTTGTTCAACCAGGCGGCGAAGGACTTCAGATACTGGGCCTTCTGCGGCGTGTCGGGCATGGACAGGACACTGCAGATGCGTCCCATGCTGAGGGTGTTGATTTCGTCCACGTCCGCACCGGTATGGTTCGGCTTGCGGAAGGTGTTGGCGATGTTCGAATACCACAACAACGTCCGGCTGGCTTCCTCCTGCAGACCTTCCTTGGCCAGCACGTCCTTCATCATGTAGTAGGCCGTGAAGAAGTCGCGGAAGCCGTAGCCGTAGAGCGACATCGAGCCGACACAACTGCCGTAGGCAAAGCCCTGGTCGGTCAGGTGGCGATACATCCGCACGAACATCCCGGCCAGTTCCTCGCGCTGGTCGGCACGGACAGCGTTCAGGTAGGCCGAGGCCAGGTTCTTCATCGTGGCGAAATAGTGGCGGGTCTCGAAGTAGCCTTGCTGGAGTTGCTGATGGATGTTCGTGTCGGAAATGCGCTCGAAGAGTTTGTTCTCCGGCACGATATAGAAAATCGGATGGCCGGTCACCCCGTCCTCCGTCTCCTGAATCTCATAACAGGCATAGTCGCGGCGCAGGGCCTCCATCTTCGCGTCGCTCACCTCGGAACGGTAGAGCATCAGGCCGCGAAACCGTTCTTCGATGCAGGCCAGTTCCTCCCGCTGCGTGTCAGTCAGCACGGCCTCCTGCGGGATGTAGGGTGTCAGACGGCTGTTCGCCACCCAGTTGTTGCCCCGGAATCCTTTGTTGACGAAGGGCACCTGCAGGTCGGCGTTTTGCGGCCGGAGGTCCATCTTCGTGCCGGTCACGACGTGGTCGAGGTAGAGGATGCCGGCCTGTCCGGGTGCGGTGATGCGCACTTCGTTCATGCCCTCTTCGGGCACGCCCTGCATATCGCGTTCGTACACGACGATTCCCGTGCGCCAGCCTGTAAAGCGGAGGTGGAACACGAAGGAGCAGCACTCCCGCCCGTTTTTCAAGAAGCGGAACCGCAGCGAGTCGTTCATGGGTTTCTCACTGTAAATCCACGGACAGAAGGCGGACAGATAGGTGTCCTTGCCCGTCGGGTCTTTGGCCTCGAAGCGGAGGTCGCGGCGGATGGAAAGTTCGGCTCCGGGAGCAAAGGTCCATTGCAGCGACGAGGCGCCGTCTTTCCAGTGACGATTAGAGATTTGTGTTTCCGAACCTTCTCCGGCTACCACATAAGCGGGAACCTCCGTTCCTTCGAACGAGAGCAGGCGTTCGTTGCCCACCCATTGGCCGAAGGCGCCGGTCGCCATCGCGGTTGCCAACACGGCCAACATGATTCGTTTCAATTCTTTCATCTTATTATCGGTTGGTTAGTTCAATGATCTATACAGAGGTGCGTTGGGATGGCCGTTTCCAGTCCATCCCGACACGCCGAAAGGTCATGATTTATTCACTCAAACACCAGTTGCCCGAACGAGTCGGGCCGGTGAAAGTTGGGTGTCGGGAAATCAATCGGATTCCACGACAGGAAATGCGGGGTCTTCAGTTCGTCGCCGCATTTGTAGAGGTTGGCCCGGACGGTCTTCCCCTCCAGCGAGGTCACCCGGTCCTTGAAGAACACCTCGAAGGGGATGACGAGTGCCAGTTGCCAGGCCGTCGGCTCATTGCGTTCGAGGGGCTCGCGCCCCAGGCTGGCCCAGCGGTCCACCCGCGCGGTCAGTTCGTGCGAGGCGTGCGTACGGTCGGGCTTGCCGATGCCGCCGCCCACCAGCACCGTGCCGATGCAGTTGGTCTCGATGTTATAGTAGCAACCGCTCTCGCCGGGGATGAGGAAGAACTCCACGCACGAGTCGGTCCACACGGCCTCGTTGTCCACCGCATACTTGCCGCGCACGGCCTCCTCCTCCACCTGGTAGTGCAGCAGCAAGGCCCCGTCGGTGTAGGCCAACCGGACGCTCACCTTCGGCCGATACGGATAGTCGGCCCAGTTGACCACGTCGATCGGCTGGGCGGCAATGCCTTTCTCATCCAGCAGTGCCGGCACCTCCTCCGCCCGCGGAGCGGCCCCGGCCAATTTCTGTACACGCCATGTCTTCATAAGCCCGCCTTATTTAGCCAGACAACTTTCGATGAACTGCATCATCTCGCCCTTGCAGTCCTCGGCGCTCTTCCAAAGTTTGAACTGGGCACGCGTACGCACCAGGTTGTGCTCCGGATACTGTATCTTATAATAGGTGTCGCCGTTGATGTAGTCGGCCAGGAAGCGGACGCACTGCATGTAGGGGAACAAGGTGGCGGCATACGGCAGGTTCTCAATCTCGACGGGGGTCAGGAACGAACGGGCCGACTCCAGGTAGCCCTGCGTGAAGGCACGGAAGATGGACATGTTGAAGCGGATGTTGTCCAGGTCCTTGTCGTCCTCGGCGCCGGTGTTGGCAGCCGTGCGCAAGAAGTCACCGAAATCGGAAAAGACGAAACTGGGCATCACCGTGTCGAGGTCGATGACGCAGAGCACGCGCCCTTCGTCGTCGAACATCATGTTGTTCACCTTCGTGTCGCAGTGGCACACGCGTTTGGGCAATTTGCCTTCGCGGTACAGGCGTTCGGCCTTGCACATCTCCTCGGCATGGCGTTCCAGTTCGTCCACGATGTCCTTCACCTCGCCCAGCCGTCCGGCCTTGTCGGCAGCCACCGCCTCACGCAATTGCTTCAGGCGGAACTCCATGTTGTGGAAGTCGGGGATGGTTTCGCCCAACTGCACGGGGATGTCGGCCAGCATCGACTCGAAGTCGCCGAAGGCCTGTCCGGCAAAGGTGGAGTTCTTCTCGTCCACGGTTTCGTAGGTATGTGCCCGGGGGATGAATACCATCACGCGCCAGTAACTTTCACCGTCGTAATAATAGCGTTTGCCGTCGTTGGCGGCGATGAAGCGGAGCACCTTGCGGTCCACGTCGGTTTCCCCGCGTGCGACCAGTTTCTGCCGGATGTGCGAGGTCACGGCCTCGATGTTATCCTGCAACATGTCCACATCGGTGAAGATGGCATGGTTGATGCGCTGCAGCACATAATCCGGACGGTCGTCCTCGGCCGTCAGCACCCGGTAGGAGTCATTGATCAGTCCGGCTCCCAAGGGTTTGATTTCCTTCAGTGTTCCCTCCAGGGGGAAATGTTCGATAATGTTGATGAGTTTGTCCATGGTATTGATTTTATGTGTTAACCTTCTGATATGTCATAGAAAGGAAGAAGTCGGAAACCGAAAGCGATGCCGTGCTCACAGCCGGACCCTTCGGTCTCCGATTTCTTCCTTATATAGTATGCACCTATCTTAGAAGATGCACTTCACGGTCTTCACCTTGTCGCCGTTCTTCACGCGGAGCACCTGCACGGCGCTGCCGGGTTGCAGACGGATGGAAGCAGTCTGTTGGCCGGCCTCGGCGCGGGTCTCCCCCACCTTGATGCCTTCGGCCGTGTAGAGTTCCAGCACCGTGTCGTCGGCATTGGCTTCGGCCAACTGCACCGTCATTTGGTCGCCCTGACGGAAAGCCTGCATCCACAAGCCCGTCTCTTCGGGTGTGGCGATGCTGTTCTCGTTGTGTCCCTTGGCACCCACCGTGAAGTGGATGGGGAAGCCGTTGCGCAGCGTCAGGTTGATGACGGTCTGTCCGTTGGCCGGTGCGTTGAACACCACGCCGTCCTGCTTGGCCTCGTTATACCATTCGCCTTCCAGCGTGACGGAGGTTTCCGTATTATCCACGTCCCACTGGCCCAAGCCCGTCCCCTGATTCTTCAGGCGCAGGTTCGGGTTGCAGACCGACACCTTCAGGGTGCCGTCGGCCTGCGGCTGCTGCATCACGAGCAGTTCGGAACCCACGGCCTTCACCACGGGCAGGTTTGTATTCTCTACGGCTTCGAAGAAAGCGTATGCCGTGATGTTCTCCGGTTTGTACATCAGCGCATGGAACTTGTCCGTCTGCGACAGGATGCTGAAGTATTCGCCACCGTCGTTACCCACCTTCGAGGCCAGTTCCTGCATCTCGGAAGCCGTGGTCTTGGGCTTCATCACGAACACATAGTTCTTGTCCGTCGGTTTCACGCCGTGGTTGATGTAAGCCTTCGTAGCCACAGCCGTTGCCGGGTTGTCCACGTCGGAACCGTTCTCGTTCGGTCCTTCCTGCGTGCCATACTTCACAGTAATGGCATCGTTGCCCGCCGGGATGTAATAGCCCGTTCCCTTCGGGGTCAGGAACCAGTTGGCCGTGTTGGCCTCCAGCGTCTTCACGGCATCGCCGTTGTTCATGGCTGTTCCGTTGATGGTCAGCGCACCCATGTCGCTACCTACTTCTTGGAAGAGGTTGGTGGCCGTCACACGGTCGTCGGCATACGAGCCGGACGAAGAGATGTTCGAGCCCAGGTCGATAAGCATACCATCGAACGCATAGACCGACTTCTTGAACACGAGGTTCGTCGGCGTGAAGCATTCGCCGCCCCACGTATCCACCTGGTCAAAGTCACAAGCCCACACGCCGCAGTCGCCGAACGAGAGGGCGCCGGCAAAGTCCTTCGTCTTCGTGAACTGGTCGAAACGCTGCGTCGTGCTGCTCTTCGGCATCATCTCCTTCCAGTTGGTAAAGTGTACGGTCGTTCCGCCCGGAGCCACGTTCCAGTCGTAGCCGGTGGCCGAAACAGGCAGGCCGGAGTTGGCCAACGGGCCGTTGTACACTACTTCCATCGTGCCGTGGCTCTGGTAGCGGCTGAAGCGGCTGGTGGTGGAATAGATTTCAGCACCCCACATGCGCGTGGTCGGCGCACGCATCGTCACTACCCAGTCCTCGCCGCGGTAGATGCCCACCTGGCCGTAGTTGAACTGGTGGAAGCCGGTGTAGTCGGCTTCGGGAGCCGTATACTTGTCGCTCAAGAAGAAATAGTTGTAGGCCGAGGTCAGTTCCTGGTCTTCATAGCCCAGCACGTCCGTACCCACGCCGATGAGTTGCTCCAGATACTGGCGGCTGCATTGCACGATGTGACCGCCGCTCAAGGGGTGACGGCCGCTCACGCTGTTGGCGTAGAAGTTCTGTCCGCTGCTCGAACGGTTGGCCATCGTGTAGTGGGCCAGGATGCAACGCTTCATCCGTTCGTAGGCCAACGGCGATACGCGGAAGGCCGTACCCTTCAGGTTGGTGGCCGCGTCGATCCAGCCGTTGTATGCGTACATATAGTTATGGTACATCGTACCGTGGTGGAAGCCTACGTAGTCGGGTTTCACCGTGTCGTAGCCGCCCTCGACGGGCGTCAGCACGTTTTCGAGGAACTGCACGAAGGCCTTCATCGCCCGGACGGCTTCCTTCGTGTCGGGCAGGTAGGCTGCATAGGACACGTAGTGCGAGAGGTAGTTGTAGATGATGTCGGAACTGAACTTGGTGGCCAGGTAGTCGGGCGACGCGTTGAGCCAGTTGGCCTCGCTCACCCAGCAGACCATCTTCAGCACCTCTTCCTTCTGCGTTTCGTTACACTTGGGCAGGAGGTTGAGCAGCAGTTTCGGCAACGTGCGCACCTGGCTGTAGGTGTTCGACTTCAGTTGCGGGAAGCGGTAGGCGCATCCCTGTTCGATGAAGAGGTCGAGGAAGTTGCTGAACAACGGCGCATCCGAGGCAGTGCTCGACGAAGCCATGTAGTTCAGTTTCTTCACCAAGTCCTCGAAGTTGGCATACGTATAGTCGGCAGCCGCCTTCACAATCAGGTCGCCGGTCACGGTACCGTCGGCATTCACCTGGATGTTCAGGCCTTTGACGTAGTTGCGCACGGTCGGCAGTTCGCGGGGCGTGCTGGGCGATTCCGGTTTGTACGCGTATGCGGCCTGTACGGCGGCCAGGCCGCTCAGTTCGTCGGCCGTCGGTTCGGTCAGGGGCAGGCTGCAGGTCTGGGAATAAGTGATCAGCAAGGCTTTGTAGCCGTCGGCAATCTTGGCCACGTCCTTCACCATCAATTCCTGGGCCTGGCGCGAGCCGTTGACGGCCTTGCGGAAGTCTACGTTGTCGAACATCAGTTTCTGTGCGGCCGAACGGCCGCTGTTGTCGAGCGTCATGCGCACATAGGCGATGGTCTTGGCCGTGGACACACCCATGTCCTTCATGTAGGCCCGCTCGTAGTCGCGCCATCCGCGGAAGTTGACGGTCACGTTGGTGGTCAGCTGCACCGCCTGGCTGGCGTTGAGGTATTCCACCGTCAGGGCCGAGCCGGTGGCTTCGGCGCTGTAGAGGTTGAAGAAAGCCTCCTTCGCACTGGTGCTGGCTGCGTCGAAGGAGACGGTCAGTTCGGCCTTTTGGCCGGCCGGCACTTCCCAGCAAAGAGCCTTCGTGCCACCCAGGTGGTGTTCGGAGGTTACGGTAAGTGTTCCCTGCGCGGCGGTCCATTGGGCCGGGACGGCTCCATCCTCAAAGTCGAAGCTGTAGGTGGCCTGCGCCGAAGCGGCCAAGGCAGCCACGAGGAGGGATGATGTCAGAATTAGTTTTTTCATGGTATATACAATTTAGTGATTGATGCGTAAAAGTACGGACATTTGGATGCAAACGTTTACAATATCGTCCAATTATCGTCATATTTCGTACGCTTTGCCCCGTTCTGGCCCGATTAGTCCTTCTTTCGGTCGCAACAACGGCCCTTGCGGACTGCCAACGCCGGTAAGGCCGCACTCGCATGCGAGTATTCGCGTGGCTACTTGTGCGTACTCGCGCAGCGGCCTGCGAGTACTCACGCAGCAGCCTGAGGGTACTCGCGGCCACGGACGACAGCCGGAAAACAGAAAAGGGGCCTCGCGGCCCCTTTTCCTTCTATCTTACGGAGTTTCCTCCGAATGGCTTATCTCCAACGCTTGTTCTGCACCAGATTACTGATGGTTACCTCGTTCTGCGGAAGCGGGAACCAGCATACGCTCTTCGGGTCAGACTGGTAGACAGCCTCGGCTTCCTTCACGGCAGCCTGTACACGCGGGCAGCTGTTGGCTTCGTTGGCCGAAATCACTTGCTGCGTACGAACCAGCTGGAACCAACGCTTGAACTCAGCAAAGAATTCCCAGCCGTATTCGTCGGACACCTCCTGCAGGAACTGCTGCGGGTCGGTCGGCGTAGCCTTCGTGGCCGATGCACCACCGGCACGGTTGCGCACCTTCTCCAGACAGCTCTTCGCCGTTGCGTCGATGGTGTTCGTAGCCTTCACCGATGCCTCGGCATACATCAGCAGCACTTCGGCATAACGGTAGATCGGCGTGATGCCGTTGGTCTGGGCCGTCATCACCAACTTGCCTTCGCTGTTCGTCGGCGTGTAGTCGCGATACTTGTTGATGGCCGGAGCACGCATCGAGGTCTTCTTGAAGTTGATGGGACGCGGCGAACCGGCTACCGTGAAGTTCGTCACATAGTTGAACGACTTACGTTCGTCGGCCGGAGTCTTCTCGTAGAAGAGCGAGTCGCCGAGGTAGTCGGCCCAAGCAGCCGAACTTTCTTCAGCAGCGTAGTACGAACGGCCGTAGTTGCTGGCCATACCGTTGTTGGCATCGTGGTTGAGCGCGAAGATGTGCTCCGTATCGTCAGCCTTCTTGGCTTCCTTCCACAGGTCGGAATAAGGCTTCACGAGGTCGTAACCTTTCACCTGCTTGCCGTCGATGATTTCCTTGGCCTTGTCGGCTGCCAACTGGTAGTATTCCGTACCGAGGTTGAGCGGCCAGCCGGCCATGGTCAGGTAAACATCGGCCAGGCATGCCTTGGCGGCACCCTTGCTCGGACGGGAGTTGTCGTTCGTGCGGGCACGTTCGGGCAGCAACTCTTCGGCCTTCTTCAAGTCGGGCACGATGATTTCCTTGTAAATCACGTCTACGGGCACACGGTCGGTCATCTTGTAGCCGGCGATGGCCTCAGTGCAGGTCGGGTCGGTCGTGGCAATCACGTCGCCGAAGTAGCGCACGAGGTTGAAGTAGGCATACGCACGCATGAAGTGAGCCTCACCCAGGAACGGAGCCTTCACTTCGTCCTTGACATCCTTGCTGGCAGCCATGTCTTTCAGCATGGAGTTGGCCGTACGGATGACGGTGTACATGTTCAGCCACATATATTCCACGTCGCTGTCGTGCAAACCCGATGTCACTTCCAGTTCGTCGATTTGTTTATAACGTTTGGTGATGGTACCTACGATGACATCGTCGGCACCGGTTTGCAGAATCATCGAACGGCAGTTGTACCCGTAGTTGTTGTACCACAAGTCTTTGTACAGACCATTGGCCGTTACCTCAATGGTTGCTTCGTCATAGACAATCGTACCGGGAGTCAAGAAACTTCTCGGTTCTTGGGTCAAGTCCACGCAACCCGTCATCAAGAGGGCTGCACAGGAAGCGATAGTCAGTTTTTTGATATTTTTCATAAGTCAGTTCCTCCATTAGAAGCCAAGATTCAAACCAATCATGTAATTACGTCCGTTCGGATAGTAACCCCAGTCGATACCGGAAGTCAGCGACTTCTGCAGCGTTGTTTCGGGGTCCATGCCGGAGTAGCCGGTGATGACGAACGGGTTCTGCACGGAAGCGTACACACGCAGACGGTTCACGCGGAGTTTCTCTGCGAACTTCTTCGGCATGGTGTAGCCCACCGTGATGCTCTTAATCTTTACGAAGCTGCCGTTTTCAACATACTGCGACGACGGAGTCTGCACATTGCGCTTGCTGACGAAACCGGCCACCGTAGCACCTTCTTCGTTCACACCCTTGATCCAACGGTTGTTCCAGTCGGGAGTCGGGCTGAGCACAGGCGTGCTGTTGCTGGTGATGCGAGCTTCCTTGGTATAGTTGTAGATGTCGAAACCATGTACGCCAATCATGAAGAGGCTGAAGTCGAAGCCTTTCCACGTCACGGTGTTGTTCCAGCTCCACTGGAAGGTGGGCTGACCGTTACCGATGGCCGTGCGGTCGTCGGTCGTAATCTGACCGTCGCCGTTGATGTCTGCATACTTGTACGAACCGGCTTCCGTACCGGCCGGGCACTTCACGCCGTTCTTGTCGACACCGGCAGCCACTTCATCTGACGTCCATACACCGAGGTTCTTGTAGCCCCACATGGTGGCAATCTTTTCGCCTTCGATGTTGCGGAAATACTTGTTTTCGTAGTTACCGGCCAGGTCAGCGTATTTCTTGCCGAAGAAGGGGTGGTTCTTGTCGGTGATTTCGCTCGAGCCGGCGGCCAGCGTTTTCACCTTGCCCACGTTGCGCGACAGTGTCACGGTCGAGTTCCAACGAACCTTGTCGGTAGCGACGGGGTCAGCGCCCAGCGTGATTTCGAAACCGTTGTTCGTCACCGTACCGGCATTGGCATACTGGCTGGTGAAGCCGGTGGCCTGGGGCACGTTGACGTACATCAGCACGTCGTTCGTTTCCTTGTTATAATAGTCGACCGAAAGGGTCAGGCGGTTGTTGAAGAAACCGAGGTCGAGACCATAGTTGAACTGCTTCGTGCGTTCCCATTTCAGGTCTTCGTTGGCCAGACGGCTGGTTGTGAAACTCAGGTTGCCGTCTTTGTCCTTCACGGCCGTAATCTTGGTCCATGCCAGGTATTCTTCGGGCATGCCCTGGTTGCCGTTTTCACCATAACCGAAGCGGAACTTGAACTGGTCCATCCAGTCTACGTTCTCCATGAAACGTTCCTGTTTGATGTTCCAAGCCACAGCCATGGCCCAGAAGTTCTCCCAACGGTTCTTCTTGGCCAGACGCGACGAACCGTCTCGACGCCAAGAGGCCGTCACCATGTAGCGGTTCATCAATACGTAGTTGGCGCGCAGGAGGTAAGAGAGCATCGAAGTGACGTCGCGCGTCGAGGTCACTTCCTGGATGGAAGAAAGGCCGAGGGCGTCGCTGCCCAGTTTCTCGGAAATCAGGTCGCGGCCGAAGCTCTTGTTGGAGAAGTTGTTGCTGTACTGCTGTTCCAACACGGCCGTAGCGTTGATACGGTGGTTCTTGTTGAACTCGCGCACGTAGGTCAACATGTTGGTGTTAATCCACGAATAGTTGTGCGTCGACGTGGCCTGAGCAGCCGTCTGCTGGCTATACTGCTGGTAGTATTCGTACGAACCGGTACCGAAAACCTGTTCGGCATTCTTGTTGCTGAACGTGAAACCCTGGTTCATGCGGAAGGTCAGACCTTTGCAGAACTGGATTTCGAAGTAGCCCTGCAAACGCGATGCATAGGTGTAGCCATCGTTCTGCGGCGTTTCGATGAAGATGCTCGGCACGTATTGTGGGCCGGTCAGGTTGGTCGTGCGGTAGTCATCGTTCTCGTCCTTCGGGCTGAGGGTATTCGGATAGGTCAACGCACCAATCAGCAGGTTGTTGTACTGGCTGAAGCGAACGCTGCTGCTCTTCTGATAGTCGCCCCAGAAGTTGAAGCCGGCCTTCAGCCACTTGCGGATGTCGGTATCCACTTTCAAACGGTAGTTGTAACGTTTCGACCAGGAGTTCTCTACGATACCCTTGTTGTCGTTGTAGCTGCCGGAGAAGAGGAACTTCGTCTTCTCGCTACCACCGGAGATGGACAATTCGTGCGTGTGCTCGATGGCAACATTGCGGAACACCTTGTTGATGTAGTCGTAGTCGGTCACGGCACTCGGCTCTTCGTAGTAGTTGCCCGTAGCAGTGTTCGTACCCGAGAGGTAAGAACCGGTGTTGGCAAACTGTTCCTTCGTGGCAGCATTGACAAACGTGGCAAACTCCGAAGCCGACATCATCTCGGGCATCTCATACGGAGTCTTGAAGTTGACGTAGCCGTTGTATTCAACGTTCACCTTGCCGCTTTCCGGGTTGCGGGTCGTGATGAGGATGACACCGTTCGAACCCTTCGATCCGTAGATGGCCGTGGCGGAAGCATCCTTCAACACCTCAACCGAAGCGATATCGGAGGGGTTCAACGAAGAGAGCGAACCACCCATCAAGCCATCGATGACAATCAGCGGGCCGCCTTCGGCAGCGAGGGAGTTGGCACCACGCACACGGATGGTAGCGCCCGAACCCGGCTGACCGGAACCCTGCATGATGCTCACACCGGCCAAACGGCCTTGGAGGGCATTCGTGATATCGGAAACCGGAGTAGACTTCAAGGCATCGCCGGCCTTGATAGACGAAACCGAACCGGTCAAGTCGGACTTACGCTGTACGCCGTAACCTACGACCACGACTTCCTCCAGCGTCTCCGTGTCTTCATTCAAAATAACGGGGAAATGGGTCTTGCCACCCAATTTAAATTCTTCGGTCTTGTAACCGATGTACGAAACCTGTATCGTAGCGTCCTTGGCCACATTAGACAGGATGAAATTACCGTCGAAATCGGTAATCGTACCATTGGTTGTACCTTTCACCAACACCGATGCGCCGATTACCGACTCACCTTTGGCATCTGTCACCGTACCGGTGATTTGCACCTGCGCCCATGCCGGGAGGGACATCAGACACGCAAAGACGAACAGGCCGAACAGCCTGCGAATCATGCTTGAGTTTTTCATAATAGTATAATTTAATGTAACAAATGTTTGGTTCTCGTTGATACGGATCTGACTGCAAGGCAAAAAAACGCAGAGGCTTGCAGGAAGTCGGGAGGGAACACCTCCACGCACACCTGCGTCCTCTGCGTGTGATTTAATATCCTTGCATTGTCATCGATCAGACAAAGACGGGTTAACGGATGCTTACTTTACGATGGCCTTGTAGGTCTGTCCGCCTACCTTCACCAGATACATGCCTTCAGCCACGGAGATGGTGCGGATACCACCCTTCACCGTAGCGGCTGCTACTTGCTGACCATTCAGGCTGTACACGCTTACTTCCTGTGCATCCGCAGCGCAGATAACCAAAGCACCTTCGGCAGCGTAAACGCGTGCGTTGTTCTCAGCAACTACGCTGGAGATGGCGTCGCCCTCCATGCCGCCTTCGAAGCAGCCGAGGTTGATCTTGCCGTTCGTGTAGCGGGCGTTGCCCATGATATCCAACTTGAAGGCATCCACACCAGCCTGGAAGATTTCAGTTTCATCGATATAACCCATATAAGTTTCCGGGAGTTCAGCATCACCGGCACCGACAGCGGGCGAACCGGCCTTCAGCGAATAATCATACGGCTCCGTCATGTTGTACTGCGTATCGTCCACACCGGCGATGAAATCGCCCACATAAGCCATTTCACCCGTAGCAACTACGTCGGCCTCGGTCAGGTTGTTGAAGCGAACCTCCGGACCTTGTTCTGCGTCGGCAAAGATCAAAGTCTTTTCAGCCGTTGCAGTGAAACCCGTGAAGATGTTGTTGATGATAGAAGGCATACCTACAGCGCAGATAGAACCCTTATTGCCATCGAACGTACAGTTGATGACGTGGCCTTGCGTCCACATCAACAGGTGATTCTCGCAGGTATTGTCTGCGAACAAGCTGTTGGCCATACGCATGTTCGGGCCCAGTTTTACCACAGCGTTCTTGTAGTCCAACTCAGCAGCAGCTGTATTCGTATTTTCCAGGAATACGCAACGAGTGATGGCAACCGGAGACTCGGTCTGACCCGTGAAAGTCATACCATCGCCTACTGTAGAAGCATTCGATGCGAACGAATTTTCAATGAAAGCGCAACGGTCAATCACCATCGGAGCGGACGGAGACTGGTTCAACAGCGTCAGGTTGTAGTCCTTGTTTTGGGTGAACGTACAGCCCTCGATGCGGCTTGCACCTACCACTTCCGGATAGTTGTAAACGTGCAGTGCACCGATTTCGTTTTCCACGAATTCTACGTTCTTCACGTCGTTCGGCACGTTGTGAATCGTCGAACCGCAGATACGTACGGCATAGTTCTGCTTTGCATCGGCAGCACGGTAGTTCCGTTCTACCAAGCAGTTCTCCATCAAGCTGGCGCCTTCGAAGTAAACCACGAACTCAGCCGAACCACAATGGCGAACGATGCAGTTACGCATCGTGAGGTGGTCGTTCAGGTGCATCAACTTACCATTGGCAGAAGCCAGGTTCTCGAACTGGAGGCCATCGATTGTAGCACCCTTCCACCACATGGCATCGTCTTTATTACCATAAGCACCACCACGGCCAAGAACACGATACGGCAGCACTTCGTCGTTCGACGTAATGATGGTAGCGTTCGTAAATTCATAGGGGAGGTCTTCTACATCATGACGTTCGCGGGCATCGATGCTCGTATCGCCAACCTTGAAACCACCATAGATGTCTACTTGATCTTTCATGACGGTTTCCTTAGCCAAATCGCCATCCATAGGCAATACGTACGTACCGCCGGCCATCCAGATTTGGTCGCCGGCCTCAGCCTTGGCATAAGCGCCGGCCAACGTAGCGACCGGCTTTTCCCACGACGAACCATCGTTACCGTCGTTACCATTGGCAGTCACATAGACCACCTTTGCAGACATACTGGAGACCAGTGCGAGTCCGCAGCAAAGAGTCAAAATCTTTTTCATACTGAATCAACTGTTTTTAGTTAATAAATAATAGGTATTTTCTACATTTTCAATGCAAGTCAGGTCGAAGCCGTTCCAAACGGCTCCAACCTGCCTGCTTTCGTTTGATTAACTGATTATTTCACGATGACCTTCATTGCCTTCGTAGCCCCTTCGGCCACTACCTTCACAATGTATGCACCCTGCGGCAGAGCCTGTGCCCACGTGCCGTTGGCGGCAGCCGTCTGAGCCACCGTGGCACCGTTGAGGTCGTACACGGCCACCTGGGCGTTCGTCAAACCGGCCACCTCGATGCCACCGTCCACTACGAACGAGCGTACCTTGTCGGTCGTAGCCACGTCGCTGATGTGGCTGGGATCGTTCGGATCCGTCATCTCGAAGCCGTCAACCAGCAACGTCTGGCTGGCCGAGTTGTTCCACATGCTGAGGTAAACGTTCGACAAGACTTCTTCGTTATCAATGTCCAAGATGGCATCTGCGCTCGAGACGCTCCAGATGGTGTTGATCATGCGGGAGAAGTCGAAGTTCTGTTCGTAGTACGTCCACTGGTAGGCCGGCGATACATCGTACAACGTGCCTGAAGCCTTAGAGCCATCCTTGTATTCGAACTCTTCCTTCACGGCATAGCCGACAACCTTCACGCCTTCTTTCAGTTTCATCGGGAAGCAGATACGCAACTGGGCGTTGCCATCGGCACGGGCATAGAAACCAAGCGTGTACACACCCTGTTCCAGCTTGCGGCCGACGCGCTGCATGAGGCAATGACCCCACCAGTCGCCAATCTTGGCGGCGTTCGTCAAGGCAGCCACCTTGCCACGCTCAGCATCGTCTTCAAGCGTTACCACCGATGCATCCAGTTCAACGCCGTCCTTCTGCTCTTGATAGAAATACCACGTACCCGTGTAACCCAAGAACTTGCTTTCGTCCTTCGTGCGCCAAATTTGGATGGACTCGGCATCTTCGAAATCGCCGTTCATCAAGAGGGCACCGTTCTCGTCCACTTCCACATAAGCCGGGAGTTCGGGATCGGCAGGAACTACGGGGTCGGGTTCCGGTTCGGGAGTCGGATCAGGATCAACCGTACCACCGTTCACCGGTTCCAGTTTGATGTTGTCGAGGATAATGGTCGCATTCTTCACATTGGTATTGAAACATACACGCACTTTTTCCAGCATGGCTTCCGTGGTATTCTCTGTAATCCATCCGTTGCTACCTGCGGAATTGTAACTGTTGCAATACTTCGACATATCGTAGTTGAGGGTGAAGTGCTGCCATTCCGATGTCAGCGAGAAATCGGCCGCCGTACCCGACAACGTCGGAGTGGTAGCGCCATCGAAGCCTTCTTTCAACGCAAATATATTACCCGTTGCATTGTTGAGGTAAATCCACGTACGCACCAACGCATTGCCATCGACCAACTTGGCATCGAACGACAAGGTGTAAACTTCCGCTTTCACCGTATTATCCTTGACGTTTTGGCACAGATATGCTTCATACCACCCCGGTCCGGATGCATAGGACATCTTCACGGCATTGCCGTGTTCACCATTTTCCGTCACGATTTCACCGGAGAAGCCTGTTTTCCCGTTTTTCAGGTAGACGGACCAATCGCCCACTACCGTTCCGGCCCCCGTCACCGGTTCAATCGCACCGGCCGTAGAACCTTCGAAATCGGAATTTGCCAACACATTGGTTGTCGGGGTCGGTTCCGGTTCGGGTTCGGGGTCAGGATCAACCCCGTCCGGTCTCACGGACGGATCTACCGGCACCAACTCGATGTTGTCAATCTGGAACACCAACGCCTTGGCATTTGTGTTGAAGATGACACGCGCACCGGCCAAATCCGCTTCGGTCGTTTCAGCGACCACGTAACCATCCACCTTTGAGGGAGAGTTCACGTTGTTGCAATACTGGCTCATATCGAATTTCACTTCATACGTAGCCCAGTCGTTGGTCAAGGCCACATCGTGGCGTGCGCTCGAAGCAGTCGTATTGACATCTTTATCAAAGCCATCTTTCAAGAAGAAATTTTCAGAACCCGTGTAGATGATTGTGCTCAACTTCTGCGCAGTAGCACCGATAGCGCGGGCATCGAAACGGAGAATATACATGGCAGGCTGCAAATCGTAGTTCAGCACCTGACTCAAATTGGATTTATACCAACTCAATTTGGTAGTCGTTGAGCAGTCCACTTCGACCACTTTGCCCGAGTTGTGCGTGGCATCGTTGTCGTCTTTCAATTCCGCCTTAAAATTGTCTTGGTCACTTTGTGCATAGGCAATCCAGTTTCCATTGTCGAATTTTTTGTCAGTGGAGCGTTGCAACGTAAAGCCGTCCGCCTCGAAACCGCCATTCTGTATCCAGTTGAAAGGAGTCTGGGCGAAGGCCACTCCCGTCAGCGTCAGAAAAGACACAAGAAGTAGATTCTTTTTCATAATAAGTACGATATTAAAGTTAAAATATATGCTTCGTATTTCGATTCTCGAAAACATTAAGGTGCACAAATATCCTGTTTCCTGCTTACAGCGAGGTGCAATATTGTACGCAATTTGACTAAAAACGTCCATTTGCATCCATTCTGGAGTTATCTGTTCCACAGACACTATTTTGGATTTTTCATGTATTATTTTACCTTTTATATATAAATAAGCCCGTAATTTTGCACTATCATTATTTACACTCTAAGAACTATTATTTATGAAAAACACCTTTCAACTGATTGGCCTGTCGCTTGTCTTGGCTGCGACGGGATGCTCTTCGCCGAAGAATGAAAAAGTGGATTTCATCGCAGACAACATCGACAACGCCGTCAAGCAAGAGACGTTGCAGGTGGAACTGATTGAGAAATCCGGCAAGATTCTTAACCCCCGTACCATCGACGACAATACCCGCGAGATTGTCTACGTACCCATCGACGACTGGTGCAGCGGTTTCTTCCCCGGCTGTATGTGGTACACCTACGAACTGACTGGCGACAAGAAATGGGAAGGCTATGCCCGCAAGTACACCGAAGACCTCGACTCCGTGAAATGGCTGAAATGGCACCACGACGTGGGCTTCATGATCGGCAGCAGCTACCTCAACGGCTACCGTATCGCACAAATCCCGGAATATAAGGACGTCATCGTCGAAGCCGCCCGCTCGCTCAGCACACGCTTCCGTCCCACCGCCGGTGTCATCCAATCGTGGAACGTCGACAAAGGCTGGCAAAGCGAACGCGGATGGGAATGCCCCGTCATCATCGACAACATGATGAATCTGGAACTTTTGTTCGAAGCCACCATCCTGTCTGGCGACTCGACCTTCTGGAACATCGCCGTCAGCCATGCCAACACCACGCTGGCCAACCACTTCCGCGACGACAACAGCTGCTACCACGTAATCGACTACAGCCTGAAAGACGGCTCCGTACGCAACAAGCACACGGCACAAGGCTACGCACACGAGACTTCGTGGGCCAGAGGCCAGGCTTGGGCCATCTACGGCTACACGATGTGCTACCGCTACACGAAGGATGCCCGCTACTTGGAACACGCCCAGAAGGTGTACGACTTCATCTTCAACAACCCCAACCTGCCGGAAGACCTCGTTCCGTATTGGGACTACAACGCCCCGAACATCCCGAACGAACCGCGCGATGCATCGAGCGCCGCCTGCACGGCCTCGGCTCTGTATGAACTCAGCACCTACCTGCCCGAAAAAGGCTACAAGGAAACGGCCGACAAAATCATGGAAAGCCTCGGCTCGCCGGCCTATCGCGCCGAAGTGGGCACCAACGGAAACTTCATCCTGATGCACTCGGTGGGCAGCATCCCGCACGGCCACGAAATCGACGTGCCCATCAACTATGCTGACTACTATTTCTTGGAAGCCCTCATCCGCAAACGCGACCTGGAGAAGAAGTAAGCCCCGCTTACCTATTTAACCCAAAACGGTCAAGTCATGCACGGCAAGGCGGCATTCCCCTGCTCTCCTGCCCTGCATGGCTTTTTTCTTCCACCCCACCAAATTCTCCCTTTATGAACGCAAAACCCTTATTCCTCGGCAGCCTGGGGCTGCTCAGCCTTGGCGGCTGCGCCAACCGCCCCTCGGCCAACGCCGATCATCCGAACATCATCTATGTATTCCCCGACCAGTTTCGCAACCAGGCTCTCGGCTTTTGGCGCCAGGAAGGCTTCCGCGAGCACGTCAACTTCCTGGGCGACCCCGTCCACACGCCCGTGCTCGATGCTTTCGCCCGCGAAGCCGTGGTGCTGAGCTCAGCCCAAAGCAACTGTCCGCTCAGCAGTCCGCACCGGGGCATGCTGCTGACCGGCATGTATGCCAACAAGAGCGGTGTACCCTTGAACTGCAACTCCAACCGACCCATCAGCTCCCTGCGTGAAGATGCCACCTGCATCGGCGACGTGTACAGCCAGGCCGGATACGATTGCGCCTACTTCGGCAAACTACACGTGGACTTCCCCACCCCCAACGACCCCCAACGGCCGGGCCATTACGTGGAAGACCGCATACCGGCCTGGGATGCCTATACCGCCCCGAACCGACGACACGGATTCAACTACTGGTACAGCTACGGCACATTCGACGAACACAAGAACCCGCACTATTGGGACAACGAAGGACAGCGCCACGACCCACGAGAATGGTCGCCCCTGCATGAAGCCAAACAAGTGGTGTCGTACCTGCGCAACGAAGGAAACGTACGCGACCCGAAGAAACCGTTCTTCATCATGGTGGGCATGAACCCACCCCACAGCCCCTACCGCACACTGGACGACTGCATGGAGGAGGACTTCAACCTCTATAAAGACCAGCCCATCGACAGCCTGCTCATCCGCCCGAATGCCGACACGAAGCGTGAAAAGGCCGAATGCGCGCGCTACTACTTCGCTTCGGTCAGCGGCGTGGACCGCGCTTTCGGACAGATTCTCGATGCACTGCAGGAATTGGGTCTGGACAAGAACACCGTCGTGGTGTTCGCCTCCGACCACGGTGAAACCATGTGCAGCCAAGGCACCGACGACCCGAAGAACACGCCCTACTCGGAATCGATGAACATCCCCTTCCTGGTGCGCTACCCGGGCCGGCTGACACCACACGTGGACGATTTGCTGCTCTCCACCCCCGACATCATGCCGACGCTGCTGGGCCTCTGCGGACTGGGCGACAACATTCCTGCCGAGGTGCAAGGACGCGACTACTCCGCCCTGCTTTTCGATCCCTCCGCCGCCATCGAACGGCCGACCGCAGCCCTCTACCTGCAAAACATGGATGGCGAGAAGAATGCCGACGGCATGGTGGTAGGTTATTTCCCCGCTTCGCGCGGCATCAAGACGGCACGCTACACCCTGGCGCTCTACATCGACCGCAAGACGCATTCGCTGAAACGCAGCCTCCTCTACGACGACGAGAAAGACCCCTACCAGCTCCACAACCTCCCGTTGGAGGAGAACGCCGAAACGGTGGCTGTACTTTGTCGCGAAATGGGCGAACAACTGAAGGCCATCGACGACCCCTGGTATAAAGAGGGCATCCTCAGCGAAATGATTCCCTACTAAGGTTCCTGCGCGGCTTACCCTCCGCGCCAACCATCCCACAAGACGGTGTGTCATAATGCCTCAGCGCCTTGCATCCCGACCATTCTGACACACCTTTGGGGCTGTGCCAAAACGCGGCGTTTTGACACAGCCCCTTGCAATGTATTCGTACAGTCAGAAGAGCGGGAGAACGACATCAAGCAAGACAGGCGTCCTACCCCTGTGCCCCGTATCGGACTGGCTGACCCCAATCCGACCGCCAGCGCCCACAGCCCCTCACTCGCGCACGTAGTGAGGCAGTTCGGCCGGAATCTCCATGGAGATTTCCACCAGGCCGGCCACGACACCGTCCTTGCGCCAGGCCGTCTGGTAAATCATCTTGTGCACCCCTTTCTTCTCGATGGTGTAGGCATTGCTTCCACCCGTCTCCATCAGTTGGCGGATGATGGCCCGCGACCGCTCGGTGGGATGGCAGTCAAGCAGCCGTTTGCCGATGAGGTCGCCATGCTTGGCAAAGGTGGCCCGCGCCTTCTCGTTCATGTAGATGATGACGCCCTCGGCATCGCTCACCGTCACCGCGCAGTTCATCTGCTCGGCCCATGCGATTGTTTTTTCCATACGTTTCTTTATCTTGCTGTCTGATAATCTCCGTTCGCTTTGATCAGTTCAATCAGTTTCTCCACGGCCTCGTCTTCGGGAATATTTTTCTGGATGCACTCTTTCTGTTTGTAGAGGCTGACTTTCCCTCGTCCGGCCCCCACGTAGCCGTAGTCGGCATCGGCCATCTCGCCTGGACCGTTGACAATGCACCCCATGATGCCGATTTTCAAGCCCTTCAAGTGCGATGTCGCCGCCTTGATGCGTGCAATGGTCGTCTGCAGATCGAACAACGTACGTCCGCAACCGGGACAAGATATGTACTCCGTCTTGCTCATCCGCAACCGTCCGGCCTGCAGGATGGCAAAGGCCGTCGCATCGACCACGGTGTGCGCCAACGGTCCCTGGTTATAGAGGAACAACCCGTCGCACAGGCCATCGAAGAGCAACGCTCCCGTATCGGCTGCCGCCTTTAGTTGGAAATCCTCCTTCACCGCCTCGGCATAGGGCTGAAAGAAGACCACCGGATGCGTCAGCCCTTCGTTCATCAGTTGATGGGCCAAGGCCCGGTGCTCGCCCGTGCGATTGGCATGATTGCTCTGGGCTATCACGACCACGTTCGGGAAACGGCGCAGGCAAGCCACCACTTCCTCGTTCAACGACAAATAGGTGGTAAACAAGAAAATACGTTCGGACCGACATCCCGACAAGAACATCAGTTGGTTGGTCTGGAAGGCCGGGAAGGTGTGCGGGCGTCCATCCCACACGTCGGCATCCACCACGTAGTCGATGCCGTCGGCCAAGCGGGACGGCAGATGCTTGCCCACATAGACGTAGTCGGGACGGAAGTCGGGGTCGAAATCCTCCGAACCGTCCAGCCGTTCGGCCATGACCACAGGCAGATTGTCGCCGCCGATGTTGCCCACCGCGTGCGTCTTCCGTCGCGAAGGCGATAAATAAGAGAAGTCCTCGTTTTGCACGCCGGGGATGTAGAGGTGTCCCTCCAGTCCGCGGATGTGTTCCACCAGTTTCTCGGCCACGGGAATCTCACACTCCGGCGCTTCGCTCAACGACACGCGGATGGTGTCGCCCAGTCCGTCGACCAGCAACGCCCCGATGCCCAGGGCCGACTTGATGCGTCCGTCCTCGCCGTCGCCGGCCTCGGTCACGCCCAAGTGGAGCGGGAAAGCCATGCCCTCCTGCTCCATGACAGCCACGAGCCGGCGCACGGTCTTGACCATGACCACCGTGTTCGAGGCCTTGATGGAGATGACCACATCGGTGAAATGCTGTTCCACGCACACGCGCAAAAACTCCATGCACGACTCGACCATGCCCTCGGGCGTGTCGCCGTAGCGCGACATGATGCGGTCGGACAACGAGCCGTGGTTCACTCCGATGCGCACCGCCGTGTGGTTCCGGCGGCAAATGTCGAGAAAGGGGATGAAGCGTTCGCGAATCTTTTGCAGTTCCTGTGCATACTCCTCGTCGGTGTACTCCAGCCGTTTGAACGTGCGGGCCGGGTCTACGTAGTTGCCCGGGTTGATGCGCACCTTCTCGGCATAGAGGGCCGCCACCTCTGCCACCTTCGGATTGAAATGAACATCGGCCACCAAGGGCACGTCGTAATGCTGCGCACGCAGTGCGGCATTGATTTCCTTCAGGTTCTCCGCCTCGCGCACGCCCTGCGTGGTGAGGCGAACGTACGCCCCTCCGGCATCGACGATGCGCTTGGCCTGTTCGACGCAGGCCAAGGTGTCGGTGGTGGGGGTATTCGTCATCGATTGCACCCGGATGGGGAAATCGCTTCCCATCGGTAGTCCGCCGACGTGGGTGACGGAAGTCTGGCGGCGGGAGTAGTTGAACAGGTCTGCCATCCTATCAGTTGGTTTTATACGCGTATTTCACTTCTTTCAGGTCTTCGTTGGCCTGTACGATTTTCTTCTTCAGCCCTTCCTTGTAGGCGGCCAACTTGCCTTCCAGTTCCTTGTCGGACAAGGCCAGCATCTGCACGGCCAGGATGGCCGCATTGAGCGAGGCGTTGATGCCGACCGTGGCCACCGGTATGCCCGGAGGCATCTGCACGATGGCCAGAAGCGCATCCATGCCCTCCAACGTGGACTTGATGGGCACTCCGATGACGGGCAACGGGGTGGAAGCCGCAATGACGCCCGGCAAATGGGCGGCCATACCGGCTGCAGCGATAATCACACGAATGCCACGCGCCTTGGCATTCTTGGCAAACTCTTCGACGGCTTCGGGCGTGCGGTGAGCCGAAAGGGCATTGATTTCGAACGGCACCTGCATGTCGTTCAGCAAGGCTGCAGCCTTCTCCATCACAGGGAGGTCGGACGTGCTGCCCATGATAATACTTACTACGGGATTCATCTTTTTTCCTTACTATAAAAACATACCTGAAAGGAGCCACCGGGCCACGGGGTTGTCCGGGCCTGGCGGTTCCTTCCTGCTTATTGGTTCCAATACGCGACGACGAGCGGGCCAAAACCGGCTGCATTCCGGCACGGCCCCGTCCGTCCCCCCCCACAGGGTTTTATGCGTTAATCAGTTTCTTGTAGGCTTCGGCATCCAGAAGCGCATCCAACTGAGCGGGATCGGCTACTTTCAACTTGATAATCCATCCTTCGCCGTAGGGGTCGGAGTTGACCAAAGCGGGGTTCTCCTCCAAGGCCTCGTTCTGTTCGATGATCTCGCCACCGGCGGGCAAGAACAGGTCGGAGATGGTCTTCACCACCTCGATGGTGCCGAACACTTCGCCTGCCTCCAGGGTTTCGCCTACGGTGGGCACGTCGACAAACACGATGTCGCCCAACTGGTCCTGTGCATAGTCCGTGATGCCCACATAGGCTACATCGCCATTCATGCAGATCCACTCATGTTCGCTCGTGTACTTCAGATTTTCCGGGAAATTCATACGTTTACAATTTAAGGGTTACTAGAATGTTTAGGTATATATGATGCCGTAGACGGCACATAAGAATCCTATGAGGAAGCCACACAACACCTGCCCCAAGGTGTGTTCCTTGAGAATCATGCGTGCCGTACCCAGCAGGCCCGAGGCCAGGATGGCAATGCAAAGCCAGCCCAGCGAGTTGTAGCCGAAAAGCAGGCCGAACGACACCAGACCGCCTACCAGGCCGCCCATGCCGGCCATGTGCGCACTGACCTTCCACCAGAAGTTAATCAGCATGCAGGCCACCATGGCCATCAGCGTGGCACCGATGATGCCGACCAGATAGCGCGGAAGGCCCATCTGCGAAAGCAGCAGCAGGCACACCGCATACGAAACGATGCTCATGACGTAGGGCACGAAGCGCGCCTCGCGCACGCTCAGGTCCTTCACGCCCTGTCCTTTCAGTTTCTGATAGGCCCAGATGCCCAGCATGGGCAAGAGGATGGTGAAGGTGTAGACCAGAGTCAGTGCCCTCACCTTGTACGGGGCGGGCAGGACGCTCAGGTACGAGAATAAGAACAAGCCGGCGAATCCCAGGAACGGAATCCAAAACGGATTGAAAAGGCCCGACCAGATGCGGGACATGGTATGTAGGTACCGCTCGTTCATCGTCTTATTTCCTTAGCCGGGCTACCGGGATATTGAGTTGCAACCTGTACTTGGCCACCGTCCGACGGGCTATGGGGTAGCCTTTTTCCTTCAAAATGGCCGCCAGTTCGTCGTCGGTCAGCGGCGACGTCTTGTCCTCGTGGTCGATGCACTCTTGCAAAATCTTGCGGATTTCGCGCACCGACAGTTCCTCGCCGCTTTCGGTGGTATAGCCGTCGCCGAAGAAGAATTTCAGCGAATAAATACCGTAGTTGGTCTGCACGTACTTGCTGTTGCTCACCCGCGATATGGTGGAGATGTCCAGGCCGGTACGTTCGGCCACGTCTTTCAGAATCATGGGGCGCAGCAACGACTCGTCGCCCTCCTGGAAGAAGGGCCGCTGCAGGTCGACAATGGCCTGCATGGTCTTCATCAAGGTCTGCTGGCGCTGCCGCACCGCATCGATAAAGCCCTGGGCGGCATCCACTTTCTGTTTGAGGAAGAGCAGGGCGTCGCGCGACTCCTTGGTCTGGTTGGCGCGGTTCTTCGTATGCTCCTCCAGCATCTCGGTGAAGGTGCGGCTGAGTCGCAGTTCGGGCACATGGCGGTTGTTGAGCGACACGGTCAGGGTGCCGTCGTCGTCGGTCTCGACCAGGAAGTCCGGCACAATCTGCTGCAGGTTTTTCCCCATGGCCTCGCCCATGGAACTGCCCGGACGGGGATTGAGTTTCACCAGTTCGGCCAAAGCCTCCTTCAGTTGCTCGTCGGTCAGGTCGAGGCGCAATTTGATTTTGTCCCAATGCTTGCGGGTGAACTCGTCGTAGCATTTCTCCACGATGTCTATCTCGCGCTGGCGCAGCGGGCTGTCGTCGCGCCGGCGGATTTGCAGCAGCAGGCATTCCTGCAGACTGCGGGCCCCGATGCCGGCCGGGTCGAAGTCCTGCACCATCCGCAGCACCTCCTCGAGTTCAGCTTCGGAGGTTTCCACACCGCCATAGATGGCCAGTTCGTCCGCCATGGAGGCCAGGTCCTTGCGCAAGAGGCCGTCGTCGTCGAGCGAGCCGAGGATGTATTCGGCCAACTGGCGCTGGTGTTCCGTCAGGTCGCGCTCGCCCAATTGCTCCTTCAGCATCTCGTAGAAAGACACATTGTCGGAGAACGGAATCTCGGCCGCCCGCTCCTCATCGGATGCATAGGCGTTGTCACGCAACTTGTAGTCGGGGATGTCGTCCTCGGTGCGATAGTCGCCCAGCGACCAGTCCTCATCGTCCATCCGGTCGCCGTTCTCGTCGACTGCAGCCTCGCCGGGCAGTTCGGCCGCTTCGGCCGGGTCCGGTCCTTCCTCGAGGGCCGGATTGTCAAGCACCTCGGCATGGACGCGCTCCTCCAGTTCCACGGCAGGCAGTTCCAGCAACTTCACCGTAAGAATCTGCTGCGGCGAAAGCGTCTGCACCTGCTGCTGCGTCTGCGACTGTATTTGACTCGAACCTTGAACCATACGTGACAGGGGTTATGAAAACGCCACAAATGTAATGAATAGATTAGACATGGACTCAAAAACCGATGGAATTTTGTCAGTATCGGAAACTGCTCCCGCCCAAGAACTCACGCAGCAACGAAGTGGGCGGAATCTCCTTGTCGGGCACAGGGACGAAGTATTTCAGGAACTTCAGCAGGCGGTATGCCTCGGAATATTCGGGACAGTTGCGCGGCACACCGTTCAGGATGGGTTCCGCATGACTCCGCAGCACGGCCAACTCGAACAGCAAGGCCGAGTTGAACATGGCATCGGCATTCTCCTGATAAGGGAATATCCACTTGTCCTCACCGGCTCGCACGCTGGCCCAGCGCGAAATGGTTTCCTGAGCCGAATAGCCGCGATAGTTGAAGTCGCGGATGATGCGACGGAGCAGGCGGTTGTCGGTGGTGGGAATCCAGTTGTGGTCGTCGAGCGAGATGGTGGTCAAGGCCGACACATAGATGCGATACTTGCTCTCTTCCGCTATCTGCTTCGTCAGTTCGGGATTGAGGGCGTGGATGCCTTCCAGCACCAGAATCATGTTGTCGGTGATGCGCAGTTTCTCACCCCGGAACTCCCGCTTGCCGGTCATGAAGTTGTAGGTGGGAAGGTCTACCTCCTCGCCCCGCAACAGGGCCTGCAACTGGCTGTTGAAGAAATCCAGGTCGAGCGCGTAGAGCGATTCATAGTCATACTTGCCATCGGCATCCTTCGGTGTGTCTTCGCGGTTGACGAAATAGTTGTCCAACGAAATGGGGTACGGACGCAGGCCGTTGGTCATCAGCTGAATGGAAAGCCGTTTGCTGAAGGTGGTCTTCCCCGACGACGAGGGCCCCGAGATGAGCACCAACTTCACGCGCCGGCCATCCCGTCCACGGGCATCAATCTCGTCGGCAATACGGGCTATCTTCTTCTCCTGCAACGCCTCGGAGACATTGATGAGGTCGGTGGCATGGCCTTGGTTACAGATCTCATTGAAGTCGCCCACATTGCTCAACCCCATGATGTCCATCCACTGCAGATACTCGGAGAACACATCGAGCATCTTGTCCTGACGGATGAGGGGTTCCAGTTCGTTCGGGTTGTCCTTGCTGGGGATGCGCAGCAGCACGCCGTGGTAATACTTCACCACATCGAACACGCGAAGGTAGCCCGTGCTGGGCACCAGGCTGCCATAATAATAGTCCATCGTATCGCCCAACAGATAATAATAGGTATAGAGCGAGCCCGAGGTGCGCAGCAGTTTCACCTTGTCCGGCATCTTGCGCTCGGCGAACAGGCGCACCGCCTCTTCGGTCGGGCACTCCACCCTCCGGTAAGGCAGGTCGGCATCAATCAACTCCTGCATCCGCTGTCGGATGTGGACCACATCATCGTCGGTGACGGGACGCCCCAGCTTGAGGTTGCAGTAATAGCCTTTCGAGACCGGATGCTCCAGCAGGATGCGCCCTTCGGGAAAGAGTTCCTCCACCGCCTTGCACAGCACGAAGCAGAGCGAACGCACATAGGTGCGCATCCCGGACGGATCGCGCACGTCGAGGAACTCCACGTCCTTGTTGTTGTACAGCCGGAAGTTGAGTCCTTCCACCCGGTTGTTAACCTTGGCACTGACCACGCCGTAAGGCAGATTTAGATTAAATTCACGATAAACATCCAAAAGGCGACTCCCGATGGGGATACTTTTAAGAATATTATTATTTTTGCAACAAATTTGTAACATCTCTTTCATAGCGTATATTCCGTTACGGGTTCAGGCCAACGAATATAGGATTTAATGGAAAGGTAGGCAAATAACCTCTCAACTAAATATCGATGGAATACACTTTTTTGGATTTTTTTAATCTTATCGGATCCTTGGCCCTATTCCTTTACGGAATGAAGATTATGAGCGAAGGCCTACAGAAATTCGCAGGCGACAAGTTGCGCAACATTCTGGCCGCCATGACCACCAACCGGGTGACGGGCGTGCTGACGGGTGTGCTGATTACGGCCTTAATCCAATCCTCCTCGGCCACCACGGTGATGGTGGTCAGTTTCGTCAACGCAGGCCTCCTCACCCTGACCCAATCCATCAGCGTCATCATGGGCGCGAACATCGGTACCACCGTCACGGCCTGGATTATCTCGGCCTGCGGCTTCAAGATGGACATCGCCGCCTTCGCGCTCCCCTTGCTGGCCATCGGCATCCCCCTGCTGTTCTCGCAAAAGAGCAAACGCAAGTCGGCCGGTGAATTCATCTTCGGATTCTCGTTCCTCTTCATGGGCTTGTCCTACCTGAAGAGCAACGCCCCTGACCTGGGCCAGAACCCCGACATGCTGGCCTTCGTGCAGAACTATACCGACATGGGCTTCCTGTCCATCCTGCTTTTCGTCCTCATCGGCAGCATCCTGACCATGATTGTACAAGCCTCGGCCGCCACCATGGCCATCACGCTGATCATGTGTGCCAACGGCTGGATCAGTTTCGAACTGGGCGCCGCCCTCGTGCTGGGCGAAAACATCGGTACCACCATCACGGCCAACGTGGCCGCCCTGACCGGTAACACGCAAGCCCGCCGGGCCGCACTCGCCCACCTGGTGTTCAACGTGTTCGGTGTCATCTGGGTGCTCTGCCTGTTCAAGCCGTTCACCTACGCCGTCTCCTGGTTCGTCGAAGACGTGATGCGCTCCACCGACCCCACCGTGGCCGTTCCCTTCAAGCTGTCGGCCTTCCATACCGCCTTCAACATCTGCAACGTGCTCATCATGATCTGGTTCGTCCGCCTCATCGAGAAAACGGTATGCTCCATCATCAAGGCCAAGGACGACGACGAATACCGCCTGCGCTACATCACCGGCAACCTGCTGTCGACCTCCGAACTCTGCATCCTGCAGGCACACAAGGAAATCAGCCTCTTTGCCGAACGCACCCATCGCATGTTCGGCATGGTACGCGAACTGCTGCAGACCTCCAACGAGAACGACTTCAACAAACTGTTCAGCCGCATCGAGAAATACGAAAACATCAGCGACAGCATGGAACTGGAGATTGCCAACTACCTGAACAAGGTGTCGGAAGGCCGTCTGAGTTCGAACAGTAAACTGCAAATCCGCTCGATGCTGCGCGAAGTGACTGAGATAGAGAGCATCGGCGACAGCTGCTACAACCTGGCCCGCACCATCAACCGGAAGCATCAGGGCAGCCAGGACTTCACCCCGAAGCAGTACGAACACATCCACGCCATGTTCGACCTGACCGACCAGGCCCTGGGACAGATGCAAACCATCGTGGACCAGCCCGAACGCCACATGCAGGAGGTGAACAAGTCGTTCAATCTGGAGAACGAAATCAACAACTACCGCAGCCAGCTGAAGAACCAAAACATCATCGACGTAAACAACAAGGAGTACGACTACCAGATGGGCGTACACTACATGGACCTCATCGGCGAGTGCGAAAAACTGGGCGACTACGTGGTGAACGTGGTCGAAGCCAGCAGCGACGTGAAAGAGAAGAAAGCATAAGGCTCGCACCTACATCCCAGTACCACTTTCTGTACCGCCTACCCGATACTGCAGTACCGAGTAGGCGGTACTGCAGTATCAGATACGCATGACCGCAGTGGTACTGGCCCGGTACTGGCAGGGACACTACGCGCCCGTTTGCACGAGGGCAACTGTGATTCTGCCTGAAAGTCCGAGCACCGTATTCCGCAGCCAGCCCAGGAAACGTATGGGCATAAAAAAACCTCCTAACCATAGCGATTAAGAGGCGATTCGTTGGTACTCGAAGCGGGACTTGAACCCGCACAGCCACAATGGCCAAGGGATTTTAAGTCCCTCGTGTCTACCGATTCCACCATTCGAGCGACCTGTGTTTCATCTACACGAGAGAGCGGAAAACGAGACTCGAACTCGCGACCCCAACCTTGGCAAGGTTGTGCTCTACCAACTGAGCTATTTCCGCATAGTGCGTTTTTGACGGGTGCAAAGGTAGACTTTTTACCCATACACACCAAACATTTGCCCTCCTTTTTTCCGCCGCGCAGTTGGATTCCTCGCGGATTCCGTCCCGAGCCTCACCCGTCCGTGGTCCTCAAAAGGGGACATGGCAAGTGCCCCTCCTTTCTACAAAGATACGGAGCAAGCAGCGGATTGTTTTCTCGGACAAAGGCCGGCAGCGAAAACGCCGACATCACCGGGACGAAACCACCAAGATGTCTCCTTGGCACGTCACAGTGTAGCGTTTCAGGAACTCACGGCCCTGGCCGGAAGGCGCTCCGCCATTGTTCAAGTCGTAGACAGTGCCGCAACGCGGACATACGGCCTGGGCCGTCCCCGACTTGAGCGTCACCGCCACCTCGGTGCTGACCTCGACCGGGCAGGCACGGTCCAACGCATAATAGACCGGCTCGTTGTTCATGCCCGTATAGGCGGACTGCCCCACCAACAGGCCGGCATAGCCCATACGATAGCCATGATTGTTCTTGTCCACCGAGACGAACTGGCCCGGCGTACGAACCACGGAATAGGCAGCCTGACGCATGTCGCACTCGAGGCGGAATGTCACATCGGGGATGCTGCTGACGAAACTGTCGTCGCAGTTCGTACAGAAGCCTATCAGAAGAAACATCAGCAGGAACTTCCTCATCGCACACCTCCCCCATCGTCATGGTCTGAGCAGACGTTGTTCGGCCTCACTCACCCGCTCGAAACCGAAGCCGTCCAGTATCTGTTGCATATAGGAGGCTATCCGGTCGTTGCACAGATTGCCGATGCTGCCCTCGTGCGTGTGGTGCACCTCCTTCGTCGGGACAAACTCGCCCGCCTCGATAGCCAGTCCCACCTTGCGGTAGGCATCGCGGAAAGGCATACCTGCCGCCGCCAGCCGGTTGACCTCCTCCACGCTGAAGATGGGTGCGTATTTGGGGTCGTCGAGGATGTGTTCGTCCACCCGGATGCGCTGAATGATGTAGGCAGTCATGTCCAGGCAGTCGGTCAGTTCGCGGAAAGCAGGCAGGAAGACCTCCTTAATCAGTTGCAAGTCGCGGAAATAGCCGGAAGGCAGGTTGTTGGACATCAGCACGATTTGCTGCGGAAGGGCCTGCAGCTTGTTGCATTTGGCGCGCGTCAGTTCGAACACGTCGGGGTTCTTCTTATGCGGCATGATGCTGGAGCCTGTGGTACACTCGTCGGGCAATTTGACGAAGCCAAAGTTCTGGCTGTTGAACAGGCAGGCATCGTAGGCCAGTTTGGCCACCGTCCCCGCCACGGAGGCCAGGGCAAACGCCACGTTCCGTTCCATTTTGCCACGACCCATTTGGGCATAGACCACGTTGTAGTTCATCGAGTCGAAGCCCAGCAGTTCGGTCGTCATGGTCCGGTTGAGCGGGAAGGAGGAGCCATATCCCGCGGCCGAGCCCAACGGATTGCGGTTGCACATCTTGTATGCCGCCTGCAGGAACAGCATGTCGTCCGCCAGACTCTCGGCATAGGCACCGAACCACAGCCCGAACGACGAAGGCATGGCTATCTGCAAATGCGTGTAACCGGGCATCAGCACGTCCCTGTATCGTTCGCTCTGCTCCAACAGGCTTCGGAACAACCGTTCGACGGCTTGCACCACCTCACGCAACTGTGCACGGGTGAAGAGTTTCAGGTCGAGCAGGACCTGGTCGTTTCGCGAGCGGCCGCTATGAATCTTCTTGCCCACGTCGCCCAGACGACGCGTCAGCATGAGTTCCACCTGCGAGTGCACGTCCTCCACGCCTTCCTCGATGACGAAGTCGCCGCGTTCGGCCTCGTCATACAACTGCCGCAACGCGTCGAGCAGACACGCCAGTTCGTCGGCCTCCAGCAGTCCGATGTGCTGCAGCATGGTGATGTGCGCCATCGATCCCAGAATGTCGTACTTGGCCAAATACAGGTCCATCTCCCGGTCGCGGCCTACCGTGAACCGCTCGATTTCGTCCGTCACCCGGACGTTCTTCTCCCACAACTTCTGCGCCATATCTTTCGGATGTGCTATTTATTTAATAAGGTATCTGTGACAACATCTCTGCCATCTTCTCCAAACCATCCTGCAGGGGTTTCTGCACCATGGACTTGAGGAACATGTTCAGTTCGGCCTGAATGGTCAGTTTCATCTTGCACTGGTCCTCGCCCGTGGGCAGCAACTGAATCCAGAAGAAAAACGCCAGCGGCGACTCCTTGGCTTCGAACTTGATGCATTTGCAGGGCTCGCGGTCGACGATGGCCAAAGTCACCTTCCCGACAGGCGACACGGTGAAACTGAGCGTATCGGCATCGAAACTCAGGTCGGACACCTTGTCGGCCGGGATGCGGTCCTTCACCGCCTCGAGGTTGGACAAATCGGATAATTTGGCGTACACGCGCTCTTGGCTGTACGGAATATACTTGATGCTGCTTTCAAATTTTGTCATAATCTGTCTCCTATAAACGAAACGACCCGGTGTCCGCAAGACGGCCGAGCCGCATGAAAAAGAAGGAGCCGGGCAACGCCTTTCGGTGCACCCAGGCTCCTTGATGGTATACTTTACTGAGGTCGCACGGCTTATTTTCCGGCATCCCAATGGGCCGGATCCTTACGCCACGTCTTCAAAACCTCTACATCGTCTTCGCTGATGTAACCCGTACGCAAAGCCACTTCGAGCACAGCCTCGTAGTTGGTCAGCGTGAGGAGGTTGACTTTGGCGTTCTTGAAAGCCTGCACAGCCACGTCGAATCCATAGGTGAACGCGGCAATCATGCCGATGACTTCGCAACCGTCGCGGCGGATGGCTTCGACCGCTTTCAGACTGCTTCCACCCGTCGACACCAGGTCTTCCACCACGACAACCTTCATGCCCGGACGAAGTTCGCCCTCAATCAGGTTCTCCAAACCATGGTCTTTCGGAGTGGAACGCACGTAAACAAACGGCAGGTTCAGTTCGTCGGCCACCAAAGCGCCCTGCGGGATGGCACCCGTGGCAACGCCGGCAATGGCATCGACCTGACCGAAGTGTTCCAAAATCAAACGAGAAATCTCAATTTTCACGAAATTGCGCAAAGAGGGATAAGACAACGTCTTACGATTGTCGCAATAGAAAGGCGACTTCCAGCCCGATGCCCACGTGAACGGGTTGGCCGGTTGCAACTTGATGGCCTTAATCTTCAATAATTTCTCTGCGAATAATCTCTCTAAATTCTTCATGATATAACTTACTATGATTTATTACGCAAAAGTAGATAAATGAATTGAATAAGGAAGAAGGAAAGCAAATATTTTTTTTGCAATTTCAACCGGGTCACACACTTGCCAGCGTAAGCACGTGGATGCGTACCCCTTCGATGCGAAACATCTCTGCGGCACAGGCGCACATGGTGGCCCCGGTGGTCAGCACATCATCAATCAGCACCACCGTACACCCCTGCAGCAACTCGGGACGCGCCACTCGGAAAACGCCCTGCTTGTCGGCCCACCGCATCACCCCTCCGCGCTTGGTCTGGCTCTCGGCATACGACGTACGCACCACGGCCGTGGTGCAAAGTGGCAAGCCTGTGACGTCCGCAACACCACGCGCCAACCACTCGCTTTGGTTATAGCCGCGCCAACGCTGCCGACGAGGATGCAACGGAATGGGAACGAGGAAATCCACCCCGTCAAAGAAACTTCGGTCCAGCATCGCCGAGGCCATCCAACGTCCCATAAATCGGGCCACGTCCTTGCGGCCTTCGTACTTGAACGAAAAGAGGATTCGGCTGTACGGACTACCCTTGGCATAGTGCATCAGCGAGGCCACCCGCCCGAAAGGCATCTTGTCCCTCATCCGCTCTTCCAACGGATTGTAGGCCGACCACGTACTCATGTTTCTTGGAAAATCCAGCACGCAATCGGAGCACAACACCTGACTGCGGTCGGTCAGCAAACCTCCACACACCACACAACGAGACGGGAAATGCAAATCGGTCCACGCACGCCACAAGTCAGCAAGCCTCATCGTCGTCCCCTCCCAAACAAGCGAAAGCCGCCTCCATCTCGAACCCACGTCCTACGGCGAAACGGACCAGTTTGGCCTTCGCCTCGTAGGCCGTATTCGCCCGAACGGAACGACGTTTGGCCTCGAGCAAGGCACGCAACACCGACAGGTATTCCTGTTCGTCGATTTCGGACAGGGCTTCCGCACCGAACGACGAAGGAATACCCTTCTGGCGCAACGCCTGCCTGATTTTGATGCGTCCCCAGCGGTTGCACCCGAACTTCTCGCGAACGAAACTACGGGCATAGCGGACCTCGTCAATGAAGCCCTCACGCACCAATCGAGTCAAGATGGACTCGACAGCCTCTGCGCTCTGCCCCCAATCGGCCAACTTGGAGGCCACCTCGGACAGACAATGCTCGGCCGTCGAACAATAGGCGGCAGCCTTGTACAACGCTTCTTTTTCGGTCAGTTCTTTCATCGGATGGCTTTTACTATTCGATCGTTCCCCGACAGGTCCGGCACGACCTCGACCTGCCGATAGCCCAGGCTGCGCAACAAATCGGCCGTGTCCGGCCCATAGGCTTGGTTGATTTCAAAATACAAGCGTCCGCCCGGACGAAGACCCCGGCATCCCAGCCGGGCGATGGCCCGATAGAACAACAGGGGGTCGTCATCGGGGACGAAAAGGGCGGTGGCAGGCTCCCATTGCAGGACGTTACGCTCCATCCCGGCCTTCTCGCTTTCGGTGACGTAAGGCGGATTGCTCACCCACACATCATAGGCATCGGCCTCCACCTCGGCCTGCAGCACATCACATCGGGAGAAGGACACCTCTGCCTGCAGGTCGGCCGCATTCTGCCGGGCCACCTCCAACGCCGCCTCCGATACGTCCCACGCTTCCACACGGGCCTCGCACAAGCGCAAGGCCAGGCTGACAGCAATACAACCGCTGCCGGTGCCGATATCCAGCACACGCAGGCGGGGCCCGGGGTTCTCGTCCACCACGCGGTCCACCAGTTCGGCCGTCTCGGGTCGAGGGATGAGCACCGCCGGCGTCACCCGGAACGAGTGACCGCCAAACAGGGCTTTGCCTATCACGTACTGCAACGGCTCGTGCCGGCGCAAGCGCATCAAAATCGAAGCCAACGCCTCCCGTTGTTCTGCGGAGAATTTCGTACCTTTGCCCATGTAATAATCGAGCATACGACACCCGAACACATCCGTCAGGAGGATGCGAACAATGGCCTGGACTTCGCGTTCGGGATAGAGGTCGCGGAGCGCCTGCTTGATGTGGAGAACTGCCTCTTGCATGGCACAAAGGTAAACAAAACGCCCGAAAAGGAGAAAGGATACACCATGACAGAAGACGAAAAATACATGGCCCGCTGCATCCAACTGGCCTACAACGGACTGACACGCGTACAGACGAACCCCATGGTGGGAGCCGTCATCGTACGGGACGGACGCATCATCGGCGAGGGCTACCACGCCCGCTTTGGCGAAGGACATGCCGAAGTCAATGCCGTCCGCTCGGTAAAAGACCCCTCGCTGCTGCCGCAGTCCACCATCTACGTCAGTCTGGAGCCATGCGCCCACTACGGAAAGACACCCCCCTGCGCCCAACTGCTGATTGACAAACGCATCCCTCGCGTCGTTGTCGGATGTCAGGACCCGTTCGCCCAGGTAGCCGGACGTGGCATCCGGATGCTGCGTGAGTCCGGCGTGGAGGTCACCGTCGGAGTGCTGGAGCCGGAATGCCGCCGGCTGCTGCGCTACTTCGCCACTTATCAATTGGAACGGCGTCCATACGTGACGCTGAAATGGGCTGAATCGGCCGACGGGTTCATCGACGTCCGTCGCGAAGGAGGAAGCCCCGTGGTCCTGTCCACCCCTCTCACCTCGCTGCTCGTACACAAGCGGCGAGCCGAAGCCAACGCCATCCTGGTAGGCACAAATACGGCCCTGCTGGACAATCCCACCTTGACCGTCCGCCACTGGGCCGGCGCATCGCCCCTGCGGGTGGTTGTCGACCGAACGCTACGCCTGCCACAGACGCTCCGCCTCTTCAGCGACGGCCTGCCCACCCTCTGTTTCACCTTGAAAGAGCAAGCCTCTACCGCCACCGTCACCTACGTCACGCTGGATCCCGACCGTCCACTCCTGCCCCAGATGCTGCGCGAACTGCACCGGCGAGGCATCCAGCGGCTATTGGTGGAAGGGGGAGCAAAACTACTGCAAGCGTTCATCGACGAAGGTCTGTGGGACGAGGCTTATGCGGAACACGCCTCCATCCGGTTGGGGAGCGGAGTAGCCGCACCACGCATCAGCCGGGCTGCCTTGAGCATAGAGACTTGCTTCGGCGTACCCATCTTCCACTGGCAGCGTACCGAATAACCGGCCCGTATAACAGAAAAGCCCGGCCGCCCCTCAGACAATCGTCTTGAAGAGCGACCGGGCTTTTCTTTCTGCCCAGGCGGATTCCCGATTTACTTGTTCAACTTCCAGGAGAAACCGTCCTTCGTATCTTTGATTTCGAAACCCAGCGCCGTAAGTTCGTTCCGAATCATGTCGGACGTAGCCCAGTCCTTATTGGCCTTCGCCTTCAGGCGCTGCTCCAACAACATGTCCACGACACGTCCGTAAGCAGCTTCGCGACCGCTGGACGAACCTGCCTCCTTCTGTAAGCCGAGAATCTCGTGCATGAACATCCGGAAGGTCTCCTTCAGATGCGCCAGGTCGTCGGCCGAGATAGTGGCATTGCCAGCCACGATGTTGTTGACAAGACGGGCGCCATCAAACAAGTGAGCTATCACGATAGGCGAGTTCAAGTCGTCGTTCATGGCCTCGTAGCACTTCTCGCGCAACGACTTCACGTCCACCGTCGAGGTGGCGGAAGGCGTAATCTTCTCCAGATTTGCCTCGGCCTCGTTCAAGCGTTCCAGCCCCTTCTCAGCAGCCTGCAAGGCTTCGTTCCCAAAGTCTACTGTGCTGCGGTAGTGGGCCTGCAAGATGAAGAAGCGAATGGTCATCGGGCTGTAAGCCTGAGTCAACAACGGGTGACTTCCCTGGAAGAATTCCTCCAGATTGATGAAGTTGTTGTACGACTTGCCCATCTTCTGGCCGTTGATGGTAATCATGTTGTTATGCATCCAATAGCGCACCATGTCGTCTCCCTGCGAAGCCACCGACTGAGCGATTTCGCATTCGTGATGAGGGAACACCAGGTCCATGCCGCCTCCATGAATGTCGAAGTGATTGCCCAGATACTTGCGACCCATGGCCGTACATTCGCAGTGCCAACCCGGGAAACCATCGCTCCACGGCGACGGCCAGCGCATGATGTGTTCAGGCTGGGCACACTTCCACAAGGCGAAGTCCACGGGGTTGTGTTTCTCGTCCTGTCCGTCGAGTTGACGCGAGGTGTTCAGCACATCGTCGAGGTTGCGGCCCGACAATTTGCCGTAATGATGGTCTTTATTGTATTTCACCACATCGAAATAAACCGAGCCGTGGCTGACGTAGGCGTATCCGTTATCCAGAATCTGCTTGACCAGCGCAATCTGTTCGATGATGTGGCCCGAAGCGAGCGGTTCGATGCTGGGAGGAAGCACATTGAGAGCCTCCATGGCCTTGTGGTAGCGGTTGCGGTAATACTGCGCCACCTCCATCGGTTCCAACTGCTCCAGACGGGCTTTTTTGGCAATCTTGTCCTCGCCCTCATCGGCATCGTGTTCCAAATGGCCCACATCGGTGATGTTGCGCACGTAACGTACCTTGTAGCCCAGATGGGTGAGATACCGGTAGAGAACATCAAACGTGATGGCCGGGCGGGCATGTCCCAGATGGGCGTCACCATACACCGTAGGCCCGCACACGTACATGCCCACATGGGGCGCATTCAGCGGAACGAAAGGCACTTTCCTCCGCTCCAGCGTATTATAAATCACTAATTTTTGTTCCATAAGTCGACTGTATTTCTTAGGGCACAAAGGTAGGAAAAACCTCCTAATAAACAAAAGAAAAGGCACAAGCCTCAGCCCATGCCTTTTCTCCTTATTTATAGATAACCCTCTTGTTATTTCTTCTTTTCCTGCTTTTCAGGACGCGGCAGAAGCGCCTTGCGCGAAAGTTTGAACTTGCCGGTCTTCGGGTCGATGTCGAGCAACTTCACCTCGATTTCGTCTCCTTCCTTCAATCCGGCCTCTTCGACCGTCTCCAAACGCTTCCAAGCAATCTCGGAAATGTGGAGCAAGCCGTCCTTGCCCGGCAAGAACTCGACGAATGCGCCATAAGGCATGATGGAGCGAATCTTTCCCTTGTAAACCTCGCCCACTTCGGGAACAGCCACGATGGCCTTGATGAGGCGTATGGCCGTATCGATGGAAGCCTTGTTCGTACCGGCAACTTCGATCTTTCCAACACCGTCCACCTCGTCGATAGTGATGGTGGCACCCGATTCTTCCTGCATTCCCTGGATAATCTTTCCGCCCGGGCCAATCACTGCACCGATGAATTCCTTCGGAATAGTCATGGTCTCGATGCGCGGAGCGTGGTCCTTGAGGTCGGCGCGCGGTTCGGCGATGGTCTCGGTGATTTTACCCAAGATGTATTCGCGTCCCTCCTTGGCCTGCAGCAAGGCTTTCTCCAAAATGTCGTACGTAAGGCCGTCGCACTTGATATCCATCTGCGTAGCCGTGATACCGTCTTTCGTTCCCGTCACCTTGAAGTCCATGTCGCCCAAGTGGTCTTCATCGCCCAAGATATCGGAAAGAACAGCATATTTCTCTTCTCCCGGGTTCTTGATCAGACCCATGGCGATACCCGACACCGGCTTGTGAATCTTCACACCGGCATCCATCAGCGCCAACGTACCGGCACATACCGTAGCCATCGACGAAGAGCCGTTCGACTCGAGAATGTCAGAAACCACGCGGACGCAGTACGGATAGTCGGCCGGAATCTGTCCCTTCAGCGCACGCCAAGCCAAATGGCCGTGACCAATCTCGCGGCGGCCTACGCCACGCTGAGCCTTGGCTTCGCCCGTAGAGAACGGCGGGAAGTTGTAGTGCAAAAGGAAACGCTCCTTGCCTTGGTTGAGCACATCGTCCACAATCTTCTCGTCGAGTTTCGTACCCAACGTAACCGAGGTGAGCGACTGCGTTTCGCCACGCGTAAAGATGGCCGAGCCGTGAGGGCCGGGCAGATAGCCTACCTCGCACCAGATGGGGCGGATTTCCGTCGTCTTGCGTCCGTCGAGGCGCTTGCCTTCGTCCAGGATGCAACGGCGCATGGCCTCTTTCTCCACGTCGTGATAATAGCGGTCGATGAGCGGAGCCTTCGTTTCCAATTCTTCTTCCGTGAACTGAGCCTTGAATTCATCGCGGATGGCCATGAACGCATCCTCGCGGGCATGTTTGTCGCGATTGCCCTGCTGAGCGATGGCGTATGCCTTGTCGTAGCAGGCATCGTGAACAGCCTGACGGAGTTCCTCGTCGTTTTCTTCGTGGCAGTATTCACGCTTAACGGTCTTGCCCACTTCCTCAGCCAGTTCCATCTGGGCCTTGCAATGCACTTTGATGGCTTCGTGAGCGAACTTCATGGCCTCGAGCAGGTCTTGCTCGGACACTTCCTTCATTTCGCCTTCGACCATCATGATGTTTTCATACGTAGCGGCTACCATGATGTCCATATCGGCCTGCTCCAGTTGCTGGAAGGTCGGGTTGATGACGAACTGTCCGTCGACACGGGCCACGCGAACCTCGGAAATAGGTCCGCCAAACGGGATGTCGGAAACAGACAGTGCAGCCGATGCGGCCAATCCGGCCAACGCATCCGGCATGTCCACGCCATCGGCCGAGAACAAGATGATGTTGACATACACCTCGGCATGATAGTTGTCCGGGAAGAGCGGACGCAACGCGCGGTCCACCAAACGGCAAGTCAGAATCTCATAGTCCGACGCACGGCCTTCCCGCTTCGTGAAGCCACCGGGATAACGGCCGAAAGCGGCATATTTCTCTTTATACTCTACCTGTAATGGCATGAAATCTGTACCGGGAACTGCATCCTTGGCGGCACAAACAGTAGCCAACAGCATGGTGTTTCCCATGCGCAGCATCACAGAACCGTCTGCCTGTTTTGCCAACTTTCCCGTTTCGAGCGTGATGGTTCTACCATCGGCCAGCTCGATCGTCTTAACAATAGGGTTAATCATACAAGTTTTTTATCTTATTTTCAAAATTCTCGCAAAGATACATAAATATTCATGCAACCTAATGAAAATGAAGTAAAATGTGCTTTCCGATAGGCTTTTTTCAGACTTTGGGCGCAGATGGCGGGCGTTTTGCTTTGTAAAACCTCGGCAAAGGCGTATCTTTGCCCCAACGAAAACAGATTTATTTCATTGACATGCACCTTATGAGAAAAACCACCAATGGCTTCCTGGCCGGACTGACCATAGCTTTGGCCGCCTGCACGAGCGAACCGAAATTCCACGTAGAAGGCACCGTGACGGATGCGAACGAACAGACCCTGTACTTCGAAGAACTGGGCATCGAAGGCGTGCAAGCCCTCGACTCTGTCCGGCTGAACGAGAAAGGCACGTTCCGCTTCTCGGCCCGGAAACCTGAATCGCCCGACTTCTACCGCCTGCGCATCGGCGAAAAGGTCGTCAACTTCTCCATCGACTCGACGGAAACCATCCGCATCGAAGCGTCGCTGCAGCGTTTTGCAAGCGACTACCGGGTGGAAGGCTCGGAAAACTGCAGCAAGATAAAAGAACTGACCCTGCTGCAGCTGGGCCTCCAACAAGACATCGATGCCCTGGCCAAGGCCGCGAAAGAAGGCAGACTGAGCCGCAACGGATTTGAGGAGTCGATGCGCGACCTGGTACGGAACTACAAGGACACCGTGCGCCTGCACTACATCTATGCCGCCCCCAACCAGACCTACGCGTATTACGCCTTGTTTCAGGAGGTGGACGGATACCTGCTCTTCGACCCCTACAACGACCGCGACGACGTGAAATGTTTTGCTGCCGTCGCCACCAGCCTGTACAACGCCTACCCGCACGCCGACCGCTCGAAGCAATTGTACAACATGGTCATCAAGGGGATGAAAAACACCCGTCCGGCCCGACCGGCACAGACCATCGACGAGAGCAAAATCAACCAATCCGGCATCATCGACATTGCCTTGAGAGACCTGAAAGGGAACGAACGTCGCCTGAGCGACCTGAAAGGGAAGGTCGTGCTGCTCGACTTCACGGCCTACCAGACAGCCGTGTCGGTACCCCACAACTTCATGCTACGCGAACTGTACGACCGATATGCCGCCAAAGGATTCGAAATCTACCAGGTCTCCTTCGACCCGGACGAGCATTTCTGGCGCACCTCGGCCGACAACCTTCCCTGGACCTGCGTCTATGAGCCAGCGGGGGTCTACTCAAGCACCGCCGCCATCTACAACGTGCAGCAGTTGCCCACTTTCTATTTGATAGACCGAAACAGCGAACTCAACGCACGCGACGAGCAGATAAAGGACGTGGAGGCTGCCATCCAGAAATTACTTGCCCGATAAAAAGGGGGAAACGGCTTGCTACATTCAAAAGAAAAGCCTATCTTTGCAGCAGATACGAGGAAGAGGGTTCCGGCATTCCATGTCGGAATTCTTTTTTGTTTATAAGCCAACCGGCAAAAGAAAGAAAATATTAATTATAGTGTAAAATAAGGAGGAATAAATCATGGCTTACATGTCAGAAGAAGGCTACAAGAAACTGGTAGCAGAACTCAAAGAACTGGAGACCGTACAACGGCCCAAAATCTCCGCAGCCATCGCCGAAGCACGCGACAAGGGAGACTTGTCCGAGAACGCAGAATACGATGCCGCCAAAGAAGCGCAAGGCCTGCTGGAGATGAAAATCAACAAGTTGAAAACCATCATCGCCGATGCAAAAATCATCGACGAATCGAAACTGAAAACCGACTCGGTGCAAATCCTGAACAAGGTGGAACTGAAGAACGTGAAGAACGGCATGAAGATGACCTACACCATCGTGTCTGAAAGCGAAGCCAACCTGAAGGAGGGCAAGATCTCGGTCAGCACGCCGATTGCCCAGGGTCTGCTCGGCAAGAAAGTGGGCGACGTGGCCGAAATCAAAGTTCCGCAAGGCACCATCAGCCTGGAAATCGTAAACATATCGTTTTAACAGAAAAGCAAACCCTGCACCCCGGGGTTTGCTTTTCTTTTTATATCCTTATCACTATGGCAAGTATATTCAGCAGAATCATCGCCGGAGAAATTCCGTGCTACAAAGTGGCAGAGAACGACCGCTTCTTTGCCTTCCTCGATATCAATCCGCTGGCCAAAGGCCATACGCTGGTCGTGCCCAAGCAGGAAGTGGACTACATCTTCGACCTGGCCGACGAAGACCTGGCCGCCATGCACGTGTTTGCCAAGCAAGTGGCCCGCTCCATCGCCAAGGCCATTCCCTGCAAACGAGTCGGCGTGGCCGTATTGGGTCTGGAAGTACCTCATGCCCACATCCATTTGATTCCCTTGAACAAGGAGTCGGACATGATTTTCTCCAATCCCAAACTGAAACTGACAGACGAAGAGTTTCAGACCATCGCCGCCGCCATCCGGCAAAACTGACGAGCCAGCCTCGTCCCCTCCTTTTTTACCACACACAAACAGGGTGGAAGTCCAGACTCGGTACTTCCACCCTGTTTTTATTTTGGGGCATCAATCAGCCCCCAGTCGGTCATTGACGGTGTTCGGACTCAACGGACGAGTTTCTCGCACGTGACGCTGCCGTCGGACCATACCTTGCGGACCACGTTCACGCCCGGCCGTACAGCCGGCATACGTTTGCCGTCCAGGCTGAACACCTCCTCGCGGAGCAATTCCACCGGAGTTTGTCCGGCAACATCCAACTTCGTATCCGAACCTATCTGTCCGGCAGGGCTCAGTGCGCCATACTCGTTGGCAGCCTGAACGCTGTAGACCGCACCCTCTTCGTATGCACAACGGCATTCCGTGGTGAACTCGGTCACGACACCGTTCTTGGTCACTACGTAGCAAATGGCATACGGCACGGCCTCCCATACCAGTTCGCCGTCTGAAACGGAGACACGCGGCGCCGCCGTGGCCTCGCACAATACGGCCGGATTCCAGGCATCGTCTCCACCCAACACGTTCTTCAGCGTGTAGCGGGCGGCCTGCTCGGCCGTCAGGACAGCCGTCTCGGAATAGCCTTCATGCTTCACATTGTTGTCATCGGTATAATAATAATAGGTGTTGCGCTGGCTCAAGTCCACCGGATTGCCGTCGGCATCCATCGTGTTGTACTCGGCCCACAACGCCGGGATGCCGCCCATGGTCTGATACCATCCGGCTGCGGGAATGGTGACCTCGGCCTTCGTGTTGATGAACACGGTCTTCGGGGCGTTGTGCCAGGGACGACCCAACCATACGCTTGTTTCGGAGGGCACGCCCGGCGCCGTGATGACATTGTTCTGGAACACATAGCCCCACGTGGTTTCAGGCACATGGTTCGGAGCGACGATGTAGCCTCCGCTCTTGCGGACGATGTTCAACGTGTCGCTCTCCATATAGATGTTGCCTTGTCCATAGATGAAGTCAACCGCACCTTCTATCCAGCAGTCCTTGGCATACTGGCGTTTGTTAGCCGTATAAGCCGTCAGCCAGGTGTCCTGATACGAAATCAGTCCGCACTTGTTGAGCACTACGCGGTCGGCCATCGTGTACAGGGCCAACGCCTGCGGGCCGTCGTTCTTGTCGCGGCCGTACGAGTTGACGAAGTTGATGCCTTCCATGTACAGGTTGTCCGGACGGGCCACGACCGTGGCACCCTTGTCGACCGAAACTGCCTGGTCGCCTCCGCAAAGGAGGTCGTCCTCGATGCTGACCACCTGGCGGCCCTGGCCGATCAGGTAGATGTAGGGTTTGTTGGCCGGGATGTCGACATGTTCCTTATACACACCTTTCTTGATGAAGATAAGCCACGGCGTGGATCGGTTGGGCTCTACGGCATCGATGGCGGCCTGGATGGAGGTGTAGTCACCCGAACCGTCGGCTGCCACCACGGCATCGTACAACCGGGCAGCCGGCTGCAGGCGTTCCATCGTGGTGAACGTCAGCGTGCATCCGGCGAAGGCATTGCCACTGCGGTCGGTCAGTGCGCCGGCCGGCAGCGTGAAGGTGTATGTCCGGTTGTAATCCAGTCCGGCGTACTTGAACACGGCAGTCTTGCCGCTGACCACCATCGGAAGCGCTTCGCCGCCCAAGGTGGCTTGTCCGCTCGCCGCTACAATCTTTTCGTCGAAGGTCAGGATGATGCTACCCGTGGCGGAAACGCCAGTAGCCTGGTCTGCCGGATTGGACGACAACAGGACGGGGGCCTGGTCGTCGTCTACTTGCTGTGCATCGGCCGTCACATAGATGTCGGCGATGGTGGTGCCGTCGTTAGCCGACTCGACACCGACCAGGCCTTTCTCGTAGTCCGGCATCCAACGCACATAGACGCGCGCCTGGTTGTCGGCCTCGGCCGGCAAGGTGAAGGCCTGTTCCTGCCATCCTCGATACGGCAAGGTGTAGGTGCCCACCGTCGTGAAGTCGACGCCATTGAGGCTGTATTGCATGTACATGGTTTCGTACGCATTGTAGTCGTCGCCCAGGGCGGCGTTCACCGTCACGTTCGTATAGCCTACCGTGGAGAAGGAGACTTCGAAGTAGAGTTTCGCAGTCAGGGCCTTCCAGATGCGAGCTCCGTAGCGGCCGTTCTGCATGCCTTTGTTGTGTCCGAGGGCCAGCCAGGAATAGGTGGCACCTTCCGCGTTGCGAAGCGAAAGCAGTCCGGCGTTCTCCGTATCGCTCTTGTAGTCGGCCGCACGTTGCGAGGCCGGCTGGTCTTCGTACAGGTCCCATCCTACGATGTAGTCGCATGCCGAGAAGTTGGCCGTCAGGTCTTTGTCGGCATCCATGAGGAGCACGCGCTCGGGCGTTGTGCTCTGGTCTTCCCAACCGATGAAGGTGAGCAGGCGGTTGTTGATTGCCGTCAGTTTCACGTTGGTTCCTTCTTCGTAATAGTGGACGCCGTCCACCAGGTTGCCTTCGGGCTGTACGGTCACCAGGTTGGTGCGGGCTCCGTTGGTCAGGTTCAGGCGGAGCGCATAGACGTTGTTCTTGGTGAAGTTGGCCACCAGCTGTGTGTTGGCCTGCAGGGTGAAGGTGTACGGGTTTTCGGTGGAGACCACTTCCCCGGCGGCGTCGGTCCAGTTCTGGAAATGGTAGCCAAAGTTTTCTTTGGCCTCGACGGTGATTTGCGTTCCTTCGTCAAATTCCGTTCCGGAGGGGTTGACGGTCAGCGTGGCGGCACCCGGAGTGGCCTGGCTGACTTCCAGCGTGTAGACAGGGACGGCTTCGGGCGTACCGGCCAGGTCGCCCGTCAGGGTGATGTTGGCCAGACCCACCTCTTTGCCGAGGTTCAGGTTGCACACATAGAAACGAACCTCGAGCGGCTGACCGGATGCCGGCAGGGCGGCGAGGCTGTACTCTTTCTGCTCCAGTGCGTTCTGCGTGGCGGGGTTGTAGTTCTCGGCCAAGGATACCACTTGTTCTCCGCTGCGTGCCTCGATGTAGAAGTTTCCGCCACCCGTGCCAACCTTGGCCAGGTCGACGTTCAATTTCTTCGGGGCGAAGGTCACTCCCTTCTTCGGGGTGAACGAGAAGGCGACGTATGACGCTTCATCCTTGGAGGTCAGCTTCTCGGAAGGAGTGAGTTTGGACAGGACAACCCCGGCCGAGGTCTTGTACGTGCCGCTGAAGCTCAACTTCGTGCCCAGTTCGTAGCTGGTGGCCGAAACGGCTGCCGGTACCGATGCGACGGCGGCGGTGGGGCTGGAGGCTCCTTCGTTGAATGCCCATGCCACGGTAGCGTTCTCCGTATCGACCGGCGCAGGTCCCTGGACCACCTGCCCCTTCACCCGTACGAAGTCCAGGTTCCAGTTGCTTTCCAATCCGTTGGGTGCCATCAGACGGACTTTCACCGACTCTTTGTTGTTGGCCGAGAGCGACACGCTATACGGTGTGTAAATCCACCATCCGCTGGCCGTCTCGCGCGCACCGGCATCGACCCAGGTGCTGCCTCCGTTGGCTGAGAACACGGTCTCGATGCCTACGGCTGCGTTGCCTCCATAGGCCAGGGCGTACTCCAGCTGGATGTTCTCGTAGCCTGTCGTGGGGAACGACACTTCGTAATACACATCGTGCTGCGCGGCGTCGGCGTAGTCGGTCACGTCGTTCGGGTTGCCGCTGTTCTCAATGCGGAGGACGCGTGTGTTGTGTCCTGCCGCTGTCTGCCAATAGCGTCCGGTGGACATGGCTGTCAGGTCGTACTGTGCGGACTCGCCTTGGCACACGTCGGGTGCAATGTGGGGTGCTCCGTCCTTAAACCAACCCGTCTCGTCGGCGGTTGCTTCAAAATTCCATTCGGCCAGTGTCACCGTTTCCTGGGCGTAGCCGAACGCCGAGACGCCCAGCCAGGCCAGAAACGAGAAGGCCCATTTCTTGCATTGTTTGTTCATGGTCATGTTATTTTAAGGGTTATTGAATGATTTTCTCTGTCACGATGCGTCCGTCGCTCATCTGCCGGCGTACGAGGTTCAGCCCCGGCTGCAACCGGGAACGGCGGCGTCCGTCGGGCGTGTAGATGTGGGTGCTTACCACCTCATTACTGACCAGGGAGGTATCGATGGCCGTTTCGTCGAGTGCCTTTCCCTCGATGAGGACGTCGCTCAGGCAGATGGTCTTGCCGGTGGCGGCCCCGTTGTACCACGGATAGACGCGCACGTGCAGTTCCTCGCCTTCGTTCAGGGTCAGCACGGGCTGGGCTTCTACGCGGTTCATGGTGTTGGAGGCCATCTTGGTGGGGGCGTACAGGGTGGAGCGGGTCTGGAAGCCGTCGGTCGAGTAATACACATGGCACATCATGCCGCTTCCGCCGGCACCGCCTACGTAGAGCGCGATGCGGGTCACCTTGAGTTGCGTGCCCGGGGCCACCTTGACGCCGAAGTCGATGTATCGTTCGGGGTTGTCGTCGATTTCATCGGCCGGCCAGTTGGAGCCTTCGATGACGTTCCGCTGTGTCTTCCGGTCGGGCTGTTCGCCGGCCGGGATGCCGTCCGGATAGAGGGTATAGTAGTTTCCTGCGGGGTCTGTTCCGCCTTTGGGTGCCGAGTATTTTTCCAGCACCATGCCTTTCCACACTTCGTCGAGGGCCGTGACCGGGCCTTCGACGGCACAAGAGGCGTCCTTCTCCAGACGCCAGAAGGCTTTCGCGTCGGCTCCGCCTTCCAGCACGACCGCCGTGGCCGAAACGGGGATGGAGAGCGTCTTGTCGCCCTGGCTTATCGTGATGGTGCCGGTCAGCGTGCCGGCTTCGGCCAGTTCGACCTGTGCGTAGAAGTTCTGCACCAGGGTTCCGCCCGCATAGTCGACAGTCAACTGCGACGTCCATTCGGTCTTGTTGGTGGAGAGGCGGATGCCGGCCGTCGCCGCGATGGTGATTGTGCCGCTGGCCGGCTGCATGTCGAATCCGCTCAAGGAGAACTCACGACTCAGCGTCTGCCCTTTGTAGGCTTCGCCCAGATGGGCTTCGGAGGGCGACACGCCGAGTTCGCTCGTCAGCCGGATGTAGTCGGTCAGGATGTCCTGCTGCTTCAGCATCTGTGCGCACAGCCGGGCGGCCAGCGTGGCGCCGACGGCGTTGAAGTGGGTCGAGCCGGCTCCGTCGAAGAGTTGCTTCTCGCAGTTGGCGGCGCCGTAGCTTTCGTACAGGTCGCGGGTGGCGGTGGTCAGGTCGATGTAGGGCAGGCCCATCTCTTCGGCCAGCAGCCGCATCTGATGGGCGTAGTCCATCGTATGGTCGTCGGCGGCCAGTTTCGTCCCGGCCTTCGGTCCTTGGTCGGTCAGCACCTGGTAGCTGTCGCCCAGGTCGTGACGGCCGTTGCGTTTGATTTTGCCGTTCCCATCGAAGTAGCTGCGGCACACCGGGCCGACAAAGACGGGATGTGCGCCCAGGGCCAGGGCTTCTTCAGCTATCTTTCTCAGGTTCGCGCGATAGGTGGTCGTCGGCACGGAGCCGCGCAGGTCGACTGCGGCGGCTGCGGCGTTGTCGCCTATGGAGAGGTAATAGTCGCGCAAGGCCACGCCGTCCATGCCGCCGTTCTTCTCGTCGTTGTGGGCGAACTGGATGAGGACGTAGTCGCCGGCTGCGACGTTGTTCTTGGCTGCCGCCCACAGTTCTTCGTATCCGCCGCGCGAGTCGCGTCCGCCCTTGGCATAGTTGATGGAGGTGGCGCCTTCCAGGAATTGTTGCACATACATGCCCCAACCTCGGGTGACGGTGGCGTTCTCGTCGTAGGGTGCCATGGTGGAGTCGCCCAGGGTGTGTACCTTTATGGGGTTGTTGGCCCACAGGGTTCCGGCCAACGTGCAGGCCGCCAGAAGGAGGCCTTGAATTGTGTTCTTCATTTCCGTTTGAATTTTTAGGGTTTAAAACGGAAGCAAAAGAACGGGGAAAAACGCCCACTCGGGTGGAAAAATGTGTCAAAGAGGGGGCAAATGCGGTTCAGACGGCTTTTTGACCAATTCTCGGTAGTCGGAGGGAGAATGGCCGACCGAATTTTTGAAGCATTTGCTGAAATATTTCGGGTCGTTGAAGCCGCATCCGTAGGCGATGTCGGACACGGAGGCATCGGTCTCGGCCAGCCGGCGGCAGGCTTGCTTGATGCGGGCCTCGCGGAGGAAGTCGGCCGGCGTCAGGCCGACGATGGATTTCAGTTTCCGATTCAGGCCGGATCGACTGGTGGCCGCGGCCTCGGCCATGTCGTTCACCCCCAGTTCGGCATCATCGATATGGGCTTCGACGAAGGCCATCACACGCTGCATGAACAGGCGGTCGTCCTCGGACAGTTCCACGGCCGGAGGCTGTATCGCATCGGGTACGACGGTGGAGGGTGGGGTTTCCTTTTCGTCGGGAATCCGGGACAAGATGTCGAGGTAGGCTTCCAATGTTTCGCGCTGCTGCCGCTTGATGCGCCTTATATATATAAAGGTATAGAGGATTCCGCCCAGTAGGGCCATGCCCAGCAGGGCCAGCAAGAGCCGGCCGGCCCACGTCTCGAAGAAGCGGGCTTCCACCACGAGCATGAGTGTGCGCACGTTGTCCACCCATACGCCATCGGCGTTCGTCGACCGCAGTTGCAGCCGGTACGTGCCCGGGGCCAGGTTCCAAAACGAGACGGAACGGTTCTTTCCGATGTGGTTCCACTCGGTCTCGTCCTCCATCCGAAACGCATAACTGATACCGGCCGGCTCGGTATAGTCCAGCGCAGCAAAATGGACGGTCAGGCTGCGCTCGTGCGGGCGGAGGCGCAACTCGCGCAATCGGCTGACAGCGCGGCGCACCGGCTGTCCGGGCAGGGCAATGCCCGTCAGGACCAACGGAGGGCGGTAGGCATCCTTCTTCATCCGGTCGCCGGTCAAGGTGAACGCCCCGTCCTCCAGTCCGAAGAGCCAACGTCCGTCGGGCAGGTGCAGGGGGCCTGCCTCGGAGAAGCGCATCGAACGGCGAAAGAAGTGCGAGTCGAAATAGCCGGCCACCTGCCGTTCGGGTTCCCAGGTCATCAGCCGGTTGCTGCCCACAATCCAGAGTTCTCCCCGGTTCTCGGCCAGGGCCAGGGCTATGTCGGAGTTCATGCCGCTCGACACGTCGTGATGCCGGAACTCCAGCCGCTCGGCCATCAGGTCGGCAGTCAGCACCTCGTTGACACCGCCGCTCTCGGTGCTCACCCAGATGCGGTGGCGTGCGTCCTCCAGCACGTCCATCGTGGCGTTACAGCTCAGGCTGTTCGCCCGGTCGGCCTCGCGCCGGTGCAGGCGGAAATGCCCGTCCTTCATCACCAGCAGTCCTTCGGTGGTCGTGGCCAGCAGGATGCCGTCGGCCGTCCAGTGCAGGCGGCGCACCCGATGTTCCTTCATGGGTGGATAGGCGGGGTCGGTGCGCATCCCGGTCACCGACGGGTATGCCTCCTCCGGATGGTCTATCCGGCACAGGCCTCCTCCCATGGTGGCCAGCCAGAGCCGTCCCTCGCGGTCGGGGCAGATGTCGTAGACCGACGAACAGGGCGGGCAATCGAAATGTTCCACCCGGAAGCCGCCCACGCGTTCCGTCAGCCGGAACAGGCCGTCGGGCTTGCTTCCCATCCACCAGGTGGCTGTATCGGCCTGTACAATGCAGTAGACGGGCGACCCGAAGTGGACCGGACCGGCTCGGCATGCAAACGCCCGTCGGCTGCGAGGTAGCCCAGCAGGCGGTTGTCCGGCGCATACAGGGCCAGGGTGGCCCGATGGTCGTCGTGCTCGTCGCGGGCAGCCACCCAATAGCGGTCTGTCGCATCCCTGTACAGGCAACGGATCGCAGCCGGACAGGGCAGCGGGAAGGGTTCTATCGGGTCGGGCTTCTCGGTGAACTTGAGAATGCCTTTTCGCGTCAGCCGCCACCGGTTGCCCTGACGGTCGGTCATCTCAAACTCGTTCTCGGGCGTGAAGTGCCCCACCCGCTCCGTCGGTGGCTTCGAAATCAGTCCTTCCTCTTCGGCCGTCAAGGGGGCGAAGCGTCCGGTCTGCGGGTCGAACAACAGCCATCCGTGGTCCATCCGGCAAAAGATGCCATTGCCCGGAGCCGGCCGCATGTTCCGAATCCGATTGGAGAAGACCTCGCAGCCGTCGCCCGGACGGGCCTTGAAGTTGACGAACTCGTAGCCGTCGAAGCGGTCCAGCCCATTCCAGGTGGAGAACCACATCATCCCTTCTTCGTCCTGAAGCACTTGCGTCACACGCCACTGCGACAGGCCGCTCTCCTCGTCGTAGCACGTCGTCACCACGCTGTCGGCCTTCACGCCCGACAGGCCGCACACACATGCGAGGACCATCCCGATTATCCGTTTTTTGCCGTTTGCTGCCATCTTCGTTCGCTTTTCATCTGTTGACAAAGGTAACATTTTCGGGCAAACGGCACGCCGATTCTACCGTTTTTTGTCCCGAAACAATCCAGCGGACGAGCGCACACAATTCGACATACCAGTACGGAAAATCTATGTTTCAAACTTTGAAACGTACATTTCAAATCATGAAACGTATATTTCAAATCATGAAACGTACGTTTCAAAGTTTGAAATATAGATTTCGTGCGCCGGCAGGCACTTTCACGTGAGCCACCAACCCGCATCCCGACGGCACACGGGGCTGCATCCAATCGATGTTTAAATGGTGTTGCAATGGCGTTGCAACAGCCTTTCAACGGCATGGGAACCGTGTTACAGCAGCGTTACAACGGGATGGAACAGCGACCCAACCGCACGGGCCGGCCTCACGTCCGGCACAGAAAATCAGGCCTTTTTCGGACAAGAAGGCTTGTGATACACAAAATTTTACTATTTTTGCACACCTGTGACATTGTGAACATGAGAACCCATCTATACATCACCTTATACCTCCTCCTTCTGCTGCTGGCCGCCTGCCATTCCGGCCGCCATTCCGACCCGCAACCAACCCGCGCCAACGCATTGTTCGACTACGGGCAGAAAAAGGCCGAAGAGGGCAAAGCCGACTCGGCCGTCATCTATTTCCGCAGAAGCCTGTCCGCCCTGGAAGGCACCACCCACTACGAACTGCAAGGCACCGTCAACATCCGCCTGGCCGAAGTACTTTGGCTGCACAACTACTACGACCGCGCCATCCACTGCTACGAGCAAGCCCTGGAGGCAGGCAGCCACCTGACGGACAAGACGCTCACCTCACAGGCCCTGCGCGGCATCGGAAAATGCCACCTGCTGAAAAACGAGTTCGAAAAAGCCCGCGCACAGATGGGAAAGGCCTACGGACTGCGCACGGAGATACAGGACCCGGAGGAACTGGCCCGGCTGTACAACAACCTCTCGGTGGTCTGCAGCGAGATGGGCGACCAGGAGCAGGCCCTGCAATGGAACATCCGCTCCATCGAACTGACACACGACACACTGCTCCGCTTCCGCAACATCGCCCTGCGGGCAGACCTCTGCTTCAAGACCGCGGCCTACGATTCGGCCTGCCACTATGCCCGGCTGGGCCTGCAAAGCCCCGACATCTACGTGCGCACCAGTTGCGCCGAGACTCTCTACTCGGTGGCCGGAGAAACCCTAAGTGCCGACACAGCCCGCTACCTCAGCCTGGTGGCTTCGCTGAACGACACCATCAAGAGCACCAACCAGACCGCAGAAATCGGCGACGCGGAGATGACCCTCAAGCAGGAACAAATCAACTGGGTCCTCAACCGGCGTTCCCCCGACTGGCTCTACTGGCTCATCGCCATCGCCCTGCTTCTTCACCTGGCCACCCTCGCCTTCGTCCTCTACCGCCGGAAGAAAACCTCGATGAAATGGGGGAAAAACACCACGCACGCGCCTCAAACATCTGCAGAAGACACCACCCCGGAGGCTCACCCGCTCGAGCAGGAGCAGATGCTCATCCAGAAAGGAAGGCTGCTCTCCGAAGTGTTTGTCAGCGGACTGCCCTACCAGACTACCCTCCAAATTCTGGAAAAGAACCACCACCTGACCTACAAGGAGCAGCAACGATTCCTTGAAGCCATCGCAGACACCTACGCCTCCTACCTGGACGACCTGACCGCCCACGTGGCCCTCACCCGCGAGGAAGGTGTGCTCTGCTGCCTCTGCCTGCTGAAGATGACCTACCAGCAATGCGCCGCCTGCAAAAACGTGAGCGAAAATGCCATCCGCACGCAGAAAAGCCGCATCAAGAACAAAATGACACAGGCCGCCCCCTACCGGCAACTTTTCGACACCATCTTCGCCCGCAAATAGCCCACCGCCCGCGCACTTGTAACACACAATTGCCTAAGCGACTGATTTTCAACAGTCGCGCAAAGCGTATTGTAACACATTTCTATTAAACAATCCAGAAATATTTCATAATTTTGCGATTGTACGATTATACATTTACAATTTAACGCTAAAGGCTATGAGAAAATTACTACTTCTGTTACTCACCTGTACGTGCAGCCTCGGATGGACACACGCGCAATCCTTATTGAAAGAAGGCTTTGAAGGCGACACTTTCCCGCCTGAGGGATGGACCACCCGCGACGACCAGCAGGCAGGCTCCGTCCACCACTGGGAAGCCGTATCCTTCAGCGCACCCGTCGACAAAAAAGCAGCCTACTGCGACGCCGGCTTCAGCGCCGACGAGCCTGCCAAAGAGGAATGGCTCATCACCCCCGCGCTGACCTTAGACAACCGCGACTACAAACTGCAATTCTACTGGACCGGCGCCACCGCCGCCTCCATCAGTGCCAAGACACCGGAATACGACGTGCAGGTACGCGCCACCACCGACGGCGGCACCACCTGGGAAACCATCTGGTCCTTCCTCAACCAGGAGCAGGTCGAGGCCAGCGGCGTGAAGTTCCCGTGGAACGCCTGGAAGCCCAACCAGTCGCTCATCGACCTGAGCGCCTACAAGGGAAAGACCGTGCAGTTCGCCTTCCTGCACTGCAAACTGATGAGCGGACGAAACGGCAACTGCGTCTGGCTGGACGAGGTCCTCGTCGAGCCCTACACCGCCGTGCTCACCCCGCAAATGGAATGCGCCACCACCGCGTACCGATTCACCGACTGCTACATCGGTGTGAAGAAGTACTCCGATGCCGTCACCATCAAGAACGTGGGCCAAGGCACACTGACACTGGACGCCATCGAAGGGCTGGAAGGGACAGACTTCGCCACCACCCTCGACCCCTCCCAGGTATCGCTGAAGAAGAACGAGGAATACACGTTCCATATCACCTACACCCCCACCCTCTATGGTGCGGCCAACGCCACGCTGACCCTGAAGGCCAACGGAGGCGATCCCGTCAGCATCAGCCTGACCGGAAGCAAAACCCTGCTGCCCAGCGGCTACACATTGGAAAGTTTTGAGGGCGACGCATTCCCGCCCGTCGGCTGGACGCTGGAAGAAAAAGGCTCGTTCAGCGGCTGGATGCTCTACAAGAACGGGGGCTTCTCGGGCGACAAATCCGCCCTCTCCGGCCCCACCCAGGAGAGCAACCTCATCACGCCCCGGCTCGACCTCTCGGGCGAACAAGACCACACGCTGACGTTCGACTACATGGAGACGAGCCAGACCGAGGAGCAAAGACCGCAGAACTACTTCGACGTCTACCTCAGCACCGACGGCGGAGAAACCTGGAGCAGCAAACCCGTGTTCTCGAACGACACCTGCACCTCGGTCAGCTTCGACCGCATCATCCGCATCAAGGCCAACCTGGGCCATCCGGGCGACAACTGCCGCGTGAAGTTCAGCTATACGCTCGACATGGACCTGAGCGGCGGCTACGACAACCTGCCCGAATACAGCTACATCTACCTGGACGACGTGGTGCTGCCCCCGCTCTACGGAGCCAGCGGCAAACCGGCCGCCACCACCGTGGTCAGCCCGGCCAACGAAGCCACCGGCCTCTATAACAAGGAAGTGAAGTTCGAATGGAACGGCGCCCTCTTCGCCACCGGCTACCGGTTCTACCTGGGCACCTCGCCCAACCAGTTCGACCTCATCAACGGTGAAGACCTCGGTGCCTCCACCTCGTACCAACCGAACATCCGCCTGCAGTATGCCACCACCTACTACTGGAAAGTCGTGGCCTACAACGCCCAGGGCGATGCCGAAGGCACCGAGGTATGGCAGTTCACCACCCTCGCCGACCCGAGCGTGAAGGACTTCCCCTACTTCGAAGGCTTCGAACAGAGCGCCGGCAAGACCTTCCCCGCCGGATGGGTCATCAAGAAGGACGGCATCATCGGCTGGAACATCTCCAACTACAACGCCTTCGACGGCAAATACTCGGCCTACGCCTCCGGCAACGAAAGCGGCAAGACCGCCACGCTCACCACGCCCGAATTCCAGTTGCCCGACGCACCCATGCAGGTGTCGTTCTACTGGGGCAACCGCGTGCCGGCCGGACTGAGCAAGGACGTGCTGGGCACGGCCAAGAACACCACCACGGCCCCCAACGACATCGATGCGGGCTACTTCGAAATCGAATGCGACGGCACATGGACCACACTGGCCCTGCTCTCGGATGCCAACAACGAGACCTGGCTGCGCGAACGCTTCTCGCTCGATGCCTACCGGGGCAAGACCGTCAGCCTGCGCTGGCGCTACGTCATCGCCAACGGAATGAGGTCGACCGGCATCTCGCTCGACAACGTCCTCATCGAGACCACCGACGGCAAGTGCATGGCCTACTTCAACGCCAACGACTGGAATGCCGGCAAGGTGAACTACCAGCAGACGTGGAACTCGAAGAACACCCTCTCGCTCATCAACGGAGGCTCGGCCGCCCTGACCATCAGCCGCGTGGCCTTCTCGACCGACAACTTCTCGACCGACCTGGCCGTAGGCACCGAACTGAAAGCCGATGCCGCCGTGCCGTTCGCCATCACGTTCCACGCACGGACCACCGCCGCCGCAGTCGAAGACCGGCTGACCGTCGAGTTCAGCAACGGACAGCAAGTCAGTCTCCCCGTGCAAGGTGTCGCCCTGGCCAAGGATATGCTCTACTATAGTTTCGAAGGCGATGAATTCGCATCGACACAGCCGAACGGCTTCACCACCGTCGACCGCGACGTATGCGCCACCATCAAGCCCGCCCTCATCAACTATCCGAAAATCGGCACCCCCTTCGCCTTCATCGTCATCAACGTGAAGCCCGAACCCGAAGGAGCCGACTGGCGCAACGTCTATCCCGTATCGGGCGACCAGGTACTGGCTGCCATCGCCGACGCCACGCACAGCAGCGCGGTCAACGACTGGATTATCAGCCAGCCCATGACGGCCACCGAACAGTCGGCATTCCGCTTCTTCGGCAAATCGTACGGCGGGGCCGACCAATTCCACCTGCACAAGGTGTCGGTGCTCGTCAGCACCACCACGCCCGACCTCGACCAGTTTGAGGCCGTGAAGGAGAACATCACGTTGCCGCACAGCGACGAGCAGCAGTTCACGGAGTTCTGCGTCGACCTGAGCGCATACGCCGGCAAGACCATCTACGTGGCCCTGCAGCACGTGGCAGACGCGGACGGCTTCGTAGCCTTCTTCGACGACTTCACCTTCGAGCACGTCAACCACGACCCCGACGGCATCGAGACGCTTCGCCTGCAAAGCCTGTGCATCAGCACCCCACAGCCGGGCTGCATCCGGGTTGACGCCCATGCCGAAGGCCTCCTCCGCGTCTACGGCATCGACGGACGCCTGGTGCGCGAAGTCGTACTGAAGGACGGCACCACGCAGATTAGTGGCCTGGCCGCCGGCATCTACTGGGTAGCTAACCAAAAGGTCGTAGTCCGCTAAGCACAACCGAAACAACCGAACCGAGTCGACGAGTCCTTCCCCGCACACGGGCGGGCTCGTCGCTCCTCCACTCCATAAAACCATAGATTATGAGAAAAATTTCCATTTACGCATTTGCCCTTTGGATGGCAGGCAGCATCGGCCAGCTGAGCGCACAGGTGCTCAGCGAAAGTTTTGAGGGCGAGACCTTCCCTCCCGAAGGATGGACCACGCAATACACCCCCGAGGAAGGCATCGTCAAGTATTGGGAACGTTACCACAACGACACCAAGCAGACACTCGACGGCTATGCCTACGCCGGTGTCAGCACAGGCGACGGCACCGAGCCGGAGAAGGAAGAGTGGCTCATCACCCCGACCATCGACATCCCGGCCGACGGAACCTATAGCCTGCAGTTCATGTGGTATGCCCAGCGGATGGGCTTCGAGAAATACGGTACCCAGTTTGAGGTGCGTGCCCGCGAAAACGGCAGCGACGCATGGACCTGCCTGTGGGACATCCGCAACGAAGAACAGGTGGCCGCCAGCGGCGTCACCGTTCCCTGGAAGCAATGGACCGTCTACACCTCCGACGTCAGCCTGGAGGCCTATGCCGGCAAAAGCATCCAGGTAGCCTTCTGGTACAAAAGCACCCCGCAGCAACTGCCCGACAGCAGTTCGCCCGACGGCTACTGGTACTACACTTGCGGACTCATCTACCTCGACGGCATCCGCATCGACAAACTGCCCGAACTGGCACCCGAAGTCAGCGGAAGCACTTCCTACAAGTTTGAGGATGTGTACATCGGCGTGGAGAAACGGGGCGGCCTGACCCTGAAGAACAACGGACGGGCCGTGCTGACCGTCAGCAACATCTCCGGCCTGGAAGGGACAGACTTCTCCACCGACCTCGGCGAGAGGGACATCGCCCTCCAGGGAGGTGAAGAAACAACCTACACGGTGCGCTACACCCCCACACTGACCGGAAAGGCCGACGCCACCCTGACCATCGAAACCAACGGCGGCACGCTGCAAGTAGCCTTGAGCGGCACGAAGACCATGCTGCCCAGCGGATACACGCTGGAGAGCTTCGAAGGCGACGCCTTCCCGCCGGCCGGCTGGGAAAGCAAAGGCTGGCGTATGTCGAAGACCATCGGCATCAGCGGCAACCAGTCCATCGCCAACGGCATTCTGGAGCAGTGCCACCTCACCTCGCCACGCCTCGACCTGCGCTCGGGCAACGAGAAAATCACCTTCGACTTCATCGAAGACCTGTTCGACGAATCGGGCCAGTCCATCCCCATCAACGACTTCAACCTCGAAATAAAGGTAGACGACGGAGAATGGGAGGAAATCTGGTACAACAAAGACCTCAAGTTCCAGGAAATCATCCGCGTGACCCTGCCGTTGGCCGCTGCCTCGGACAACTGCTACCTGCGCTGGAACTACACGGGCGACTTCTCCGACCCGACCGACCAGGTCATCAGCGACATCTACCTGGACGACATCGTGCTTCCTCCTTTGTATAAGGGTGAAGGTTTGTTGGGCAGCAAGAACCCGACACCCGCCAACGAAACCGCCGACTGTGCCTACACGGGCCTGACCCTCGCGTGGGAGAGCGTACTCTTTGCCGAAGGCTACCGCGTCTATCTCGGCACCGATGCCGCCAACCCGACCTCGACGGTCAACGGCATCGCCGTCACAGAGACCACCTATGCCACCGGCCCGTTGGCCCCTGCCACGACCTACTATTGGAAGGTAGTGCCCTTCAACGCATCGGGCGAAGCAACCGACGTGCCCGTATGGAGTTTCACCACCATGCCTGACCAGACCATCCGCGTCTTCCCCTACGTCATGAACTTCGACGACTGCACCACCGCCCTTCCGTTGGGATGGGAAGCCCAAGGCGACGGCCGCGGCTGGAACGTCAACGACTTCTCGCCCTACGAAGGCAAACGGAGTTGCAGCGTGTTCCTCAACGGCTTCGAGCCGGCACAGGCTGCCTTGCAGACTCCGCTGATCGAACTGCCGGGCGAGCCGATTGTCGCCTCTTTCGTATGGGGTAAGAATATGCCGGTTCGCCTGGAGAAGCAGACCGAGGGCAGCGTCCTCACCGGCACGGACAACGGCAACGACCTGCTGACTTTCGAGGTGAAGACCGAAGCCAACGGCGAATGGACCGAACTGGCCCGCACCTACGAAGAGCAATACTGGGCCGGCATCATCGTGCCCCTGCAGGCCTATGCCGGCAAACAGATCTGGCTGCGCTGGCGCTATGCCGCCCAAAACGGCTATGATGCCGGTGCCGGCGGTGCCATCGACAACCTCTACCTCGGCACCGAAGCCGGACTGGGCATCGCCAACCTCCGCAGCGGCAACCTGATGGTATATCCCACCGTGGCCGACGACATCATCCGCCTGCAAGGAGCAGCCGCCGACGCTGAAGCCGTCCTCTTCGACGTGGCCGGAAATGCCGTACGCCGCATGAAGGGAGCCAACGAGATGCGCGTTTCGGATCTGGCCAAGGGCGTATACCTCCTTCGGGTAGACCAGCAAGGCAAGACCGCCACGGTACGCATCCTCAAGAAATAACAACTCGCCCCTCCCATGTGGAAGCGGGCGAGGGGTCAGAAATACAAATCGACTAATTCACTCAATTATCAACTAAACATGTTTAGATTATGAAAAGACAAGACTTACGAACATTTTGGTTGCTTCTCATGCTAATCGTCGGGTTCACCCCCGTGCGGGCATTGGAACTGACCGTCTCGGACGGGACGGACACCAATCAATTCGTCCCTGTCTATGGGAGTTACTTGGACGCAACCAACGGACAGGAAGTGCAGACCCTGTACCAGGCTGCAGACTTGGCGCAGTTAATTGGCGCCACCATCAACAAAATGACCTTCTATGCTAAATCAGCCAGCACCAAATGGAATTCGAATTGCACCTGGTCCATTGGTACCACGGATGCGAACGACCTCAGTGCCGGACTCATTGCCGACGGCTTCACCGAAGTGTATTCCGGCACCATCATCAAGCCCAGTGCAGAAGGCTTTATGATGACCATTGAGTTCAGTACACCGTTCACCTACACTGGCGGCAACTTGGTCATTCGGTTCAAAACAACCGCATCGGGTAAATGGGAAAACATTTATTTCTACGGTACAAGCCAAAGCACCGAGGTATCCCGCTACAAGTACAACTCGACCAACAACGCCGCCAAGTTCTCGCCGAAGGTCACCTTCGAGTACACACCGGGCGAACTGGCCGACTACGCCATGAACGTAGCCCCCACGGCCCTGACCTTCCCCATTTTGGCGACAGGCAGCGAAAGCAGCGCCACCATCAAGGTGCTCAACATGGGTAAGAACCCCTTCACCATCACGGCCAGCGGGCTGGGCGAGGGAAGCCCCTTCAGCGTGGAATGCCCCACGGAAGAGATTGCCTCGCTGGCCTCGGCCACGGTGACCGTGAAGTTCGCTCCGACAGTCGGCGGCCAAGCCACGGGCACGCTGACCCTGGCCTCTTCTGCCGGCAGCCTGACGCAGGACATCGCCTTGAGCGGCGAGGGACTCGACCTGAGCACGTACACTTACCAGGAAACATTCTCCGCCCTCACGGCCGAAAGCAACTACCTGCCGACCTACTGGGGAACGAACTCTACCTCGAGCAGCACCTACTCCATCTACGACACCGAGGCCAACAAGGGTCTGGCTTGCAAGTCGAGCAACTCCAGCGTGCTGGTATCGCCCTGCGTGAAGGGCGACGTGGTCGTATTCGTCAAGAAGACAAGCACCTCGAGCAGCGCATCGGTGACGTTCGCCAAGTGCACGCCCTCCGGCACCTCCTTCACCGAAGGCGATGCCATCACGCCGGACGCCATCGAGCCGGCCTTGAACACGGACGACTGGTCGATTGTGAAGTTCCACGTCGACGAGCCGACCTACATCGGCATCAAACTCTCGTATGCAGCCGTCAACCACTTTGCCGCAGGCGAACTGGTGCCGGTTAAGTCCGCCGCCATCACATCAGCTAAGTTCACGGTGACCAAGTTGGTGGCCAACGCAGAAGGCGTTGTCTCGCTGCCGGTGGAAATCAGCATCAAGAACACCGGAACGGAAGCCATCGCCGCCGACGACTACACCGTACAGTTGAAGAACAAGAACAAGGAAGCCATCGGAACGCCTCTGGCCGGCGTGGCCATCGAGGCCGGACAGACCGCCACGGTGACCGGCACGGTGACCTACAGCCCCGACTTCGAGGGCGCATCCTCGCTGTGGACCTGCTTCTACGCCAGCACCAGCCTCAACGCCGACGAGAACAAGATGGTGGGCACCTGGACGGACGTGTACAACTACCTGGGCAAGATCCGCGTACGCGACGAGAAGAACAGCGTCGTGACCAGCGCCATCAACTTAGGTACCTTCCAGGGCGACCGCGCACTGACGCTCTACCTCAGCAATGAAGGTACGGCCCCGACCGAACTGACGGGACAAACCAGCCTCGAAGGACTCACATGTACGCTGACCGATACGGTGGCCAAACAAACCGTCACCTTGCCCTACACCCTCGATGTGGACAAGAACCTCCAGCTGGACATCCAGTTCAACACGGCCGGCACCTACACTGGCACCCTGCTGACCCTCATCCACAACGGCCAAGACGGCCAGACGGCCATCGAGGGTAGCGCAGCCCGCGTGCCCGACAACGTTTGGTACGAGGACTTCGAAGCCTACCAGACCACCGACGTACCGGCCGGCTGGCTCAAGCCCGACGGCTCGAACTGGAAAGTGTTCGAACGCGCCCCGTCCGGCAGCTACACACCGCACTCGACGGACTTCAACAAGCGCGGCTTGCAGAACACCAACCAGGACATGACCCGCATCATCACGCCGAAACTGAGCGTAGCCGAAGGCCAAGCCCTCACGTTCAGCGCCGTGGGCGGAACGAAAAACACCAGCCGTGTCTACGTCTACTACTCGGCCGACCGTACGGAATGGACCCGTGTGAAGGCCCTGAGCAGCAACCCGGCTGACGGCGAAGAAGCCATGGCCTACGACCCGAGCAAAGAAATGCAAATCTTCACGGCCAATGTCCCGGCCGGCGAATACTACATCGCGTTCGAGGCCGGTTACAGCTTCGTGGATGACGTCTTCGGCTTCACGCTGGTCGACGTGGCACACGACATCTACGTGAACAGCCTCACGGCCGACAAGACCGCCATGGTGAACTATCCGCTCAACATCAGCCTGAAGGCCACCAACCTGCTCACCGCAGCCGAAGAAGCCTACAAGGCCGAACTGTTGCTGGGCGACGAAGTTGTGGCCACCGTGGAAGGCACGGAAGCCTGGACCGGAGCGAAGACCTTCGACTTCACCTACACGCCGCACGCTACGGGCGAACTCGTCTTCTCGGCCCGCATCACTGCAGGCGACTACACCGTCATGAGCGGTACGGCCAGCGTCAACGTAGATGCTGAAAGCGCCGAGACAGCCGTACAAATCGGCACGCCTGGCTATTGGCACTCCTATATGCCCATCTCGACCAAGGCATACACCAACAAGGCTGAAATCGTCTACACCGCCGACGACCTCGCCGATCTGGCCTCCGGCACCGCCATCAAGCAAATCGCCGTGCCGTACTACAGCACCGCGACTTCGCCCTCGCCGGCCAAACTGCAAATCTGGCTGTTCAACACCGACGAGACGATGGGCACCTCCACGGCCGCCTTCACCGACATCACGGGCATGGAGGCCGATTCGCTCTACTACCTGAACGAATCCTTCGAGTTCGAGACCGGAGGCAGCGCCTCCAACTACCAGTGGGCCAAGTTCGACCTGAGCAAGCCGTTCGTCTACACAGGCAGCAACCTGCGCCTCGTCATCCAGACCGACATGGCATCCAGATACACCACGAACTTCGCTTACGAGAAGAAGAGCACCACCAGCAGCCGCACGAAGGCATACGGCGTGTACGCCTACGCATCAACGGCCGGCGGCAGCCTCAACACCCCGACATACTTCGAGTACATGTATGAAGGCTATTGGGATTACGAATACGCCCCCTACATGCCCGTCATGCAGTTCATCAGCGACAAGTACGTGCCCGTCGTGACCGGTAGCGTAAGCGAGAGCACCACCGGTGTCGCCCTGCCCGATATGGAAGTGACCCTGACCTCCGGCGACGTGCTCTACAGCGGACGCACCGATGCGGAAGGCAAATACGCCATCAGCGTACTGCAGGCCGACAAGGAGTACACCCTGCAGGCCAGCGCATCGGACGACTTCGCCGCTTCGGCAGCCGAGACCGTCACCTTCGCCGAGGGCAACGTAGAAAAGAACCTCACCGTCGACTATACCGCCCTGGAGGGTGCCACCATCGTGGCTGCCACCACCTACGGCAGCCTTAGCGGCGACGAAAGCACCCTGGCCCTGATTGGATCGTGGACGGCAGGCAACCTCTACCAGTTGGGCAAGAAGTTGCAGGACAAGCCCACACTGACCACCCTCTTCCTGGAGTCCGTCCAGTTGCCTACGGGTGAGAACGCACCGGCCGCCATCACCTTTGAAAAACTCAACCCGAACGCCGTCATCTACGTGAAGGAAGAAGCCGCCAACGTGCCCGCATGGCGCAACGTGGTGAACAACCGCGTGGCAGCCTCCATCCAACTGACCGAGCAGAACGCCTTTGCTCCGGCCGTTGCTTTCACCGCGACCACGATTGCCTACACCCGCACCATCAGCGAGCCGACGGCCACCCTCGTGCTGCCGTTCGCCGTCGAGACCATCCCGACGCTGGGTCTGAAAAAGCCGGCCGTGAAAGCCTTCATCGGCCACGAAGAGAACTACGTGAAGTTCGAAGCCGTGACCAGCATCGAAGCCAACACACCGTACCTGGTTGAACAAGACGCAGACGGCTACTCCGACTTCGAGTTCAGCGCCGACAACGTCATCATCGATCCGGCAGCCGCCATGGTAGCCGTCGAATCGGACGGATTGACCTTCCAAGGCACCTTCACGCTGGTGGATAACACAGCCGCCACGCTGCACGCCTTCAACGGAAGCGAGTTCACGACGAGCTTCCCGACCATCGCACCGTTCGAAGCCTACTTCGCCGGCGGTGACGAAAATCCGTTCACGCTGACCGACCCGACCGCCATCCGCACGTCGAACGGTGGAGGCCTCGAAGTCTACAGCATCAAGCAAGGCCTCATCGTCCGTGCGAGCAAGAACACCCAGGTGCACCTCTACTCCGTAGACGGACGTCTGGTACGCAGCCTCGAACTGACCGAAGGCGAGAACCGCATCAGCGGCCTGGCCGAAGGAATCTACCTGCTTGACAACCACAAAGTAGTGGTCAAGTAAGTTCACCCGATACGTGTACACGCGCCACCCGACGCGTGTACACGCATCGCCTGATGACTGTACACGCGAAGGCCTTCGCCTGTACAGACGAAAGGCCTCGTCTGTACAGCCTTTCAGACGATACGCACACACCCTCGTTGCAACACCGTTGCAATACCGTTGCAATGCCGTTGCAACACCGTTTAAAAACCTTTTAAATACGATGGAAAACAAGCCTTCGGCCCGGACATGAGCCCCGCTCATCCCCGTTTCCATCAAACCGAACGACTGACATGAAACATCTATTTCTTTTCTGCCTGATGTGCCTCGGATGGACATCCGCACAAGCAGCCGACACGCCCCGCACCTTCGCGGTGACCTTCCGGGTGACCTCCGTCGTCGACGGCGACAACATGAAAGGAGTCTCCGTCCGGCTGTCGCACAACACCTACGGACTCAACTATCCTGAGACCACCCTATCGGAAACCGGAGAATGCACCTTCGCCGAAGTGGTCGAAGGACCGCACACACTCGTCATCGACGCCACCCACCTGGGCCTGGCCCTCTATCGGAACGAACAACTGAACATCGACTCCGACACCCCCATCGACATCACCCTGCACGAGGACATCATCACCCCCTACGCCCTCAAAGCAGAAGAAATACACGACCCGCGCACCAACCGACGCGACGTCACCCTCCACTGGAACAACGAGACCGACTACTTCTTCGACGATTTCGAGAGCTACGAAGCTTTCGCCATCCATTTCGACCCATGGACCGGCATCGACGGCGACAAAGACGCAGCCGCACAAATCTCCGGCTCGTATCCCAACGCTGCCATTCCCCAATACGCCACCATCTTCAACCCGCTGACCATCAACCCGCCCGTCTGGTACGAATACCCCGTGCTGCGTCCCTACAGCGGCAAACAATACGTCGCCTTCGTACGCACCGGCAGCGGCACGGCCAACAACGACTGGCTCATCTCGCCTCGCATCCGCGTAGGCGTGAACAACGTGGTCCGCTTCATGGCCAAAGCAGCCGACATCTATAAAGAACAATTCCGCGTCGGCATCTCCACCACCGGCACCGAGATGAAGGACTTCACGTTCCTCACCCCCGGCAACTACGAAACAGTGGACTACAAATCGTGGAAAACCATCGAATACAGCCTCGCCGCCTACCAAGGACAGGAAGTGTACATCACCATCCAATACATCTCCAAGTCCTACTTCATGCTGATGGTGGACGATTTCTACGTCGGCCCCTCCCATATCCATCCGACCAAGGCCCGCAAGGTAGCCGCAGAGACCGCCCCCGCCAACACCTTCGAACTCTTCTGCGACGGTGTCTCGGCCGGCAGCACCTCCGAGACCTCGTTCACGTTCACCGACCTGCAGCCAGGCTCGCACACGCTGGAAGTACAAGCCATCTACCGCGCCTCCCGGTCGGAGAAAACCGCCCTGCCGGTCAGCATCGCCGACGACACACACTACGCCTCGCTCCAGGTCAACGTCGGCACCAACAACGGACGCTCGGCCGACGGACTGACCGTCAGCTTCATGAACACCGACACCGGCCATCAGGACGAAGAACCCATCGCCGACGGCAAAGCCCGCCTGCCCTACCTGCCCAAGGGGAACTACCTCATCAACATCACGGCCGACGGGTATGAGAAGTGCAGCCAGTCCCTCACGCTCGACAACGAACAGGCCATCAGCCTCACCCTGAAGGAAGAAATCGTCACCCCCTACAACATCACAGCCGACTTCACACCTACCGCAGACAAAGGACGCACAGACGTGCTGCTGAGATGGAACCAAGACCTCGGCTTCACCGACAGTTTCGAAACCTACGACGACTTCGCCCAGCAATTCGGCGGTTGGACCACCATCGACGGCGACGGCATGCCACCCTACGGCATCAGCCTCAACAACGTCACCATCGACTTCCCGGGCAGCAACCAGCCCTCGCCCTGCATGATATTCAATCCGTTGGCCACCACCCCCTCGATGGAAGCCGATGCCGCCATGCTCGCCCCCTTCGGCGACAAATACGTGGCCTTCTGGTCGGCCCAACAAGGGCAAAGCGACGACTGGCTCATCACGCCGGCCCTCACCATCCGCGAAGGCTACGTGTTGCGTTTCGTCATCAAATCATACGATGCCTACTACCTCGAAACCGTACAGATACTGGCTTCGGAAAGCAAAGACACCGACACCTTCCAGGAACTGGACCAACTCACACCGCAAGCCTCCGCATGGACGGAATACGAAATCAGGCTCTCCGCCTATGCCGGAAAGACCATCTACCTGGCCTTCCACTACACCTCGTACGACAAATTCCTCATGCAACTGGACCGCGTCTACGTAGGCCCGGATGAAGAAACCTCCGGCGCCACCCAGACAAGCGACCTCGTCCGTTTCGAGGTCACGCTCGACGGCATCGTGCAAGGCACCACCCGTGAGAACACCTTCACCCTGAAAGGATTGAACGACGGACAAACCTACACCGCCGGCATCAAGGCCATCTACGCCTCCGGCGAGTCCGACACCGCCCTCTACACCTTCCAGTGCCTCGGCGAAAGCGCCCTCACATCCGCAGCAGCCGAGTCCGTTGTCATCGGAAGCGGCAGCGGCTGTATCGACATACGGCAGGCCGACGGCAGCCAAGTGCGCGTGTTCGACACCGCCGGCAGGATGGTGGCCCAGGCCGATTGTTCCGACCAGACCCGCCTGTCCGTCCCCACAGGCATCTACATCGTAGAAATCCGTTCGGGACAAGACATCCAACACCAGAAAATACACGTACACTAGTCTCTCTCATAATCTAGACGCCGCATCCCCGGTCCGCTTTTTCCCTAAAGAGCAACGGCCGGGGGTGCTTTTTTGCGCATTTCCCTCCGGGCTCCCTTCCCCATGACAAGGCGTTTTACTACTTTTGCACCCACGAACCAAAGTTATAAAGTATGATACAGATAGACGACGTGCTCGTGTCGTTCGACGTGTTTCAAGAACGATTCTGCTGTCAGGTAGATGCCTGCAAAGGCGAATGCTGCGTCGAAGGAGACGCCGGCGCTCCGTTGGAAGAAGACGAAGTGAAAGAACTGGAAAAGGCCTTGCCCGTCATTTGGGACGACCTCTCGCCCGAGGCCCGCGCCGTCATCGAACGCCAAGGCGTATGCTATCGCGATTCCGACGGCGACCTGGTCACCTCCATCGTCAACGGCAAAGACTGCGTGTTCACCTACTACAACGAGCAGGGGTACTGCCTCTGCGCCATCGAAAAAGCCTACAGAGAAGGCAAACTGGACTTCTACAAGCCCATCTCGTGCCACCTCTACCCCATCCGCGTGGCACGCTATCCGCAGTTCACCGCCCTGAACTATCATCGTTGGAAAGTCTGCAAGGCCGCTGTCCTCCTGGGCGAGCAAAAAAATATCCCCGTCTACCGTTTCCTCAAGGAACCGCTTATCCGCCGTTTTGGCGAAGCCTGGTATGCCGAGTTGGAGATAGCCGCCAAAGAATTGGAGAACATGGACCTGGAGCGCTAATCGCTCCAACCAAAGCCCTTTCGCCAGGAATCGGCATGCAATCATAAAAAACGCCGGTGAGTCAGGTTCGTTCCTGCTCCACCGGCGTCCCTCCATTGTAAGATGCGAGGTGCTGATTATTTATTCTAAAAACTATGCATCAATGTTGGCATACGTCGCATGTCTCTCGATGAAGTCCCGGCGAGGACCAACCTCGTCGCCCATCAGCATCGAGAAGATATAGTCCACTTCAGCCGCATTCTCCACCGTCACCTGCTTCAGGATGCGCGTCTCCGGGTTGAGCGTCGTCTCCCACAACTGCTCGGCATTCATCTCACCCAGACCTTTGTACCGTTGCGTATGGATGCTGCCTTCTGTTCCATCACCGTACGTTTGGATGAAGCGCATACGGTCTTCCTCCGTATAGCAGTATTCGCTCACTTTTCCCTTCGTACACTTATAGAGCGGAGGGTTGGCGATGTACAAGTGCCCAGCCTGGATTACTTCGGGCATATAGCGGTAGAAAAGCGTCATGATAAGTGTGTCGATGTGTGCACCATCGACATCGGCATCGGTCATGATGATAATCTTATGGTAGCGAAGTTTTTCGATATTGGCCTGCTTGCTATTCTCGTTGTCAACACCGAACCGGATACCCAAGGCCTGGATGATGTTATTCACTTCGTCACTCTCGAAAGCCTTGTGCCACATGGCCTTCTCCACATTCAGAATCTTACCGCGAAGCGGCAGGATGGCTTGGAACGAGCGGCAACGCCCTTGTTTGGCCGAACCACCAGCCGAGTCACCCTCGACCAGAAACAGTTCGCATTTCGCCGGATCTTTGTCCGAACAGTCAGCCAGTTTTCCCGGCAATCCGCCTCCACCCATCGGGCTCTTCCGCTGCACGGATTCACGCGCCTTGCGGGCGGCGATTCGGGCCGTAGCAGCCAGCACCACCTTGTCGACAATGAGTTTGGCCTCCTTCGGGTGTTCTTCCAAATAATAGGTCAGTGCCTCGCCCACAGCCTGGTCTACAGCACCCATCACCTCGTTGTTGCCCAACTTGGTCTTCGTCTGGCCCTCAAACTGCGGCTCAGCCACCTTGATGGAAATAACCGCCGTCAGGCCTTCTCGAAAGTCCTCGCCCGAAATCTCCACCTTGGCTTTCTCCAGAGCCTTGCTGTCTTCGGCGTATTTCTTCAGCGTACGGGTCAATGCACGGCGGAATCCCGCCAAATGCGTACCGCCTTCGATGGTATTGATGTTGTTGACATACGAATGGATGCTCTCGCTGTACGACGTGTTGTACATGATGGCCACCTCGATGGGGATGCCCTGCTTTTCCGTGTTCAAGTAGATGACGTCCGGAATGAGATGTTCACGCATGGAGTCGATGAACTGAACGAACTCCTTCAAACCTTCTGCCGAATAGAAGGTCTCACTGCGGTAGTTGCCATCCTCGTCTTTCTCGCGTTTATCGGTCAGAGAGATGCGGAGACCGGCATTCAGGTAGGCCAATTCGCGCATACGAGATGCCAAAATCTCATACTTGTATTCCGTCTCGGTGAAGATGCTGCCGTCGGGCCAGAATGTCTGGCGGGTTCCCGTCTTGTCCGAGGCACCCACCACCTTCACGTCGTAGAGCGGTTTGCCGCACGCATACTCCTGCTGGTAGACCTTGCCGTCGCGTTCCACTTGCGTCAGCATATGAGTCGACAGCGCATTCACACACGACACACCGACGCCATGGAGACCTCCGGACACCTTGTACGACCCCTTGTCGAACTTTCCGCCCGCATGGAGCACGGTCATCACAACCTCGAGAGCCGATTTCTGCTCCTTCTCATGAAAGTCGACGGGGATACCACGCCCGTTGTCCTGAACCGTAATGGAGTTATCTTCGTTGATGAAAACCTCGATGTGCGAGCAGTGCCCCGCCAAAGCCTCGTCGATGGAGTTGTCCACAACCTCGTACACCAAGTGGTGAAGACCCTTCTGACTAATGTCGCCAATGTACATGGCCGGACGCTTACGCACCGCCTCCAAACCTTCGAGCACTTGGATGCTACTGGCGGAATAGGAGCCTTCTTTTTCCTTGATTTCTTCTTCTGTCATATCTTTATACCCTAATTTTGACATTTTCCGGCAAACAGCGGAATCCCTTTCTGCAGGTGCGCACACGCCGGTCATAAAGTGGAACAAAGGTACGACATTTTAGGAGGAAATCAAAAGGACGCGCAAAGATTTGCGAATTACACTGCAATAAATTTCAAGAAGATTTGCAACCGCAAGGGGCCATGCCCCACACAAGGACAAATAAAAAAGGGCCGGATTGCATATCCGACCCCTGAGCAATATGTTAGGTTCTGTTTAATCCCTATGTATCAATTAGAGTTTGTTGATATAGAGAGCCAATTTCGATTTCAAGTTGGATGCCTTGTTCTTATGAATAATGTTCACTTTAGCCAACTTATCGAGCAACTTCGTTACATAAGGATACATAGCCACAGCCTCTTCCTTATTCGTCGTAGCACGAAGCTTACGAACAGCATTTCTCATGGTTTTGCCATAATATCTGTTGTGAAGTCTTCTCTTCTCTTCTTGTCTGATTCTCTTGATTGATGATTTATGATTTGCCATCTCGACTAATCTTTTATTTCTTTAACTATTTGTTTTACTTGTAGCCCGTGGGGGAATCGAACCCCCCTTTCAAGAATGAAAATCTTGCGTCCTAACCGATAGACGAACGGGCCATCCGGAGAAAATAAGCGGCTCGCTTATTTAAGAGAAGTGGTTACTTCCCTTTAGCGGGTGCAAATATAGGGACTATTTTCAAACCGACAAAGCTTTCGCGTAAAAAAATTCACTTTTTCCCTAAAATTCATCTTTCACATGGTCCTCTACCGCTGTTTTTCAAACAAATAACCTCTACGCGCAGACATTCACCTCGTCGAGCAAGTTTGCACATGGCTATTTTTTCGTAGTTTTGCACACCTTATTATATATCTCCAAAAGGCATGGAACAGAAATATACCGGCATCGTCTTGCGCACGGTGAAATACAACGACACATCGGTCATCGCCGATCTTTATACGGCCGAGAGTGGACGCATCTCCCTGTTAGCGCCCATCCCCCGCTCGCGAAAGTCGCTTGTCCGGACGTCGTTACTCCAACCTCTGGCCATTTTGGAGGTAGAAGCATGCACACGCCCCTCCGGTTTGCTCAGCCGTATCAAGGAAGCCCGTGTGGCTCTGCCCCTGCTCGACCTGCCCTTTCATCCACACAAATCCGCCATCGCGCTTTTCCTGGCGGAATTCATCCACCGCTCCATACGCGAGGAGGAAGCCAACCTCCCGCTATTCGCCTACCTGCAACATGCCATCTGTTGGCTCGATGCTTGCCGTACTTCCTTCGCCAATTTCCACCTGGTATTTCTGCTGCGGCTTTCACGTTTCATCGGTTTGTGGCCCAACACAGAGGGTTACCAAGACGGAGATTGGTTCGACTTGTACAACGCCTGCTTCACTCATCAGCGACCGACACACGCTGCCATCCTTCCACCCGATGAGGCGAAAGCCGTCCGACACCTCATGCGTATGAATTTCGACACCATGCACCTCTTCGCCATGAACCACCACCAGCGCAATCGCTGCCTGGAGGTCATCCTCAACTATTATCGTCTACACCTGCCCGGGCTGCCAGAACTGAAATCCGTCGGCGTACTTCAGGAATTGTTTTCCTGACGGCCCCACCCGCCATTCTGCGTCTTCCGTCTACAGCAACGGCTTGAGCAGCCTCATGCAGATGGCTGCACAGGCCTCCGGAGGCACTTGCGCCAACGAGCGGAGGCTATTGCCCCAAAGGAGAAAGGCTTCGAGCCAGGCATCCGTATGCCCCACCCGAAGCCTTATGTTTTCAGCGTAAAAGCGATTAACCCAGCAACTGCTTCACCAGTGCCGAGATAGCCCTTCCTTCAGCCTTTCCAGCCAATCGTTTGGTCGCCACGCCCATCACCTTGCCCATGTCCTTTGGACCGGTGGCGCCGGTTTCGGCAATGATTTCCTTCACGGCGGCAGCCAGTTCATCCGCGCTCATTTGTTTTGGCAAGTAAGCCTCAATGACGGCCACCTGAGCCAATTCGTCTTCAGCCAGATCCGCGCGTCCCTGTCCGCGATAGATTTCGGCGGCATCCTTGCCTTGTTTAGCCAGTTTCTGCAGAATCTTGAGTGCCGCGTCGTCGGTCAGCGTATCGTTGGCCCCCGGAGCCGTCTTAGCCTCCAAGAAGAACTTTTTGATATTGCGCAATGTCTCCAGTTTCACTTTGTCCTTGGCCTTCATGGCCTCTTTGATGTCATTGCTGATTTGTTCGAATAAATCCATAGTTGTTTGTATTTAGTTAGAAAATAATCTGTCCGCCGTTCTCACCTCCGTCGGCAATCGGCTCTTCTTCTATTTCCACCACGGCTTTCGAGCGAATGCTCTCCAGCGTTGCCTTGCTCCGGCTGTAGGTCGGCGACATTTCCACCGAGGAAATGATGTTTTCGTTGTCCAGATCTTCGGGCGAAAAGATATAGAAATAGCGTTTCCGCACATGCTTTCCCTGTACGGCGTTGACCAAATCTGCCCCATAGACATCCTTGATACGCTTCTGTTTGATCTCTTCCACCTCCTCGTTGACCTCCTCGCTCGTAAAGTCGCGCACATCGAACCCAGAAGCCAGCAACGTGATCTTTACTTTTTTATCCAGCGTCTTGTCCGTACCATATCCCCAAATCACCTTGACGTTGGGATTCAGTTTCTTCATAAAGTCATGGATGGCGTTGATTTCTTCCATCATGAAATTGGCGTCTTCGCTGAAGGTCAGATACAACAAAATCTTTTGCGCGTTCACAATGTCCGTGTTATTCAGCAGCGGAGAGTGCAAGGCGTTCTGGATGGCTTGTTCCACGCGGTTGTCTCCTTCCCCCAGGCCCGAGCTAATGATGGCTACGCCTCCGTTTCGCAGCGTAGTACATACGTCGGCGAAGTCGAGGTTGATGATGCCCTCCTCGGTGATGATTTCCACGATGCTTCGTGCCGCCACCGAAAGGGTATCGTCCGACTTCACGAATGCGTTCACAAACGTCAGGTCGGGATAGATGGAGCGCAAGCGTTCGTTATTGATAATCATCAGCGCGTCGACGTTCTGCTTGATTTGTTCCAGGCCTTCGATGGCCTGCATGATTTTTTCTGTACCTTCAAACAAGAAGGGAATGGTGACGATGCCGATGGTCAGGATGTTCATCTCTTTGGCGATGCGAGCCACCACCGGTGCGGCTCCCGTACCGGTTCCACCACCCATACCGGCCGTGATGAACACCATCTGCGTCCCATCGTTGAGCAACTTGCGTATTTCCTCCATGCTCTCTTCGGCAGCATCCTTTGCTTTCGACGGTTCGTTGCCCGCCCCCAGGCCGTAAGTAACATTCGGGCCCAACTGCAACTTCACCGGTATCGGCGACTTTGCTAGGGCCTGGTTGTCCGTGTTGCATAATGCGAAGGTCACCCCGTGAATGCCTTCTTTGAACATGTGGTTGACGGCGTTACCTCCACCACCGCCCACACCGATTACTTTGATGATGCTTGGCATGTCAGCCGTTGCAAAGTCAAAAGGCATCGTTCCATTATTCGTATTGTCCATCATAGTTGTACCTCTTTAAGCTGTTACGCATTTCTCTTATCATTGTCTTCTTCGTCGTCGAACAGGCCTCCCAGCGCCTTGGTACCGGTCGATCGAATTTCTTCTCCCACCTTCTTGAAGCGGCCGAAGAATCCGCCTCGCTGCTGTTTCCGTCTGCGTTCGGCTTCTTCTTTTGCTTTCAGTTGTTCTTCCTCCCGTTGTTTGCGGAGTTGTTCCTCCTTCTCATCCTCCATCACGGAGCCAAACACCTGGTCGAGTGGTATCACCTCCTCGTGGCGTGGACGGCAGCAATTGACATCACCGGCAAAGAGCAAGCCCAATATCGTGCAATGCGTGCCATCGGTCTTGACGAGCCCCGGAAGCGAGGCCTTCACGCCCTGCAGTACGGAACGCACGGTGCGCACCTTGTCGATTTTCGACAATTTCCGCATGACGTCCTCCATGCCTTTAAGGTTCGCTCCACCTCCGGTCAGCACGATGCCCGACAACAGTTGTGCATCGTATCCTGACGACTGTATCTGATTCCACACGTTGGCCATGATTTCCTCCGCACGAGCCTCAACTATGTCGTTCAAGTCGCGGTCGCATACTTTACGCTGGTCGCTGAGTTCAATCATGATTGGTTCCTCGCCCTCGGAGTCCGTTTTCAGCACAGCATTGCCATACCGTTGTTTCAGCGCTTCCGCTTCCGCCGTTTCTATTTGCAAGCTGCAGATGTCGCGCGTGATGCTGGTTCCTCCAATCGGGATGACGGAGAGATGGCGCAGGATATTGTTTTTATAGACAGCTACCGTGGTTGTGTCGGCTCCCAAATCCACCAGGGCACATCCCGACCGCTTTTCAGCATCGCTCAGCAGCACATCGGCCATGGCCACGGGCGAGATAAAATAGTCGGCCACATCAATATTGGCCTGTGCGAAGCAGCGTTCCAGATTCTTTTTCAGCGTATTGCGAGCAACAATATTCAGGAAACGTCCCTCAATATGGTTACCCAGCACACCGACCGGGTCGGTAACAAAGTTGTTGCCAATACGGTACTCCTGCGGCGCGACATCCAGGATTTCGAAATCAACAATCGGTACGCCCGTGTTTTCGTCGTTGATTTCCGCGACCAATTCTTCGGAGATGCCGTTGGCATCCTCCAGATGGCGTACGACCGTATTCTTCACTGTCCGCAGCGACTGTCCGCCAATGCCCACATACACCTGGGAGATTTCCGCATCCAGTTCACCTTCCAGTTTGTTGATAATAGACGTCAGACACTGCGCCGTCTTGTTCAGATTATAAATCATACCCTTTCGTACGCATAGGTACGATTCCTCACTTGCACAAGCCAACACATACATACTTCCATCGCTGTTCTTCCTTCCCGCCATGCCCGTTATCTTCGACGAGCCCAGCTCGATAGCCACAATAAAATCCGTCTCAGCCATATCTTTTATTCCTTTTTAGTGCAAATAATTTGATTCATAAATTCCAAGTTGATGCGACTGTATTTGTTCCAGCCCACTTGGCTCAACGCCTTCTCGTAGAAAAGTTTCAGGCGTTCCAGTTTTCTTTCAAAGTGATCCAACGTACCCAAAAACACAATGTGTTCGCCTACGCGGGGCACCAATTCCAATTCTTTTCGGGCGTTCACGTGAATCTGTTCAATCTGTGCGTTCCAAAAGGGATTCTCCTTAAGGAACATCGCCAACCGATATAATTCCGTCTGAGCGTATTCCTTATCCACGGCACCCGTTGCCACCGGCAAGTGCGACACATAACCGGCCGTCGACGGCACCAGACTTCCTTTACCGTCGATGTAGAAGTTCTCTCCCTTCTCGTTGATGACGTGCATGACGGGCACCCTTGGAATGATTTCCACACACAAAGTCGCGTCGGTCGACTTATAGCATTCCGCCCTTTCTATCAGAGGGCAGACCAACAGTTGTTTCTCCATCAAGTCAGTCCGGATGTCATCCATCGACAATCCAATCGGGTAAGTGCCGTGCTTACGAAAGATGGCGGCCACCTCCTCGCGCGTCACCACTGCCGAGCACGCACTGTCTTGCAGCACCAGTTCCATCCGTTGGCAAACCTGCGCCTCCGGTTTCCGATTCAGCACGGTCAGAGCCAACACCCAGTAGGCGGCAAGCAACGACAAGACGATTATCGACAACACCCGTTTCATCCGACACGCTCCTCCAGCAATTGACGGATGGCCGGGACGTAGTTTTCCACATCCCCTGCCCCCAATGTAATTAAGACCTCAATCGGTTTCTTGCGCAGCACGTCCAGCAGTTCCTCCTTCCGGCACATCTGCTTCTGTATGCCCGGCCGGAGGTTGTCATAAATCAGACGACTTGTCACACCGGGGATGGGAAGTTCGCGGGCCGGATAGATGTCCAGCAAGACAACCTCGTCGAGCAATGACAGGCTCTCGGCAAACTCGCGATAAAAATCGCGTGTCCGGGTGTACAAATGGGGCTGGAAGACCGCTGTAATCTTCCGGTCTTTGTATAAGGCACGCACCGACAGGATGCTCTGTCTGATTTCGGCTGGATGGTGGGCATAGTCGCTCAAGAACACCACTTTGTCCGTCTTTATTTTGAAATCGAACCGACGGTCCACTCCCTCGAAAGAGGCCATGCCGTTGCGCAGTTCGCCCGCCGTCAGTCCGTTGAGCCAGGCCAACGCCATCGCCGCCACGCCGTTCTCAATATTGATCAGCACCGGCACCCCCAGACGGATGTCGGCTATCACCTCCGAAGGCGTGACAAAGTCAAACACAATCGTACCCTGCCCGATGCGGATGTTCTCCGCATGAAAATCGCCCGAGTCTTTCGAATACGTATACACACGCACACCGGGCTGCACGTCCGGCTGCAGGGAAATGCCTTCGCGCATCAACAGGCATCCTCCGGGGCGGATGAGCGAAGTATAATGACGGAAACTCTCCAAATATGCCTCTTGCGTGCCGTAGATGTCCAAATGGTCCGGATCGGTAGCCGTCACCACCGACATATATGGCGACAGCCAATGGAAAGAGCGATCAAACTCGTCGGCCTCGATGACCACGAAGTCGCTATCCGGCGACAAGATCAGGTTAGTTCCGTAGTTCTTCGAGATGCCACCCAAAAACGCCGTACAGTCCAAATGCGACTGGTGCATCAGGTGGGCCAGCATGGTCGACGTCGTTGTCTTTCCGTGTGTGCCGGCCACGCACAGTCCCTTGCCCGCACGTGTCAGCATGCCCAACACCTGCGAGCGTTTCTGTATCTCGAACCCTTGCGTCCGGAAATAGACCAATTCCCGATGGTCGGACGGAATGGCCGGCGTATACACAACCAACGTCGACGATTCGTCGCGAAAAGTCGGCGGTATCAAATCCACATCCTCTTCGTAATGAATCTGTGCTCCTTCTTCCACCAACTTTTCCGTCAGTTCGGTCGGAGTTCGGTCGTAGCCCGCCACACGCTTGCCACGCGACAGGAAAAAACGCACCAGTGCACTCATGCCAATACCGCCCGCACCGATGAAATAAACTGACTTCAACGTATTAATATCCATGTTCTTGCTTGTATTTTTCTGCCAGTTTGCACACTTCCTTTGCTATCACATCCGCCGCATCGGCATACGCCAGTTTGGCTATTTCCCTGCTCAGGCATTGCAATGTTTCAGGTTCTTCCACAGTCCGGAGAGCCAGGTCGAGCAGTTTCCCGTGCGCTTCTCCGTCCTTCACGTACAGAGCCGCTCCTTTGTCGGCCAAAGCCAGAGCGTTCTTGGTCTGATGGTCTTCGGCCACATTGGGCGAAGGCACCAGGACGACAGGTTTCTGCAGCAGACAAAATTCCGAGATGGAACCGGCCCCCGCACGCGAGATGACCAGGTCCGCTGCGCTGTAGGCATCGGGCATCCGCGAAATGAAATCGGTCAGATGTAGCATCGGCAGTTCGCCGGCGTTCGCTACCGCCTCTTTGGCTTGTTCATAATACCCCCTCCCGGTCTGCCAGATGAATTGCACGCCGGATTGTTTGATGCGTTCCAAACCTTGTATCATACACTCGTTCAACGTGCGTGCTCCCAAACTTCCTCCCACCAGCAGGATAGTCTTCTTATCCGGATCAAGTCCGAACGAGCGAACGGCTTCCTCGCGAGGCGTCCGTTTGTTCAGCAGTTCCTGTCGCACCGGATTACCTGTCAGCAGAATTTTCTCCTGCGGAAAGAAACGTTCCATTCCCTCATAAGCCACACAAATCTTCGACGCCCCTTTGGCCAGCAGTTTGTTGGTGACGCCGGCATACGAATTCTGTTCCTGAATAAGCGTAGGAATACCCATCATCCCTGCCGTTTTCAGCGTCGGGCCGCTGGCGAATCCGCCCACCCCTACGGCTACATACGGCCGGAAACGCTTGATGATGCTGCGCGCCATCCACTGACTCTTCACGATTTTACACATGACCGCCACATTTCTGAGCAGATGTTTTCGGTCGAAGCCGCATATCGGCAATCCCTCTATCGGATAGCCGGCAGCCGGCACACGTTGCATCTCCATCCGTCCTTCAGCCCCTACGAACAGGATGTCTGCATCCGGATGTAGTTCCTTGATGGCGTTGGCTATCGACACGGCCGGGAAGATATGTCCTCCCGTGCCGCCCCCGCTTATGATGATTCTTAAGGCCGTTTCCATATCGATTCGTTTTTTATGCTTGTTTCGTTTCCGCTTCCACATCCTGCAACATTTGGGCCGAAGGCTCTTCCGGCCGCAGCCCTCCTTCGGGCACGGTTTCCGTAACCAGTTTGGCTTCCTGTTCCATGGTGTATCGGCTCACGCTCAATATCATTCCTATATACACGCAATTGATCAAGGTCGAGGTACCACCCTTACTTATCAGCGGCAAAGGCTGCCCGGTCACGGGGAAGAGCCCCACGGCCACCATCATGTTCAAGATGGCCTGCGACACCAGAATCAAGGCAATGCCGACAACCAGGAAGGTGGCAAAGTTCCCTTTCGCCTTCCGGGCTATCTTGCCCGCTCGCAAAAGCAGACATACGTAGAGGAATACCACAAAGGCTCCTCCTATCAGCCCCAGTTCTTCAATGATGATGGCAAAGATGAAGTCAGAGAAGGCCTGCGACAAGAAATCGCGTTGCACGCTGTTGCCCGGCATCTTGCCAATCAGATGGCTGGATGCGATGGCAATGTTGGCATGTGCCTTTTGGGCGTTTTTGTCGATGTCGTAGGCTTCAGGCGTCACGGGAGTCTCGTCGACAAACGAGCGGATGCGGTTCTGCCACGTACCCAACCGGTGCAACCCCGGCGTTTCCTGCAGCACCCCCTTGGGTATCACAGTCAAAGTAACGACGGCCAATCCACCGGCCAGCGCCATGATGCCCAGCATCTTTCCCCACTGACGAAAAGGCACACGCCCGATGAACATCATCAACACCACGACGCCAAACAGGAGCATGGCTGTACTCAAGTTCTCCGGGGCGATGGCCAGACAAGTGGCACCTGCTATCCACATGATGTATTTAAAGGCTTTCGGATCCGCTCCGTCTTCGCCCTGCATCTTGCCCAATATTACGGCAGTCGTGACGACCACCGCCAGTTTGGCGAACTCCGACGGCTGGAACTGCACACCGAAGAGATTCATCCAGCGGGCCGCCCCGTTCGTCATCGCGCCAAGAAACGTCACCACCAACAGCATCACGAGTGAAATCGGGACCAGTACCACCAGCCCTTGAAACCACTTGTAGTTGACGTTGTGCACCACCCACACGACCACTGCGCCCACAATCAAGAACACGATGTGCTGGGTGATGGGCCCCCAGTGGTTTCCACTCTTGTAGATCAACGTACTGGATGCGCTATAGACTTCGACGATGGAGATGAGGCACAAGAACAAATAGATAATCCATACCACCCGATCTCCCTTGAACAGTTTTCCAATAAAATCCATGACTTCATCCTCCTTTTCTGTTTACCTCACAACGCCCGTACGCATGCCTTGAACTGGTCACCCCGGTCCTCATAACTCTTAAAGAGGTCGAAACTGGCGCAACAAGGGCTCAACAACACCGTATCGCCTTTTTGGGCCATCCGATAGGCCGCCTCTACTGCATCCTGCATGCTTTGTACGTCTGCCACGGGCAAACCAAAGCAGTCGAAGAAATCGTGCAGTTTCTCGTTGTGCAGTCCCAGATAGACCAAGGCGCGGCATTTTTCCTTCACCAGGTCCTCAATCTCCGTATAGTCGTTGCCCTTGTCTTTTCCACCCAGAATCAGCACCGTCGGTGTTCTCATGCTCTGGAGTGCGTACCAGCACGAATTCACGTTGGTGGCTTTCGAGTCGTTGATGTATTCCACACCTCTCACGCTGGCCACCTTTTCCAGTCGGTGCTCCACGCCCTTGAAATCCCTCAAAGCTTCGCGGATACATTCCTTCCGAATACCGGCCAGATTGGCCGAAATGCCGGCGGCCAACGAGTTATATAGGTTGTGCTGCCCGGTCAATGCCAGTTCCTCCTGCTCCATATTGAACGCCATCGGTTCGGTGAAGTAGACCTTGTGGTCTTCCGTGTATGCCTTCACCCCGGCTTCCTTCAGTGCCGAGAACGGATACAGTTTGGCATGGATGCCGTATTTATGCAGTTCATGCTGAATGATGGGGTCGTCGTTCCAGAACACGAAGGCATCGTCGTCCGTCTGGTTTTGGATGATGCGGAACTTGGCGTCCACGTACTTCTGCATCTCGTGGTCGTAGCGGTCCAAGTGGTCCGGCGTGATATTCATCAGCACGGCGATGTTGGCGCGGAAGTCGTACATGTTGTCCAGTTGGAAACTACTCAGTTCTATCACATAGTAATCGTGCTGGTTTTCGGCCACTTGCAGCGCCAGGCTGTTTCCGATGTTTCCCGCCAGTCCCACGTTCAGTCCGGCTTTCTTGAAGATGTGATAAATCAAGGAAGTCGTCGTCGTCTTGCCGTTGCTTCCGGTGATGCAAATCATCTTCGCATCCGTGTAACGTCCGGCAAATTCGATTTCCGAAATAATGGGCGTCCCTTGTTCCTTGAGCCGGAGCACCAGAGGTGCATCGTTCGGGATGCCGGGGCTCTTGATGACCTCGTCGGCATTCAAGATGCGTTCTTCCGTGTGTTGTCCTTCCTCCCATTGGATTCCTCGCGAGTCCAACAGGGTCTTGTACTTGTCCTTAATCGACGACATATCGGAAACAAAGACATCAAAACCCTGCTTCTGCGCCAGCACAGCCGCTCCAGTTCCGCTTTCGCCTGCTCCCAATACCACAATTCTCTTCGACATTTCTTTTACCTTATCTTTAATGTTATAATCGTCATGGCCGCCAGGATGATGGTCACAATCCAAAACCGAACCGTGATTTTGGATTCATGAAACACCGCCGCCGGCTTCGTAAACAGATACGTGCAGTTGGGATCCAACTGGGCCATCGTCGTCCGAAAATGGTCATGGATGGGCGTACGTTTGAACACACGCTGCGCCACACCCCGTTTTTTCCCTTTCTTAAAGTATCTAACTTGCAAAATTACAGATAAATTTTCAATCAAGAAAACACCGCATAAAATAGGTATCAACAATTCTTTGTGAATGATGATGGCCAGTACGGCGATGATGCCTCCGATGGTCAGGCTACCCGTATCGCCCATGAACACCTGGGCGGGAAACGCGTTGTACCACAAGAAGCCAATGAGAGCTCCGATGAACGCACAAATGTAGATGACCAGTTCTTCGCTGCCTGGGACGTACATGATATTCAGGTAGCTGGCGTACTCGATGTGGCTGGACACATACGCCAAAATGCCGAGCGTCAGCCCGATGATGGCCGAGTTTCCCGCCGCCATGCCGTCCATGCCGTCGTTCAGGTTCGCCCCGTTCGACACCGCCGTCACCACAAAGATGGTCACCAGCACAAAGATAATCCACCCTACCGGTTGGGCATAGTCGCCTAAGAAGCCCACCAAATCGGCATAATCGAAGTTGTTGTTCTTGAAGAAAGGAATCGTGGTCTTCGTCGACTTCACGCTCTGGCTCTTATGAACGACCTCGACCGTGTCTTCCCCACGCTTCATCTCTACGTTTTCGCGGATGACCACTTGCGGGCTCAAGTACAGCGTCAGGCCAACAATCAGTCCCAGGCCTACCTGACCGATAATCTTGAACTTGCCATGCAGTCCTTCCTTGTCCTTTTTGAACACCTTGATGTAGTCGTCGGCAAAACCCAGCGAACCCAACCAGACGGTCGTTATCAGCATCAGCACCATGTAGACGTTATGCAGTTTTCCCAACAGCAGGCAGGGGAGCAACGTGGCCACGATGATGATGATGCCACCCATGGTCGGCACGCCTTTCTTATTGACATTGAACGGGTCGATAGAGGCATCACGTTGGGTTTCCGTCACTTGTTTGCGTTTCAGCAGTTGGATAAATACCGAGCCGAAGATGGTCGAAATCAGCAAGGAAAGGATGATGGCCACAAGCGAACGGAACGACACATATTCGAACATTCGCGCACCGGGGAAACCATATTGGTTCAGATAATGGAACAGATAATACAACATGGCCTTTTGCTTTATTCCTGGTCAAACACTTCCTGCAGCACCTCCTTGTCGTCGAAATGATGCTTCACACCCTTTATTTCCTGGTAGTTCTCATGTCCCTTTCCGGCCACGAGCACCACGTCGCCGCATTGCGCCAGCATGCAGGCCGTCCGGATGGCCTCCTTCCGGTCCACCAAAGCCAGTACGCGACTGCGCTGGTCAGGGGTCAGTCCGGCCAGCATGTCGTCTATGATGGCCTGCGGCTCTTCAAAACGGGGATTGTCCGAGGTGATGACCACCCGGTCGCTGGCCTTGACGGCCTCTTGTGCCATGATGGGCCGTTTTCCTTTGTCGCGGTTTCCGCCAGCCCCTACCACCGTGATAACCCGTCCTCTGCCGGCCAACACCTCGTGGATGGCATCCAGCACATTGGTCAGAGCGTCGGGCGTATGGGCATAGTCCACGATGGCCGTATAGCCACGTTTCGAGCGTAGGGCATCGAAGCGTCCGACCACAGGACGCAGCAGACTCAACACACGCAACACCTCGTCGGGTTGTTTGCCCAGCAAGCAAGCGGCACCGTACACCGCCAGCAGGTTGGAAGCATTGAAACGTCCGATGAACTGCACGTTCACTTCCCGGTTGTTGATGTCCATCAGCATACCGTCGAACCCATCTTCCAGCACCCGTCCCTTGAAGTCGCACAGACTTCGCAACGAATAGGTGCAGACACGCGCCTTGGTGTTCTGCGTCATCACCAGCCCGTTCTTGTCGTCCAGATTGGTCAGGCAGAAGGCCTCTTTCGGCATATCATCAAAGAACTTCTTTTTCGCCTTCAGGTAGTTCTCCACGGTCTTGTGGTAGTCCAGATGGTCGCGGGTGAGGTTCGTAAAGATGCCCCCGGCGAAACGGAGTCCACGGATACGGCGCTGGGCCACCGCGTGCGAACTCACTTCCATGAACGCGTATTTGCATCCGGCCTGTGCCATCTCGCCCAGCAGTCGGTTCAGCGTAATCGGATCGGGGGTGGTATGTTCCGTCGGCACCGGCTGGTCGTCAATGTAGTTGCACACCGTCGAAATCAGCCCGACCTTGTAGCCCATCCGGCGGAACATATTATATAATAAGGTAGCGATGGTGGTCTTTCCATTCGTGCCCGTCACACCCACCAGGTCCAACTGTTCCGTCGGATTGCCATAGAAGGCCGTAGCCGCCGGTCCTACTGCATCTTCGCTGTCGGCCACCCGTACAAACGTGACACCCTCAGGCCGTTCGTCAGGCATGTCCTCACACAGCACGGCCGCCGCCCCTTGCTCAATGACTTTCGCGATATACCGATGGCCGTCCGTCTGCGTGCCTTTCACAGCCACGAACAAATGTCCTTTCCCCACCAACCGGGAATCTATCTGGATGCCGGTGATGTCCACCGTCGTGTCGCCGACGGCCTCCACCACCGCTATTTGCTTCAACACCTGTTGTAATTCCATGTTTTTCTTTATTTTAAATGTAAACCGATTGTTTGTCCTTTTACCACTTTTTGGCCCGATGGAATCGACTGGCTGACCACGCGGCCGACGCCCGACAGGCGCACCCTCAGTCCTTTGCTTTCCATCAGGTAGACCGCATCCTTGGCTCCCATGCCTATCACGTTCGGCACAAAGTCGCGCAGGAAGTGTTCCTCGCGCAAGGCTACCGAGTTGGCCCCCATCTGGGCCGTGCCCCACACGGGCTGATCCGCCTGCTCGTTCCATCCGTTTCCTGTCTGAGTGGAGATGTCGAGCCCCCTCAGCACCCGCTGCGCTTCGCGCACGTCGCCCCGCTTCACGTGGGGTATCATCACGGAATTCGAGTCGGCTGCATGGTTGAGGTTGTCCGACAAGTTCTTGGCATACACCCGTTCGGCAATGCGGCTGAACACCTTGGCCGACCATCCACTGGAGGCAGGTCCGCCTTCTTTTTGGATGGCCACCATACAACTGTACTGGGGGTTGTCGGCCGGGAAATAGCCGACGAAACTGAGCAGGTAGTTCGTTCCTCCGGACTTGTAGCCTTTCGCGCCTTGCGATATCTGGGCCGTGCCCGTCTTTCCGGCCACGAGGAATTGTTCCGATCCGGCCGCTTTGGCCAAGCCTTTGCTGACTACCATCTCCAGCATCATCTGCACGTCCTTCAAGGTTTTTTGCGAACAGATGGCAGGGTTGATGACCTCCACCGGATATTCTTCCACCACATCGCCGCCCCGCATGGCTTTCGTCACGAGGCGCGGCCTCACCATGACGCCCTGGTTGGCGATGGCGTTGTAGAACGTCAGCACGTTCATGGGCGGAATCTGGGTCTCGTAGCCAATCGACATCCAGGCCAGCGCCGTCTTCGACCACTTGCCGTCTTTGGGTCGGCGGATGTACGGCTTTCCTTCACCTTTCAGTTGCAGGTGCAGGGGCTGTTGAATGCCGGTGCGGTAGACACCGTCAACAAACTTGTCGGGATTGTTGTAGTAGTACTTGTCTATCAGGTATGACACGCCGATGTTCGACGAATACATCAGGATTTCCGGCACGGTCAGGTAGTGGTATCCACCTTTGTGCCAGTTGTGGTCTTTCATCGGCCGGCCGTGCATCATCATGACGCCGTTTCCGGTATCCACCCCATCGGTGGTCTTGATGTAGCCGTCCTCAAGGGCCACCATCAACGACACGGTCTTGAACACCGAGCCCGGTTCAAGCATGTCCGCTATCGCATGGCTGTTCACCTCGCGATAGACACCATCTCCACAACGGGACATGTTGACGATGGCCTTCACGTCGCCCGTCTTCACTTCCATCAGCAGTGCCACGCCCGACTTTGCGTCGATGTCCTTCAACATATCGGTCAAGGCTTTTTCGGCGATGTCCTGCATGCCCACATCGATGGTCGTCACGATGTCGCACCCGTCGATAGCCGGTACGTCGACAAAGTCGAGGTATTTCGACATCACTTTCTGCCGGTGGCGCAGCCCGTTCTTTCCCTTCAGCAGGCTGTCAAACGACAGTTCCAGTCCGCTCACAGCCGAGTCCTTGGCGGCGTAGACCTGTCCCAATGTGCGGGCGGCCAGCGAGCCGAAAGGTTTCTTGCGCTGATTGAAAGCCTGGTAGTGGAATCCACCCGTGTTCTTGTTCAATTTGAACAGAGGCAGTTTCGAGGCTTCCTTGTATTGGATGTAGGAGATTCGTTTCGGGTAGAGCAGGTAGTTTCGGCTCTCTATTTTCCGCCCGTGCAGGATGTGCCTCCGAAACTCCTCGGCGCTTTTGTCCGGGAAGATGGCGTGCAGGCCCATGCAGATGGAATCGAGTTTCACGCGTAGCATCGAGTCTTTGAACGCCTGCGCCTTGATGCGCGCTTTTTTCTGGCTGGCGTTCTCCCCTTTGTGCTTCGCAGCCATGAAGTCCATGTAGATTTTATATTCGGGCAGGCTGCTCGCCATCAGTTTTCCGTCGGCCGAAATGATGTTTCCCCTCACGGCCTTGACGACGAGGTTCTCTTTGTGAAAGCGGTTGGCCACCCGTTCCCAGAAGTCGCGTTCGAAGGACATGATGATGGCCGCCCGAACGATGATTAGCACGCCGACCAACGCCATCAGCAGGGCAATGAACGAATACCTATGCATGACCTTTGTCTTTTCCATAGCCTTCCCTTTTTATTCTTTGATTAAGTACGGAGGCGTGGTCGACGTCTGCAGGTCGCTCTCCTGTGCGGCCACATATTCTTCGATGCGCGACTGACGACTCTTCTCCATCAGTTCGGACGAGCGCGTCAGGGCGTTATAGCGTATTTCCGTCAATTGTTGGTTCAGCACGGCAATCCGAATCAGTTCCTGCTGGCACGAATAGCGGTTGCTGATGTAGAAAATCGTCAGAATGACGACCAGGACCAGCAATTTCGTTTGTCTCCGAAAAAAGTCCGTCACCAGCACATCGCCGAAGAAGATGCCCTTCAGTGTCCAACCGGCGGTTGCATTCTTCTGTTTCCGGTTCTCGTTTATGTTCTTTTTTTCTTCCATGTCTTCCTTATCCTATTTTTTCGGCCACCCGGAGTTTCGCACTGCGCGAACGGGGATTTGCCTCCAGTTCGTCCTGCCCCGGCACGATTACCTTGTTCGTCACGATGCGGAAGGGTGTCTGCCGGTTCCCGAAGAAGTCCTTGTCCTCTTTACCTTCCACATTTCCCGTGCGCATCAGGTTCTTCACCAGCCGGTCTTCCAGCGAGTGGTAGGTGATGACGGCCAGTCGGCCGCCCGGACGTAATACTTGAGTGGCCGCATTCAGCATTTCTATCAGCGCCTGCATCTCCTGGTTTACCTCGATGCGCAACGCCTGAAACACCTTGGCCAGTTCTTTCTTCTCGCGTTCGCGGCCGAACAGGGGTTTCACCACTTCCAGAAAATCGGCGATGGTCTGCACCTCCTTCGTCGCGCGCGCCCTCACCAGAACGCTCGCCAGTTTGCGTGCGTTTTTCAGTTCGCCATACAGGCGGAACACGTCGGCCAGGCGATCTTCGTCGTACGTGTTCACCACGTCGGCCGCCGTCAAGGCCGCCTGCCGGTTCATCCGCATGTCCAGCCGTCCGTCGAAACGGAACGAGAATCCACGTTCCGCCTCATCCAGGTGGTGCGACGAGACGCCCAGGTCGGCCAGGATGCCGTCCACCTGCTCCACACCGTGGTAGCGCAAGAAGTTCTTCAGGTATCGGAAGTTGCTGCGCACAAATGTGAACCGCCCGTCAACCGGCACGTTGCGTTCGGCATCCTCATCCTGGTCGAAGCCCAGCAGACGGCCGTTTTCTCCCAGCCGGCCCAACACCTCGCGCGAATGTCCTCCGCCGCCGAAGGTCACATCCACATACGTCCCGTCCGGACGGACATCCAGCCCGTCCACCGTTTCTTTCAGCAAAACCGGCACATGATACACCGTTTCTTCCATTCCTTCCTCCATTTGCGTCTTCTTCGGTTTCAAAGGCGTAAAATTACACAATCCACCACAATCCATCCCTATCCGTTCCTCTTTTTTTTCCAAGAAGTTATCAACAGGTCGGGGGCTTTTGGGCAAACAGACACAATTTCCCCCGATTCATGTGCATTAATTCGAAAGATAACACTATTTTTGCGGCAAATAATCTCAAAAAACTCCTCATGAAAGACGACTCCGTGTTTCTGATAGACGTAGACTCCATCCTTCGGGCGAAGGCCCCGGGGGCCTATCGTTATATTCCCCGTTTCGTCATCGCTTACCTGGAGCGAATAGTCCATCAGAAGGAGATTAACCCCTTCCTGCTCGAGAGTCGCGACAAGATAGGGGTCGATTTTCTGGAAGCCACGCTGCAATTCCTCGACAACCATTTCGTCGTCAAAGGCGAAGAGAATCTGCCCGAAGACGGTCTCTGCACCTTTGTGTCCAACCATCCGTTGGGCGGTCAGGACGGTGTTTCGCTGGGATTCGTGCTCGGCCGCCGCTACAACGGCAAGGTAAAATATCTGGTCAACGACCTGCTGATGAACCTTCGCAACCTGGCCCCGTTGTTCATCCCGGTCAACAAGACCGGAACCCAAAGCCGCCGCTTCCCCGCCATGGTCGACGCGGCCTTCCGGTCCGACAACCACATCATCATGTTCCCCGCCGGGCTTTGCTCGCGCCGGCAAAAAGGGGTCATCAAGGACTTGGAGTGGAAGAAATCGTTTATCGTCGAGAGCGTCAAGCATCACCGCGACGTGGTCCCCATCCATTTCGAGGGCCGCAACTCCGACTTCTTCTACCGCCTGGCCAATGTCTGCAAGTTCTTCGGCATCAAGTTCAACATCGCCATGCTTTACTTGGCCGACGAGATGTTCAAGAACCGTCACAAGACCTTCACCATCACCATCGGGAAGCCCATCCCCTGGCAGACCTTCGATGCATCGAAGACGCCGTCCGAATGGGCTCAATACGTCAAAGAAATTGTCTACAAACTATAAACGAGAATCCATCTTATGGAAGAAATCATTGCGCCTGTCAGCAAGGAGATACTCCGTTCCGAACTAACCGAGGACAAACGCCTGCGGTTCACCAACAAAAGCAACAACGAAATCTACATTGTCACACACCACGATTCCCCCAATGTCATGCGTGAGATTGGCCGCCTGCGCGAAATCGCTTTCCGTGCCGCAGGCGGAGGAACCGGCATGGCACTCGACATCGACGAATTCGACACCATGGAGAACCCCTACAAGCAGTTGATTGTCTGGAATCCGGAAGCGGAAGAAATCCTGGGCGGCTACCGCTATATCCTGGGCACCGATGTCCGTTTCGACGAGCAGGGAGCCCCCATTCTGGCCACCTCGCACATGTTCCATTTCTCCCGGCAGTTCATCGAACAATACCTGCCCACCACCATCGAACTGGGCCGCTCGTTCGTCACGCTGGAGTACCAGTCCACGCGTGCCGGCTCGAAAGGGCTGTTCGCCCTCGACAACCTGTGGGACGGGCTGGGCGCCCTCACGGTCATCATGCCCAACGTGCGCTACTTCTTTGGCAAAGTGACCATGTACCCCAGTTACAACCGCCAGGGACGAGACATGATACTCTATTTCCTCAACAAGCATTTCAGCGACAAGGACGGACTCATCACCCCCATGAAGCCGCTCCAACTCGACACCGACCCGCACGTCCTGGCTGCCCTGTTCCAAGGTTCCACCTTCAAGGAAGACTACAAGACGCTCAACACCGAGATCCGCAAACTGGGCTACAACATTCCGCCTTTGGTCAACGCCTACATGAACCTTTCGCCCACCATGCGTATGTTCGGCACGGCCATCAACTACGGCTTCGGCGACGTGGAAGAGACGGGCATCCTGATTGCGGTCGACGAAATCCTGGAGGAAAAACGCATCCGCCACATCGAATCGTTCGTTCAGGAAAATCCACAGGCCATGGCCTTGACCTCCGGAGCAAACAAGATCATCAGCCAGTAGAGTCCCAAAGCACAGCAAAAAAGCGGCCTCGGATTGGGGAATCATCTTTCCTCACTCCGGGGCCGCTTTCTGTTCTTCTGTCCTGCCGCTACGCTTCTGTCACTCAACGGCAGACCCGAATCTCAGGTTCTCCGCCCGTATCGTTTCGAATCGCCCAGTCGTCAAACACATCTTGATACAGGTAGTCACTCCGATTGGCCTGTACCACAAAGTAGCGGAAGTCCTCACTTCGCTGCTTGATCAGATAGCCACGTCCGTTCTTCTCTGAGCGCAAATACAGTCGGTCGGCTATCGTACAGACATACTCGTCCGCCTTCACCTCCCATTCCCGCCAGGGTCTCCAACGCTGTTCCGGAATATTGCGGACAAATACCATATCGCCCTCTCGCAACAATTTCACGAACCCCCGCGTCCAGGTGACCGGTTTCCGTTCATGCCGGCAATGCGTCAGCGTGTCCACCCAATACTCCGTTCCCGTCTTCGTCACCACGTGAATCAGGTCGTCCTCCAACTGCTCCAGCACCTGTCCGTTAGCAACCGTTGCATCTTCCGTTGGGCTCGACGCCCTCCTCCGCCACACCTTCTCGGCCTGCATCCACCACCGGCCCGCTTCCTCGGCGCACTGCCTTCTGAAGTGTTGCAGTTCCTCCTCGCCGGCCATCTCCTTCAGTTCGTGCATCAAATCCTGCTGTGCCCAAAGCCGTCCGTCCGCATTCCTGTACACTCTGAATCCATCCTTCGATCCCTCCACCAATTCATACACCTGCTCGGCAGACCACGGCACATACCGTTTCTTCCAACTCACCCCTGTCCCCTCCTGCACTTCCAGCAGTTTCCGATGCAATCCGCAACGCTCATTCAGCAAGTCCGACCTCATCCTCACATACAGCATCTCTCCGTCTTCCGTCGAGAATCCCAAGCCACGATAGTAGAAGGTGTGCGGCCGGGTTCGAAACCACATTCCATTCTGCAGGTCCACCCAAGGTCGTTCCGCTCTCCGGGACGACACACAAAAAGCCAGTCCGTCTCCTGTCATCCGAATGTAGCGGTACTGGCAAGGCAAGATGGTTCTTCCGTTCTCTCCCTTCACGCCTATCCGTCCCGGCCCCTCGTCCACCATGCGGTAGCGGCAAGTCTCATCCAGTCTTCTCCGGCATTCCTCCTCTGAGAGGATGGCAACCAGATCTTGCCCTTCCGACTCCCGGCGCTCCACAACCATCCGTTCCAGTTCCCTGTCCCGCAACGCAGCCAAGGCAGGAAGGCCCACACTGGGTCGTGCCTCAAAATACGAGCCCCAATCCCTTTCGGCCGATGGCAGGCCAAACAGCCGATAAAGTCCCACGTTATCCAAGATAGTGCAGGCCCGTTTCCCCGGCGACATCCGCAACCCGCGTCCTACCATTTGCAGGTATTTCGAAAGCGAAAGGGTCGGTCGGGCCAATTGGATAAATTCCACATCCGGACAATCGAAACCCTCGCTAAACAGGTCCACACTCACCAGGACCGACAAATCAGCATCCGATTGCCGCTGCCGGAACCGTTCTATCCACTCCTTACGCTGGCCAGCCGGGGTTCGGCTGCTGATCGCAACAGCCTTGATGCCTCGCCGGGTATAAAAGGCCGCGATATGTTCCGCATGGGCAATGTCAATGGCATACACGATGCCCTTCTTCCCGGGGACGAAGTGTTCCACCGTCCGGCACAAGCGTTCGAGGCAAGGAGACACATCCAGTTTCTCGCGCATCTCCTTTACTTGAAAGTCGCCGTCCGCGCCCCGTTTCTCCAGCGATTGTATCAACCGTTGCTCCTCTCCGTCAGGGCGCAACGAATAATAGTCATACGTGCTCAGCCACCCCTCGGCCATAAAGCGACCCACGCTCCACGACTCCAGCAATGCATCAAACAAATCGGCAAACCCTTCTCCGCTCAGCCGGCAGGGTGTAGCCGTCAGCCCCAGAATCCGACTCTTTGGCCAGACTTCCCACAAGCGTCGATAGGTAGCAGCCTGTGCATGATGAGCCTCGTCTATCACTATCAACTTTGGGCCAATGTGGCTCAGCCGCTGCAGTCTGGGTTCCAAAGTCTGGATGGAGGCCACCACCACCCGCACCCGGCAGTCCGGTGTACGTCCTTTCACCATCCTGCCGCATTCGATACCATAGCGGTGCAACGTCTCTGCAATCTGCTCAATCAGTTCAATCCGATGCGCCACCACCAGCACGTCCCATCCGCTCCCAGCCGCCTCGCCCACGCAGTCGCGTACCACCGAGGCCAAGAGGTGCGTTTTCCCCGTCCCGGTCGGCATCTGCACCATTATGCGCGCTTGCCGTTCCCACAGCGCATACAGTTTCTCCCGGATGTCGCGTTGATAGTCGCGCAATCCCCCGGGAGCAACCTGTTCTGCCGCTCTACTCCACCAACCCTTCATGTGCGTTTTCTGTCAAGGCCCACGTCAGGGCCTCCGTCATTTTCTCTTCAAATGCCCTCAGTGTGAACAACGTCTCAAATCGTCTATGTCCGTCCTCACCCATGCGCCGACGCAAATCCTCGTCTGCCAGCAACCGTTCCAACACATCGGCCAATTCCTCCGGATCCGGTCCCTGATTCGCTCCGTCTTTCCGCCTGCACGGCACCACAAATCCGTTCTCTCCATCCACGACCATGTCAGGGATGCCGCCTTCGTCCGTTGTTACAATAGGCAATCCCCACTCCATGGCCTCCAGATTCACCAAAGGGAAACACTCGTTGGCGTAGAATGTAGGAAACACGAACACGTCCGCCTCCCTCCAATAGGCCGCCTTCTCCTCTCCATATCTTCGTCCGGCATAATACACACAATCGTTCAAACCTGCCCCGACCAAGTAAGCATCCAGCCCTTCTCCATTCAATTCGGCAGTCTCTCCGCCCACGATGTCACAACGAAATCGGCATCCTCGCCGGCGTAATTCCCGAAGTGCATCAAGCAGCACCAGCACCCCCTTGCTGACAATCAGATTCGACAAGAACAAGATGCGAGGGATTGTCCGCTCCCCCTTTCCTTTCTCTTCCAGATTCCTGGTCTCCGGGTGTCCATTCGGGCAAAAGAACACAGCAGGCTTCCTTACATACTTCCGCACATCGACATACAAGGTCGAGGCCAGCAACACGACCTTAAGATTCCGGAAGAACCGACGGTAGAGCCGGTCGTCCAACCATCTGTCCTGATGCGTCCTCACGCCCTTGTTGTGATAGTGCGCCACCACGCGGCATCCCATCCGCTTCAGCATCTCCACCACCACGAAGTCCTTGTAGAACGCGCCGCCGCATGCGTTCGGGGTCACGTACACCAAGTCGGGGCGCAACGTCCTCACCTGCCGGCAGATGGTACGCAGCAAGGCAACGAAGCGGAACACCTTCTTCAGGCCCACCCGGCCGATGTCCGTCAGGTCCTTCGCCGTGGCCAGGTTCACGTAGTGGCAGTCGAACGCCTCGTTCACCAACCGGCTGTCGCGAATGTATTTCCCCACCATTGCTGCTCCGTGGACGGGAGGCGGCAGATGCAGGATGAACAGCACACAAGGTTTCATGGAATCCGATTTTTCAATGAACGATGGCGATGCGCCATAAG
>JBJEHD010000025.1:0-19876 GCA_051875715.1 Bacteroidaceae bacterium
AAGTAAACTCGTAAACAAACAAATAATCTGTGAAGTAAAATCAGTCATAGTCAACCTAAACGCCCCCTTGCCCACGCGAGTACGCGCGTGACGTTCGGAGCATACTCGCGCGACGGCCTGAGAGTACTCGCGTGCGCCCATGAGGGTATGCTCTCGGATTGGGGCTGTCGTGCTACTCTTTGGCGTACTTCATCCGCAACTTGCTCAACGTCTGCGGCGTGATGTTCAGGTAGGCGGCAATGTATTTCAAGGGGATTTGCTGGATGACTTCGGCGTCGCGCATCTCGATGAACTGTCGGAAACGTGTATAGGCATCGCCCTTGCCGATGTAGAGGTAGCGGCGTTCGAGCGAGTAGAGTTCCTCGATGGCCAGGTTGTAGCCCCAGTTGGCCAGATGCTTCGATTCACGGAACAGCGCGTCCATGTCGGCCTTCGGAATGCGATAGAGTTCGGTCGGAACCAACGCCTCGATGGACGAAATGGCCGGCAGACCTTTATATATAGAGTGCATCGACCCGATGGCGTCGCCGGTCACGGCAAACCACAGCGTGTCCTCGCGGCCGTCGTTGTCGCAGTACGACCGCAGCAGGCCTTCCCGGACAAAATAGTAGTGGTCGTTTCGCCGCCCTTGCTCCACGATGGCTTCCCCACGCCCTATCTTGATCAGTTCCGCACAGGCGGCCACCTTGGCCACCTCTTCGGCCGGCACCGGATAGATGCTGCCTATGATTTCCTCTAATTCCATGTCTTGTTCGCTTCCGTTTAGGTTATTGCTTGCAATATTACGGAAAACGGCAGACAAAAGCAAACCTCATCCGCACTATCCGGCCCCACGCCGCCGAGGCCGGCCAAGGCAGGCCGCCGCGCATCCGATAATTCTATTTGACAAACAAGAACCTATAAAAAGTATTAAATCTTTCCTGCCGCTTGCGCGAACCTATCCAAATTCTCGCTACATTCGATGCCTGTTCACCATCATCCTTATTTATTATGAGACATTTCGTCATTTTTCTGCTCGCCCTCGCCTTGGGATGCCTGCAAGGAACCCAGGCCGCCCCGGCACGTCCCGGCACACGCATGCTGCCCCAGCCGGACGGCAGCACGGTCAGCGTCTGCCTGCGCGGCGATGAGCACCTCCACTTCTACGAAACCACCGACGGCCTCCTGCTCCGGCAAGGGGCCGACCGCTTCTACTACTACGCCACCGAGGCCGACGGCCAAGTCGTCCCCAGCCGGTTCGTGGCCAAAGATGCCCACCTGCGCAATGCCGAAGAGGCCGCCTTTGTCCGCACCCTGGACGGAGTGGCCCTGCGCGCCCTGCTGCGCCCGCAGACCGACGAACCGGAAGCGGCACGCCGCGTGGCACCGGGCCCCATCGCCCCCACCTTCCCCACCACGGGCACCGTGCGCGGATTGGTGGTGCTGGCCCAATACCAGGACATCCGGTTCTCGTCGGCCGTGACGGCGGAACTCTACGACCAGGTAGTGAACGAGCGCAACTACCAGGGCGAACTGGCCACGGGCAGCGTGCGCGACTATTTCCAGGACCAGTCCGACGGCCGTCTCGACCTGGAGTTCGACGTGGTCGGCCCTGTCACCCTGTCGAAGAACCGGGCCTACTACGGCTCGGCCGTCGAGACCGGCAAAGAACGGGTGGACGACATGGTGTCCGAGGCCGTGAAACTGGCCAAGGCCATGCAGCCGGACCTGGACTTCAGCCGCTACGACCAAAACGGCGACAAATACGTGGACTTCATCTTCGTCATCTATGCCGGCTACGGCGAATCGCAGGGCGGACCGGAAGAATGCGTATGGCCTCAGCAAAACACACTGAAGTTCAAGGACTACACCAGCTACAACGGCCTGCGCCTGTCCAACTACGCCTGCACCTGCGAACTGCGCGGCTACGTGGGCGAGGAACTGGACGGAATCGGCACCTTCTGCCATGAGTTCAGCCACATCCTGGGGCTGCCGGACATCTACGACCCCCTCTACAGCGGCGCACCCGGCCTGGGCTACTGGGACGTGATGGACGTAGGTTCGTACAACAACCAGGGGCGCACCCCGTCCGGCTATACGGCCATGGACAAATACACGCTCGGCTGGCTTGAGCCTACCGTGCTCGAAGCGGACCAAGAGGTCACACTGAACGCCATCAGCACCTCCAACGAGGCGTGCTTCGTGGTGTCGGAGACGAACCCGAACGAATATTTCACCTTGGAGAACCGCCAGCCCCTCGGCTGGGACGCCTACCTGCCGGGCCACGGACTGATGGTGTGCCACGTGGAATACAGCAGCGGCGTATGGGCCAGCAACAAGGTGAACACCTCGGCCAAAGAATACGTCCACCTCGTGGTGGCGGACAAGAACAAGGGCCTCTATGAGGAGAACGACGGCCGCGACGTGTTCCCCGGCAGCAGCCAGGTGTGCACCTTCAGCGACGACACCACCCCGTCGATGCGTTGGAACGACGGCACGGCCTCGGGCTGCGCGCTGACCGACATCGCCGAGACGGACAACGTCGTCACCTTCCGGTTCCACGCCCCGGCGTCGGCCATCGCCTCCGCCCCCGGCCTCGAACCGGCCCTACAGGTCGCAAACGGCCAACTGTGCGTGAGCAACCCGGACCAGACCGCCATCGGGGTCTACACCCCGGCCGGCCGGTTGGTGGGAAGCAGCCAGGCCACCAAAGCCAGCTTCGAACTGCCGCATGGCATCTACCTCGTGCGCATCGGACAGACCGTACGGAAAGTCTCCATCCGATAGACACAAAGGCCGTAGGTGCGACATGGATGATTCCTTTTTCGTGTCGCACCTATGGCGCTCCATCCCTATTTACTTCTCTTTAACGACCCTTACGGACCGCCCTTTTAAGTGCCGGGCCTTCGGCCCTCTTGCCATTGCTCCCGCGTTCTTTCGGTCCTTCATGCCATTAGCCTTGTTGTGCCCGCCATTCCTTTTGTGGATAGTGGCACAAAAGTCGCACGAGTGCGTATGGCTCTCCAAAGCCCATAATGGATTAACAACTCTGTTTCTATGGCTGGTTGTCCGCGAGAGGGCCGAAGGCCCGACACTTAAAAGGGCAGCCCGTGAGGGCTGTCATAGCCGACACATCCATCATACGAGCGCCGTAGGTGCGACACGAGATTCTTTTCGACCACCCCAATACCCCGACAACCCGACAGGCCGTCGGCCCTGCCATGCTTGTGATATGCGGCAGATCCGTGTGTGGCGTCTTGTAGACCAACGCGCCACACTACCTAAATACCCCTGCATACGTACAAAAACCGCATTTGTAGGCTGTTTTGTAGACCGAATTCTTTTGCTGGTCTGCCACGAATTTCAGACCTTTGCCTTATTCTAAATTCAAGAGAACCATGTTCTATAAATCTATGCGTATGATACAGAAACAGACTATCCGACAGCGCAGGCATGGGCGAGGATTGCTCCTTTCCTTGTTGCTTCTTACCCTCACCCTTCCGGGACGGGCCGTGGACTACATCAACATGGAATATGCCTACCAGGCCATGCAGATGGAAAACGGGAAGATCCATCTCCGCTGCATGTTCGACGACTGGGGCGGCTCGCACTACTACGTGAAGGAGGCAATCCTCTATGCCGTCTACGATGACAACCAGAAGGTGTACATCGGTAAGTTCGAATCCGGCTCGAACGTGTCGGACGCGAACTACTACACCAACATCGGCAACAGCAACAAGGCCACCTACTCTGACAACATATACCAGAACACATCCCTGTGGGTCGGCGTGGACTCGTATATGGGAGGGCAGGCCGAAGGATACCTCACCGTCACGAACGGATACAACGGGGCCATCAGCGGCTACTACAAGACCTTCTACGGACAATCGACCTACAAACTGGACAAGGGACGCTATGTCTGCTGGGTGGACAACACCTCCAAGTCCGGCCAGGTGTTCGTCGAGATGGACTGGCACTACCCCACCAAACTGGCCGACAAGAAATTCCGCATCTTCGTCTCCTATAAATGCGCCGGAGCCAGCAACGCGCCCAACCGGCAGATGGGCGACATATTCACCGGAACCAGCATCGAACAGCCCATCACGCTGGTTCCGGCCTACGTAAGCACCGATGCCGAACGGGCCAACCAGATGGAGGTGCGCTACATGCTGCTCAAGGACTTCAAGTCGCTGAAATACTACTACGACGGAGGCGCGGAAATCCTACCACTCAGCGGCAACAACGGGGTCTTCTACCTGCAGGCCGACCGAGAATACAAGAACCTGTACCTGCAAGGCGAATACTACTACAGCGACCGCACCACCGTGACCGCCACTTCGGACAAGATGGACGTGAAAGCCATCCGACCCATCAAGAACCTGAAAGCCACCACCGTGCAGGACCGCCGAGGCAGCGTGATGCTGACATGGCAGCTGGACAACCCCTCGGGAGAGGATGCCATCAGCGCCATCGACATGTTCGAAATCCAGCGCGCCACCCAACGGGACTTCTCCGACGCGAAGGCTGTCACCACCATCCTCATCGAAAAGGACAAAGGCGACTATTCCTACAAGGACTCGACCGACCTGTTCATGCAGATAGGAAGCAACTATTACAGCCAGTACACCAGGCAAGAAATCTACTACCGCATACGACGCGAACAGACCTCCCTCTGGGGATGGAAGTGCAGCCAGGAAGCCCGAATCAACCGAGACTTGTCCGTGGCTATCGGCACCGGCAGCAAGGTCACCGTCCCCGATGACTTCGAGGACACGCACCGCCTCCAGATTGACATCGCTCCCTACAACGACACGATCTGCTACGACCGATACGGTAATCCCCAGGCCATCGCCGTCCGCGACCCCAAAGCCGGCTACTACCTGGAATACGAGACCCAGCAGTACCTGGGCAACTGGACCTACACGGAATGGGAAACCCATCAGGAGAACCTGTCCGACGAGATTGCCGAGAAACTCAACGACGCGAACAACACCGATACCGTCTCGTTCTACTTCACCCTGTCCCAACCCTGCACCCGCATCCGACCCACAGCCATCCGGGCACGGACCGCACTCGGCGTGAGAGGCGAAGGAGTCGGACTCGACTACCGGGTGTATAGTTACGAAGAGGGCGCGAAGATGAAGAGGTTGTCCGTCTCGAAAGGCTTCTACGACGACTACAACTACCTGACCTGGGAGACGAGCACCGACGACTACAACTACTTCTTCATCAAACGGCGCGAAGTGACCAAGGAGGGCAACACCGGCGACTGGCAACTCTTGGTGACCAACCTGCAACAGAAATTCTATAAGGACACCGACATCGACCCGCGCAAGTTCTACGAATACCAGGTGTTCCTGGCCTACCAATGCGGCAACCAGGCCTTCCGGCGCGACTCCTCGAACGTCGACCTGGGCTTCGTCCGCAGCGTCGGCACGGTAGAGGGCTACATACGCTATGCCGACGGCACCGCCGTGCCCAACACCGAGCTGACGGTCGACTCGCCCGACGGCATCTCCTCCGGCCGAAGCCTCTACTTCCGCGACAACATCCAGTATGCGCACGTCGCCAGCACCGACGAAGCCATCGCCATCCCCGACCGCTGGACCGTGCAGATGTACGTGCAGAACGACGACACCGAAGGCACCACGCCACGCACCCTGATGCGCTGGGGCGACTACCGCATCGACATCCAGGACGGACGGCCGTACCTCTCGATTGGCGACGAGACACCGCTGGTACAGGCATCGGCCATCCCGACGGGCGAGTTCCACCACCTGAGCGTGTCGGTAGACGCCACCACCGACAGCGTGTGGTTCTACATCGACGGCAAGCCGGACACGGCCGGCATCCTCAGCCGGAAAAACACCCAAGAACAAGACCTCGTCAACATGGGCGGACAGCCCCAATGGTACACCGTAATGGGCACACAGTTGTGCTCAGTGACCTATGCCTTCCATGGGTACATCGACGAAGTACGCCTGTGGAGCAAGACACTGACCGCCGACGAGATAGCCGACAACTACAGACGGTTCCTCAGCGGCAAGGAAGTCGGGCTGACAGCCTACTGGCGATTCGACGAGGAGATGCCGCACAAAAACCAGTCGTATGCCGGCACCTTCATCGACTGGGCCGGCATCGGCACCACCGACACCAAACGGCACAACGGACGCACCTACTACTGGAACGGATCCCGTATGGCCTTCATAAATGCGACTACGAGCCACATCCCCTCGCAGGCCCAACTATGGTTCAAGGGCACGACCAACGGCAGCGGCTACTACCGCATCACCGGCCTGCCCATCGTGGGCGAAAGCACCTACACGCTGACACCCGTCTCGCCAAGCGGACAGAAGTTCAGCCCCGCAGGCGGCCTGTCCGTCACGCTCGACCTGTCCAACAAGACCAAGAGCAACATCAACTTCACCATCACCTCCTCGTATGAATTCAGCGGCACGGTGCTGTACGAAGGGTCGAGCATCCCCGTGCGCGACGTTCAATTCCTGCTCAACGGCGAAGTGGTGCGCAACAGCGCCGGCATCGCCATCACCACCGACGAGGAAGGCGAATTCAGTTTCTACGTGCCGCGCGGTGCGAACACCATCCAGGTGGTGAAGGACGGACACACCTTCCTCGACAACGGCTACCTGCTGAACGACGAGGGACAGCCCGTGCGCGAGTTTGAGAAGCAACTGCAGGGCATCCGCTTCTGGGACACCACGAAGGTGAAACTGATGGGACGCCTCGTGGGCGGCACCGTCCAAGGCGGCCAGCCGTTGGGACGCTCACTCTCGAGAAACAACCTGGGCGACAGCCTCCGCATCGTGCTCCAACTGGAAGGCGACAACAAGTCGTGGATTGTGAAAGACCAACTGAACGACGACATCAAGACCCGCACGGAGCACTTCGAACACCTGAATGAGGCACACGGCAACGACGTGATAAGCGAACGCCACCGCATCACCATCAAGCCGGACGAGACGACGGGCGAATACGTGGCCCTGCTCTATCCGGTGAAGTACAAGGTTGTCGAGGCTTCGGCCACGGGCTACGTCACCCTGTTCCAGGACGGCATGGTGAGCGAGGTGCTCGACCTGTCCGACTCGGTGCGCGTATGGTGCGACGAGGCCACCTACGAGAAGAACGGACAAAGCGTGACGGACGTGGTGGAATACGGCGCACGCTACGACCGCATCTACCGCGCTCCCATCCAGCTGACCTTCAAGCAGGTGAACGAGCAGGGCGAGGAGTACTTCGGCAACACCCGGTACGAGTCGGCCAACCTGATCGGTGTCAAGGAGACCATTCCCCTGTACGACAAGGAAAGCGGACGCTACCTCTTCGGACACCCCGTGTTCGAGAAAGGGCTGTACTACGTGTTCCAGGCTTCGGCCCACGAAGACTACCACTATAACAACAAGACGGGCGGCCTCCTCGACCAAGTAGCCACGGGAGCCGGCGCACAACTGCAGGTGCACAACGGATTCAGCACCAACGCCACCGGCAGCACCTACGAACTCGACTCGCTGGGCCAGTGCCTGGTGGGAATCAGCGTAGGCAACGTCAGCTACAACATGACCGGTGCCGACGCACTGCAACGGTTCTCGATGACGGCCGTCATCGACGAAACGCCCATCGAATCGGACATCCTCGAGGCCTACATCATGGGAGCCAAGGAAGACGAGGCCGGCAAACAAATCATTGCCGGAGAGAAAGCCCAACTGTTCGACATTCTGCGCGACCCGCCCGGAGCCAACAGCAGCGCCTGGCTGGAGGCCGGATCGACCTACAAGTATTCCTACCACTGGGAATGGGGCTGGAAAGCAGGTGTCCAATTCAATTTCAGTTTGGGTAGCGGTTCCACCAACTACCAAGGAGTCATCTCGGGCGGTGTGGTCGAAGCAGGTATCATCAACGAAACCAGCAAAGAGCATACCCTCGGCATCGACGCGACCCTCGGCTACGGCACGACCACCGACTACACCTATACCTTCACCGCCAACCAGCGCATCGAAACCAGCAGCGACCCCTTCATGGTAGGGGCCGATGCCGACATCTACATCGGCGGCATGCAAAGCATCGCCATCACGCCGGTCATCAGCGTACGGGTCATCAACGAGACCATGTACAAGCAACTGCAGGGCGGCGAGTCGACCGGCTCGTTGCTGGTCATCGACCAGGCCACCGATGCCGACGGCAAGACGTACTACCTGGTGCGCAGCGAAGCCGTCAGCCTCGACGCTCCGTTCGTCTCGACCTTCACCTACACGGGCGACCACATCGAGAACAACCTCATCCCCGACCTCATCAAACGACGCAACGCCACCCTGTTCACCGGCACGCTGGCGGAAGCCCAGGAACTGGCCGACAAGCGGGGCAGTGTCGTGTACTGGTCGATGCGACCGGCCGGAGACGAGGACTTCGGCAGTTGCAACACGAACGGCCAAAACCTCGTACGCGGCAACACCCAAACCACGGGAAACTGGAACTATGCCCTCGTCAAGCCGAGTGGAATGGAGGACTATTCGTTCAACGACTCCATCTACGACTACAACGAGACCATCGCCACATGGATCAGGTTCCTGGCCTTGAACGAAAAGGAGAAGGTAGAGGTAGGAAACGACAAACTGATTGGGAACTACAACGTGAGCGGAAACGCCGCACTCTCCTATAGCGAAGAATACGAGGGCGAACAGGACTCGTACAGATATTTCCAGACCCCGGGCGTGTTCGACATCTCTTCAGCGGGACCCAGTCTCGGAGAGGCGGGAAAAATCGCCACCGACTTCTTGAATATGGACAAACAAATGTTTGACTCCATCCAAGTATCCTTTTCCGGCGTCGAGTTCTCCCTTGGCATCAAGCCGGTAGCAGAAATCAATGTGGAAAAGCCGTCAAACGCCGCCCAAACCCTGTCATACACCCGCCAAACCGGATTTAACTTAGACATGGAGTTCTACTCAAACATGAGCATCGATGTCTATCGGAAAAAAGCCCAGACCTACAGCGAGGAAGACGCCGCAATCACCAACGACCTCTTCTGGAAGAAAGACTACCAATCGTTCGTCGAGAAGATCATCAGCGAGCAAAGCGGCAACTACTTCGTGAAGTTCGTCGACAAAGACAAAATCGACCGCTACGGCAGTCTGGTGTACCGCGTCCGGGGCGGGGCCACACGCTGCCCGTTCGAAGACGAGTACAAGCCCCGCTTCTACAACAGCGACAAGGTCATCAACGAACGTACCCTGCGCATCGAGAATCCGCGCATCCAAGTGGAGGAAGCCAGCGTGAGCAACGTGCCGTCGGACAAGCCGGCCGTGTTCCACCTCCAGTTGATGAACGAAGGCGAGTACGTCAACCACGCCGACTCGTTGTTCCATATTGCCCTGGTGGACGGAAGCAACCCGCACGGGGCCAAACTGACCATCGACGGCGCTCCCCTGACGGCCGCCGCCCGGCCCATCTACCTGTCCACGACCCGGCCGACCAACAAGGTGCTGGAGGTGCGCTGCGGCGAAGGCTATGACTTCGAAGATCTGGCCATCGTACTCCGCTCCGAGTGCGACATCTACACCTGCGACACCGTCCGCTTCTCGGCCCACTTCCTTCCCTCGGCCGGCGACATCCACGTCAGCACGCCGTCGGACAAGTGGCTGATGAACACCGAGTCGGCCTACGACCAGGGCTACTACATGCCCGTGCGCATCGACGGTTTCGACGTGAACCACCGCGGATTCGACCACATCGAACTGCAATATAAGATTTCGACCAAGGGCGAGAAGGACTGGACCAACCTATGCAGCTACTACGCCGACTCCACCCGCTACGCCGCCGCCAACGGCACCCGCGCCATGATTGGCGACGACGGCTACATCGAGGCCCGCTTCTTCGGCGAGAAAGACCCGATTGAGCAGCAATACGACCTGCGCGCCGTGACCTACTGCCGCTACGGCAACGGATTCATCACCAGTTCGTCGCCCATCCTGACAGGCATCAAGGACACGCGCCGGCCCGCCCCGTTCGGCAATGTCGAGCCGGCCAACGGCGTGCTGACCGTCAACGACAACATCCGCATCGCCTTCAGCGAAGACATCGCGGTGAACTACCTGAGCAAGGTGAACCACCTCGACGTGACCGGGCACACCACAAGCAGCGAAATCACCCAGTCCACGTCGCTCCACTTCACCGACAACACCTATGCCCGAACGGCCGTCAAGCGCAACCTGACGGGCAAGGACCTGACCATCGAGATGCTCATCAAGCCGGCCTCGACCGGGAAGACGATGACCCTGTTCAGCCACCTGTGCGAGACGGACACCCTGCTGTTCCAACTGACAGCCGACAACCGCCTGCAGACCTACATCAACGGACAAACGTTCGCCACGAAGAGCCCGCTCACCTTCGGCGGCTTCCGCCAGGTGGCCCTGACGATTGACGCCGAGACACACCAGGTATGCTTCTACCAGGGCAACCAGATGCTGGAAAGCACCGCCGGCGAAGCACCCGACTACAACGGAATGGCTCCGCTGCTGTTCGGCGGCACCTCGGTGAAGTACGGAGAGGTGACCGACCCGTACGTGGGCAACATGCTGGAAGCACGCCTCTGGAACACGGTGCTCACCCCCTCGGAACTCAGCCAGTTCGGCTTCAAACGCCTCACGGGCTACGAGCCGGGATTGCTGGACTACTACCCGATGAACGAAGGAACGGGCACCTACCTCTACGACTTGGCCCAGGGAGCCACGGCCACACTGAACCAAGCCTCGTGGACCCTGCCCGACGGCCTGTCGCTCCGCCTCGACGGCGTGCGCGACGGTGTGAAACTGGAAGAACGCTTCTTCGCCCGCACCGAGCGGCAGGACTACACCCTCATGTTCTGGTTCAAGACCGACACCCGAGGACGCGGCACACTGCTGGCCAACGGCTACGGAAGCCCCGACGAAGTGAACCCGAAGAACAAGTTCTTCATCGGCTTCGAAGGAAAGAACCTGGTGTACCGCAGCAACGGCTTCGAGGAGATCATCCCGGGCGACTACAGCGACAACAAGTGGCACCACTACGCCATGACGGTGAACCGCACACGCAATGTGGGCAACATCTACATGGACAACACGCTCTGCTCGACCTTTGCCATCGACACGCTCGGCGGCATCTCGTCGAACCGGCTCTACCTGGGTGCCAGCTACTACAACCGGGGCACGATGACGACCGTGGAAAACAAACTGACCGGAAACATCGACGACCTCAGTTTCTGGGAGACCGCCATGCCAGCCAATGTCATCAACGACTACTACAACATCAGCCCCGAAGGCGACGAACTGGGACTGCTGGCCTACCTGCCCTTCAGCAAGAACGAGAAGCAGATGGACAACTCCTACAAACTGACTTTCACCACCGAGAGCATGAAACGCTACATCGACCAAAGCGGCAACTACACCAACCAGGTGGACACCCTCATCCGGGAAGACGTATCGACCCTGGCCGACAAGACCGACTTCGCCCCGGTGCGCGACCTGGGTGTGAAGGAGAACATCAAGTTCAGCTTCACCGCCAAGGACAACGAACTCATCATCAACCTCGACGAGCCGGACAAGTACATCGAGAACACCACGGTGTACGTCACCGTGAAGGACATCCCCGACCTGAACGGCAACGAGATGGAAAGCCCCGTGATGATGTCGGTCTACGTCAACCGCAACGACCTCGTGTGGGCGGAAAAGACCCTGGAAATTACCTCCGACGCCTATTGGAGCGAAGACTACATCCGCATCCAAAACAAGGGCGGACAGAAGCACAGCTACACCATCGAAGGCATGCCGGAATGGATGACCGTGACCCCATCGGCCGGACACATCGACGCGCTCGACGAGACGCTCATCACCATCCGCATCAACCAAAACATCAACGTAGGCACGTATGACGAGGTGCTCTACCTGGTCAACGACAACGGCGTGGCCGAACCGCTGGCCGTCACCGTCAAGGTGCCCGGACAGAAACCCGGATGGACGTGCGACAAGCGCAACTTCGACATGAGCATGAACCTCTGCGCCCGCCTCTACGTGAACGACCGCATCTCGACCGACGAGGCCGACCTGGTGGGCGTGTTCAACGGCAACACCTGCGTGGGCACGGCCCACAACACCTACGACACACAGACGGGCCAAAGCTACGTCTACCTCTCCGTCTACGGCAATGCCGAAGACGACGGCACCGCACCGCTGACCTTCTACGTATGGGATGCCAGCACCGGCATCACCTACCAGGCCCTGCCGCGCGACATGGAGGGCATCGTCTTCAAGGACGGCACCCTGGTGGGCACGGCAGACAAGCCCGTCCTGCTGGATGCCGGATCCATCATCCAGCAGCAGTTCGCCCTGGACGAAGGATGGAACTGGATCTCGTTCAACGTCTACAACCAGGGATTCAACGACGTGGAGAAAATCCTGCCCCTGCTGAAGGCCAAGAACGGCGACCAGGTGAAGGACCCGACCCACAGCGCCGTGATGAGTTACAAGAACGAGGAGTGGATCTACAACAAACCCATCGTCTTCGACAATACGCACATGTACCAAATCTACGACAACGAGGCCAAGAGCGTCCAGATTCCGGGCTACCTGCTGAAGGACGACCGCCGCCGCACCGTCAGCCTCGTGCCGGGATGGAACTACATCGGCTATGCCGCCAACATCAACCTCACGTTGAAAGAAGCCTTGGCCGGCTATGCCGACCAGGCATTGGACGGTGACCTCATCAAGTCGCAAGACGAGTTTGCCATCTTCTCGGACAACGGACAAGGCACGCGCCAATGGAAAGGCAACCTGACCTACATGCGCACCGGCGAAGGCTATATGTTCTTCCGCAACGCAGCGAAAGGGACCTCGACGGCCGGATTCACCTATCCGTACATCGAGCCCAACTCGGGCTACTACGCCAAGGCACGTAAAGCCGCCAGCGTGGCCGCCACGGCCGCCATGCCCTTCAGCAACCGCCTGTCCGGAAGCATGACCCTCGTGGCACGGGCCACCGGCATCGACCTGCAAGCCGGCGATGTGCTGGCTGCCTTCGACGGAGCCGAACTGCGCGGAACGACCCAGGCCAACGCGGCCGACAGCCTGTTCTACCTCAACATCGGAGGTGACGAGCCGACCAACCTGCGCTTCGCCCTGATGCGCGACGGCAAGGTGGTGGCTTACGCCGCCACCGAACTGGCCTACAGCAACCACGCTGTCTGCGGCTCGCCCAAAGCACCCACGGCACTCGACTTCGCCGGACGCACACAAGCCTACGGCATCGCGCCCAACCCGTTTGCCGACTACGTGGACTTCTGCATCCCGACCTGCGAAGGCGACCAAGTGGAGATACGCATCCTCTCTGTCGACGGCACCCTCCTCGACCAACACAGCCTGACGGCCACCACCGATGCCACCGCCTTCCGCTGGAACGGAGGAGCCGGCTTGGCCGCCGGAGCCTACGTGGCCGAGGTTTCTATCAATGGAATCACACACGTATTCAAACTGATGAAACAATGAAAACATACCGAACCATCCTGACCGCAGCCCTCCTCCTCATCCTCGGAGGGGGCTGCTCCTCCGACGGCGACAACCCGTCGGCCTCGCCCGCCCATGCCGACAAACCCAACTGGAGCATCGACCTCACGGGCAACGAAGCACGTCCCGCCTGGGAGGTGCCCTCCTATGCCGACTATCAAGTAAACATGACCGCCCTGCCCCGCCTCAGCCCCGCCTTGGAGCAACTGGCCGGCGACGACGACCGCATGGCTGCCTTCATCGACGGCGAATGCCGCGCCGTGGTCAATGCCTGGAAAAGCGAAGAGAATGGGCACGTCTACTTCCCGCTCTTCATCTACAACAACGCCGGCAGCAGCCAGCAGGTGACGCTGAAATACTACAACAGCCGCTTCAGTTGCCTGTTCACGCTGGAGAACGCCTTTGTGTTCCACTCCGACGAGATGCTGGGTTTCGACAACAACGACTTCGTGCCCGCCCTGGAAAGCGGCGGCAAGTTTCCGGCCTATGCGCCGGTCACCATCAGCCTGACAGACGACGCACGGCCCTTCGTCCTCCATGCCGACGACGAACTGGCCGCCTTTGCAGGCAGCGAGTGCCGGAGCGTCCACTGGGTGGAGGACGGCAAACACCGGCTGGGCATCTTCGGCCGCGAAGGAGAAACCATCCACCTGCAATACTACAGCGGCGAGAAACAAGGCATCTACCGCTCGAACGAGACCTTCACGATGAAGAACGGTACCGACCTGACACTACAACCTTCCTGGCAACCAGTGACAAAATAGACGAAAAGAGCAACATCCTCGCCGCCGGCTCGGGAACGGTCAGCACAAGGCCATCCCATGCCGACGGCTTTTTCGCGAACAAAATACGGATTCAACAAAGAAACAGCCCTATGCGTAAAAGCAACTACCTACGATTCCTTTTGGCAACCGCCCTGACGGCCGCCCTGACAGCCGCCTGCTCCGACAGCAACACGCCCCTCGGAGACGAACCGGACACGCCCGAACAACCGAGCACGCCCGAACCCAAACGCGTCCCCATCACCTTCACCACCACAGTGGATACGAAGGGGACGGAACTCAACAACGACAACTTTACCGCCTTCACCCTTTTCGCATTAAACCAAAGCGGAGAATACCTTGAAGGCATCACCGAGACAGGTGCGACCTACACAAAAGGGGCAGACGGCACATGGACCACACCGGAAGGCATCACCTGGCCCACCGACGGGTCGAAAGTCGCCTTCTATGCCATCAACGGCAACGAGGTCAAAGCCGGAGAGGAATTCGACAAGGAGAATAAGACGTTCCACTTCGTGGTGGACGAAGATGTCAACAACATGGACGACATCCTGGTATGCTACCTGACCGACCAAACACAGCCGCCCACAGGCGAAAGCGTCGTGTTGCGCTTCAGCCACCTCACCATGGCCCTGCAGTTCAAAATCACGAACAAACTGTCAAGCAAAACCATTCACATCAAGGAAGTGGTGCTACGCAACGTCGCCTACATGGCCGACTACCGCTTTGCCGACGGCACCCTGACCCTGGGCAGCGACAAGACCCACTACACCCTGCTGACCACCAGTTCGGAGACCGGACTGACCATCCCGGCCGGAGAATGGAAGATCGTCTACGGCACAGACTATCCCGCAACGGGCACAAGCCACTACCTCTACGTGCTGCCGCAAACCACGACGGCCTGGGACAAGACCACCGCCGCCAACGCCAGCGGGCAGACCGGCACGTACCTGTACATCCGTCTGCGAGTGGACGGCACAAGCACCGACCAAGAGATTGCCATCCCCATCGGTGCCACCTGGACAGCAAACGGCAACAAACTGTATAACATCAACATCAACTCCACAGCCATCGGGATGGATGGCCAACCCTTTACCCTAAAAACAGAAGAATGAATACAACAAAGAATCGGAAAAAGAAAAACTACGAAGTACCCTCCATCGAAATCATCCGCCTGCAGGCCGAACAAGGCATGGCCGACATCATCGTCGGCAGCCGTGAGCCACAGGAGGAGGAGGACCTCAACTCGAGCGGAGCACCCAAACGCCAGAGTCCGTTTTGGGACTAAGAAACCTGCCCCGCCTAATGGACACAGCAACACCGATACGCCTTACCACAGTGCACGGACTCAAGTATGCCCGCAAGCCACACGCACAGCCATGTGAGTGAAAGGCGGCCAAAGTAGGAACTTTCTTTTTGGCATCTGTCTTCCCGTTTCTCGGTTACAATGGAGCCCCATTGCGCCCTCAAAACGAGAACACATCTGCTCAAAAATAGAAGTTGTTATCATCATAACGCGAATGACCGATTTGGGATAAAAAGAGGGCAGCCACTTGCATATGCCGAGATATTTTGCGAATATTGCACTCTTTTAATAATCAACTCCGCGAAATCATATATGGATGTAGTATCATTTTTTGCTGGATGTGGTGGCCTTGATTTAGGATTTGAGCAAGCCGGATTCCACGTGGTTTGGGCGAATGAGTCCGAGCCAGCAGTACGTGATACCTACGTCAGAAATCATCCAAAAACCAGATTCGTCCTACAAGATATTCGTGAAATCAATCCCAAGGATATCCCCGACTGCGATGGCTTCATTGGCGGCCCCCCATGCCAACCTTGGAGCGTAGCAGGCAAGAGAAAGGGGCTTGATGACCAAAGAGGCCAATTATTTCTCGTTTACATCGAAATAATCAAAGTCAAAAAGCCTAAATTCTTTTTGATAGAGAACGTAAAGGGTTTACTTGACAAAAAATTCCAAGATGTATTTGATGATTTTTTAAACAGGCTTGACTCCATTGGATACAACGTCCAATGGAAACTTCTTGATGCCGCAGCGTACAAAGTGCCCCAGAACCGAGAACGCGTCTTTCTAGTCGGATTTCGAAAGGATTTGGACATCACTTTCAAATTTCCCGCCCCGACATGCAATGATCCCATACCACTCAGTAGAGCCATCGGAGACATCACAGAACCTCCCCGTTGCTTCTTGACAGCAAATATAAAGGGTACAAATCCCATACGTCCAAATCACGACGTATACATAGGACCGTTCGGCTCGTACTACAACAAAGGCAACAGACGCAGAATGTGGGAACGGCCCTCATTCACGATTCATGCAACCGCCGACCATGTCCCCCTGCATCCCAGTTCGCCAAAGATGATCTATCATGGCCACGAGAACTGGTCTTTCCAATCCGATAAAATAAAATTCTACCGCAGGTTGAGCGTCAGAGAGTGCGCCCGCATTCAAACATTTCCAGATAAATTCACCTTTGAGTGCCCGGACATCAAAGCACTATATAAGATGATAGGAAACGCAGTACCTCCCCGTCTAGGATACGTTTTAGCAAAAGAAATCATGATGACCTTGGAGCACGGAAAAACAAGACATCAAACGGAGGCTGTCAAACAACCCTCTCGGACTTCCGTCCTGGTTGGGTATTACAAGGACGAGGCCCATCGATGCCTTATCCTTCAGAATCTACTGTATTATGTACGTTCCGATGGCCGAAAGGGGTCCATGTCCAAAGAGGATTGTACGTTAAACCCTCACTACCTACTCCTTCATCATCATGAGAAAGCGGAAATCTACGAACTCTACGAAGAAGAACCTTTTATGACAGATGCATCCTATTTAAAAGCACTCGGTTTTGAACTCTCCGGAGATACATATTTGTGCTTCAAACTAAAATCGGCCAAGCAAATAGACCTCAATAATCTCACGAGGCAATCCGACCTACTCAATTCCAACAAAAGGAAATATTCTCCATACCTCATCACTCTTAACAGAACAACAGACTGAAGAATATGAACAACGATAGCGAACAAATAACTCTTGACAAGAATCTTGTCATCGCTCAAGACCAACCACTCACTAGCAAGCAACTTCAAGCATGCCTTGTCAACACCCTCGGCAGAGACAAATGCCGTGTGCTTCGGATACCACAGCGGAAATGGGTTTTGGAATATGTAGACGGAGGAAAGATTTTCCATCTCCTGGTGAGAGCCTGCACTTATTTGGGCAACCCTCATCCCATTTATAAAAAAAGAGTGCAGTTTCCTCTGTGGTTCAATGAGTATGCCAACACCATCAGTCGGCAAAAGTCCGAAATCGATGTTCGCTATGTCGGTATCTACCACTATGGTGACGCACACCATGGCGATAACATTGTCTTCGTAGACTTTAAAAAAGAAACTTATCTGGAGAAGAAAGGGAACAACTCGTCGGCTCACGTCTATACCAACGACCTGTTTCAGGCGATGACCTATGGCATATTTACCAAAGAAGACTTCTTCGGCAACCGCATTGCTGCAATACGTAAAGACAAACTCCCAAACTACCTCCTGGGCAAAAATACAGGGGAAACCTCTCTGTTTGACCTGTTCCGCAAATTTAACAACGAGTTCACTTTTGGCCAATGGCTCAAGGCTCTTGACACCATCAAAGAGATGCATCAGCACGAATGGCAACATTGGAGACAGGCAGAATGGGCAGGATGGTTTTTAGAATACAAGTTCAACCACTTCACCATCGACCATGACTTAACAAATCAGATGCGCTACATTGGAAGTTCAATGAAACATGAAGGAGAACTGGACTTTGATATACGCTTTGAAGAAGAAAACTTCTATGGCGACCTGAAGGCAAGCGACATCGCACAACAGGCCACGCCAGGTAACGACCAAGAAAACCTCATCGAATGCATCTACCACTTCGACCGGTTTTGGTACGTAATCTACGAGCATGAAACAATAAAAGACAGCGATAAAGGATACGAAGCCACAAAAGCAAGAAATCGGTACATCAAAAACGTCGACCCATCGTATGAAAAAGACGAAATGTCCTATCACAAACGTATGAAAAACGCCGTTAAATTCATCAAGATGTCCATCATTGAATTGAATCGCGTGAATTACCGGGAAGCACTGACAGATTTCAAACAAGGACACCAACCCGATGGAAGCGCACGAAAGCCAAAGTTTAACATCAATAAGAAGGTGCTAGAGAACGACAATCTCGTTGTATTCCGGTATACCTATACACGACCATGAAATCTTTTAGTTTTATCGACTTATTCTGCGGCATAGGGGGGTTTCACCAAGCGATGAAATCGCTTGGTGGTGAATGTGTTTTTGCGTGCGACATTGATGAAGACTGCAGAAAAACCTATGAAGCCAACTACAACATTGCTCCAGCTGGCGACATCACCAAAATTGCGGCCGAGGATATTCCTGCGCATGACGTTCTCTGTGCCGGATTTCCTTGTCAGGCATTCTCCAAGGCTGGCAATCGATTAGGCTTCGACGACCCGACAAAAGGAACACTTTTCTTTGACATCTGTCGCATCCTGGCACATCACCACCCTAAATACGCCTTGCTGGAAAACGTCAGGAACCTTGCAAGTCATGACCATGGCAATACATGGAAAATCATCCACGACAAGTTGGTTGAACTAGGATATAACCTGCTTCCCGAACCTGTCATCTTTAGTCCTCACTACGTTGGCATTCCACAACACAGAGAACGTGTATATATCATGTGCGTACGACGTGATATTGGACAGATTCCGCCATTCTCTTTTGATAAGAGGCACGTCACCCCTTGCTCTATCGACTCCATTTTGCAGGATGACACCGAGATTTCCCCTATTGAAAACTATCGTATTTCTCCAGACATGGTGGAACTGATTAACTTGTGGAATGAGTTTTTACAGAACATCCAAGTGAAACGATTACCCGGTTTTCCTGTTTGGTCGGACCGACTGTGCGACCTCGACCCTCACGAAGACTTGTCACAATATCCTACTTGGAAGCAGAATTTCATCCGAAAGAACCACGAGTTGTACGTCAACAATCGAACGTTTATTGATAGATGGCTTGTACGCGCCAAGCAAAATCCGTTGTTTTTTGGAGCAAAAGCAAAATTGGAGTGGCAAGCCGGTCAGACCAAACATCCCGACATTTGGAAACAGATTTTCCAGTTACGTCCATCCGGAATCCGTGTAAAAGTAAACAGTTATTTCCCGGCACTGGTAGCAATTGTACAGACATCAATCATTGGCTCCAGGAAACGCTTCCTAACCCCCAGGGAGTGCGCCCGGCTGCAAAGTTTCCCGGAAAGTTTTCAGCCAGATGTCAAGCAGCCGCAAGCATATAAGCAGTTTGGGAACGCAGTAAATGTAGAACTGGTCAAGTATTTCGCCCAGCACATGTTTGATGAAATACCAATTATTGCTGTCCGGTAAAACTTTTGGAGACGATAAAAATTAGGGCTGAGTACCTCGCTTGGCATTCAGCCCTTGTAGTTACCTTTGTGTTTTCCCAATAACAATGATAACTATGGAC
>JBJEHD010000026.1:0-3760 GCA_051875715.1 Bacteroidaceae bacterium
TGAGGGCGCAATGGGGCTCCATTGTAACCGAGAAACGGGAACACAGATGCCAAAAGAAAGTTCGTTTGCGCATAAAGGCCTAATGACCGTTTTGGGTTGAAACCCAACGGCCAATGTAGGACAAATGTGCATGAATATACGCCTTCCGTTAAAAAATGTAACGGGAATGCAATGAATGTATAGAAGGAAATACCTATCTTTGCCCTCGCTAAGAGACTTAACATAGTATTAACCAACCTAAATTCATTATGATTAAAAGAATGAAGTCTTTTTTGGTGGTCGCATTCATGATGCTGGCTGCCGTAGTTTCCGCTCAGGTGACTACATCAAGTATGAGTGGTAAGGTGACTGACGAGAACAAGGAGGCCATTATCGGGGCCACCGTGTTGGCAGTTCATGAACCTTCCGGCACTCGGTACGGGGCTATCACGAACGTGGACGGACGTTACTCTATCCAAGGTATGCGTGTCGGCGGACCGTACAAGGTGACGGTTTCTTTCGTAGGATACCAGTCTGTGGCTTTCACGGGCATTACACTCCAGTTGGGTGAGAACTTCACCCGCAACGCCTGGATGAAGGAATCTTCCGAATTGCTGGACGAGGTGGTTGTGACCGCACAGTCCAAGGTGCCTGCCGGTGCCGGTACGAACTTTGCTTCGGAACGTATCCAGACGACACCGTCTATCGACCGCAACATCTACGACCTGGTGAAGACCAGCCCGCTGGCTATGACTTCGAAGAACGGCGGTATCACGTTTGCCGGCTCGAACAACCGCTACAACAGTTTCCAAATCGACGGTACGGTCAGCAACGACGTGTTCGGTTTGGCACCGACGGGTACGAACGGCGGTCAGACCGACGCCAACCCCATCTCGATGGATGCCATCGAAGAAATCCAGGTGGTCATTGCTCCGTTCGACGTTCGTCAGAGCGGCTTCACCGGCGGTGGCATCAACGCCATCACGAAGCAGGGTACGAACCAGTTCCACGGATCGGCTTATACGTACTTCAACAACCAGAACATGTATGGCAAGTACAGTGCCGTGCGCGACTATGAGAAGAACGCACTCAACCAGCAGTATTCGCGTACGTTCGGCGGTACGTTGGGCGGTGCCATCGTGAAGGACAAATTGTTCTTCTTCGTTAGCGCAGAAGGCAAGCGCGACCTCTATCCGCACAGCGTTTATCCGGGCTATACGGGCAAGTACATCACTTCGGATGTGGCCAAGCAGATTGCCGACAAGTATTATGAATACACCGGATTCAACGACAGCTATGGCCAGCGCGACGTCGATCAGAAGTCGTTCGGACTCATGGCCCGCATCGACTGGAACATCAACGACAAGAACAAGTTGGCCGTTCGCTACCAGCACAACAACTCCTACAAGGATTCGTACGGTGCCGGTTCGTCGACCTACTACTTCGAGGACAGCGGCTACCGCATAAACAACAAGACGAACTCCGTGGTGGCCGAGTTGAACTCGCGCATCAGCAACCGCTTCTACAACGAATTCCGTGCATCGGCTTCGTTTGTTCGCGACAACCGCGACCTGGCCTATCAGGGTCCGACCATCCAGATTGACAACGTGAAGGGCGCCGATGGTGCCACGAACATCAAGACTTACATTGGTTCGGAATACTCTTCGGGTGCTAACCGGCTGGACCAGGACATCTACACCATCGAGGATAACTTCTCGTGGTATCTGGGCAGCCACTCGCTGACCTTCGGTACGCACAACGAAATCTATCGTATGTCCAACCTCTTCATCCAGGCATCGAACGGTGCGTGGTACTACGACACGACGGAAGATTTCCTCAATGACCAGGCTTACAAATTCGTCTACAAGTGGACCGACCCGGATTTGACGGGCGGTGACACGAAGTACGCTCCGCTGATGAAGGCCGGCCAGTTCGGCTTCTACGTTCAGGATAAGTGGGACGTGACGAACAACTTCAACCTGACCTACGGCTTGCGTATCGACATCCCGACGGTGTTCAACAGCCCGATGGAGAACCCGGCGTTCAATGAGTATGCCGCAGACAAGCAGTTGGGCGTACGGGTGGGCGAAACGCCGAGCGCCAAGGTGCTCTTCTCGCCGCGCGTAGGCTTCCGTTGGTATGCCGATGAGGCTCACCGCACGCTGGTTCGTGGTGGCGTGGGCATTTTCACCGGCCGTGTTCCGTTCGTATGGTTGGGCAATGCCTTCAACAACACCGGTATGGAAATTCGCAGCACGACCATGAACTCTTCGAAAGACAAGACTACGGGTGTCACCACGTGGGCTCCTTCGCTGAAAGATTATGCACACAATCCGCTGGCTGCTGCCACCTCGGGTGCACAGGGCAAGCCGGACATCGTGACCGTGGCCAAGGATTTCAAGTATCCGCAAGTGTTCCGTGCCAACCTGGCCGTTGAGCAGATGCTTCCGGGCGATGTGAAGTTGACGGTAGAAGGTGTGTATTCGAAGACGATGAACAACGTCTTCTTCGAGAACCTGGCGCTCCAGAACGACGGAAAGGTATATGCCGTTCCGGGTGTTGAGGCTTCGGCTTCTCCCCACTATAGCTTGGGCAAGAGCAATTATTACAGCATCGTCAACCTGCGCAATACGAACAAGGGTTATACGTACGCCATCTCTGCCATGTTGGAGAAGAAGTTCAACTTCGGCCTGGATGTGACGGCATCTTATACCTTCGGACATGCCAAGTCGGTGAACGACGGTACGTCGTCGGTGGCTTACTCCAACTGGAAGTACAACTACTCGCGTGACACGAACTCGGAGAACGAACTCGGCTACTCGAAGTTCGACATTCCTCACCGTGTGAACATCCAGCTGGCCTACACCAGCCCGAAATACTGGAACAACTGGATGAGTACCACCATCGCCGTGGCTTACAACGCTTTCTGCGGAAACCGCTACAGCCTCACGATGAACGAAAGCACCGACTACAACGGCGACGGATACAAAGGCAACTCGCTGCTCTACATCCCGACGGAGGCCGAACTGGCCTTGATGAACTTCAAGACGGAAGACGACCGCAAGAAGTTCGGCGAATGGATTGAGAAGGACAGCTACGCAAGCAGCCACCGTGGACAAGTGGCCGAACGCAACTCCAACCTGACGCCGTGGGAACACGAAATCAACCTGCACCTGGCCCAGACCATCCACAACATCAAGGGCTTGGGCAAACTGGAATTCACGTTCGACATCATCAACTTCGCCAACATGCTGAACAAGGAGTGGGGTGCAACCTACGGTTCGTACTACAACCTCTCCAAACTGTCTGTCAAGGCAGTCGATAAGACGGCCGACGGCGTATATGCTCCGCAATACACCTTCAACAACGCCGAACTCCAGAAGCACGACATCTATTCGCGTTGGCATGCACAGGTGGGTGTGAAACTCACGTTCTAAGACGGGCATACCTGTCAGCAGGTACTGCATAACAAAAAAGGAATCCTCTCTGCCTCGCGGTGGAGGGGATTCTTTTTTGAGGTAGTGTCAAGACTGAATGCCCGTTTGTCATCTTATTGATGGACGAAATGGCGCAAGGGTTAAATAAATTATACCTTGTGCCATCGTGGCATCCCGTATGGCGGCTGGCATGCGGCTTGCAATACGGATAAGCGAAAAGCGGAAAGTTCCGAAAGACTCGAAGCCATAACAATGTAAAAACAACAATTAAAAATTGGAGGTTATTATGTTAACGTGAGTTCGACGAATTATAAGTACTTGAAAATTTGGTGATCAGCGAAAAT
>JBJEHD010000027.1:0-3670 GCA_051875715.1 Bacteroidaceae bacterium
GAAGTAAACTCGTAAACAAACAAATAATCTGTGAAGTAAAATCAGTCATAGTCAGCGTGTACAGACGAAGGCCTTCGCGTGTACACGCATTTGCCTTTACGTGTACACGCGAAGGCCCTCACGTGTATACACGTTTTTCACCGCCTCAGTAGCGCACCAGTGCCGGTTTGGGTTTCGGAAGGAAGAGGCGCCGCAGGCCCCGGTTGATGTAGATGTTGGCCACCGCGCAGCCGCTGCCGATGACGGCCCCGCACAACACGTCGCTCGGGTAGTGCACGCCCTGGTTCATCCGGGCGAAACCCACCGAGCAGGCCCACAAGGCCGACGGGGCGATGACGTACCACTTCGGATAGCGGATGCTGAGCGACGTGGCCAGCGAAAAGGCCGCCGCCGTGTGGCCCGAAGGGAACGAGGGACTTTCCGGATAGTCGCGCTGCACCACCTCACCTCGATAACGCACGAACGGGCGATCGCGCCCGACCGCATACTTCAAGGCATAGCAGATGGCCGTCGCCTCCACCACGCTCGTCCCGATATAGACGGCGTCGGCCAACGCCTTCTCGTCCTTGTCCACCAGGCCGTGCAGGCCCATCAGCACCGGCACGCCGAGGGCGATGTAAGGAGCCGTGGCCGATACGGCCTTGCTGTACCCCCGGGCAAAACCGCCGTTCAGCCCGTTCACCCGCTTCAGCAGGTTGATGTCCACGTTCTGCGCCTTCAGGCCCGCCGCCGCCAGCAGCAAGGCCATACATATCCATCGTCTCATACGTCAGTCCTTATTTGTTATGGGGGACAAAGATAATGCAAATCGAGTGTAGAACCACCAAGCTGGCTTGAGTGGTTATACCGAGATGCCGCTTATCTTATCAAAAGATAATGCAAATCGAGTGTAGAACCACCAAACTGGCTTGAGTGGGAAACCATAATTAAAGAATTATTTCCATAATATTTGCTTATCAACAGATTTAAACTACCTTTGCATACTCGTGAATAGCAAACTTTAGTTCTAATCAATTCTATCATTTAAACTCTATCAATCTATGTGGTTAAGTAATTCATCCATCGGAAGGAAAGTAGTGATGTCACTCACCGGCATCGCGCTTGTCCTGTTCTTGACATTCCACATGTCGATGAACCTGGTCGCCTTGTTCTCGGGCGAGGCGTATAACATGATCTGTGAATTCCTGGGAGCCAACTGGTATGCCGTCGTGGCAACGCTCGGTCTGGCCGCCCTGATGGTGATTCACATCCTGTATGCATTCTGGCTGACCATCCAGAACCGTAAGGCCCGAGGCAGCGAGCGTTACGCGGTCAGCAAGACCCCGAAAGGCGTGGAATGGGCTTCGCAAAACATGTTGGCGCTCGGCGTCATCGTATTGCTCGGCCTGGTGCTCCACCTCTACAACTTCTGGTACAACATGATGTTCGCCGAACTGACGCACATGGAGGTTCCCTTCGCCCCGGGCGACGGCTATGCCTACATCCAGCAGACCTTCTCCGACCCCGTCTTCGTCGTGCTCTACCTCATCTGGCTGGCCGCCCTGTGGTTCCACCTCACGCACGGTTTCTGGAGCGCTCTGCAGACCATGGGCTGGAGCAACCGCATCTGGTTCGAACGCTGGAGAATGATTGGCAACATCTACTCTACGCTGCTCATCCTCGGTTTCGCCGTCGTAGTCATCTACTTCGCATTCTGCGGAAACGGTGCTTGCTGCGCACTTGCCTGCTAAATCCTTCATCCGTCTAACATCCCCATTTTAAAGATATAACATCATGACAAAGATAGATTCTAAAATTCCCGAAGGCCCGTTGGCCGAGAAGTGGACAAACTATAAGGCGCACCAGAAACTGGTCAACCCCGCCAACAAACGTCGTCTGGACATCATCGTGGTAGGTACGGGCCTCGCCGGAGCCTCGGCAGCCGCCTCGCTGGGCGAGATGGGATTCCGCGTGCTCAACTTCTGCATCCAGGACTCTCCCCGTCGCGCACACTCCATCGCCGCACAAGGCGGTATCAACGCAGCCAAAAACTACCAGAACGACGGCGACTCCGTCTACCGCCTGTTCTACGACACCGTGAAGGGCGGCGACTACCGCGCCCGTGAAGCCAACGTCTACCGTCTGGCCGAAGTGTCGAACGCCATCATCGACCAATGCGTGGCACAAGGCGTGCCCTTCGCCCGCGAATACGGCGGCACGCTGGCCAACCGTTCGTTCGGCGGCGCCCAGGTATCGCGTACGTTCTATGCCAAAGGACAGACCGGACAGCAGCTGCTGCTGGGTGCCTACTCCGCCCTGAGCAAACAAGTAGGCGAAGGCACCGTCAAACTCTACACCCGCTACGAAATGGAAGACGTGGTCATGGTCGACGGACGCGCACGCGGCATCATCGCCAAGAACCTCGTCACCGGCAAACTGGAACGCTTCGCCGCCCACGCCGTGGTCATCGCCACCGGCGGATACGGCAACGCCTACTTCCTCTCGACCAACGCCATGGCCTGCAACTGTACCGCCGCCATGGCCTGCTACCGCAAGGGAGCCTGGTTCGCCAACCCGGCCTACGTACAGATTCACCCCACCTGCATCCCCGTACACGGCGACAAGCAGTCGAAGCTGACGCTGATGTCCGAATCGCTCCGCAACGACGGACGCATCTGGGTACCGAAGAAACTGGAAGACGCCAAGGCCCTGCAGGCCGGCACGAAGAAAGGAAGCGACATTCCCGAAGAAGACCGCGACTACTACCTCGAACGCCGCTACCCGGCCTTCGGTAACCTCGTGCCGCGCGACGTGGCTTCGCGTGCCGCCAAGGAACGCTGCGACAAAGGCTATGGTGTGAACAACACCGGCCTGGCCGTCTTCCTCGACTTCTCCGAAAGCATCGAACGCCTGGGCATCGACGTGGTGCGCCAGCGCTACGGCAACCTCTTCGACATGTATGAAGAAATCACCGACGTGAACCCCGGCGAACTGGCCAAGGAAATCAACGGAACGAAATACTACAACCCGATGATGATCTACCCCGCCATCCACTACACCATGGGCGGCATCTGGGTGGACTACGAACTGCAGACCTCCGTCAAAGGCCTGTTCGCCATCGGCGAGTGCAACTTCTCCGACCACGGTGCCAACCGTCTGGGCGCATCGGCCCTGATGCAAGGTCTGGCCGACGGCTACTTCGTGTTGCCCTACACCATCCAGAACTACCTGGCCGACCAAATCACCGTGCCCCGCTTCTCCACCGACCTGCCCGAATTCGCAGCCGCCGAGAAAGCCGTACAGGACAAGATTGACCACCTGATGAACATCAAGGGCAAGAAGTCCGTCGACTCCATCCACAAGGAACTCGGCCGCGTGATGTGGGAATACGTCGGCATGGGCCGCACCGAAGAAGGCCTGAAGACCGGTCTGGCCAAACTGAAAGAAATCCGCAAGGAATTCGAGACCAACCTGTTCATCCCGGGCTCGAAAGAGGGCATGAACGTGGAACTGGACAAGGCCATCCGTCTGAACGACTTCATCACGATGGGCGAACTGATTGCCTACGACGCACTGAACCGCAACGAATCGTGCGGCGGACACTTCCGCGAAGAATACCAGACGGAAGAGGGCGAAGCCAAGCGCGACGACGAGAACTACTTCTACGTAGCCTGCTGGGAATACCAGGGCA
>JBJEHD010000028.1:0-3610 GCA_051875715.1 Bacteroidaceae bacterium
CTTACTTTTGGAAAAAGAAAGTACGAAACTTGATTTTGAGGGGCTTCGGACAGATCTTCCATGCTCATTTTAGTTTTACCGGACAGCAATAATTTATTAACTCATTAGAAACAGGAAACAACATGAAGAAGTATTTAATGATGATGCTGGCCGTGGCAGCCATGGCCGGAACCGCACTGTTCAGTGCGTGCGACAATGACGACGATCCCAAGAAAGAAGAAGGCGACAAGCCGCAGCCGTCAGAGACGACCAAAGGAGCCTTCACCTACTATGTGATGCTCAATCAGGAAGCACTCGACTATTGCCAAGTGACATTCGACTTGAGCACGAATGCGGGCGAGACGTTCACGTTCGATGTCAGTGCCGCTGAAAGAATCACTTACGACAAATTGGACGAGCAAGGCAAGTCTGGCTACCAGACGATTTACGACCTACTCGTCAAGAACGGAGTAAAGGATGCCTTCTTCGTGAAGCACACGTTTAACGAACAAGAAAAACCGGCCAAACTGACCGTAGCCTCCCACTTCGCCTTGAAGGACGGCGTCACTTTGACGAAAGAGACTTATACTTTCCTCGTCTCGCCGTTTGTGTCGTTCGACGGCATCGAATGCTCGAACATTTCATACGAACTTGAAGTCTTCACTGAGAAGATGGCGGAATACCTGCAATACAAAAATGAAGTCATGAGCGGCACGTATGAGGCCAAATAAATGGTCTCATGCTCTTTTTTTGAATAATCAATCATACCTATAATTAACTATAAGCGACATGAAAAAGTATTTAATGATGATGCTGGCCGTGGCAGCCATGGCCGGAACGGTGCTGTTCAGCGCGTGTGACAACGACGACGACCCCAAGAAAGACAACCCGGAGGAAGAGGGCGGCGACCCGCAGCAGCCGAGCACAGGGAAAAGCGCCTTCACCTATTATTTTGTGACTACGCAGACAACCCAGGACCTCATCCAGATGTCCGTCGACCTGACATGCAACAATGGCGAAAAGGTCACCCTGGACCTTGCCAAAGCCGAGAAACTGACCTACGAGCAACTGAACGATGCAGACAAGGTCTTCTTAAAAGCAACATATCAAACGACGCAAGAAAAGGGAGTGACCGATATGCTCGTCTACAAACAGACTTTCTCCGAGCAAAGCAAGCCGGCCACATTGACCGCAGTAAGCAATTTCCAACTGAAGGAAGGCGTCGTACTGGATCAGGAGAAATACAACCTGATGATTTCTCCCATCGTAAGTTTTGGAAGCACCGGCTCCGGTACAACCCACTTGCTCATCGGTGTCAAGAAAGACAAAGTGGAGACTTACCTCCAATCCCGCATGGCAAGTACCAGCAAAACGTATTCGTTTGAATAACCCTCTAATAGGAACATGAAAATAGTATGAGAAAGATGAACAGACAGAAATTGTACCAATGGATGTGTGCGTCGGCCCTGTGCTGCGCAAGCCTTTTCACGGCCTGCAGCGACGACGACACGCCGGCTCCCGTCGACCCTGCCACCGACGGGAAAATCACCTACACGGTGATGATGTATGGATGCGGAGGCGGCAGCCTCGATCCAATGATGCAGTTCAACCTCGACCAGGTGGAAGGGCAAGGCTACAGCGAAAAAGTGAACTTCACCGCCCTGCTGCGCTACTCCGAAGCCTATCAGGAGATGAACAGTTATGAAGGCACGCGCCTCTTTACCATGACCGAAAAGGGCATGACGAACGAGAAGAAGTACGAAGCCAACTACCGCCTGGACAATCCCAAGCACTTGGCCGACTTCATCGTGGAATCGCAAAAACGCTTCCCGGCCGACCACTACGTGCTGGTGCTGTGGAACCACGGCGGCACCTTCGGACTGGAGGACCAACTGGCAGGCAGCGATGCCGACTATGTAGAGACCAAGGGTATCGTCTATGACGACAACACCAACCACAGCATCTCCATCTTCGAGATGGAGGAAGCCTTCAAGCAGGCCGAAGCAGCCGGTGCGAAGAAACTGGACGTGCTCTACATGGACGTGTGCCTGATGAACATGATCGAGAACCTCTATCAAATCAAGGACCATGTCGACTACGTGATGGGCGCCGCTCACCTGACCCCGGGCCTCGGTGGCGACTACCCCGACCTCGTCAAGAGCATGGAGAAGCATGACAACCTGGAGGACATGCTGAAGGAGTACGTCCCCGCCACGGCCGAACAATGGTCGATTAACTTGGGAGACGACAAGAGTGGACGCGACCTGGTGGCTTGCCGCATGGACAAACTGCCCGCCGTCATCACGGCCATCAAGGAGTACACGGACCTGCTCTACGAATATGTGAAGGACCGCGATACGGAAGAAGCCAAGGTTATCGCTTTGTTCTCCGGATCGAACCAAGACCCCAAAAGTCCCAACTTTGCCAACCAAGGAAACCTCTACTACTTTGCCGACGAACCGCGACATGACTATCAAAGCAGCGCCGACCTCGTTTCGTCGTTCTCCCGCATAGCGGCCAACGTCGGTAGCGGCATGCTTTCGGGCAAGGCGGGCAAAGTGCGCCAGGCCATGAAAGAAGCCATCGTGGCGACAGCCTCCAGCAACCTGCCCAAAGGATTGGAGGAAATCAGCGTAGGCATCCACTGGAAGCACTCCGCACAGTTTGCCGAGGAAGACACGGAAGACCTCCAAGGCAACCCCATCGCCATCAAGTCGTTCGCCCAACTGTATAAGAACCTCGCCTTCGACAAAGCCACGGGCTGGAGCCGCTTCCTCGAGAAGAACGAGAAGCGCGACATCCGCGTTCGCATCACCGCCGAAGGAGAGGAGGAAATCTACGATGCCGACGAGGAAAGCGAACCGGGAGAACCCGTCCAGAAATACACCTGGAAGGTCGTAGTCTCGCTGGCAGACCGGGGCACGCTGACCGATGAACAAGTAGCCGACCTGAAGGAACTCTTCGACGAGGCAAACACAGAGTTGGGAGCCTTGGAAATGACCATCGAAGCAGCGAAAAAGTTCTTCCAGAACGAAGTAACGTACGACTACATCCCCAACATCATGCAATTTGCCGTCATGGCAACGACCGACGAAGCAACGGGAGCCATCCCATTCTTCGAAGTCGACTTCAGCATGAAGGCCGACCAGGAAGGGGTACCGACGTTCGGGACGGTGTACAGTTCGACAAGTTTCAATCCTTCCCAAGAGTAATAGCGGAAAGACTCCAAATAAGTATCTCATAAATACCAGGAACAAGCATACGATAAACCTTTTCAAAGAGGAAAGACCGACAAGGCTATAAGACAGTATCCATTATATTCCAAAAAGGGTGCGCCGAGAGGTGCGCCCTTTTTTCATAGCAATTCTCCATGCCGGGATGCTCCGCTGCGCAGGCGCGTACTCGCGTGGCCATTTGCGCATACTCACACAAACAGATGACTTTTCCCTTCGCCAGCGTCCCGGATAATCCCAAATCGGTCATTAGCGTTATGATGATAACAACTTCTATTTTTGAGCAGATGTGTTCTCGTTTTGAGGGCGCAATGGGGCTCCATTGTAACCGAGAAACGGGAACACAGATGCCAAAAAGAAAGTTCGTTTGCGCATAAAGGCCTAATGACCGTTTTGGG
>JBJEHD010000029.1:0-18629 GCA_051875715.1 Bacteroidaceae bacterium
CTGCTCAAAAATAGAAGTTGTTATCATCATAACGCTAATGACCGATTTGGGATTAAAAATGAGCCAAACAGCCCAACCTGTTTAGCAGCAAGAATACGAAAAAGCGACAACACCGCCGGCCGAAGCCTTGGATGCTGTCGCTCTATTCTTTTAAGAAAAATCGGCTTAGAAAGGCAAATCGTCGTTGGCACTTCCTGCAGAGAAGTCGACCGGAGCAGCCGACGGAGCAGGAGCCTGCTGCACGCCAGCAGGGGCAGCCGATGCTGCAGGTTGCCGATCGATGCGCCACGCACGCAAATCGTTGAACCAACGTCCGTTCCACTCGCGTGCGTCAATATCAAACTGTACAGTCAGTTCCTCGCCCAACTGGATGTTGAACTGAGCAATCTTGTCCGCACCAAACACGTTGAAGCACATCTTGCGAGGATACTGGTCGTGATTCTCGATGACGTATTCTTGGGTTTTCCACTCATTTCCACTCTTTGATGAGATGCCTCCTCTTTCAGGGAGGACAGCAATAATCTTACCGCTAAATTCCATGTCTCTTGTTTTTAATTTTGGGGGCGAAGATACACTTTTCCACGGTAGATTGCTAATTTCTTTCTGCCTTTTCTCCTTTTTTGTGGAAGCGTACCAAATCTTTTTTCTACTTTTGTCCGCATATTTACGATAATAAACTTTTTAAATCAGATACCGCTATGAAATTTGTCGTTTCAAGTTCTTCGCTATTCAGTCACTTGCAAGCCATCAGCCGCGTAGTGAACGCCAAAAGCACCCTCCCCATTCTGGAGTGCTTCTTATTCGACCTCAAAGACGGGGTACTCTCACTGACCGCCTCGGACAACGAAACCACGTTGGTGACCTCGTTGGAAACCAACGAATGCGATATGGACGGACGCTTTGCATTGTCTTCGAAAACCATCCTCGATGCCTTGAAGGAGATACCCGAACAACCACTGACCTTCGAGGTGAATCTGGAGAACCTGGAAACAACCATCCTGTATCAGAACGGGAAATACAGCCTGATGGGACAACAAGCGGACGAATTCCCCCAGCCCATCCAGTTGGATGAGCACGCCACGCGCGTGGAAATCGCTCCCGACGTACTGCTGAACGGAATCAGCCGCACCCTGTTTGCCACGGGCGACGACGAATACCGCCTCATCTTCACCGGCATCTACTTCGACATCACCACAGACAACATCACCATGGTGGCCTCCGACAGCCGCAAACTGGTGCGCAACAAGACTTTTGCCTCTCATGGCAGCGAAGTTTCGTCGTTCACCCTGCCCAAGAAACCGGCTATGCTCATCAAGAACCTGCTGCCGAAAGAAGAAAACACGGTCAGCATCGAGTTCGACCAGCGAAACGCCGTCTTCACCCTGTCGAACTACCGAATGGCCTGCCGTCTGATTGAAGGACGTTATCCGAACTACAACGCAGTCATACCGAAAGAGAACCCTTACAAAGTGACCATCGACCGCCAACAACTGCTGAGCGTGCTTCGACGCGTATCCGTGTTCGGCTCGTCGACCAGCCTCATCAAGTTCCGCCTGCAAAACAACCAGATGACCGTATCGGCCCAGAACATCGACTTCTCCACTTCGGCCGAAGAGATAATCGTGTGCCAATACGCTGACGCTCCCATGAGCATCGGCTTCAGTTCGACCTGCCTCATCGACATTCTGAACAATATGACCTCCACGGACATCATCATCGAATTGGCCGATCCGTCGCGTGCAGGAGTCATCGTGCCGGTAGAACAAGACGAGAAAGAAGACCTGCTCATGCTCCTCATGCCCATGATGCTCAACGAATAAAATCTTCGCCCTCATGAAACTGAATCTGAAAAACCCCTTGGTCTTCTTCGATCTGGAGACCACGGGGACAAACATCAATACAGACCGCATCGTAGAAATCTGCTACCTCAAAGTCTACCCCAACGGAAACGAAGAGAGCAAGACGATGCGCATCAACCCGGAGATGCACATTCCGGAAGAAGCATCGGCCGTACACGGCATTTTCGATGCCGACGTGGCAGACTGCCCCACCTTCAAAGCCGTAGCCAAAAACATCGCCCGCGACATCGAAGGATGCGACCTGGCCGGATTCAACTCCAACCGATTCGATATCCCCGTACTGGCCGAGGAGTTTCTGCGGGCCGGCGTGGACATCGACATCAGCCGACGTAAAATGATCGACGTACAGGTAATCTTCCACAAGATGGAGCAACGGACCCTCTCGGCCGCCTACAAATTCTATTGTGGCAAGAACCTGGACGATGCACATACCGCCGAAGCAGACACACGGGCCACCTACGAGGTCCTCAAAGCCCAGTTGGACCGCTATCCCGAACTGGAAAACGACATGGCCTTCCTGGCCAACTACTCCAGTTTCAACCGCAACGTGGACTTTGCCGGACGCATGGTCTACAACGACCAGGGAGAAGAGGTGTTCAACTTCGGCAAGTACAAGGGACAACGCGTAGTCGATGTGCTGAAACGCGACACCGGTTACTACGGATGGATAATGAACAGCGACTTCACGCTGAACACCAAAAACATGCTGACACAAATCCGGCTGCGCGAACTCAGCACCAAATAAACGAAGAACGAGACACATGCCACTGAAAGGAAAAAAGATTGTACTGGGAATCACCGGAAGCATAGCCGCCTATAAAGCCGCCGTGCTGACCCGCCTGCTCATCAAGCAAGGAGCGGAGGTACAGGTGGTCATGACACCGGCGGGCAAGGAATTCATCACACCCCTCACCCTGTCGACCCTGACCGGGAAGCCGGTGGTCAGTGAATTTTTCAGCCGACGCGACGGTTCGTGGCATAGCCATGTAGACCTCGGACTTTGGGCCGACGCCATGCTCATCGCCCCTGCCACGGCATCGACCATCGGAAAAATGGCGCACGGCATTGCCGACAACATGCTCCTCACCACCTACCTCTCGATGAAGGCACCGGTGTTCGTGGCTCCAGCCATGGACCTCGACATGTATGCCCATCCAGCCACCCAACACAACCTGGACATCCTGCGCAGTTATGGAAACCACCTCATCGAACCGGCCGAAGGAGAATTGGCAAGCCACCTGGTGGGAAAAGGAAGAATGGAGGAACCCGAACAAATTGTCGAATACCTGCGCGATTTCTTCTCCACCCAGGAAAGTCTGGCAAAAAAAAAAGTGCTGATAACGGCCGGCCCCACCTACGAAAAGATTGATCCGGTGCGCTTCATCGGGAACTACTCGTCGGGAAAGATGGGATTTGCCCTGGCCGAAGAATGCGCACGACGCGGAGCCGAGGTAACACTCATCTGCGGACCGGTGGCATTGCACGCCACACATCCGAACATTCGACGCATCGACGTGGAATCTGCCGAGCAAATGCATCGGGCCGCCACCGAGTGTTTTCCTCACATGGATGCCGCTATCTTGTGTGCAGCCGTAGCCGATTTCACCCCCGAAACCACCGCCGACCAGAAAATAAAACGCACAGGCGACGAGCTGACCATCCGCCTGCGCCCCACACAGGACATTGCCGCCAGCCTGGGAAAAATCAAGAAAGCGGGCCAGATGCTCGTAGGGTTCGCCTTAGAGACGAACGACGAGTTGGAGAATGCACAAGGCAAACTGCAACGAAAGAACTTCGACTTCATCGTACTCAACTCGCTCAACGACCCAGGAGCAGGCTTCCGGTGCGACACCAACAAAATCACCATCATCGACCGCACCACAACAACGGCCTACCCGCTCAAGCCCAAAGCCCTCGTGGCCAAAGACATCATTGACCAACTAACAACCCGTCTTGAACCATGAAGCCATTCATCTGTCTCCTCCTATGCCTCCTGGCCTGCCTGGTCCGGCCTGCACGGGCGCAAGAATTGAACTGCAAGGTCAGCATCAACCATGCGCAGATACAAGGGACGAACACCCAGGTGTTCGCCACGTTGGAAAATGCACTCAAGGAGTTCGTCAACGAACGGAAATGGACAAACGCCCAATATGCCGCCAACGAACGTATCGCCTGCACAATGAACATTACCGTAAAGAAATACAGCGACGACGGAGCCTTCGAATGCGAACTCATCGTACAATCGAACCGCCCCGTGTTCAACGCAAGCTACAACACCGTGCTGTTCAATTTCAAAGACGTGAACTTCAACTTCAACTACTTGGAATACGACCCGCTGGAATGGAAGGACAACATCGTCGACAACAACCTGACCGCCGTCATTGCCTACTATGCCTACCTGATTATCGGACTGGACATGGACTCGATGGCACCGATGGGCGGTACGGACGTCCTCCACATTGCGGAAAACATCGTCAGTTCCGCACAGATGCTGGGCGAAACCGGATGGAAGGCGTTCGACGACAGCCGAAACCGCCATGCACTCGTGAGCGACTACATGGACGGAAGCATGAAACCCCTCCGCCAACTGATGTATGACTACCATCGTCTGGGACTGGACGAAATGGCGCAAAACGCCGACCGCGGACGAGCCAGAATTACCGAATCGCTCGCTCTGCTGAAAGAAGCCAAAGCAGCCAAGTCGATGTCGGCCCTTCCCCAAATCTGGGTCGACGCCAAGAAAGACGAACTGGTGAATATCTATACGAAAGGGACACAAAACGAGCGTGACGGCGTATACGACCTGCTCATGGAAATCAGTCCTTCCCAATCCACCGATTGGGACAAAATCAAATCCGCCAAACCATAGAAAGATATGTTAGAGACGCTTCACATAAAAAACTATGCCTTGATTGAAACGCTGGACATCCGCTTCGATTCGGGATTCTCGGTCATCACAGGCGAGACCGGTGCAGGCAAATCCATCATTCTGGGAGCCATCGGACTGCTGCTCGGACAGCGTGCCGACACAAAAGCCATCCGGACCGGGGCCACGAAATGCGTCATCGAAGCCCAATTCGACGTGAGCGGCTACGGGCTGGAGCCCTTCTTTTTGGCACACGACCTCGAATACGACCCACACGCCTGCATCCTGCGCAGGGAAGTGCAGGCCACAGGTAAATCAAGAGCTTTCATCAATGACACGCCCGTTTCGCTTGCACAACTGAAGGAATTGGGCGAACAACTGGTCGACATCCACTCGCAGCACCAAAACCTGCTGTTGAGCCATGAAGGATTTCAACTGGATGTGCTGGACGTACTGGCCCACGATGAAACGGAACGCGATACCTACCGCCAAGCATTCCGACTCTATCAAGAAACCGCCCGACAACTGGCTCAAGCCCAGGAAGAGGCCGAACGTAACAAAGCCGACGAAGAATACATCCGCTTTCAATTAGACCAATTGGAAGAAGCACGGTTCACGGCCGACGAGCAGGATGCCTTGGAGCAAGAAGCCGACACATTGAGCCATGCCGAAGAGATCAAAGCCGGACTTTATCAACTTGGAGAAACGCTCGACGGAGACGAGGCCGGCCTCCTGCCCCGTCTGAAAGAATGCCTGCACGTACTGCAAGGACTGCAAAGCGTGTATGCACCGGCCGGCGAACTGGCCTCCCGATTGGAGAGCGGCTACATCGAACTGAAAGAACTGGCCCAGGATGCAGGGCGTATGGAAGGAAACGTATCATTCGACCCCGGAAGGTTGGACAGCGTCAACGAACGGCTCAACCTCATTTACTCGCTGGAGCAGAAACACCACGTAAGCAGCACACGCGAACTGGTCGAACTGACAGAAGGCTTCCGTTCTCGCCTGCAGTCCATCACCTCGGCCGACGACCGCATCCAAGAGTTGAAAGAAGCCACTCAAAAAACCTACGAAGCCGTAGTAGCCTGTGCAGCAGAATTGACCCGTCTGCGCCAGCAAGCGGCCCAAACCGTCGAAGCAGAGATGCGTCCACGCCTTATCCCCCTGGGAATGCCCAACGTTCGGTTCTCCGTCGAAATGTCGGCGCGCAAAGAACTGGATGCCAGTGGAGCGGACAACGTCGCCTTCCTTTTCTCGGCCAACAAGAACGGACAGTTGTGTCCGGTGGCCTCCATCGCATCAGGAGGAGAAATTGCCCGTGTGATGCTTTCGTTGAAATCGCTCATCTGCGGCGAAACGAAACTGCCCACCATCCTATTCGACGAAATTGACACCGGAGTGTCCGGCGAGATAGCAGACAAGATGGCCGACATCATGCAAGAGATGGGCCAACGGATGCAGGTCATCAGCATCACCCACCTGCCACAAATCGCCGCTAAAGGAACGGCACACTACAAGGTATTCAAACAAGACAACGAGGTGGAGACCAACAGCCACATCCGCCGTCTGGAACCGGAAGAACGTATCGAAGAGATTGCCCACATGCTAAGCGGTGCCACACTGACCGAGGCGGCACTGAACAATGCCAAAGAACTGTTAAAACAATGAATCATACCTACAATAGCGCATGGAGAAAAATGAAATGATATTCGGCGTACGTGCCGTCATCGAAGCCATTCAGGCAGGAAAAGACATCGACAAGATTCTTGTCAAGAAGGATATGCAAAGCGAACTGTCCAAGGAACTGTTTGCAGCCTTGAAGGGAACGCTCATCCCCGTACAGCGCGTCCCTGTCGAACGCATCAACCGCATCACCCGGAAGAACCATCAAGGCGTAGTAGCCTTCACATCGGCCGTGACATACCAGCGTACAGCCGACCTGGTGCCGACCCTGTTTGAAGAAGGACGCGTGCCTTTCTTCGTCATGCTGGACGGGGTGACGGACGTACGCAACTTCGGAGCCATCGCCCGCACTTGCGAATGCGCCGGGGTCGACGCCATCATCCTGCCTACCAAAGGAAGTGCCAGTGCAAATGCCGATGCTATCAAGACTTCGGCCGGAGCCTTGCACACTCTGCCTGTCTGTCGCGAACAAAACCTCGCACAGACTCTTCGCTACCTAAAAGACTGCGGTTTCCGCATCGTGGCTGCCACAGAAAAAAGCGACTACGACTATACGCAGGCCAACTATGCCGACCCGCTCTGCATCATCATGGGAGCAGAAGACACCGGCGTAGCTGCCGAACATCTGGAGTTGTGCGACGAGCGGGTGAGAATTCCGCTCTATGGCCACATTGAATCGCTCAACGTCAGCGTGGCCGCCGGCATCCTCATCTACGAGGCTGTCAAGCAACGAAACCTGCCTGCCTAATCATCCATCAATTCCCCATCGGCTTATGAAAAGACAACTCACCCTATGGTTCTGCTGCTGGCTGGCCCTCGCCGGTCTGCATGCCCAGAAAAATGCGCCCAAGTGGGCTGGGAAAGCCCGACGCGCCGTCTTCTCGCTCATCACATACGACCAAAACGACCGAATTCTGCACACAGGAAACGGTTTCTTTGTGTCGGAAGACGGAGTAGCCCTCTCTGACTATGCCTTGTTCGAAGGTGCCTTCCGAGCGGTAGCCATCACAACCGATGGAAAAGAATGGCCCATCAAACACGTGTTAGGAGCCGACGAGATGTACGACGCAATCAAATTTCGCGTAGACATAGGCAAAAAGACGCCTGGTTGCCTGCTGCTGGCCTCTCAGAAACCGGTACAAGGAGAAACGGTCTACCTGTTGGCCTATTCCTCGCAGAAAGAACGTGACTGTACTGCAGCACAAGTGAAAGAAGTGACGTCCATCGCCGGTGGATTCCAATATTATAGCCTCAACCTGCCCTTAAACCCCAAGGCGGTCAGTTGTCCGGTGCTCAATGCCGAAGGAACCGTTGTCGGATTGCTGCAAAACAGCCATGAACAGAACGACGAAAGCTACGTATTGGATGTCGCATTTGCCGAGAATCTGCAAATCAGTCTGATGTCGCCCAACCAAAAGGCTCTGGATGCCATCGGAATCAAGAAAGCCTTGCCGCCTACGGAAGATCAGGCATTGGTATACCTGCTCATGGGAGCCTCCCAACTGGATGCGGCCAAATACCTCGACCGCATCAACGATTTCATCGATCAATACCCCACCAGCAGCGAAGGCTACATGCGCCGAGCCACGCACTACGTGTACAACTACCCGGATGAGGCACATCTCGCCCTTGCCGAGGCCGATTATGAAAGGGCCTTGAAACTGGCCAAGCAGAAAGGCGACGTCCACTACAACTGGGCCAAACTGATTGTGGCCAACCAGGAATCCGAACATCCGGTGGCCTACAAAGACTGGGGCTATGCCAAGGCGCTGGACGAAGCCGGGAAGGCCTTGGCCGTCGAACGGCTGCCCCTCTACCAACAACTGCGCGGCGACATCTATTTTGCCATGCAAGACTATGAAAAAGCATTGGCCTGCTATGACGAAGTAAACCAATCGAAAATGGTATCTCCCCAGAGCATCTACGCCACCGCCAAATGTCAGCAACGCCTGCAAGCCGAACCGGATGTAATCATTGCTTTGATTGACAGCGCAGCCTTCCTCTATGGCAAGCCATACCCCAAAGAGGTGGCCCCCTACCTGCTGGAAAGCGCCCAACTGAAAGAAGAACAGGAACTGTTCCGCGAAGCCGTAGCCTCATACGATGCCTATTCGGAATGTGTGGGCGGACAAGTGAACGACCTTTTCTACTATTACCGTGAACAAGCCAACTACAAGGCCAAAGATTTCCGCCGCGCATTGGACGACATCGAATCGGCTTTGGCACAAAAGCCTGACAATCCCACCTATCTGGCTGAATACGGAGCCGTGCTCCTACGTGTGGCTCACTACGACGAAGCCATCGGCCAGTTGCGTCGTGCCTTGGAAATCGACCCGAACTTCGCTGCCTGCCATCGGCTCATCGGCTACTGTCTGCTCCAACAAGGGAATGCAGCACAAGCCTGTGAAGCGTTCTCCCAAGCCAAAGCCTTGGGAGACGATGCCGTAGACGGGCTCATCCGAAAGAACTGCTCCCAATAATGAACCGTGAAGACTGACCGACTGCTCATGAATGCCCATACATCCTTGCACACCTCGTTTCTCGTCCGCGCCGCTCTTGCCTTGCTTGCCCTTTCCCTTGGTTGGACAAGTCTCGAGGCCCAAGACATCAACCGTTTGCGCGAACGGGAAGAAAACGATGTGAACAATGGTTTCCTCTCCGACTACGACCAACTGAACGACTCGACCGAAGAGAAAATTGATGCCAGCACCATCCCGGTAGAACTGCACATGTGGCGTGTAGACCCATTGTTAGGTACCCGGATAAGTACACCGGTCGACACGTTGCACCATCATTTTCAGAATTCCAACCTGCCAGACGGATTCAATGGCGAGTACAATCATCTGGGTAACCTCGGTTCGCCTCGCCAGTCGCGTGTGTTCTTCCACCGGAAAGAAAGCAGCCAGTACTTCTTCACCGACCCCTTGTCGGCCTTTGTCCGCAGTCCGGGCGAAGTGATGTTCACCAACACCAAATCGCCCTTCACCAACCTGACCTATCACAAGGCCGGCAGCAAGCGCGATGGCGAAGACCGCTTCCGCAGTTACTTCTCCGTCAACGTAAATAAACGGTTGGGGCTTGGTTTCTCGTTCGACTACCTCTATGGTCGCGGTCAATATAACAACCAGGCGACGTCGTTCTTCAACGGCAGCCTTTTCGGCACCTATGTGGGCAAACACTACGAACTGCACAGCGTATTCAGTTACGACAAACTAAAGATGGGTGAGAACGATGGCATCGTCGACGACCGATACATCACCAATCCGCTCGACATGATGGGAGGCCGAAAAAGTTACCGGCCCTCGGACATACCCACGAATCTGTCTGCCACCTGGAGCCGTAGCAGTGGATTCACCTATTTCCTGACACACCGATACAACCTGGGATTCGAGCGCGAGCCATCCGAAGAGCAACCCGACAAACGGGAGTTCGTACCTGTCACCAGCCTCATCCACACCTTGCACATTGACAAGTACGAACGACGATTCATCTCTTACGAGAATCCGGACAATTATTATGCCCACAACTACTTCCGACGCGACTCAGCCGACGACGTCACAAGTCACCTCCGTGTGAAAAACACGATAGGCATCTCCCTGCGCGAAGGTTTCAGCCGCTGGGCCCGGGCCGGGCTGACCGGATTCGTCAGCCACGAGTACCGCACGTTCACCTTGCCCGACACACTGGCCTCGTATGCCGACCGTTGGCAAAAACGTTATCGGGAACATAACTTGACGGTAGGCGGTGAGTTGTCCAAACGAGAAGGGACACTCCTTCATTACAACGTCATGGGCGAGGTGGCCCTGGCTGGTGAAGACCTGGGGCAGTTCCGGGTCGACGGAACAATGGACTTGAACTTCCGTCTGTTCCGCGACACCGTACGTCTGGACGTCCATGCCTTCGTCAAAAGCCTGCACCCTACCTTCTACTACCGCCACTTCCATTCCACCCGTTATTGGTGGAACAACACCGGACTGTCTGACGAATACCGCACACGAATCGAGGGCTGCCTAAGCATCGACCGATGGCGTACGCGGCTGAGTGCCGGGATAGAAAACATCAAGAACTACACATACCTGGCACAAACAGGCAACACCAGCCCGGCTGAGTCCGGCGGATATCTGGACGAAGTAGCCATACACCAATCGTCGGGTAACATCCAAGTATTCTCCGCTACCTTGAAACAAGATTTTCAACTGGGCATCCTGCATCTCGACAACGAAATCACCTATCAACAAAGCAGCCAAGCCTCCATCCTTCCGCTGCCGAAACTGAATCTGTACCACAACCTCTACCTCAGTGCGAAACTGGCCAAGAAGGTACTCAGCGTCGAGATAGGTGCAGACCTACGCTTCTTCACGCGCTACGAAGCACCCGGTTATGCTCCCGTCGTCGGCCAGTTCTGCCTACAGAACCCGGGCGAATCCATCCGGGTGGGCGGCTATCCCCTCATCAACGTCTATGCCAATCTGCATCTCAAGCGAACCCGGCTTTACGTGATGATGTACCATGTAAACAAAGGCATGGGAAATTCTTCCTACTTCCTTGCACCTCATTATCCCGAAAACCCACGGATGTTCAAGTTTGGCCTTTCCTGGAACTTCTTTGATTGATACAGCCTATGAAGCCCACATCTCTCCTTTCGTTCGTCGGACGGCACAAACGGCAGTTGCCGGTCCTGTTGCTACTTCTCATCAGTTTGGCCCTCGTGTGCAACCGGTTGGTACATACTCGATTTTCGCAGGCTGAAGGACATCCACGAGACTGGGGCGAAATCCAGACATCCGGAATATTGCACGCCACCACGGAGTACAATTCACTCAGTTATCACGTCGAAGGCGATACGCTTTCGGGATTTCACTACGAGTTGGTACATGCCTTTGCCCGCAGCCACGGCTTGCAGGTGGACGTTGTCCCGCTCATGAGTTTCGAACAACGCCTCGAAGGTCTGCAGCAAGGTCGTTTCGACCTTATTGCCTACAATCTGCTTTCCACCAGCCTGTTGAAAGACACGTTGGCTCTTACCATCCCGCTTATGAGCCACAAGCAAGTGTTGGTGCAGCGCAAGGTCCAGACGGACGACTCTGTATACATCCACAACCAACTCGAGTTGGCCCACCGCACACTACACGTCGTGAAAGGCTCGCCAGCCTTGTTGCGCATCCAGAATCTCAGCAACGAGATAGGCGACACCATTTATACCCGGGAAGTGGAACGCTACGGACAAGAGCAGTTGCTGGCCATGGTGGCCCACGGCGATATCGACTATGCCGTAGCCGACGAAAGCCTGGCCCGTGCAATGCTCGATTCGCTCCCCCAATTGGACATCAGCACAGACCTCAGTTTCAGCCAGTTTTACGCCTGGGGAGTCAGCAAGCAACAACCCGAACTGCTACGTGTCTTGAACGAATGGCTGCAAAGTTACTTGTCGACACCTGAATACAAAAAACTCTACCGTAAATACTATGCCGGCAAAAAGCCGGCCAATCGAAAAAAAACTAACACATGAAACAAATCTATTCGAAAGTTCAATGGGGATTCATCGGTTGCGGTGCCGTAACCGAGAAAAAGAGCGGACCAGCCTTCGCCAAAGCCGAAGGGTCGAGCGTAGTGGCCGTCATGAGCCGCGATGCCGCCAAAGCGGAAGACTATGCCCAACGTCATCATATTCCAAAATGGTATACCGATGCCCAATCGTTGGTAGACGACCCTGATGTCAATGCCGTCTACATTGCAACACCACCCTCCTCACACGCCACCTTTGCCATCCTGGCCATGAAGGCCGGCAAGCCTGTCTATATCGAGAAGCCGATGGCCAGCAGTTATGAAGACTGCGCCCGCATCAACCGCATTTCAGAAGAAACGGGAGTCCCTTGCTTCGTAGCCTATTACCGCCGCTATCTCCCCTACTTCATCCAGGTCAAGGAACTGATTGAACAAGGAGCCATCGGAAACGTCATCAATGTCCAGATTCGCTTTGCCCAACCTCCGTTTGACCTCGACTACAACCGCGACAACCTGCCCTGGCGTGTGCAGCCAGACATTGCCGGAGGAGGTTACTTCTACGACCTGGCCCCTCACCAGTTGGACATTCTCCAAGAGTACTTCGGTCCCATCCTCGAGGCCGAAGGCGTGAAGACCAACCGGGGAGGACTCTACCCTACGGAGGACTCTGTCAGCGCCTGCTTCCAGTTTGCATCAGGCCTGGTAGGTTCGGGTTCATGGTGCTTCGTAGCACACGAATCGGCCAAGGAAGACCGCATCGAGATTATCGGCGACAAGGGAATGATTTGCTTCAGTACCTTCACGTTCGACCCTATCGCCCTTCACACCGAACGCGGACGCGAAGAAATCCACATTCCACGCCCCGACCACGTGCAGAGTTATCTCATCCAGGCCGTTGTCGACCACCTGCTGGGCAAAAGCATCTGCACGTGCGACGGTGTCAGCGCCACGCCCACCAACTGGGTGATGGACCGTATCTTGGGAAAAATCTGAAGCGTCCTATGAAGGTTTTCGTCCTACGTTTTCTGTGCATGGCCGGATTGCTGCTTTCCAGCGCTCCGGCGTGGAGCACGTATGTAGCCGACAGCCTTTCCTCCACCCCTGCTCGGGCCGACGTGCAACCGCGTCCGAGTTTCTTTCGCCGGGTGGTCGACTACGTAGGCGACCTCGACACCCTGTACGTCGAGCCCAATCGCTACAATCTTGCCTTCATGCTGGAAAACAGCAATTGGTACGAAACTTACACTTTCCGTTCGACAGGAACCAGCAGTCCACAAAAACTCCGTCTGGCCCCCGACATGAATTACCGGCTTGGCGTCTATTTCGGCTGGCGCTGGATTTTTGTCGGTTATTCTGTCGATTTGCGTCACTTGTTCGGGAAGAAAAGCCAATCAGACGGGCGAACAGAATTCTCGCTCAGCCTCTATAGTTCCGTAGCAGGTTGCGACATCTTCTACCGCAAGAGCGGCAACCATTTCAGTCTTCGCAACACAGAAAACTTCCGTCCGGAAGGGTTCACGGGGAAATTATCCGACGAGGTGACGGGTCTGAACGCCGACATTGCCGGACTCAGTGCCTACTGGGTACACAACCACCGTCGCTTCTCCTATCCAGCAGCCTACAGCCAAAGCACCAACCAGCGGCGTAGCGCCGGCTCCTTGCTGGTCGGTTTCACCTTTTCGAAACATAAGACGAGTCTCGACTACCGCGGCCTGCCAGACTACGTGCAAGAACAACTGGACGACCGATTGAAATTCAATCAGATTGACTATACCAGTTATTGCCTCAATGCCGGCTATGCCTACAACTGGGTGTTTGCCCGCAACTGCCTGTTCAATCTGTCGTTGGCACCAGGTATCGCCTATAAACGCTCGAAATCCGATTCGGAATACCAGTCCAAATCCGTACTTCGGAAAATCAACTTCGACCTTGTCACCCGTACCGGCATCACCTGGAACAACAACCACTTCTATGTAGGAGCCTCACTTGTGATGAACACCTTTGGATACCGGTCGAGCGCGTTCAGCATCAGCAACAGTTTCGGCACACTGCGCATCTACGCCGGCTTCAACTTCTGGAAGAAGAAAGAATACCGCGACAAATAGGACAAAGAACCCACCACCAATCAGAAGCGGACACCCAGCGTCAGCAAAGCCTGATGACGAATGTTCTTCACCTTTGTAGCCTCCAGGTCGACATGGTCGAACGGATAGAAATCCTCCTCATAGGCTTTGTATTGGTAAGCCAAATCGGCATAGAACATCCGGCCGCGATAACCGATACCGGCAGTATACAGGTTCGTAGCCTTCGTGTTAGCGTACTCCGTATCGGTGCGGACGGAGTTGGGCCCTTCGTACGGCAACACTTTGTACGCCCCGTCCCGAACCGAGGCTGTAGAATGATTGTAGCCAGCCCGCAAAGCCAAGGCCGATATCGGTTTGTATTCCAAGCCCACACGTACAGCATGTACCCCTTTCAGCGATGACTTGACATCGACTCCGTCGGCCACGCCCAACGCATAGCCGTCGAAATCCTTCACTTTGGCCGTACCGTAATCGACGAACTCATATTCTGCACCGATGGCCACCTGACGACCAATGGTGTAGCCCAGGCTGACATTGTATTTCCACGGCGTCACAATCTTGTATTCCGTCAGAACGGCACCGGACGGGGTGGAGGACATGTAGTCCTTCGGATGGCCGTCCAGCTGCATGTCGACACACGACTGCAGCACTGCCTCAGAATAGTCCTTCAAGTTGAAAAGCGTCGGTGTGTGAACTGCCACCCCGACACGCAAGGGAAGTTCCTCGAAGGGACGGGCGATGAGACCCACCTTGAAGTCAATCCCATTGCCGTCCGTGGAAAAACTATTCCTCAGTGTGTAGTATGAGCGGTCGCCCGTCGACTCCAGGTAGTCGAATCCTTCGCGATACCAGGTCTGACGCGAGTAGTCCACGTCGTACAAGCCCAGCGTGAAGCCCAGGTAGACCCGGTCTTTGAGATTGAACGACACGTTGAGGTCGTACGAATGAAGGGCACCCTCCTCTGTCGAGCGATAATCGCCATAAGGCTTGGTGAGGCTGGGGAAACCATTGTAAGCTTTGTTGTCATTCTCATCATCGAAAATCAGCATGCCGTCCCAACCCAAGATGGAGAGCCATCCAATGCCGTTCACGTCCCACACGTCCGTGCGGGCGAATTCAGACGATGGTAGTCCGTCGGCCTGTGCCGCCATTTGGTCGGTCTGCGACACGTTGGAGACATATTCGCCCCCCATGGCCATCTGTTTGTTGAACGAGCGTGCCTTATGGTAGTTGAAGCCGAAGTTGACGTAGCGCAGTGTTGTTTTCTCGCCATATTTCAGCGCATAGACGAAACCTGCATTGTCAAACGAAGCCTGCGTAGCCCCGTCCTTCATCCGCATACCGGAAAAAGTGCTCTCGCTGTTCGAACGGTTGAAGCCAAACGAAATCATGGCATCACTGCTGCGATAGATGCCTGTACCGGCCGGATTCACGCCCATCGTGGAAACGTCGCCTCCCAATGCACTCATGGCTCCACCCATACCTACGAAACGGGCCGTACCATTCAAATCCTGTTGCATCAGCCGGTTGGCATCGTAGTGCGATTGAGCCTGCAAGCCCAAGGCCGTGCACAAGCACGGAATCCATATCCATTGTTTCTTCATATCTCTTGTGTCTCCTATTCTTAGTTTCACTATCTGTTTACGCTCTCACACCTATATGCGCGGTCCGTCATCGCCGGCTGCTTCCGCGCGAACTGCCTCCGCCCGATGAATGGGACGAGCCTCCTCCGCCAAAGCCACCCCTGCTGACCGACGACCCGCCGGAAGAGTAACTGCCGCGCGATGACGAAGACCCTCGGTTGTTACTGCCGCTACGGGTCGACGATTCGGCCGGCGTGTATGCACCCGAACTCCTACGAGTGGACGATGGGCGGGCGGTTGTTCCCTCCGAACGGCTGCTGCCAGCCCGGTTGTAAGACGACGAGCGATTGGTCCCGCCTGTACGCGTTGTACTGCCCGGTCGTCCGTAATTGCCGTTTGTCCGGTCTTGAATGGTACTTCTCGCACCCGTGCGCACCGTCTGGTTGTCACCCGTACGAGGCATCTGAGTCCGCGTGCCTACCACCCTTCCGGCTCCAGCCCGGACCGTCTCGCCACGCACATATCCGTCCGTACGCGATGAGGCCGAAGCTCGTCCCGTTGCAGGTCGTACAGCCGTGGCGCGACTGCTGTATCCGCCGTGCGAACCCACTGCAGGACGTCCGTTGTAATAGACCGGCCGAGCAGCATAACCGCCGTGCCACGGATCGCACCAGCCGTGATGTCCGCACCAGCCTCCCCAGCCGGGATAAGGATAGGGATGGCATCCGTAATAACCCCAATAGGCAGAATAGTAGGGGAAGCCCCACGTGACGCCGAACGAGCCGAAGCGCCAATCCCACCACAACCGATTGGTATAGGTGGGGAACGCATAGGCGTAGAATCCGTCGGTATATACGTTCCAATCCCAGGAGTCCAGTCCATAGACAATGTCCCAGTAGAGCGGGCTGCTCACCGGGACGGCGAAGCGAGGATTGCGGAAGCGCACCAACCGCATGGCATATTCGTAGTCGTCCTCCGAGCCGTCGAAGTCACGCACCCATTCTCCGCTCTCATCGGCCGGATAGGCTTTTTCGCGCACCATCAACGTGTCGCCTTCCACCTCGAAGTCGTAGTCCGATGCGGAGTAACGGCGGTTGTATTCGTCCACATCGCGCTCGGCGTTTCTCCGTTCGCGCACCATCGGAGCATCCTCCTCAGGCGTCACCACCTGGACAGTGGGCGAAGCCGGACGAACGTTTTTCTTCTCCTCCACTGTCTCCTGCTTTTTCTTCTTAGGCGTATAGTACAGATCGTCGTAGTCCTGTGCCATGGCCAGGGTGCTCACGCCCAGTGCCAGCCACGCCGTCAAAATCCATTTCTTCATAACGTTCACTCCTTTCATACTGAATACTTTCTTGTACCTTGCAAAAATAACAAATCCCTTGTTCACTTCCACAAGGAAATCCCCACAAGCCGGTAGGGAAATCTCTAAAAGATGGATTCTTGCGTTTCGGTGGTCAGCAGTTCCAGTGCCTTGATGCCCATCACGGAGTTTCCCTTTTTGTTGAGTCGCGGACTCCACACCGCCACCGAGTAGTGCATCGGATGCACCGCGGCAATCCCGCCGCCCACACCGCTCTTGCCCGGCAGGCCGACCAGGTAGGAGAACTCGCCGGCCTCGTCGTAGAAGCCGCACGTCTGCATGAGGGCGTTGATGCGCTTCACCTGCGACGAAGTGAGGCAGATGTCTCCGAACTGAAACGGCCGGTTGTGCTGGGCAAACGGCAGGAAGGCCCTCGCCAGGTCCAGGCAGTTCATTTCGACCGAGCATTGCAGGCAGTAGAAACGCAGCACCTGCGCGATGTCCCCCTCGATGTTTCCATTGTACTTCAGCAGGTTGGCGATGGCAGCGTTCAGGTAGCCCGTCGCCTGCTCCGATGCGGCCACACGCTCGTTGTAGCCGATGGCGGGGTTTCCGCTCAGTTGGTGGATGAAGTCCAGGAAGTCGTCCTCGGGGTGGCGCAGATGCTTCAGCAGAATGTCGGCCATGACGATGGCCCCGGCATTGATGAAGGGATTGCGCGGGATGCCGTGCTCCACCTCCAGCTGCACCAGCGAGTTGAAGGCCGTCCCCGACGGTTCCTTGCCCACGCGTCGCCACAGTTCGTCGCCCAGAAAGTGCAGACACAACACCAGTGAGAACACCTTCGAGATGCTTTGGATGGAAAAGTTCACGTCCGCCTGCCCCAGGCGATAGGTCTCGCCCCGCAGGGTCTGGATGCAGATGCCGAACTGGTCGGGGTTCACCTCGGCCAAGGCAGGGATGTACGCGGCTTGATTGCCCACACGGGCGTACGGTCGGATTTTCTCGAAGATATCCTCCAGGATGTGCTGATAGTCCATAGTTTGATTTGCGGTTGTTAGGTCTCCGCAAATATAAGGCTTTTCCCGAAAGGCAGGAAAGGCGAAATCAAAAAAGCAACAGCGGCAAGCCGCGTCCGAAGATGGGCTTGCCACTGTTGCTTCTGCCACGAAAGAGCGTGGGTTAACTATTCCTTGATGGGGAGGATATAGAAAAGATATTTGTCTGAAAGCCAGTACTTTTCATCTAAATAAAAACCGGTACCACGTGGTTCTATCCTATACGTCTTGCAACTATAATTGGGAGTGATCCAATCACTTGCATAATACTCCTTCTCTTGCATATAAACACTCCGTTCACACATGGGTTGAGAAAGCGGGAATAAAGGGCAAGCACGTGACCTTTCATGTGGCAAGACATTTATAATCTTCTTCCTTACTGAAAACAAATAACTTACAAGTATCTTCCGTTTGATTGCTAACGATTTGGAAACGAACGAAGTTCCATATTTTTCTTTGTCTTGCATTAAATCAAAAGAACACCTTTCTTTTTTTGCAAAGTTAATTCAAATTTCTCTAAACTCCAAAATAATACTCTGAAAAACAAAGAAAAGCACCCCAAAATATGACTTAATGAAAATGATCATTTGTAAAACGACACTATTTTGCCTCAGAATGTTACTATAGTCCACTAATTTTGCCTAATTCGCTAATTCTATTGAAAATTTCGCCCAAAACATAGCGACTA
>JBJEHD010000030.1:0-3540 GCA_051875715.1 Bacteroidaceae bacterium
GCAGGGCCGGCAGGTTCTCGTCCTCGTGCACCACGTCGAGCAGCGGTGCGTCGTACTCGTCAATCAGCACCACCACCTGGCGGCCGGTCTTGGCATGGGCGCGTTCAATCAAACCCTGCAAGCGTTGGTTGAGATTGGGCTTTGAGGGTTCATTAGGACCATAGATCTTTTCATAGTCGGTCAACTTGCCGGCCAGTTCCGTCTTGAGATCCTCTACCCCCACGTGCTTGGCCGTGCTCATGTCGAAGTGGAGCACGGGGTGCTGTGTCCACTCCGTCTCCAGTCCCTCGATGGCCAGGCCTTGGAAGAGGTCCTTCCGCCCCTCGAAATAACTGTGCAGCGTGGAGGTGAGCAGCGACTTGCCGAAGCGGCGTGGGCGGCTCAGGAAAACGTATGTGGATGTGTGTACCAACTGGTATATCAAGTCCGTCTTGTCCACATAGAGATAATCTCCTTCCCGTATCTTTTCAAATGTTTGGATGCCCACCGGGCAACGCTTCAAATCGATTGTGTGCATGGTCTCCTCCTTTGCTTTGTTACGATGAGGCGAAGATAGGCTTTTCCCGCCAAAGGTGCAACACACCGTGGAGAAAATGGCGGCGGACAAGGGTGGCCCCCGGTCCGCCGCCACGGCATTATTCCGTTAGAACAGGTTGAACGTCTTTGAGTCCAGTTCCTGTCGTGTGTAGACGCGTCTGTCGCGCACAGGTCTCTTTATTCCTCATCGTCTTCCTCTCGTTTCTCCACACGGACGCTTCGTACGGCTTCCATAAAAACAGGTAAGGCATTTTCAAAGTCATCTCTGTGGCATTCAGAAAAAATGGAGAAATCCCTTTGATTGATGTACATCATGGCCTTGAGACAATACACATCGTCATACATTGGTTTTTGTCTCCAACATACGTATATATAGAATGGGATGTTGTTGATGGTGTCGATTCTCTCGTAAACCAGACTGCTTGAACCTTGAAAAGCATGCTTAATGAGAGCCTGGCAGTGGAAAACATCAGTTATATCTCCAGCTTCTTGGGCGGGGCGGATATACAGTGGATAGGATCGATAGAGAAAGGCGGAATGGTATTTGAATAAGAGTGGTGGTACTACCAAGAGAGACGAGTCTGGAACGTATTCCCATCCGATTCTTTTATAGGAATCGGGTAATGGAGTGGACAGAATTTGGTCACTCATCATCACTCGGTATTCCCCAAAATGAAAAACTTTTTGAGCAAAGTTCTCCGTGAGGGGGCAGCATATCAGAACTGCCAAAAATAAAATGTGTCTTCTCATTTTGTTAACAATCTTTTAATTTGTTAGTATTCTCATTAAAGGCAGTAAAGAACAAGCAAACAAAGGTTGCTGCGGTTTTTCTCATTTTCATGGCATTGTTTGTTTAAGTTTGCGATTGCAAAAGTAGCGTGTATCCGATGGACAACAATGCGTTTGTGAGGGACATTTTTACGAAAAGATGGTTTTTTAGTAGTCTTATATTCAGCTTGTTAGGTGGAAAGAGGGGACAAATTGCAAATTTGTGGGGACATCTTTGCACAAAAATGAAAGTGCTGAGGGGTATTGGAGTTAGTGAAAGGATGCGATAAATTCCTCCAGGCGCAGGTCCGTCTTGAACTTGTTCTTACATAATCGCTGCGCCCTTTTCTTGAGTGCGTCTTTGCTGACATTTAGCAGATGGCAGATGTGGCTGTTCGGAATCCCCAATTTGATGAGGCAGCATATATGGAGGTCGGTGTCCCCTAATCCGTAGGTAAGTTGTAGGCGTGAGGCGAGGTTGTTGTATAGGGCGTCTACCGTTATCTGCAGTCGGGACGTTTCGTCGGCGGATAATATCAGTGCGGTGGCTTTGGTGGCTGACGCTGTTTCCAGCAGGGCTGTTCGTTGCTTGAGCAGGGGTCGGATGTCGCAGTCTGCAAAGAACCTACCTTTCAGATAATCCTGTTGGCGAACATAATGTTCCATTTGCTTCTTGCTTTGGTGAATGGAGTCTTGAAGGTCGATTTCCCGTTTGCTGTATTCTTTCAGTAGTGCTTGCAGGTCGGAGTATTTGACCTCGTGCTGTCGGGCCAACTTTTCTGTTTGAAGGAGCAATCGTTTCTTCGACCTTTTGATCAGGCGAACCAGAAAGAAACACAAGGACACGGCGACCGTTGAAAAGAGAATTGCCGTCAAGAAGGCAAGCGTCAACTTTCGGCTCTTTGCCTTTAACCGCAGATTCTCATTCTCTGCCCGCGAATAGTCGTATTTCTTCTGCAGCTCCATCAGGGCAATGCTTGATTCTGTACGATGAATGGAATCAAGTAGACGGCTATACTGTTGTTGATGGAGTAAAGCGGTAGACAGGTCGTTCCTTCCTTCTGCAATTTCTGATTTGGCTGAATAGAAGTTGGCTTTTGTGTATAGATTCTGTTCGCGATAACTTCGGTTTATGTAGTATTCGGCAGAATCATATTGCTGTAGGCCAATCAGAATGTGCCCTTTGGTGCTTGGTGCCGGCTTTAGCGCGAGTGAGTCGTCTGGAATGGATAGGCAACGATTGATCCAAACAAGGGCAGAGTCGTACTTCTCTTCCATCCGGAACGACATGGATTTGCGTTGGTATAGCCAGGATAGGTCGTTGGTCTTTTTTTCGGATTGGGCTAGTTGTATGGCTTTATCAAGATAGAGTCGGGCTATCGGGTAGGCTTTCTTATACATGTAACTCCATCCCAAGGAACCCAATATGCTTACTTGATAGGAGTAGAGATGCAGATTGTCAGCATAATTTTGGGCTTTACGGAGCAGACGGATACTTTCATCACAGGAAATCTCGGTTTGCAAGAGACTCCCCCAGTGATAATACAGAAGGTAAAGGAATCGTTCGTCGGCTTTCCCTTCGCCGGCCGTGGCAGCCTGATGGAAATAACGTACGGCTGTTTGGGGCTCGTTCAGGTCGCGGTAGACTTGTCCCGCGTAGAAGCAGCTCCAGGCTTTTCGGAGGGAATCGGAGGAATGGGCGTAATAGTCCACGGCGATGCGGATGAGGGAGTCGTTGTCCGTGGGCTGGTATGTTTTGAAACGTGCTTGGGTGAGGAGCAGGGCGTAGCGGGCTTGGTGCTCTCCCCGCAGATGGCGGGCCGGTGCGTATTGTTCCAGCACCTGGCGTGCACTGTCCGGGTTGGTGCCCATCAAGGCCTCGGCCTGACGGAGCATCGCGCCTCCGCGCCGGTCGTGGGCGTACCATACCGCTGCGGCCGCCAGCAGTGCCAGCAGCACGCAGATTCCTGTGGTCCTCAGTTTCCTCATCTTCGTATTCTTTCCTTTACGCCATCTTCCATTCCCCGATGGTTCGCCGTTCGCTATCGAAGTCGATTCCGACCTTCACCACGGGCAGCCCGCAGGAGGCGAAGCGGGCGGCGTAGTCCTTTAGGTTGATTTGGTTCAGGGCCGTGTCCGCGCCCTTGTTCAGTTTGAGTTCGATGAGGTAGAGGGTGTCGCGGGTGCGCATCACCAGGTCCACCCGTCCGCGCGGCGTGCGCACCTCCACGTCGA
>JBJEHD010000031.1:0-28939 GCA_051875715.1 Bacteroidaceae bacterium
ATCTGCTCAAAAATAGAAGTTGTTATCATCATAACGCTAATGACCGATTTGGGTTCAAGCATCCCCACCCTATGCAGGACAAAAAAAAGAAAGGCGGTGTGTCATAATGGCCAATCTGCGGCGTTGCTATCGGCATTCGGCCTTGGTCGTGTACGCCAGTACACTCCCTTCGACCTCAGCCTCAGCGCCTTGCATCTCGACCATTCTGACGCACCTTTGAGGCTGTGCCAAAATTGGAAGTTTTGACACAGCCTCCCTCTTTTATTTATCCCTGCGACGAAAAACGTCGGGCAGAGACGCCGTTTAGTCTTCCATCAGTTTGCGGTAGCGTACGCGCTTGGGTTCTTCCGCACCCAGGCGCTTCAACTTGTTTTCCTCGTATTCGGAATACGAGCCTTCGAAGAAGAACACCTCGGAGTTGCCTTCGAAGGCCAGGATGTGCGTACAGATGCGGTCCAGGAACCAGCGGTCGTGGCTGATGACCACGGCACAGCCGGCAAAGTCCTCCAAACCTTCTTCCAGGGCACGCAGCGTGTTCACGTCGATGTCGTTGGTCGGTTCGTCCAGCAGCAGCACGTTGCCTTCCTCTTTCAGGGCCATGGCCAGGTGGAGGCGGTTGCGCTCGCCGCCCGAGAGCATGCCGCAGAGTTTTTCCTGGTCGGCACCAGCAAAATTGAAGCGGCTCAGGTAGGCGCGGGCATTGATGTCGCGTCCGCCCATCCGGATCAGTTCGTTGCCGCCCGAGATGACCTGGTAGACACTCTTCTGCGGGTCGATGTCGCGGTGCTGCTGGTCCACATAGGCCAGCTTCACCGTCTCGCCCACCTCGAACGTGCCCTTGTCCACTTTCTCCAGCCCCATGATGAGGCGGAACAACGTGGTCTTTCCGGCACCGTTCGGTCCGATGACGCCCACGATGCCGTTGGGGGGCAACATGAAGTTGAGGTTGTCAAACAAGAGCTTTTCGCCATACGCTTTCTGCACGCCGACGGCCTCGATGACCTTGTTTCCCAAACGCGGTCCGTTGGGGATGAAGATTTCCAGTTTCTCTTCCTTCTCCTTGACGTCTTCGTTCAGCAACTTGTCGTACGAATTCAGACGGGCCTTTCCCTTGGCCTGACGGGCCTTGGGCGCCATTCGCACCCATTCCAACTCGCGCTCCAACGTCTTTCGGCGTTTGCTGGCCGTCTTCTCTTCCAGTTCCATGCGTTTGGTCTTCTGCTCCAGCCACGACGAATAGTTTCCCTTCCAGGGTATTCCCTCGCCGCGGTCCAGTTCGAGAATCCATCCGGCCACATGGTCGAGGAAATAGCGGTCGTGGGTGATGCAAATCACCGTTCCTTCGTATTGCTGCAGGTGTTGCTCCAGCCAATCGATGCTTTCAGCGTCGAGGTGGTTGGTCGGTTCATCCAGCAAGAGCACGTCCGGTTTTTGCAGGAGCAGCCGGCACAGGGCCACCCGGCGGCGTTCGCCTCCCGACAGCACCTTCACCGGCTGGTCCTCGGGCGGACAGCGGAGTGCATCCATCGCCCGCTCCAGTTTGCTGTCCAGGTTCCACGCATCGGTGGCATCGATGATGTCTTGCAGTTCGGCCTGACGGGCAAACAACTTGTCCATCTTTTCCGGGTCCTCGTAGTATTCCGGAAGGCCGAACTTCTGATTGATTTCCTCGTATTCGGCCAGCGTGTCGACGATGGGCTGCACACCCTCCATCACCACCTCTTTCACGGTCTTCGTGTCGTCCAGGTAAGGTTCCTGGGCCAGGTATCCCACCGAATAGCCGGGCGAGAACACCACTTCGCCTTGAAACGACTTGTCCAGTCCGGCGATGATTTTCAGCAAGGTGGACTTACCCGAGCCATTCAAACCGATGATGCCGATTTTTGCCCCATAGAAGAACGACAGGTAGATGTTCTTCAGCACCTGCTTGTTGTTTTGGAAGGATTTGCTCACTCCCACCATCGAAAAGATTATTTTCTTATCGTCTGCCATAGTGTGTATGTATATATAAGGTAATAGATGTTTGCCGGCAAAGGTACGAAAACAAAATTTCCCCGGCAAGAGGGCGGTCGGCTCTCCTGTCGGGGAAATATACCAGCAAATGTTTTTGCTTGTTATGCTTTTGCCTTGGCTACAACGGCCTTGAACGCTTCGGGATGGTTCATGGCCAGGTCGGCCAACACCTTGCGGTTGATTTCGATGCCGGCTTTGTGCAGGCAACCCATCAACTTCGAGTAGGACATACCCTCCAGACGTGCGGCAGCGTTGATACGCTGAATCCACAAGGCGCGGAAGTTGCGCTTTTTGTTCTTGCGGTCACGGTAGGCATAGGTCAGACCTTTCTCCCACGTGTTTTTGGCAACGGTCCAAACGTTCTTTCTGGCACCAAAGTAACCTCTGGTAAGTTTCAGGATTTTCTTTCTTTTTGCTCTGGAAGCAACATGATTTACTGATCTTGGCATAGTTTTAATTGATTTTTTTGAATGTTAGCGTCTTTGCTTCGCGCAAGGAACTTCGGGCTAAGGCATTCGGTTAATACTTTTAAAATAATACGTTTTCCCGAGAGAGGATTACTTCAACGCTAAGAGGGCCTTTACCTGCGATACGTTGGTAGCGTCTACCAAACCGCTTTGGCACAAGTTTCTCTTCTGCTTCTTCGTCTTCTTCGTCAGAATGTGACTGTGGAAAGCGTGCTTTCTCTTGATTTTACCTGTTCCGGTAAGAACGAATCTTTTTTTAGAACCGGAGTTAGTCTTGATCTTTGGCATTTTGTAACTGATTTATTTTAAATTATTAATAATGGCAACGCACTATACCGGCGCGTTACTCACTTTTCTTCTCTGCGGCCGGGGCTTCTGCCTTCGGCTTCTTCGGAGCGTCTTTCTTCTTCGGCGAGAGGAAGATGGTCATGCGTTTTCCTTCGAGGACGGGCATCTGCTCTACTTTGGCATAGTCTTCCAAGTCGTTGGCGAACCGGAGCAGCAGCACCTCGCCTTGCTCTTTGAAGAGGATGGAGCGGCCCTTGAAGAACACATAGGCTTTCACCTTGTCGCCGTCCTGCAAGAAGCCGATGGCATGCTTCAACTTGAAGTTGTAGTCGTGGTCGTCGGTCTGCGGTCCGAAACGGATTTCCTTCACGTTGACCTTGACTTGCTTGGCCTTCTGCTCCTTCTGGCGCTTCTTCAGTTGGTACAAGAACTTCGAATACTCAATGATTCGACAAACGGGAGGAACGGCATTGGGTGAAATCTCCACCAAATCGGCTTCGTGCTCTTCGGCCATTCTCAAGGCCTGCGCCAACGGATAGACTGCGGATTCAATATCATCGCCCACGATGCGGACTTCTTTGGCACGAATCTGTTCGTTGATCCGATGTTGCCCTTTTAAATTGTCATTCTTCATTCAAACTTGATTAGTTCGTTGGTTTGTTTTTTAGTGAATCAAATTTTTCTTCATTCTTGTTCTGCCGTGCGCAGGCTGGAGGCGGGGTGGCCTCAAGCCTGCTCACAAGCGGGCGCAAAGTTACCATTTATTTATCATATTGGAAACTTCTTCTGCGATATTTTTTCCGAACTCTTCGATTTTCATCGAGCCCTTGTCGCCTTCGCCTTGTTTGCGAACGGACACTTCGCCGTTTTCGGCTTCTTTCTCGCCGACGATGAGCATGTAGGGGATGCGTTTCATTTCGTTGTCGCGAATCTTGCGGCCGATTTTCTCATTGCGGTCGTCGACGATAGCGCGTACGTCGAACTGACGCAGGGTGGCGCGTACGTGCTCGGCATAGTCGTTGAATTTCTCCGAGATGGGCAGGATGGCCACCTGGTCGGGCGTGAGCCACAAGGGGAACTTTCCGGCCGTGTGTTCGATGAGGACGGCCACGAAACGTTCCATCGAGCCGAAGGGGGCGCGGTGAATCATGACGGGACGGTGTTTCTGGTTGTCGCTGCCCATGTACTCCAGTTGGAAGCGTTCGGGCAGGTTGTAGTCCACCTGGATGGTGCCCAGCTGCCAGCGACGACCGATGGCGTCTTTCACCATGAAGTCGAGTTTCGGGCCGTAGAATGCTGCTTCGCCGTATTCCACCTTGGCCTTCAGTCCTTTCTCTTCGCAGGCTTCCACGATGGCTTGTTCGGCCTTTTCCCAGTTCTCGTCGCTGCCGATGTATTTCTCGCGGTTGGTCTTGTCGCGCAACGAAATCTGGGCCTCGAAGTTTTCGAAGTTCATGCTCTTGAACACGATGGAGATGATGTCCATCACGCGCAGGAACTCATCCTTCACCTGGTCGGGGCGGCAGAAGAGGTGCGCGTCGTCTTGCGTGAAACTGCGTACGCGGGTCAAACCGTGCAGTTCGCCGCTCTGTTCGTAGCGGCAAACGGTGCCGAATTCGGCGATGCGCAACGGCAGGTCTTTGTACGAACGGGGCGAGTTTTTGTAGATCATGCAGTGGTGCGGGCAGTTCATCGGTTTGAGGAAGTACTCTTCACCCTCTTCCGGCGTATGGATGGGCTGGAACGAGTCTTTGCCGTACTTGGCATAGTGGCCCGAGGTGATATAGAGGTTCTTGTTGCCGATAGGCGGGCACATTACTTCCTGATAGTCATAGCGGGCCTGGATGCGACGGAGGAAGTCCTGCAGGCGGATGCGGAGCGCGGTGCCTTTCGGCAGCCACATGGGGAGTCCCTTGCCCACCATGTCGGTGAACATGAACAGGTCCATTTCCTTGCCTATCTTGCGGTGGTCGCGTTTCTTGGCCTCTTCCAGCATGACCAGGTATTCGTCCAGCATTTTCTTCTTCGGGAAGGTGATGCCGTAGATGCGCGTCAGCTGCTTGCGGTCTTCCTGTCCTCTCCAGTAGGCACCAGCCACCGACAACAGTTTGATGGCCTTGATGGGGGCCGTCGAAGGCAAGTGCGGGCCGCGGCAGAGGTCGGTGAAGGCTCCTTGCGTGTAGGTGGTGATGTGTCCGTCTTCCAGTTCGGAGATGAGTTCGCACTTGTAGGTCTCGCCGCGCTGGCCGAACATCTGCAAGGCGTCTTCCTTGGCGATGCTTTGGCGCATCAGGACTTCCTTCTTGGCGGCCAGTTCCACCATTTTGGCTTCGATGGCGGCCAGGTCGGAATCTTTGATGACGGCCTCACCCGGATCTACGTCGTAGTAGAATCCGTTTTCAATGGCCGGACCGATACCGAACTGGATGCCGGGATAGAGTTCCTGCAAGGCTTCGGCCAGCAAGTGGGCGCTGGTGTGCCAAAAGGCGTGCTTTCCTTGCTCGTCCTCCCACTTGTAGAGCACGAAGTTGGCGTCCTCGTTGATGGGGCGCGACAAATCGATGGTTTCTCCGTTCACGCCACAGGCCAATACGTCCTGTGCCAAACGCGGACTGATGCTTTCTGCTATCTGCAGACCGGTGACTCCTTCGTTGTATTCGCGAACGGAGCCGTCTGGGAATGTAATCTTTATCATATTCGTTCTATAGTTTTCACAATGGTTTGCAAAAGTAGATATTTCTTTTCAGTTTCTGCTGCTTTGGCCGAAAAATGTCTGTTTTCCTGTGCTTTTTGCCGTCACTTCTGCTCGCTGAAGCGTTTGATGACGTTGTAGGCCGAGGCGATGCCCAGTTCGCCGGCCTTGCTCAGGTCGGCGGCGCCTTGCTGTTTGTTGCCCAGGTAGATGTAGGTGAGTCCCCGGTTGTAGTAGGCTTCGGCAAATTCAGCGTCGAGGGAGATGGCCTTGTCGTAGTCGACCAGGGCGGCGCGGTAGTCGTTCAGCCCGGACAGCAGGTTGGCGCGGTTGTAGTAGGCATAGGCGAAGTCGGGGGCCAGGGTGATGACCTTGTCGAGGTCGGCGCGTACCAGGTCGTAGTCCATTGCTTCGCGGCCGCCTTTTGCCGCCGGGCGTCCGCTCCCTTCGCCGCTCTGTTCGCGTTCGGCCCGGGCGTATTCCAGTTTCTTGTAGCGCACCAGGGCCCGCACGAAATAGGCGGGGAAGAAGGCGTCATCGTGCAGGGTGGCCCGAGTCAGGTCGTCGATGGCGTTGTCGAAATCCTGCACCAGGTAGAAGTCGAGGGCGCGGGCGAAGTAGGGCAACGCGTCGTCCGGACGGGCCACGATGTCCGCCGTATGGCTGTCAATCCAGGCGAAGTGTTGCTTGATCTGGGTTTCGTCGAGGGCGTTCTCACGGTTGGTGATGAGCAGCCGGTGCGGCAGGGCCTGCCGGCGGTTGAGCGCGTCGATGACCTTGTGGTAGTGCAGTTGCCGCCGGACGGCGTTGGGTTTCTCGTAATAGGTCAGCGCATACATCGGCTCGAGGCGTACGTTCACGTGGCGGTCTTGCACGCGGCCCCGGTATTCGTTCTTGTAGTCGGGGTCGGTGTCGGTGTTGTCGGCCACGACGATTTTGTTGTAGTTGCCGACGTTCTTGTCCGACTTCTTGCGTGTGGATCCGTCTTGCCGGTCGGCGGTCTGCCGGTCGTCCCCCTGTTGGCGTTCGAGGCTGAGTTTCATCATCTGGAATTCGTCCATCTCTGCCCCGTTCGTGTCGCCGACCTTCCGGCGTGCGGCGGACCGGCACTGGTAGCCCCATTCGAACGAGGGATATTCGTCCAGCACGGCGCTGTAGTCGCGGATGGCGGCTTCGTAGTCGCCGGTTCGGTCGAGCAGGAGGGCGCGGTTGAACAGGGCCATCATGTTGTCCGGTTCCATCTCGAGCACGAAGTTGAAGTCGTCGATGGCCCGGTTGTCGTCACCCACCCGGGCGCGCAGCAGTCCGCGGTTGTAGTGTCCGATGAAATTGTGCGGGTCCACGTCGAGGGCTCGGTCGTAGTCGGCCATGGCGCCTCGCAGGTTCTTCTGGTGGAAACGGGCCAGGGCGCGGTTGACGTAGTTGGCCGCGTTCTTCGGCGTGAGGTAGACGGCCTGGTCCAGGTCGGCCTCCGCATCGGCATAGCGTTCCTGCTGCAGGTTGAGCAGGGCGCGTGCGGCCCAGGCGCTCCCTTCGTAGCGATCCATCTCGATGGCCCGGTCGTAGTCGGCACGGGCGGCTACGGAGTCGTTTTGCTTCAGCGACACTTCTCCGCGCATCAGCAGGGCCTGTGTGTTCCGGGGAGCGATGCGCAGCAGGCGGTCCAGGTCGGTCCGGGCCTGTTCGTAGTTTTCCACCTGGATTTCGCACAGGGCCATGTTGTGCCACACCGAGAGGTTCTCGGGCTCGTATTCCAATGCCTTCCGATAGTCTTCGATGGCTCCCTCGTAGTTGTCCTGCTTGATGCGGGCCAGGCCGCGTACCTGGTAGGAACTGACCACGAAGGGGTTGCGCCGGATGGCCTCGGTGCAGTCTTCCTCCGCCCCCCGGTAGTCGTCGAGGTTGAGTTTGGCCAGGCCGCGGTAGAAGTAGGGTTCGGACAGGTACGGCCTTGCCCCGATCACCTGATTGAAGTATTGGATGGACAGCACGTAGTCTTCGAAATAGAGTGCGTTCCGTCCGATGGTCATCACGCGGTCTGTATTGATTTGCGCCCCTACACACGCGGGCAGCAACGCCAGCCACAGAAAGATTCGTCTCAGCATGCTATATATAATATATAAGGTATATAGTTTCTTTTGGTTGGCAAAAGTAGCGATTCTGTCGGTATGCCAGCCATCCTCCTAACGTTTTTTCACGCGGGAGGCGGTTTCTTTCCCTATATCTCCATAGTGGATGTGGTTGCAGTTTTAACAGGAAGTCCCAACCCGCGTCATGACTGTTAGTGTCGATTGAGAAGTTTTTTGAAAGCCGACAGCCAGGTGCGTTCAACGATGAACTGCTGACCGATAAAGAAGTCGCCCACATATTGAAGGTAAGCCGAAGAACGCTTCAAGATTATCGCAACAATGGTATCCTATCCTACATTCAGGTGGGCGGTAAAATCCTCTACCGCACCTCTGATGTACAGCGAACAATAATGAGTGGATTCAAGGAGGCGTATCGGTTGAAGGACACTTAGTTTTCTATCGTTTGAGATATAAATGAGCATATAGGCTATAGAACTTATATTTTGAAATTATAAGCTAAATCACTTATAATTCACCCGTATAAGTTTTATGGCTTATATTTTTGGGTAAAATGAATAATGTGCGTATATTTGCAGTCGAATAAAAAGATGAATTATATGTACGCAACATTATCTGCCGATATCGTTTCTTCTACTTCTTTGTCAAAAGAGGGTACTATTGAGCTGAAACAAAAAATTGACAGTTTGTTTCAGTTGTTAGGAGAAAAGTTCTCAGGCTTTTGGGGACGGCAAATAAAAGGAGATTATATTGAATGCCTGATACCCAAGGTATCTGATTCTTTCCGTATTGCTCTGATAATCAAATCTTACATTAAATCTATTACACTTCCAGAGATTAAGCAAAGTAAGAACTTTCAGACTTATGGTATACGGATAGCTATCGGTATTGGAGAAATGAGAATTGTAGATAAGGAGGAAGGCATTTTAGATGGAGAGGCTATATATCTTTCAGGCAGAGCCATTGAAAATATGGCTTCACCAAATAAAGGCACATTAAGCATTCATATCAACAATGACATTCACCCTTCATCATTGAATACTATTGCAGTTCTGACCGATGCTTTAATGAACAATGCTACGAAAAAGCAAAGCGAGGTTTTGTTCTATAAACTTTTATCAGTTAAGGAGGAAGATATTGCCGAGAAATTGGGAATCTCACAACCTGGAGTAAATAGCCATTCATCTTCTGCAAAATGGTACTGCATTGAAGAGGCTCTAAATTATTTTGAACAGATTAAATTTGAGAACTATGAATAGTACATTGTTTTTGAGCTTAGTATTAGCTCACATCATCGGAGATTTCTATCTGCAAACCGACAAATGCTGCGAACAAAAAGAAACGAGAAAATTCAAGAGTTGGTTCCTATATGTACATGCTATAACCATAGGTCTGTTATCTTGGGTAATAGTCCCATCTTGTAACTTTGGATTATGGGCTCTATTGATTGCTGTCTCTCATTTTGCAATAGATGCAGTAAAGATTCATTGCCCCAAAGGTTTGTGGAGTTTTGTTATTGACCAATTACTTCACTTGGGAATATTGAGTGCAATATCCAATATTTATGAACCTGCAAAAGAACTACCTTTACAAATGATTGGTTGTTCAGGTTCATTCTCTATATCGCTTTTGATCTTGGCAATTCTCTTGTGTATGAAACCTGCCAACATCCTCATAAAGCTGATATTGGAAAAATATCAAGTTGGAGAATCAGAATCTTGTAACAACATAAGGAACGCAGGAGCATTGATTGGAAATTTGGAGCGAATACTAACCATCGTATTTGTGTTGCTTGGGCAGTTTGAAGCAATAGGCTTCATAGTCGCTGCTAAATCAATTTTGCGATTCAAGGACACAGACACAGCTAAGACGGAATATGTATTGGCGGGAACATTCCTAAGTTTCGGAATTGCGATACTCTGTGGATTGATGGCGAGAATATAACATTACTTTTCTGGAGGGAGTGCAGTTTGCCGTCTGCCCAATTACTATAAATTCTAAAAATTATCTCTCCTATAAATAGAAACGAAAACAGCGTACATTTAGGCTATCAACTCATAGACCTATCTGTACGCCCCCTCCCCACTCCATGCGGGTATGCTCCCGGGCCCGAGAGGGTATGCTCCCGGGCTTGCGTAAGTATGCGCATCGGCCGATGCGGGTATGCACCCCGGCCGATGCACGCGGCCGCGAGGATTCCCGGCTTGCACCGTCCTTGCACACAATGTGACGAGCAAACCGGGTTTTTCCTATCTTTGCCAGCGGAGGCGGAAAATGTCACAGAAATGTCACACGTCCTTCACCTCCACGCAACAAAGGCTACGCACCTTTGCCGGCAAACAAGGAGGCGGCATCCCGCCCCATTCCAACGCAACAAACAAGAATGACTATGAACGATTATCGAATACTGGTGGTGGACGATGAAGAAGACCTGTGCGAGATTCTTCAGTTCAACCTGGAAAACGAGGGCTACCGCGTGGACACGGCCTCGTCGGCCGAAGAGGCGCTGCAGAAAGACCTGAGCGTGTACAACCTGCTCTTGCTGGACGTGATGATGGGCGAAATCTCCGGATTCAAGATGGCCAGCCTGCTCAAGAAGGACCCGAAGACGGCCGGCATCCCCGTCATCTTCATCACCGCCAAGGACACCGAGAACGACTTGCTGACGGGCTTCAACCTCGGGGCCGACGACTACATCGCCAAGCCTTTCTCGCTGCGCGAGGTATCGGCACGCGTCAAGGCCGTCATCCGCCGCTCGCACACCGGACAGGCCGAGAACGGCCTGCTGACCTACCAGACGCTCGTGCTGAACCTCGGACAGAAGAAGGTGAGCATCGACGGGCAGGAGACGACACTGACGAAGAAGGAGTTCGAAATCCTGGCCCTCCTGCTCCAAAACAAGGGACGGGTGTTCTCGCGCGAGGAAATCCTCAGCCGCGTGTGGACCGACGAGGTGTGCGTGCTGGACCGCACCATCGACGTGAACATGACGCGCCTCCGCCGCAAGATAGGGCCTTACGGGCGATGCATCGTCACCCGCCTGGGCTACGGTTATTGTTTCGAAACCGAATAAGCCTATGATGCGCACCCTGCTCCCTTTCAGCCGGAAACTGTTCTGGTCGGTCATGACTCTGTTTCTGACCTACGCGGCCTGCTTCATCGCCTACCAATACCAGCGCGAGAAGGAGTTCAAGACCGGCCTGCTGGACGCCCGCCTGCAGGACTACAACCACCGGTTGTACGAATACCTGTCCGGCGAGGCCGACGATCTGCACAGCCCCGGTTTCGCCCAAAAAGCGGACGACTACCTGGCACGCCATCCGCTGGGCGACCTGCGCGTCACCCTCATCGCAGCCGACGGATGGGTGGTGTTCGACAGCGAGAAGCGCGACCTGCACGCCATGGACAACCATCTGAAACGGCGCGAGGTGCAGCAGGCCCTGCAGCAAGGCTGCGGCTATGCCGTCAACCGTCTGTCCGACAACACGGGCACCTCCTATTTCTATTCGGCCCAATATTTTCCGGACCGCGGACTCATCGTCCGCAGCGCCCTGCCCTACGACATCGGCTTGCGCGACAGCCTGCGGGCCGACCGCCATTTCGTGTGGTTCGCCCTCGCCATCACCCTGGTGCTGACGGCCATCTTCTACACCCTGACGCGCAAGCTGGGCGCCGCCCTGGCCGGGCTGAAGCAGTTCGCCCTGCAGGCCGATCGGGGCGAACCCATCGACACGCACACACCCCCCTTCGCCCACGACGAACTGGGCGAAATCTCCGAGCACATCGTCCGCATCTACCGGCGCCTGCTCCGCACCAAGGAGGCCCTCGTCATCGAACGCGAGAAACTCATCACCCACCTGCAGACCTCGCACGAGGGGCTGGGCATCTTCGACGCCGGACGCAACGAAATCCTCACTAACCCGCTCTTCGCCCAATACGCCAACCTGCTCTCGGACCGCAACCTGACATCGACCGAGGAGGTCTTCGCCATCCCCGAACTGGAGCCCATACGCTCGTTCATCGACGCGCAAGGCACGGAGGGAACGCCCGCAGGCGAAAGGCGGAAAGCCCTCACCATCGACAAGGGCGGACGCATCTTCCACGTGGAATGCGTGGTCTTCCAGGACCGCAGTTTCGAACTCTCGCTCAACGACATCACCCAGGAGGAGCAACAGATACGCCTGAAGCGCCAGCTGACCCAGAACATCGCCCACGAACTGAAGACGCCCGTGAGCAGCATCCAGGGCTACCTGGAAACGCTGGCCGAACACCCCGACCTGCCGGCCGACAAGCGCAAGGAGTTCCTGAACCGGTGCCACGCGCAAAGCACCCGGCTGGCCAGCCTGCTGCGCGACATCTCGGTACTGACGCGCATGGACGAGGCACCGGGCCTCATCGAGATGGAGACGGTGGACATCGCCGCTACGATGCGGCGCATCGAGGCTGAAGTGGCCTTGCAGACCGAGGAGAAACGCATCCGCGTGGACAACCGCTTGCCCCAGACGCTGACGCTGCCGGGCAACGCCTCGTTGCTCTACTCCATCTTCCGAAACCTCATGGACAACGCCATCGCCTACGCCGGCACCGACATCACGGTGTGTGTGAAATGTTTCCGCACCGACAGCCGCTTCTGCTACTTCAGCTTCGCCGACACGGGCACGGGCGTAGCCCCCGAACACCTGAAACGCCTGTTCGAACGCTTCTATCGCGTGGACAAAGGCCGCTCGCGCAAACTGGGCGGCACCGGGCTGGGACTAGCCATCGTGAAAAACGCCGTCCTGCTGCACGGAGGGCACATCGTGGCCAAGGCCAACCCGGGCGGCGGACTTGAGTTCATCTTCACCCTGGAACGCAACGCCCGGCCGGCCGACACCGGCCAATAAACCACCCGGACCAGCCATTGTTGCAACGCCGTTGCAATGCCGTTGCAACGCCGTTGCAACGCGTGTGCAGACGAAGAGGCCGTATCAGAAAGCGTTTCGGCGCAACCTCCGCCGGAGGCCCGCATACCGGAGCGAAATCCCGGCTAAGAAAAGAATATTCAGTGACTTGGTAGAAAAAAGCCCGTCAACATCTTGCATTTCTAATTCCTTTCTTTACATTTGCGGTTGTTAGTTATTAAATCTATTTAGGAATGGACATCCATTCTTTTATTAAAAAAGGAAAGGAAATGAAAAGGAACACATTGTTTGCTTGGTTGCTTGGAGGGCTCTGCCTGGCGCTGCCCGTACAAGCCAGCGAGGCCGACGCCGCCAGCACCCGGATGCGCATCGGCTATTCGGACGGCCACATGAGCCTCAACCTCGGGTTGCTGATTGAAGTACACGTGCAGGGCGCCATCCAGTTCCCCGCCAGCTACATGGAGCGGCTGAAAGGCAACCGCATCACCGCGCTGAGGCTGGCCATCGGCGGCACACTCAGCAGCCAGCAGAACTACGTCTTCGTCAGCAACCGCCTCGAAGGCGAACCCCTCTACAAGCAGTCGGTGGCCCATCTGGCCCCGGGTTGGAACGAAATCACCCTCGACACCCCGTACGAGATAACGGGCGAGGAACTCTTCATCGGATTCAAATACACCAGTTCGGGCGAACAGTTCTCGATGGACGGACGGGCCGACAACAGCCTGGCCAACTGGATCCGGCTGACCCAGAGCGAAGCCGACACCTCCAGCGCCTGGCAACACCAGGGCGGAGGCAGCCTGAACCTGCAAGCCATCGTCGAAGGCGACCAGTTGCCGCAGCACGACGCCGAACTGAGCGAAATCGTGGCCAAGAAATACGCACCCACGCAAAACGGCGCACCGCTCAGCCTGCTGGTGCGCAACATGGGCGCGGCCGACATCCGCACGCTCGACATCACCTACACCATCGAGGGACACGAACCCGTCACCCGGACCCTGGAGGGCCTCGACCTGGCCAGCAACGAAACAGCCCTGGTGCGCGTGGACGACATGCAGTTCGGCAAGGCCGGCATCTACAACCTCGACGTACAGATTGCCGCCGTGAACGGACAGGACGACGTCAACCCGGCCGACAACGCCGGCACGATAGAGAACATCATCGCCAAGGCCGACTACACCAACCGCAAGGTGCTGCTGGAACATTTCTCGACCATGAACTGCAACAACTGCCCCACGGCGCATAAGACCATCGACCACGCCCTGGCCTACCGCGACGACGTCATCCACGTGGTCCACCACGCCGGCATGGGCACCGACCCGCTCAGCATCGACGCCAGCCAGGCATACATGTACACGCTCTACACCGACGGCGCATCCGGCTCCATCTACGCGCCGGCCGCCACGCTGGACCGTACCAACCTGGCCAACTACGGCGCCAACGACGGAAGCCAGAGCACACCCGGACCGGTGTTCTTCCCGCAACGCGAAACCTTCGGCAAACTGCTGGACCAAAGCCTGTCCACCCCCGCGCTGGTCAGCGTGGACCTGAACAAGACCTACGACGCCGCCAGCCGTCAGCTGCAAGTGTCGGCCTCGGGCCGCGTCATGGCCGGGACGGCCGACCGCCTGAAAGGCTCCGACGTGCGCCTGACCCTCTTCCTGACCGAGGACAGCCTCTACGTGGACTACCCGCAGGCAGGAGCCGACGACCCCTACCACTACGTGCACAACTGCGCCCTGCGCCACGTGCTGACCGGCACATGGGGCGACGCCGTCAGCTTCGACGGAGGCGATTACGCCTCGCAGACCTACACCTTCAGCCTGCCCTCGGACTGGAACGAGAAGAACGTACGCATCATCGGCTTCCTGGCCAACTACGACAAGGCCAACCCGAACAACTGCCAGGTGTATAACACGCAAGACGTGGCACTGACGGCTGGCGAAACATCGTCCATTGCTCCGGCACAGACGGCCGGACCCACCCTGCGCGCCTGGACTGCCAACGGCACGCTGACCGTGTGCGGCCCGTTCCGCTACGCCACGCTGCTCGACGCGACGGGAGCCGCCCTCCGCACGCTGCCGGCCTCCGAAGGCACCACCGTGCTGACCGGCCTGCCCGGCGGATTCTACCTGCTGCACGCACACACCGACGAAGGCTGGCAGACTTGCAAAGTCCTCGTCCGATAAAAAAACATCCGGAAAACCCTTATCCATTATTTATATGAGAAACAAATCCAGCATTCTCCTGGGCCTGCTGCTATGCGCAGGGAGCGGGAGTGGCGTGATGGCCAACGTCATCAACGAAACGGACCACTATTGGTGCAGTTTCGAAACGGCCGACGAATTCAACACATGGAAACAGATTGACCCCAACGGACAGAATTCGACGGGCTACAACTGCTTCATATTCGACGAGGCCAGCCAGGCGGCCCTCTTCAGGGTGGGCGACCAGGACGGCGACGACTGGCTCATCTCGCCCAAAGTGTCGCTCACGGGCGGCAAGCAATACGTGGTGAAAGTCCACATGTACTACGACTTCCCCGGCGCCGTGGTGTTCACCATGGGTAGCGACGCCACCGTCGAGGCGCAGACCATCGTCCTCGAAGACGCAGGCAGACGAGAGGACACGCACTACGTGCTGAAACTGTCCGTCCCGGCCGAGACGGCTGCGGGCGACTACTACTTCGGCCTCCACTGCATCGGCAAGGGCGTGGATACTGGTTACCAATACTTCTACAGTTTCGAGGTGACGGAAGACCGCGACGGAAGCGCCACATTCACCGTGACCGACAAGGACACGCAGGCCCCCTTCGCCGACCTGGCCATCCGCTTGAGCGGCGACACCTTCGACGATGCGCCCTACACGGAATATGACACCACCACCCACCAGACCGACGGCGAAGGCAAGTACACGTTCGACAAACTGACGCCGGGCACGTACTACGTAAGCACCAGCGTCGACGGCTACGACCCCATCGAGGAGCAGCCCGTCGAAGTGAAAGCCGGCGAAGAGACGCAAGTGACCCTGCAGCTGGAGAAGACCCTGCTCTCGACCGTCAGCGGCAAGGTGCTGGACGAAGCCGGCCTGCCCATCAGCGGCGCCACCATACGCCTGACGGGTGAGAAGAACTACGAAGCCACCACCGACGGCGAAGGCCAGTTCACCCTGACCGACGTACGCCGCAACCGCACCTACACGCTGACGGCCACGGCCGCCTACAAGTTCGAAGCGGCACAAGCCCTCGAAGTCAACACCGAAAGCGCCAACGTGGACGACATCACGCTGACCGACTTCCGCGTGCCGACCCTCGTCTCTGCCGAAGAGACGCAGAAGGGCGTGTTCCTGTCGTGGGTGCTCCCCGTCGAAGCCAAAGAACAGGCGCACGACAACGGCAACTGGGGAGGCGACATCAGCCTCACGGGCTCGTACGTAGCCATGGGAACGGAGTTCCGCGAACCGATGCTCGTCCGCTCGGTGAAGTGGGTGGCCATCATGCCCGACGAGAAGATCGACCTCTACATCTTCGCCCTCGAGAAAGACGGAAGTCGCAGCGAGAAACCCGTGTTCGAAGCCAAAGGCATCTACTCGCGCAACAGCGATGAGGCATGGAACGAATACCAACTGCCCGAACCGGTGGCCTGCACCAACGGCTGCCTCATCGCCCTGGGACATGCCGACTATGTAGACCTCGGCTGCGACTATGCCAAGAACGGAACCACCCTCTACAGCAACGACCCGGCCTCCGGCGACTGGAAGACCTTCCCGGTCAGCAACCTGATGTTGCGCCCCGTCGGACTCCGACTCGTGGAAGCATGGGCTGACAGCGAACTGCGCTGCCGTCCGCGCGCTGCACAAACCCCGCTGCGCAGCGCAGCCGCAAACAACGTCAACTTCGAAATCGCCCGCTTCGCCGAAGCCGACCGCGAAAACGCCGAAGCATGGACCATCGTGAAGTCCGGCTTCTCCACGCTCTACAACCTCGACAAAGACTTCGCCGACCTGCCCGCAGGCACCTACCAGTATGCCGTACGCACCAACTACGGCGCAACCGGCCACACCGCCTACGGCTTCTCCGCCCCCATCGAACACGGCACCTATGCCAAGGCCAAAATCACCATCAGCCCGAACACGGCCATCGACTTCTCGGCCGGCACGGTGGTGACGCTGACCAGTCGCACCGACGCCAATCTTGTCTACACCGCCGTAGCCACCTCGCCGGTTGTCGTATTCGACCGCGTCAGCATGGGCGACTACCTGCTGACGCTGAAGCGCGAAGGCTTCGCCACGACCTCGATGGACGTAAGCATCCGCGGCGCGTTCGAAACCTATGCCGAACTGAACCTCGACAAGCAGGCTCCGTTCAACCTCCAGGCCATCCAGGACGAAACGACCACCGACGTGACGCTGACGTGGAACAGCGAAGAAGGCCTCTTCGAAGACTTTGAAGGAATGGACGACTTTGCCATCAACCCGGCCGGCACGCTGGGATGGACCTACGTCGACGCCGACGGCGCAGCCACCTACGGCGCCGGACAGTGCGAGCAGACCCCCTACCCGAATATGTTCAGCCCGATGGCCTTCCAGGCCTTCAACCCCACGGCCACCACGCCCGACCTGACGGCCTACATGCAGCCGCACAGCGGAAACAAGATGCTGGTAAGCGCCTCGCTGGCCAACGGCGGACAAAACGACGACTACCTCTTCTCGCCCGCCCTCGCGTTTGACGCCGACTTCACGCTGAGCTTCTTCGCCGCTTCGGGCTACTTCGCCACCTTCGGCAACGAAGCCTTCCTGGTAGGCTACACCACCGAGGCCCCGACCACCGAGAACATCACCTGGCTGACCGAACAGCCCGTCGAGGCAGGAGCCGTATGGGCCAAATACACCTACGCCCTGCCGAAGGAAGCACGCCACGCCGTCATCCGTTGCGTGTCCAACCAACGCCTGTTCTTCCTGCTCGACGACATCTTCATCGGACGCAGCGAGCCGGAAACCTTCGCCATGACCACCTTCAACGTGACCCTGGACAACGAAGCCGTCGGCACCACCAGCCAACGCGAAATGCTGCTCCCGAACCTTGAGACAGGCAAACACATCGCCAAGGTACAGACCGTCTACCCAATGTACGGCGATGAAAGCGCCTTCTCCGACTTCGCCGAACTGATGTTCCAGGTAGAAGAGAGAGCCGATGGCATCACGGCCAACCGCGCCGAAATGCTCTACCAGATGACCGACGGCGCCATCGTGCCGGGCCGGACGACGAGCAGCCTCGAACTGATGGATGCCCAGGGCCGCCTCTGCGGCAGCTGCCAGGCAGGCGAAAGCATCCGCACCACGGGCCTCAACGCCGGTGTATACGTCCTGAAGATTCAGGCAGGCGACACCACTTCGTTCAGCAAAGTGGTTGTCCGCTAATCCTCATACCTAAACCTTGACTATCCCTTGGGGCGTGTCCGACATCCGGGCACGCCCCTTTTTACTGCCCTGCCGGGACGGCCGCAAACGCGTATACACGCGAAGGCTGATGCGTGTACACGCGAAGGCCGATACGTGTACACGCGAAGGCCGATGCGTGCGCACGCGTCGACCACCCCTCCGGGAGGTGCTGCAAGAAGGCTGTTAAACGCCATTTAAAACCCGTTTAAACGCCCGCCCATCTTCCTTCCCCTCTGTCGCATATTCTTGCACTCATCGTCCCACATTCGCACATTCCGCCACACTCTGCTTTCGAATAGAAAGCCATCGTTCGCTTTCGCTATCAGATTATCACAGGCAGACATATATAAGTATCATATTGAAAGAATAAACAAAAATAAGTGGAAATAAGTAAGCAATCGAACACGTATGCAAAGCAAAAAGACATATATTTGCAGCGAAATAAAACAAAAGGATAATCTCAAGCACCAAACAGACCCCAAATGACGACGAAAGTAAAATTTACCAAGATGCAGGGAGCCGGGAACGATTACATCTACGTGGACACCTTTCGCTACCCGATAGCAGACCCTGCGGAATGCGCGCGCCGCTGGAGCGCCCCCCACACCGGCATCGGATCGGACGGGCTGGTCCTCATCGGCCCGTCGGACAAAGCCGACTTCCGGATGCGCATCTTCAACGCCGACGGCTCCGAAGCCATGATGTGCGGAAACGCCTCGCGCTGCATCGGCAAATACGTCTTCGAACACCGGCTGACCGAGAAGACCGAACTGACGCTTGAGACCCTGTCGGGCATCAAAACGCTCCGACTGCACCTCAACGACGATTATGATGTAGAGAGCGTGACGGTGGACATGGGAACTCCTGCCCGCGCCAAGGCCGACCTGGGCAACCAGGTGCGCCTGGAGCTGGAGGACGCACCCATCGCCGCCGGACACGAAACCTTCCGGGCCACCACCATCTCGATGGGAAACCCGCACCTGGTCATCTTCATCGACGACATAACCAACCTTGACTTGCCCTCCGTAGGGCCCCTGCTCGAACGCCATCCTTGGTTTCCCGACCGCATCAACGTGGAATTCGCCCAACTGCTGGACGACGGCCACATCCGGATGCGCGTGTGGGAACGAGGCTCGGGCATCACGCAAGCCTGCGGCACCGGCGCCTGCGCCACGGCCGTAGCCGCCATCCTCACCCGCCACACCCCGCGCGACCTGCACATCCTCATGGACGGAGGAACCCTCCGCATCCGCTGGGACGAGACCGACAACCACGTCTACATGACCGGGCCGGCCGTCACGGTGTTTGAAGGCGAAATCCTGACGGACTGAAGAACAACCAACTGAATAACAACAAATCATTATGGCACTCGTAAACGAACATTTCCTCAAGCTCCCGGACAACTACCTTTTCTCGGACATCGCCAAAAAGGTAAACACGTTCAAGGTAACCCATCCCCGCACGGAAATCATCCGGCTGGGCATCGGCGACGTGACCCAACCCCTGCCCGAAGCCAGCATCCAGGCCATGCACAAGGCCGTGGACGAACTCTCACGCAAAGAGACCTTCCACGGCTACGGACCCGAGCAAGGCTACCCCTTCCTGGCCGAAGCCATCATCAAAAACGACTACGCACCCCGGGGCGTGCACCTGGAGACGAGCGAAGTGTTCATCAGCGACGGAGCCAAGAGCGACACGGGCAACATCGGCGACATCCTCCGCCACGACAACAGCATCGGGGTGACCGACCCCATCTATCCGGTCTACATCGACTCGAACGTCATGTGCGGACGGGCCGGCGTGCTGGAGAACGGACGCTGGAGCAACGTGGTCTACCTGCCCTGCCTGGAAGAGAACAACTTCGTGCCCGCCATCCCCGACAAACGCATCGACATCCTCTACCTGTGCTACCCGAACAACCCGACGGGGACGGTCATCAGCAAGGACGAACTGAAGAAATGGGTGAACTACGCCTTGGCCAACGACACCCTCATCCTCTACGATGCCGCCTACGAGGCCTACATCCGCGACCCGGAAATCCCCCACTCCATCTACGAGATAAAAGGAGCCAAGAAGTGCGCCATCGAGTTCCGCAGCTTCTCGAAGACGGCCGGCTTCACCGGCGTGCGCTGCGGCTACACCGTGGTGCCGAAAGAGGTGACCGCCGCCACGCTGAAAGGCGAACGCATCTCGCTCAACCACCTGTGGAACCGCCGCCAGTGCACCAAGTTCAACGGCACCAGTTACATCACCCAGCGCGGCGCCGAGGCCATCTACACCCCCGAAGGCAAGGCCCAGGTTCGCGAAACCATCAACTACTACATGACCAACGCCCGCATCATGAAGGACAGCCTGCAAAACATGGGGCTGAAGGTGTACGGCGGCGAAAACGCCCCCTACCTCTGGCTGAAAGCCCCCGGCGGCATGGGCTCGTGGAAATTCTTCGAGCAGATGCTCTACGAAGCCAACGTGGTGGGCACTCCCGGCGTAGGCTTCGGCCCCAGCGGCGAAGGCTACCTGCGGCTGACCGCTTTCGGCGAACGCGACGACTGCGAGCGCGCCATGCTCAGGCTGCGCAGATGGCTCAAGCGGTAAGGCAGACAATTTCAATAGGTAATCATCATACTACAACCCCCAAAAACATCACTGAACGTATGTCAAAACTTAGATTCAGAGTCGTTGAAACAGCCTTCAAGAAAAAGGCTGTCGAGGTACCTTCGCCGGCCGAACGGCCGTCCGAATACTTCGGAAAGTATGTATTCAACAAAGAGAAGATGTTCAAGTATCTCTCCAGCGACGTCTATCGCCAGTTGGTCGATGCGATGGACAACGGCGCTCCCCTCTCGCGCGACATCGCCGACGAGGTAGCGGCCGGCATGAAACGCTGGGCGTTGGAGATGGGCGCCACCCACTATACGCACTGGTTCCATCCCCTGACCGAAGGCACGGCCGAGAAGCACGACGCCTTCGTCGAACACGACGGCAAGGGCGGCATGATGGAAGAATTCAGCGGCAAACTGCTCGTGCAGCAAGAGCCGGACGCCTCCAGTTTCCCGAACGGCGGCATCCGCAACACCTTCGAGGCCCGCGGCTATTCGGCCTGGGACCCCTCGTCGCCCGCCTTCATCGTAGGCGACACGCTCTGCATCCCCACCATCTTCATCGCCTACACGGGTGAGTCGCTCGACTACAAGGCTCCGTTGCTCAAAGCCCTGCGCGCCGTCGACAAGGCAGCCGTCGCCGTCTGCCACTACTTCAACCCCGAGGTGAAGAAGGTCTACGCCTACCTGGGTTGGGAACAAGAATACTTCCTGGTGGACGAAGGCCTGTATGCCGCCCGCCCCGACCTGTTGCTCACGGGCCGCACCCTCATGGGCCACGAGTCGTCGAAGAACCAGCAGTTGGAGGACCACTACTTCGGCGCCATTCCCACCCGTGTGGCCGCCTTCATGAAGGATTTGGAGATTGAAGCCCTCAAACTGGGCATCCCCGTGAAGACCCGCCACAACGAGGTAGCCCCCAACCAGTTCGAGTTGGCCCCCATCTTCGAAGAGTGCAACCTGGCCAACGACCACAACCTGCTCGTCATGGCCCTGATGCGCAAGATTGCCCGCAACCACGGCTTCCGCGTCCTCTTGCACGAGAAGCCCTTCAAGGGCGTCAACGGTTCGGGCAAGCACAACAACTGGTCGCTCGGCACCGACACCGGCATCCTGCTGATGGGCCCGGGCAAGACGGCCGAGGACAACCTGCGCTTCATCACCTTCATCATCAACACGCTGATGGCCGTCTATCGCCACAACGGCCTGCTCAAGGCCTCCATCATGAGTGCGACGAACGCCCACCGTCTGGGAGCCAACGAAGCACCTCCCGCCATCATCTCGTCGTTCCTCGGCAAGCAGCTCACCCAGGTGCTCGACCACCTGGAGGAAAGCCCGAAGGAAGACCTGCTCAACCTGAGCAGTAAGCAAGACATGAAGCTGGACATCCCCCAGATACCCGAACTGCTCATCGACAATACCGACCGAAACCGCACCAGCCCCTTCGCCTTCACCGGCAACCGCTTTGAGTTCCGCGCCGTAGGTTCGGAGGCCAACTGCGCCAGCGCCATGATTGCCCTCAACGCCGCCCTGGCCGACCAGCTGACCCAATTCAAGCAGGAAGTGGACGCCCTCATCGAACAAGGCGAACCGAAGATTTCCGCCATCGTGGAAGTCGTACGCCGCTACATCAAGGAGTGCAAAGCCATCCGCTTCGACGGCAACGGCTACAGCGACGAATGGAAAGCCGAAGCCGCCCGCCGCGGCCTCGACTGCGAGACCAGTTGCCCCGTCATCTACGACAACTACCTCAAACCGGAAAGCATCGCCATGTTCGAGCGCACCGGCGTCATGACACGCAAGGAACTCGAAGCCCGCAACGAGGTGAAGTGGGAGATGTATACCAAGAAAATCCAGATTGAGGCACGCGTCCTGGGCGACCTGGCCATGAACCACATCGTCCCCGTGGCCACGGAATACCAAAGCCGCCTCATCGACAACGTCTATAAGATGAAGGAACTCTTCCCCGCCGACAAGGCCGCCCGCCTCTCGGCCGGAAACCTGAACATCATCGAGGAGATTGCCGACCGCACCATCTACATCAAGGAAAACGTCGACAAGATGGTGGAAGCCCGCAAGGTGGCCAACCGCCTGACCGACGAGCGCGAAAAGGCCGTGGCCTACCACGACGTCGTCGCACCGATGCTGGAGGACATCCGCTACCACATCGACAAGCTCGAACTCATCGTCGACAACCAGATGTGGACGCTGCCCAAATACCGCGAATTATTGTTCGTTCGATAAAAGAAAAAGAATTCGCAAAGAATTTCTTTTGTTGGTTGTTTTAAGTTTACAGGAGGGGGGAGCTGCTGCGAAGCATCTCCCCCTTTTTCTATTTTTTAAGCCTTTTAGGCAGAAAGACACTACTTTTTTAATCATTTGGGATAGGTTCGTCTGCAACCGAATCCTTATTTTTGCGCCGCACTGAAATTTCAAGTAAGATGGAAAAGAAAGACGGAATCCTTCAGGTAGACCTGAATCAAGTAGCGAACAAAAGCCGATTCGACTATATCGACGACGACATTGCCATCTGCCGGATTGGAGAACAGCCCGAGCAGGACCAGGTGCGCCCCATTCGAACGAACAACATCCTCCTTCTGATTGGCATGACGGGACAGGTACGCGTCCGCATCAACTCCGACGAGATAACACTCCAGGCAGGCGAAATCCTCTTCTGCCGTCCCTTCTCCATCATCGACCATGTGGAGCAGACCCCCGACTTCCGCGCCTACGTGTTCTGCCTCAACACCCACTCGCTGCGCGGCATCATCCCTGCGGGGCGCGACACCATGGAGCGCATCTTCTTCCTGAGCCGTTGCCAACTGCTGCGCCTGAGCGAACCGATGTTGCGCCTGCGCGACTGCTACCTGCAACTCATCCACACCCGGCTGCAGATGCCCAACCAGGCCTACCTGCATGAGGTGGTCGGCACCCTGACGCAAGCCATCGTCTACGAACTCATCGCCGGCATCGAGCGGAGCACGCCCACCCTGTCGGACAACCAGTTGAAACAGGGCGACATCCTGTTCGGCAAGTTCATCCGCATGCTGGCCAACCAGGACGTTCCCCCACGTTCGGTGGACTATTACGGCAAGGCCCTCTGTGTCACGCCCAAATACCTCTCCACCGTGTGCAAGGCCCTCAGCGGAAAGACGGCCTCGCAATGGATTAGCGAATGCGTCATGCTACAAATCAAGTACTACCTCCGCTACACCGAACTATCCATCAAGGAGATATCCGAGCGTATGGAATTCCCCAACCTCTCCTTCTTCGGTAAATACGTCAAGGCCCACCTGGGTATGTCGCCCAAGGAGTATCGCAAGCAGTTGACGGCCGAGGCACGCTGACGTGCAGAAACACCTCGGGAAATCTTCCCCTGGAAAGCCTTGCCTTTTCAAAAATCTTTTCTACCTTTGCCACGCATTGGTTCGGAAGCCCCATCGTCGGGGCATGCCGATTAAAAGGGAATCAGGTGCGAATCCTGAACAGTCCCGCTGCTGTAAGTTCCATTCAACCTCAGGTTGCAGACGAACAACCCCATACCACTGGAATCGTCGTCGAACGCCCATTCCGGGAAGGTGTCTGCCAACAGGAACAAGTCAGAAGACCTGCCATGCACCCATGCGACTAATGCTTGCGAGGAATGAGATTAGTTCACTTATATTTTTTTACTTTTTATTGAAACGCAAAGGATGAAAAAGATTCTTTCCATGGCGGCCATGGCTGCCATCGTGTTGCTGGCATCTTGCAGCGACGACGACGAACCCCGTACGCTCACCATCAATTTCAATGGTCTGCTGAGCGAGGCCGAGAGTGAATACGTAGGCCCGAAGGACAACCTGCCCGAAGGCAGTTACTACTACGAGAGCACGTTCACCGACCCTACGGGAACCTGCACCTTCACCCACTATGTGCCCACCTTCGGCAACAACTTCGGCGGTGGTTTCACCTACACCAACAAGACCGACGTCACCACGCCCGGCTACACCAACACCAGCGCCATCACGGCCCGGGGTGTGAACGGCGACACTTACCTGACGTGCAACTGCGACGAGTACAGCCGCAAGGGCGAAATCACGTTGCAGCAGGCCCTCCCCGTGCTGTCGGCCTACTTCACCAACGCCACCTACGCCTACCTGTCCATGCGCGACGGCGACGGCTATGCCCGTCAGTTCGGGGCCGAGGACTGGTTCAAGGTCATCGTGACCGGATGGAACGCCTCCGCCGAAACAGGTCGGGTGGAAGTCTATTTAGCCAAAGACGGCGTCATCCTGAAAGACTGGCAGAAGGTCGACCTGTCCGGCCTGGGCATCGTGGACAAACTGTCCTTCTCGTTCGCCTCTACCGACAACGGCCAGTGGGGCATGAACACGCCCGCCTATTTCTGCATGGACGCCCTTACCTTCGAACGATAACCATCTCCTGACAAGGGAGATACGACCATGCTCCGCCACCTCGCCAACCGCCTCACGTGCGCCGGGTCCGTCTGCTTGCTATCTGCCATAGCTTGCGCACAAACCCGCGTCGACACGACGCACACCTACCGGTTGGACGAGGTGGTCGTGCAATCGTCCGCCCACCGGCAGACCCTCCGCTCCGCCACCCCCTTGCAGACCTTGCAAGCCCAAACCTTGCGGCAAACGGGAGCCTTTCAAGTGTCCGATGCCGTCAAGCAGTTCAGCGGCGTAGTGGTGAAGGACTACGGCGGCATCGGCGGACTGAAGACCGTCTCCGTACGCAGCCTCGGTGCCACCCACACCACCGTGGCCTACGACGGCATGCCCCTCTCCGATGCCCAGACCGGCCAGATAGACCTCGGCCGCCTCTCGCTGGACAACGTGGAGAGCATCAGCCTGGCCGACGGACAGGCCGACGACCTGCGCCAACCCGCCCGCTTGCTGGCCTCGGCCGGCACCTTGCTGTTGCGTACCCTCCGCCCCACCTTCCGTCCTGACGAACGTTTCCACACCGAAGCCTCCGTCAAAGCCGGCAGTTTCGGGTTGGTAAACCCCTCGGTCCGGCTCGAAAACAAGTTGGGCCGCCATTTCGCCTCCACCCTGTCGGCGCAATACCTCGGTGCCGACGGTGCCTACCCCTACACGCTGGACAACGGCACCGCCTCCGAACGCCGCCACCGGGCCAATTCCGACGTCAGGACCTGTCAGGGCGAGGCCAACCTCTTCGGCACTTTCGGCACCCGCACCCTGCACCTGAAGTTGTCCTGTTACGACTCCGAACGAGGCCTGCCCACCAATATCCTCTACAACACCTATGCCGGCCAGCGCCTGTGGGACCGCCAATACCTGGCCCAGGGTGCCTACGAGCATCGATTCGGCAGCCGTTTCAGTCTGTCCGCACGCGCCCAATACAACCATGCCCGAACGCGCTATTACGACCCCGCCGTGCTCAACGCACAAGGATTCGACGACAACCGCTACCGCCAGTCCGAGTACTACCTCTCCACCACCTTACTCTACCGGCCCCTGCCCGCCTTCACCCTCTCCTTGGCCGCCGACGCCGTCGTCCACCATCTCGAGGCCAACCTCGAGGATTTCGCCACCCCCACGCGCTTACAGATGCTCGCCGCCCTTTCGGCCCGCTATGTCCACGAGCGGCTTACGCTCAGCGCCCACCTCCTCGCCACCCGCACCCACGAATGGGTCTGCCGGGGTGCCGCCGCCCCCGACCGTCGGCGTCTGTCCCCCTCCGTGGCCCTGTCGGTGCAACCCTTTGCCTACGACGGACTTCGCCTCCGCCTGCTCTACAAAGACCTGTTTCGCCTTCCCACCTTCAACGACCTCTACTACGGCCAGGTGGGCACCCGCACCCTCCGCCCCGAAAAAGCCCGCCAGTGGAGCGGCGGTTTGGTGTGGACTCACCGCACCGACGGCCTGCTTGCTTCGGTGATGGTGCAGGCCGACGCCTTCTTCAGCCTCCTCACGGACAAGATTGTGGCCGTCCCGGCCAAGAATCTCTTTGTGTGGAGCATGGTCAACGTAGGGCGCGTCCACTCCAAAGGGACGGAAGCCAACCTGCAGGCCGACCTACGCCTGCATCCCCGGTGGACGCTGCAGACTTCCGCCGCCTACACCTGGCAGCGCGCCCTCGACAAGACCGACCCCGACCACCTGCCCTACCGCACCACCTACAACCACCAGATAGCCTACACACCGCGCCATAGCGGTTCGGTCCGAATCGTCCTGCTGGGTCCCTGGGCCAATCTGGGCTATACGGCCCTCTTTGCCGGCGAACGATACAGCGACTCCTACAACGCACCCGAGTACCGTCTCGCCCCTTACAGCGAACACAGCCTCAGCCTCTGGCGCGAACAACCCTGGGGCCCCGTCCGCCTCACCCTGGGGATAGAAATGCTCAACGTGGGCGGCCGTGCCTACGAAATCGTCAAAAACTATCCAATGCCCGGGCGGCAAGTGCGGGCGTCGGTCAAGATTCGATATTAAGCCATGCCGAAGTTTCTCCTCCCCCTCCTCTTGTGCACCCTGCTGGCCACCACTGCGTGCGACGACGCCATCCGATGGGAGACGTCCGCCGAGCCGTCCCCCACCCCTTCCGCCGGCGGACTATATATCTTGTGCGAGGGCCTGTTCAACCGGAACAACAGCCTCCTCGCATACTACGACCTCCGCCTGGGCCTCCACCGTTCGTTTATCGACGACGACCTGCGCGGCTCCGACAAAACCAGTTACGACATGTTCAAGCAGGCCAACGGGCGCAAACTGGGCGACACGGCCAACGACCTCCAGCGCTACGGCAGCCGCCTGTGGTGCGCCGTCAGCGTGTCCAGCCAGGTCGAAGTGATGGACCTGGGCAGCGGCCGCTCGTTGCGCCAGATTCCCCTCTTCACCGAGGACGGAGTGGGCCGTCAGCCCCGCTACTTCGCTTTCGAAGGCGGAAAGGCTTACGTCTGCAATTTCGACGGCACCGTGGCGCGTATCGACACCGCCACCCTCTGTGTCGACGGCCTGGTACGCGTGGGCCGCAACCCCGACGGCATCTGTGCGGCCGCCGGCAAACTATACGTCAGCAATTCGGGCGGCTTGGACACCACCCATCCGGACAGCACGGTGAGCGTGGTGGACCTGGAAACCTTTACCGAAGTGCGCCGCCTCACGGTGCGCGAGAACCCCGGCGCCATCCATGCCGATGGTGCAGGCAACGTATACGTCGTATCGCGCGGCCGGTATGACGAAGGCTTGGCGGACTACGATCCCCGCCTGCATCGGATAGACAGCCGTACGGACGAGGTGGTAGAGACGTTCGACTATTCCGCAGTCGATTTCTGCATCAGCGGCTCGCGGGCCTACCTCTATGGCTACGGGCTTGGCGGAGGAGGCATCCGCGTCATGGACACACGCACGGGCCGCATCATCGACACCGATTTTGTGAAGGACGGCACCCCGTTCGTCCACGTCTATGCGCTTGCTGTCGATCCCTCCACAGGCTACGTCTACGTAGCCGATGCGCAACACTATACCACTCCCGGCCTCATCTACGCCTTCACTCCTCAAGGCCAGTGCTGCGCCTGCTTCGAAGCCAAAGGGCTCAACCCGAATTCGCTCGTTTTCTGGCCTTGATTGGGCAAGAAGGGGAATATTTTCCGCATAACCATTGATTTGGAGATACATACACGCTCTTTTTCTGCCCAAGAACATATAGAGCGGCTTGATTATGTTCTTTCGTTCGTTTATATTTGCTCCCATTATTTTAAATACATTTAAGAATATATGGGAGTTTTCTTAGACTGTTAGTATTCACCAATCAATAACTTTAAAATCAACAGTTATGAAGCGATTTAGTTTAACTTTTCTAACGACCCTTCTCTTGTTTTTATGGGGGGGTAGTTTGCAAGTGAAAGCGGAATTGGTCAACGAGGCCAACCACTTTGCCTGCACATTTGCCACACAGGCCGAACTCGACCAGTGGACCGCCATCGACCTCAACGGACGATTCGCCTCCGGCAACAGCAAGAACTTTTGGGAATGGTATGCCGACGGACCTTGCGTACGCTTCCGTGCCGATTCCGGCAACAACGGCGACGACTGGCTCATCTCGCCGCTGCTCGGCCTCGTGCCGGGCAAGACCTACACGCTGAGTTTCACCCTCGACTCGCGAGACAACGGGCGGCTGAAGTTCACCCTCGGAAATGCGGCAACCGTAGAGGCACAGACGTTCCTCATCAAAGACACCGAGACCTATCAAGACGGCACATTCTCTGTCGACTTCACCGTTCCGGCCGACATCACAACGCCTTACCTCGGCATCTACACCTGCACCGAAGCATGGGAAGAGACCTACCTGTATAAGGTGGAAATCACGGAAAAAGCAACAACAGCCGACACATATCACTACGAATGCTCCTTCGCCACACAGGCCGAACTGGACCAGTGGACCGCCATCGACCTCAACGGACGATTCGCCTCCGGCAACAGCAAGA
>JBJEHD010000031.1:29039-69033 GCA_051875715.1 Bacteroidaceae bacterium
CCTGTACCGAAGCATGGGAAGAAACCTATCTCTACAAGGTGGCAATCGACGAGAAAGTCGTAGAAGATACGTATCACTACGAATGTTCCTTTGCCACACAGGCCGAACTCGACCAGTGGACCGCCATCGACCTCAACGGACGATTCGCCTCCGGCAACAGCAAGAACTTTTGGGAATGGTATGCCGACGGACCTTGCGTACGCTTCCGTGCCGATTCCGGCAACAACGGCGACGACTGGCTCATCTCGCCGCTGCTCGGCCTCGTGCCGGGCAAGACCTACACGCTGAGTTTCACCCTCGACTCGCGAGACAACGGGCGGCTGAAGTTCACCCTCGGAAATGCGGCAACCGTAGAGGCACAGACGTTCCTCATCAAAGACACCGAGACCTATCAAGACGGCACATTCTCTGTCGACTTCACCGTTCCGGCCGACATCACCACGCCATACCTCGGCATCTACACCTGTACCGAAGCATGGGAAGAAACCTATCTCTACAAGGTGGCAATCGACGAGAAGGTCGGTGCTCCCGAAGTGAACGACTACTTCTTCACCAACTTTGCTTCGCAGGCCGAATTCGACCAGTGGGCGGCTATCGACCTGAACGGTACATTCTCCGGCAAGAACAAATGGGAATGGTATGCCACCGACGTATGCGCCCGCTTCCGTGCCGACTCGAGCCACGAAGGCGACGACTGGTTGTTCTCGCCGGCCTTGAGCCTCGTTCCCGGAAAGGAATATGTGGTGAAATTCTTGCTCGATTCGCAAGACAACACCCGCATGAAAGTCACGCTGGGCACGGATCAGACCGTAGAAGCCCAGACGCTGCTTATCCAAGACACACAGGTGTACGGAAGCGGATATTTCGCTTTCACCTTCACGCCGACCGGTACGGAAGCCGTAGGCACCTACTACCTTGGCATCCACATCACCAACGAAGGCTGGGAAGAGACTTACCTGAAACTCGTCGAGGTGACGGAGAACAAAGACATGACGCTGTCTGTCAGCATGACCGACCAGAACAGCCAGAGTGCCCTCGAAGGTGTCAGCATCACCCTGACAAACGACCCCACCTACCCGACCCAGACCCGTTGGAGCGACGCGGAAGGCGTGGCCCGCTTCGAGCACCTGACTCCGGGCACGTACACGCTGAATGCCACGAAAGAAGGCTACATCAAGCTGGAAGGCCAGACGGTCGACATCGTCTACGACGCCAGCGGCCAAGCCACGCTGAACTTGCAACTGGCCGAATACGGCTTCTGCACCGTATCGGGAACCGTTGTTGACGAGAGCAACGAACCCGTGGCCCAGGCCACCGTACGCCTGAGCGCCGACAATTCCTACGAGGCCACGACGAACGAGAACGGACAGTTCACGTTTGCCGAAGTGCCCCGTCCGCAGACCTACACGCTGACGATTGCCAAGAAATACAAGAGCACCCACACCCAGGAGGTCGCCCTGAAGAACTTCCAGGAAGACCTGGGCAGCATCGTGCTGAAAGACTTCGTGAGCACGCCGGCCAACCTCTGCGCCGACGAAACGGAGAAAGGCATGTTCCTCTCGTGGATGATGCCCGTGGCCGAGAAGGAATTCGCACGCGACAACGGCATCTACAGCGGACTCTACCAGTTCAACAACGAAGACGGCTACGTACAAGTCGGGACCGTGTTCAAAGAGCCGATGGTCGTAGAGAAGATGACCTGGGCCATCGCCGACATGAAAGAGGGCATCTTGATTGACGCCTATGTCTACCTCATCAACAAAGACGGCTCGTTCAGCATCACGCCGGCCTACACGGCCAAGGAAATCCCGAGCCACAACTACGACTTCGAAGGAGACATCATCTGGACCGAACACACGCTGACCGAACCGGTTGTAGCCCCCTACGGCTGCATCGTGGCCATCGGACGCGAACGCACCATCAGTATCCCCAACGACGGACAGAACAACGGCCACAACGTGCTTGGCGCCGACCTGGACAAGAGCGGATGGGGCGAATCGGGCGTAAGCAACTTCTTCATCCGTGCCGCCGGACAGACGATGGTGGCCGATCTCGAGGCTACGGCCGTTGCACAACGGGCCGCCATGAAATGTGCTCCGCAAGCCCGCTTGGCCGCACCGGCCGAAACGAGCGCGACGGAAACCCCGTTCCACTTCAACCTCTGGCGCTTTGCTACGGCCGATGCCGACAACCAAGAAGCCTGGACGAACCTGGCCTCCGACGAGAAAGACCTCTTCTACGTCGACATGACCTACAACGGCCTGGCATCCGGCACCTACCAGTATGCCCTTCAGGCTGTCTATGACAACGGCAAGCAGACGGAAATCATCCTGTCCGACATCGTTGAAAAGCAAGTCTATACGAAGGTGACCGTGAAGATTTACGGCAATACGGCCATTGACTTCACCGACGGAACCGTCATCTCGCTCATCAACTCGTCAGACGAGGCATACACCTACTCGGCCGTAGTCAAGGGCGGCATCGCCCAGTTCGACAAGGTACGCAAGGGCGTGTACATCGTCACGGCCTACAAGGAAGGATTCAAGCCCGTCACGAAAGACGGCAACTTCTTCGACCTGAAAGACCAGTACCAAATGGCTTTCGGCATGGAATTGGATCCGAAGGCTCCGTTCAACCTCCGCGCCGAGGCTCAAGCCGGAACGGCCAACGTCGTGCTGAGCTGGAACGAAAGCACGCGCCTCTTCGACGACTTTGAAGGCATGGAAGACTTCGCCGTCAATCCGGCAGGCGAACTGGGATGGACCTACGTGGACGGCGACCAGTGTCCGACCATGGGCATCCAGCAATGCCAGGCCAACCCCTACCCGAACATGTTCGGCCAGATGGCCTTCATCGCCTTCAACCCGTCGGCCACCCAGCCGGCCATGACCGACTACCTGGTGCCCTTCAGCGGCAACAAGGTGTTGGCCTCCATTGCTCCGGGCAACAACGCCCAGAACGACGACTACCTGTTCTCGCCGGCCTTGTCGTTCGACGCCGACTTCACCCTCTCCTTCATGGCATCGGCCGGATTCTACGGACTGTTCGGCCGTGAAGAGTTCATGGTGGGCTACTGCACCGAAACGGCCACGACGGACAACATCACCTGGCTCACGGAAGAGCCGGAAAGCGTGAACGGTGTCTGGACGGCCTTCTCCTACACGCTGCCGAAAGAAGCCAAGCACGCCGTCATCCGCTGCGTGTCGACGCAACGCTACTTCTTCCTGCTCGACGACATCGAAATCGGCCAGGCCGAACCGGAGACCTTCTACATGGCTTCGTTCAACATCGAACTGGACAACGAGGCATACGCGACGACCAACCAACGCTCCATCGTCCTGCAAGGGCTGGAAGAGGGCAAGCACATCGCCCGTGTACAGGCCGCCTTCCCGATGAGCGACAACAGCCGTCTGTACTCCGACTTTGTTGAACTGGTGTTCAAGGTGGACGCTGCCGACGGCATCAGCACCGCCTGCGGCACCGCCCTCTTCGTACAAGAAGAGCAGGCCATCGTAGCCGGAGAAGCCACCGACGTGATGGAGATGTTCGACGTGCAAGGCCGCTCGTGCGGTTCCTGCCAAGCCAACGGACGCATCTCCACGCAAGACTTGAACGCCGGTGTCTACCTGCTGAAACTCCGTGTAGGCGAGCAGACGCGCTACCGGAAGGTCGTAATCCGATAACCCTCCACCCTGTCCGGACGCCGGCCTTCGGGCCGCATCCGGCAGGACGACGCCCAACAGAAAGCCCCGACCGCCTTCATCGGCAGCCGGGGCTTTCTTTATCCCAAAACGGTAATGCGCAAACGGAAGCGGAGGATGTCACTCGTCCGCCACGAGGCCCACGGTGTAGCGGCCCACGAAATGGCGGCCCGGCTCCAGGCGTTGCACCCACTCGCGTTGGTCGAACTCACCCTCGTAGTGTGCGCGGTCGGCCCTTCCGTACCACGGCTCGATGCAGACGAAGGGCGCATACTCGTCCTTGCGGGGCGACCAGATGCCCATCAGCGGTCCGTCGAACCCGACGGTCAGGTAGGGCCGTTTCTGCCGGTCGAGCAAGGTGACGCGGTCTACCTGTGCGTCCTCCAGGATGAGGGCGTCGTCCTCGAAGGTGTGTCGGGTGATGGGCAGCAGGCCGTCGGCATCGAGGGGCAAGGTACGCCGCACGTCGCCCAGGCATCCTTTCTCGCTGATGACGGAGGTGACCAGCGTACGGCCTGCGGGGCCGAACTGCAGATAGCCTTGCACGGGGGCCTGGGGGTCGTAGTCCTTGTAAAGGAAGGCGGGATGGCCTCCGATCTGGAAGGGCATCACCCGGTCGGACAGGTTGCACACGCGCCATTCCACCTCGAGTTCGGGTCCCACGAGGCGGTAGGCTATCTCCAGTTCGAAGTCGTAGGGGAAGAGCGCGCGGGTCTGCTCGTCGCTCCGGAGGCGATACGAGGCGGCATCGGCGGACAGGCGGTGGAGGGTGAACACGCGGTCGCGTGCAAAGCCGTGCTGGCCCATGCGGTAGGTACGCCCTTCGATGCGGGTCTGCCCTTCCCACAGGCTGCCTACAATGGGGAACAAGACGGGCGAACGCCGACGCCAATAGGCGGGGTCGCCTTGCCATACACACTCGCGTCCGTCGGGAAGGCGGCGCATGCTGCTCACTTCTGCCCCCTCGCGGTTGATGTGCACCTCGAGGTAGTCGTTCTGAATGATGTCCATAGGATGATGATGAAACAAGGGTTTTCTATGTTGTCTGTTTTTTCTACAGGTTCTCGTCGGGGAAGAGTGCCTCGGCCAGGATGTGGCACGCGCCCACCACGGCCCCTCGTTCGCCCAGGGCCGCCACGTGCAGGTCGAGGTGCTGCCACAGCAGGGGTAGCGAATAGAGGTGGAGCGACGAGCGGATGGGGCACTCCAGATAGGTGCCTGCCACGGCCACGTCGCCTCCGATGATGACGGTGTCGGGGTTGAACACATTGACCAGTAGCGACAGGTAGCGCCCCATCGTCTGGCCGATGCGTCCCAGGGTCTCGATGGCCAACACGTCGCCCTCGCGGACGGCGGCCTGCACGATGTCGTGCATGCCTATCTGGTCCGGGCGGAGGCGGCCCGCCAGTACGGAAACGACCCCCTCCTCCATGCGTTGGCGAAAGAGGCGCACCAAGGTCTGGCCGGATATCACGGTCTGGATGCATCCCTTCTTGCCGCATTCGCAAAGGATTTCGTTGTCGAGGATGGGGCTGTGTCCGTACTCGCCCGAGAATCCGTTTTGCCCGTAGTAGAGTTGTCCTCCGCAGATCATGCTGATGCCGAATCCCCAGCTGATGTTGAGGAACACGCCGTTTCGGATGGGGCGGTCGGGCCGTGCGGCCTGTTCGCCGGCCAGCATGGCCCGCGAGTCGTTTTCGATGCGGGTGGGCACTCCGATGCGGTCCTCGATGAGGCGGCTGAGGGGTGTTCCGTCGAAGGTGTAGAAGGTGTGGTTGATGCCCCTTTCGGAGTCGATTCGTCCGGGGAAGACCACGCACGCGCCCAGGAGCCGTTCGCGCCACAGAGGTTCGCGGTCGACGAACTGGTTGATGAGTTCGCACAACCGGCAGAGCGAGTCGATGTCGTCGGCCAGCGTGAAGGGGAGTCCCATCTGTTCGGCCACGGTCTGGCCTTTCATGTCGAGCAGGGCGAGGTTCGCCGAGTCGCGTTTGACGTCGACGCCGAGCAGGAAGGCGCAGTCGGGGTTGAGCGCGTACACCACCGGACGTCGTCCGCCCGAGGTGTCAAGTTTACCGCATTCGCGGGCCACGCCGGCCTCCATCAGTTCGCCCATGATTTTCGTCACGGTGGGTATGCTGAACTCGGTGATGCGTCCCAGTTCGAGGATGGTTCGTTCTCCGTCCATCAGCAGGCGGACTACGCGTCGCTTCAGTCTGAGCATGCGCAGGGCCAGGAGGGGGAGTGAGTCGTGTGTCTTCAGTATGTCGGCTAAGGTCATAGGGGTTGCTTCTTCTGTTTATGCGCCCCGAAGATACGGCATCCGTGTCAAACCACCAAGGGTGTGTCGTTCTTTTTTCTATACATGGCGGGGGCCTCGTTTTTTCGACCACACAGACAGGCCTGCCTTTTTCGAGCTTCCCGATGGGCCTGCCTGCTTCTTTCTTTTCGACCACCCCAATACCCCGCCTACCAGGCGGGGCTTGCCTCCCCAAACCTCTCCGTGGAGGGGCTTAAATGAGGCCGATGGCCTCATAGTCTAAGGTAAGGCCAACCGAGCCTGTGCCCCTTCGGGGTTGGCCTTGATTTCTTACGGGAGGGAACGGCCTCCCGATTGTTTGTCCGCATCGTCCCGATGCGGAGTCCTCGGTTTTTTTTGACCACACCGATGGACCTGCCTTTTTTTTCGGGCATCCCGATACCCTGCCTGCTCCTTTTTTTCGACCACCCCAATACCCCGCCTGCCAGGCGGGGCTTGCCTCCCCAAACCCCTCCGTGGAGGGGCTTAAATGAGGCCGATGGCCTCATAGTCTAAGGTAAGGCCAACCGAGCCTGTGCCCCTTCGGGGTTGGCCTTGATTTCTTACGGGAGGCCTGCGGCCTTTCGCATACGGGCATTCCTGGTACGATTAACAATCGTACTTGAGTACGGTTAATAATCGTATTGCGGTACGATTGTTAATCGTACCTGAGGCTTGGGGGCGCGTGTGTGGGCGTGTGTCAACGAGAGAGGGGATGCGCCGATTGGCACATCCCCTCTCTCTGGTTGGTTGCTACGGTCTGGCGGTGCAGGCCGGTCGGTTTATCCGCCGAAGTTGTCGTAGAGGATTGAGCTGGACTCTACGCCGAGGCTGTCGAGCATGCCGACCACGGCTTTCGACATGGGGCCGGGTCCGCACATGTAGTATTCGATGTCCTCGGGGGCTTCGTGGTTCTTCAGATAGGTGTCGTACATCACGTTGTGGACGAATCCGGCGGTGTACTTCACGCCTGCGGCGTCGGCTGCGGGGTCCGGACGGTCGAGGGCCAGGTGGAAGTGGAAGTTGGGGAAGTCCTTTTCCAGCTGGAGGAAGTCCTGGAGGTAGAACACTTCGTTGAGCGCGCGTGCGCCGTAGAAGTAGTGCATGTCTCGGTCGGTGGTGTGGAGGGTGCGCGTCATGTGCATGATTTGTGCGCGCAGGGGTGCCATGCCGGCTCCGCCTCCCACCCAGATCATCTCCTTCTTCGAGTCGAAGATGGGATGGAAGTCGCCGTAGGGGCCGCTCATCGTCACCTTGTCGCCCGGTTTGAGGGTGAAGATGTAGGACGAGGCGATGCCCGGCATGACATCCTGGAAGCCCACCTCGGGTTTCGGTTTGAACGGAGGCGTGGCGATGCGGACGGTCAGCATGATGCGGTCGCCTTCGGCCGGATAGTTGGCCATGGAGTAGGCTCGGATGGTCTCGTCGGTGTTCTTGCACTTGAGGCCGAAGAGTCCGAACTTCTCCCATGCGGGCAGGTATTCGGGTCCGATGAGTGCCTTGTCGATGTCCTTGTCGTAGTCCATCTCGTAGGCTGGAATCTTGATTTGTGCGTACGATCCGGGGAGGAAGTCCATGTGTTCGCCCTTGGGCAGGGCCACGATGAACTCTTTGATGAAGGTGGCCACGTTCTTGTTGGAGATGACCTCGCACTCCCACTCTTTCACGCCCATGACGGATTCGGGCACTTTGATGGCGAGGTCGCCTTTCACCTTGACCTGGCATCCCAGACGCCAGTGGTCCTTCTGCTGTTTACGGCTGAAATGGCTCACCTCGGAGGGGAGTATTTCGCCTCCGCCTTCCACCACCTGGCACTTGCACTGTCCGCACGAGCCCTTTCCACCACAAGCCGAAGGCAAATAGACGTTGTTCACTGCCAACGTGTTGAGCAGCGTGGAGCCGGAGTCGACGTCGAGGGTGTTCTCGCCGTTGATGGTGACTTTCACTTTGCCGGAGGGCACCAAGAAATTCTTGGCCACCAGCAGGATGACGACAAGCAGGAGGATGACCACGAGGAATACCCCGATGCTTGCTAGTATCAAATTCATATCCATTGTACTGTTCCTTTCTTACATTAGATTTTCAAACCAGAGAAACACATGAAGGCCATGGCCATCAGTCCGACGGTGATGAAGGTGATGCCCAGTCCCTTGAGGGGTGCAGGCACGTCGGAATAGGCCATCTTCTCGCGGATGGCGGCGAGACCCACGATGGCCAACAGCCAACCGATGCCCGAGCCCAAGGCGTAGGACACAGCGTCGGCCACTCCGCCGATGAATTTCGGGTCGGAAGCGTCGAGGGTGATGCGCTGCTGCATGAAGAGCGACGCACCCATGATGGCGCAGTTGACGGCAATCAGCGGCAGGAAGATACCCAGCGAGGCATACAGCGAGGGGCTGAAACGTTCCACAATCATTTCGACCAGTTGCACGATGCCGGCAATGACCGCGATGAAAAGAATGAAACTCAAGAAACTCAAATCAACACCTTCGACCAGCGCATTCTGGCCAAGCACCTTGGTCTGCAACAAATAGTTGACAGGCAGCGTGATGACCAGCACGAACGTAACGGCTGCACCCAGGCCCAGCGCGGTTTTCACATTCTTCGACACGGCCAGGTAGGAGCACATGCCCAAGAAGAAGGCGAATATCATGTTGTCCACGAAGATAGAGCGGACGAATAAACTGAAAAAATGTTCCATCGTAATCTTTTATTTACCGGTTTATTTCTCTTGCAATTCACGATGACGGGCACGCTGGTACCAGATGATGCAGGCCACGATGATCAGCGCCATCGGCGGCATCAGCATGAGGCCGTTGTTCATATAGCCCAGTTCCTTGAGACAATCGTAGTTGAGCACATTGAAGCCCAGCAACGTCCCCGAACCCAGCAGTTCGCGGAAGAAGGCCACGATAATCAGGATTTTGGCATAGCCCAATCCGTTGCCCACACCGTCGAGGAAGGATTCCCAAGGACCGTTCTGCATGGCAAACGCCTCCAAGCGTCCCATCAGGATGCAGTTCGTGATAATCAGACCCACATAGACCGACAACTGCACGCTGACATCATAGGCAAACGCCTTCAGGACTTCGCTCACAATCGTCACCAAAGTGGCCACAACCACCAACTGAACGATGATGCGGATGCGGTTCGGAATGGTCTTGCGGATCAACGAAATCACCACGTTGGCGAAAGCCGTGATGACCGTCACGGAAAGGCCCATCACAATGGCCGGCTCCAACTTGGCCGTCACAGCCAATGCCGAGCAGATACCAAGCACCTGCACGGTGACCGGGTTGTTCAGCCCCAGCGGGGTGGAGAACACTTCTTTATTCTTCTTTGAAAACAATGCTGCCATCTTCTTATTCCTCCTCGTTGTTCTGGTTTAAAAAGTTCTTGTAATTGCCCAGGCACGCCTTCAGCATGGCATCCACGCCGGTCGACGTGATGGTGCCGCCCGAAATGCCGTCGACCTGACAGTCAGGACGCTCCACCTTGCCGTTCTTCACCACGCTCAAGGCCACCTCGTTGCCATCCATCACCTGCTTACCAGGGAATTCGCCCTGGAAATGAGGCGTGGCAATCTCGGCGCCCAGTCCCGGCGTTTCGCTGGCATGGGAGAAATAAACGCCATAGACGGTGTTCTTGTCGGCATTCAAAGCCACATAGCCCCAGATGGCTCCCCAAAGGCCTGCACCGTAGACGGGGAACACGTATTTGAGTTCGCCTTCGACCTCGGCCACAAACACGTGATACCGATTGTTCTTCTTGGCCTCTTTCTCATACTTCGTGACAAAGGCACCCGTATAGTCGGTCAGTTCGCCTTCGGGTGTGAGCACACGGTCGGCCTTTATGTATTTGGCATACTCGGCTTCGGCGTCTTTCACGTCGGTGACGTGCAAGGCGGCCAAGATCTGCTTCTTCGTGTCGAGTTCTTCGTTCTTGTTTTGCTTCTCGCGCAAGGACGAACTGACAAACGCCAGCAGGAATGCCACGATGACGACCATGACCGAGGCATACAGAATGGTGTAAGTATTGCTATTCGTATTCATTTTCTTCACGCTATTTAAGAGTTCAACTTGGCGGTTCTCTTCAGACGGCGGCCGATGTTGCGCTGCACGACGCAGTAGTCAATCAGCGGAGCGAAGATGTTCATCAGCAGGATGGCGAGCATCATGCCCTCGGGATAGCCGGGGTTGAGCACGCGGATGATGATGGCCATAACGCCAATCAGGAAACCAAACACATATTTACCCGATTCGGTGCGAGCCGAGGTGACAGGATCGGTGGCCATGAAAACAGCACCGAAGCAGAAGCCACCCAGCACCAAATGTTCGTACCAAGGCATCTGAGCCATGGCCGTGTCCGGGCCGACAGTGTTGAACACCCAAGCCATGAAGGCACCTCCTGCAAAGACAGAGAACATGGTTTTCCAACTGGCCACACCCGTCCACAACAGCAAGATGGCACCCAGCGCAATGGCAATCACACTGGTCTCGCCTATCGAACCAGGAATCAACCCAGTAACCATATCGCACGAGAACGGCAGATAACCTCCGGCCTCAGTAGCCGTCGATGCCACACCCAGGGCCGTGGCACCTGAGAATCCGTCGACAAACTTGTCGCCACCCAAACCGAAGATGCTTCCCTCAGACACCCATACGGCGTCGCCGGACATCTTGCTCGGATAGGCGAAGAACAGGAAGGCGCGCGTGATGAGGGCCACGTTGAACACGTTCATGCCCGTACCACCAAACACTTCCTTCGCAAAAATGACCGAGAAAGCAGTGGCCACAGCCAACATCCACAACGGGCATTCAATGGGCACAATCATCGGGATGAGCATACCGGATACCAAAAAGCCTTCTTGGATTTCTTCTTTTTTCCATTGGGCCACGGTGAACTCGATGCCCAGTCCGACCGCGTAGGACACGACTATCTTGGGCAACACGGCCAGGAAGCCGTAGAGGAACATTTCGCCGAAGCTACCGGGTGTACCCGTGGCCAGGAAATGCTGGTAACCGACGTTGTACATGCCGAACAGCAGGGCCGGCATCAACGCAATGACAACAATCGACATGATTCGCTTGCTGTCGATCGAATCATGAATGTGAGTCCCCGACTGAGCCGTCGTGTTCGGGACGAAGAGGAAGGTCTCGAAGCCGTCGAACACGGAACGGAACGCGTGGAGTTTGCCTCCCTCCTCGAAGTTCGGCTTTATCTTGTCGAGATAATTTCTTAACGCTTTCATTTTTCTGGATTAGTATTGAATGTGATTTTACCCTTATGCCATCTCTTTCCGCAAGGCGTCGAGCCCTTCGCGTACGATGCGCTGCAGTTCCAGTTTGGAGGAGTCCACGAACTCGCACAGGGCGAAGTCCTCGGGTGCCACCTCGTAGATGCCCAGCGCCTCCATGCGGTCGATGTCGCCCGTCAGGATGGCTTTCACCAGGTATTCGGGGAGGATGTCCATCGGGAAGACGCGGTCGTATTCGCCGGACATGATCATGTGGCGTTCGCCTCCCTTGATGCGTGCGTCGAAGGCGTAGGCCTTGTTCTTGCCTTGCAGCCAGCTGAAGTAGGAGCGGCTTGTACTGAACTGCCCGAACCGGGGCATGATCCATCCCAGCATCTCGTGTTCGTCCGAGCCTTCGGGGATGACGGTCAGCGAGGTGGCGTGTGCGCCCAGGTATCCGTTTGCCTTGATTTGCTTGCCCGTCAGCACGTTTCCGCTGATGTAGCGCAGGGGTCTGCCGGTGTCGACGCGTCCTTCGAACACGCCGGTGAGCAGGGCCCCCACCTTCAGGCGGCAGTAGGCGGGTTTCTTTACGGCCGAACCCACCAACGCCACGGTGCGAGTGAGGTCGACGATGCCCTGGTTGAACAAGCGACCCATGAAGATGACTTCTTCCGGACCGACCGTCCACACGATTTCGCTTTTGTTGATGGGAGAGACATGGTTAATCTGCACGCCGACATTGCCTGCGGGATGCGGGCCGTCGAACACGTGGACAGTCACGTTTTTGGCTTGCGTCAATGCCGTCGAAGTCTGACGGGCACTGATGCCCAAGTGGGTCGGGGCCATTTTGGCCAATGCATCCAAACCTGTCTGGAAGTCTTTTTCCTGGCCTTTCAGCACAAACTCAAAGTCGGGGGCCAGGGGATTGGAGTCGAAGGCCGACACGAAGATGGCCTTCGGGTCGACGTCGGGGGTGGCCACCACGTCGTACGGACGCTGCTTGATGAAGGCGAACAGGCCGGCCTCGAGCAGGGCGGCCTTCACCTGCCCGGCATCCAGTCTGGCCACGTCCTTCGCGCCGAACTGCTCCAGGTCCTGTTCTTCGGCGGCGGCCACATGGATGGCCAGCACCTTGCGGCGTTCGCCTCGCTCCACACTCGTCACCACGCCGCTCACGGGCGACACAAATTTTACTTCGGGGTGATTTTTGTCTACGAACAACGCTCCCCCGGCCATCACATATTCCTGCTCTTTGACGACCACCTTCGGCGTCACGCCGTGGAAGTCGTCGGGGACCAGTGCGTAGATCTCCGGTTGCTTCACGTCGAAACACTCGGCGGCGGGCTTCCCTTGCAGGTTTATGTCCAAGCCTTTGCGTATTTTTATCACATTTGCCATATAGATTATAAATAGTGGTTTCTGTAATCCGGTGCAAAAGTAAACAAAAATAATGGGAACAAGCGCACGTTGCCGGCCTAATTAAAGAAAAAAATCCGTATTCGCTTCTTTTCGGGCATCCCGATGCTTCTTTCCACCGCCCCGAGGACACCCCTGCTCCTTTCTTTTTTCGACTACCCCAATACCCCGCCTGCTTCTTTTTTCTCGACCACCCCGAGGACCCCGTATCTTTCTTTTTCGACCACCCCAATACCCCGCCTGCCAGGCGGGGCTTGCCTCCCCCCATCCCCCTCCGTGGAGGGGGCTTAATCGAGGCCGGGGCGGCCCGACCTCGAGACTTTCTAAGGTAAGGCCAACCGAGCCTGTGCCCCTTCGGGGTTGGCCTTGGTTTCTTACGGGAGGGAACGACCTCCCGATTGTTTGTCCGCATCGTCCCGATGCGGGGTCCTCGGGGTATTGGGGGTGGTCGAAAAAAGAAATTCAGAACGTCATCATCATCATCAGGCGCACGCCTTGCTTGTTGATGCCGGGGTTGTCGAGGTAGTTGAGCCGGCGCACGTACTCGATGTGGAGTATCTTGAAGATGTTGTGGATGCCGACGCTGATTTCCATGTAGGGCACCTTGGGGTCCATGACGAAGCTGGTGGGCTCGCCGTCGCGCATCGGGAAGAGGAAGAGGTCGGTGTCGCCGGGGTTCTTCCAAGGGTTGTTCTTGTCGGTCAGTTGTCCGTACAGCATCTTGAAGCCCAGAAACTCGCGCCACTTCAGTTTCTTGATGAGGGGAATCCGGTTGAAAAGTTTCCCGTTCATGTCGTAGCCTATCTCGAGCGAGCCGTAGCGGTCGTTCACGAACTCCATGTTATTGATTAGGTTGAACGTCTCGCGCTGGGTGATGTACGACAGGTTCGCGGCCGGCAGGATGAGCAGGGGGAAGGGCACCTTGTTCCACTGCACGCCTCCCTTCAGGTAGACGTCCACCTTTCCCCACGACGACAGCCAGAACCGCTTCGAGATGCCGGCCTCGGTCAGGTTGAAAGCGTACTGCCCGCCGAGGGCCTTGAAGCCCACGGTGTGGTTGAGGGTGAACACGGGCGCGTCCAGCGACACGGGTATGCGCCGCTGCTTGGTGTTGACGAAGGTCTCGCCCGGGGCGTAGCGCAGGCCCACGCTGGCCTCCATGGTGGTCAGGCGGCGCAGCGTGTTGGCCGCCTCCCAGGCCGTCCAGTCGGCGGTGCCGTAGGCCAGCCCCTCGGGCCGGACGGCGTTTCGGATGTAGGCCAGGCGGCCGGTGGGCTCGTCCTCGCAGCGCCGCAGCTGGGCCGTCAGCGAGAGCCCGAAGGTAAACTCGCGCTCATACTTCAGCTTCATCGTCCGCACGTACGACATCTGGTCCACCGTGGTGTGCTTCCAGGCGACGAACACGTTGTCCTTGTCCGTCTTCAAGAACTTGTCCATCGGCGACATCACGTCGTACTGGTAGGTGGCCGTCAGCGAGTGCCTGGGGTACTCGCGCGGCAGATACTCCTTCTTGTTGAACGAATATTCCACCTCGCCCATATATTTGGATCGTTTATCCTTGAAGCCATAGGCGTAATAGCCTTTGAAGAACAGGTGCGGGTGCAGGTTGGCCGTGGTCTGCGCGCTGGCCCTCAGGCGCAGCCCGTCCACGTAGTTGCTCGAAATCATGGTGTTGATGGGCCCAATGTCCACCTTGCTCGGGTGCTCCTTCGAGCCAGTCTCGACGAAGTTTTCGATGAAGGCCCGGGCCACGAAGATGACATACTTGAAGCCCGGTATGGCCTCCAGCCGCTTCACGAACACGTCCATCGTGCTCTCCGACCGCGTGAGGGGCACCTGCCGTGCCTCGGCCCAGAAGGCCTCGTCGCGCATCATGGCGTCGGCCTCCTTCACCTCCGCCCCCTTCTTCTTGAACAGCTGCGGCGGCAGTTCGTCGAAAGCGTAGTCGGAGTATTTCGTGCTGCGGCGCACCTGCACGCCCTGCAGGGCCTTCACCACGTAGAGTTCGGCTATCATGTCGTCGGTCTTCAGCACCCACTCGCCCGTAGGCAGCTGCACGTATTCCTGGATGATGTCCAGGTTGTCCACGAAGTTCACCCCCGTCTTTTTCGGCAGGTTCATCACGCACTTGCGCACGGCGTAGGTGCTGTCCTGCATCACATAGAGGTGTCCGGTGAAGCCGAAGTCCTGCGAGTTCTGGGGCACGAAGGTGAGGTGGATGCAGCGGTCGCGGTCGACGCTGACCGTGTCCATGATGTAGTATTTATAAAAGGAGATGGCCGCCGTCGACGAGATAGGGCTGACGAAGCGGCTCTGCAGCAGGCGGATGTCGTTGTCGTAGATGTCGATGTCGGCAAACACGTCGGTCAGGATGGTGTTCAGCGCGTCGCCCGTCGAAAACAGTTCGCCGATACCGCCCGAGGCCATGCCGTTGATGATGGTCTTTTCGGCCCGGGGCTCCTTGCGGTAGACCTTCTGCGAGGCCGTCTCCTGCACCGAGAGGGGCAGAATCAGCTTGTTCGTCTCCTCGCAGGCCTCCACGCGGTCCTTCAGGAAGGGCATCTTCTTGTACACGCCCTTGTCCAGCATCTCCAGGCTGACGTCGTTGAGCGACAGCGTTATCTTCTGATACTTCCTGTACTGGTAGAAGTCGTGGTGCTCCAGCCGCTGCAGCGTCTTGTGCTCGATGACGCGGCGCATCAGGTCCACCGCCGGGTTGTTCTTGCGCGAATACCGCTCCTTCTTGGGCTTCACCACCACCTCGCCCAGCACGATGTCCGAAGGGGGCAAGGCCACGTCCAGCGTCCGCGTCCGCCCCGGCTCGATGCGGACGGCCCGTTTCTCGTAGCCCACGGCCGAAAATGTCAGCACGTCCCACCCCTTGCGGGTCTCCACCTCGTAGCGCCCGTCCTGGTCGGTGATGCACCCCACGCCCCGCCCCTCGTAATACACCGAGAGGTAAGGGATGGGTTCGCGGGTCAGCGAGTCCGTCACCACGCCCCGTATCGTCTGCCCCCACAGCCCCGTCGGCAGGCAGAGGGCCAGGGCGCAAAGCCCCAGCAGGCGGCGGAGCAGGGGGCGGAGGTTCTTGCTTTTCGTCATACGCTCGTTTTTCGTCTATCTATATTTTTTGGGGAGTCGCCTCCCGGGGGAAACAGGGCGCAAAACTATATATTTTCCGCGAGTTTTCGCCCCTCTGTCTGATAAGAAAACCAAACGAACCATTAAGTAATCCAAAAATAAGCCCTACCTTTGGCCGTAAATTCCTTTTTTATGGTCAAAACCCTCCACGTCGTCTGCCTGCAAGTCCCCTACCCGCCCTCCTACGGCGGAGCCATCGACATGTACTACAAGTTGCAGGCCCTCAAGCGCCGCGGCTTCCGCCTGCTGCTCCACACCTACGCCTACCGCCACGCCCCCTTCCGCGAGGCCCTGGCCGAGGTGGCCGACGAGGTGCGCTACTACCGCCGCACCGAGTCGTGGCGCGCCGCCTGCTCGCCCCTGCCCTACACGGTGTGCAGCCGGGCGGACCCGCGCCTGCTGGCCGACCTCCTGGCCGACGACGCGCCCATCCTGTTCGAAGGCCTCCACACCTGCCTCCTGCTGGCCCATCCGGCCCTGGCCGGGCGCGTCAAGCTGGTGCGCACGCACAACGTCGAGCACCGCTACTACCGCCACCTGGCCCTGGCCGCGCGCCATCCGGGCCGCGCGCTCTTCTTCTGGCTGGAGTCCGTGCGGCTCGCGTACGCCGAGCCCCGCCTGCTGCGCCATGCCGACTGCCTCCTGCCCCTCAGCCGCACCGAAGCTGCCTACTTCCGCCGCCGCTACGGCGTGCAGGGCGTGGACGTGCGCCTGCTGCCCTGCTTCTTCCGTCAGGACGCGTCGGCCGAGGCTCCCGCGTCGGCCCGGGGCCTGCGCCGCATGGTGCTGTATCAGGGCAATCTCTCGGTGGACGAAAACGTGCGCGCGGCGCGGTTCGTGGTGCGGCACGTGGCTCCGCTGGTGCCGGAGGCCGAGTTCGTGGTGGCCGGGGCGCGTCCGCCGCACTCGCTGGTGCGCGCCGCCGCCCGGAGTGCGAACGTGCGCTTGGTGGCCGATCCGTCGGACGAGGTCCTGCGCCGCCTGCTGACGGAGGCGCGCGTCAACCTGCTGCTGACGTTTCAGGCCACGGGCGTCAAGCTCAAGCTGCTCAACGCCCTTCGTCAGGGGGCCTACTGCGTGGCCAATCCGCCCATGGTGGAGGGCACGGGGCTGGAGTCGCTCTGCCTGGTGGCGGACGGGGCCGAGGCCTTGGCGCGCGCCGTACGCCGGGCCCTGGCGCGCCCCTACACGCCCACCTTCCACCGCCGCAAGTTCGCCCTGCTCGGCGCGCTCTACAGCAACGAGCGCGGAGCCGCCGTTGTCGAGGCAGCCATCCGGGATGCGGAGGCCCGGAAATAAAATCGCTGTCACGCCATGCGAAATCATGGCTACAGCGCATTGTGGTCCATGAAACGCATGACGCGACAGCGTGACGGGTTATTTCATTCTCTCTCTATCTTTTCAATTAGCACGATATAATAAGCCCTCCAGGCGAGCCGCAAGGCAGCATACTTGGAGGGCGTTCTTTATCAGTCGATTTCTTCGTCGGCTTCGTAGCCGCCCATCTCGCGGAGCGCGTTCTTCAGCATGACGTATTGCTGGAACAGGTGGTTGACGGGGACTTCGCCTTCGAGGTAGTCGTGCATCGGGCTCTTGAGGAAGAAGCTCAGGAAGCGCTGGATGCCGTAGCGGCCGGCGCGGGCGGCCAGGTCGCTCAGCAGCACGAGGTCGAGCACGAGCGGGGCGGCCAGGATGGAGTCGCGGCAGAGGAAGTTGATCTTGATCTGCATCGGGTAGCCCATCCAGCCGAAGATGTCGATGTTGTCCCACCCCTCCTTGTTGTCGTTGCGCGGGGGGTAGTAGTTGATGCGCACCTTGTGGTAGTAGTCCGTATAGAGGTCGGGCTGATTTTCGGGGACGAGGATGGACTCGAGCGTGGAGAGTTTGCTGACCTCCTTCGTGTGGAAGTTGGCCGGCTCGTCGAGCACGAGGCCGTCGCGGTTGCCCAGGATGTTGGTGGAGAACCATCCGGACAGGCCCAGGCAGCGGGTGCCGATGATGGGGGCGAAGCCCGACTTCACCAGCGTCTGGCCGGTCTTGAAGTCCTTGCCGGCGATAGGCATGCGCGTCTGCTCGGCCAGTTCCCACATGGCGGGGATGTCCACGGTGGTGTTCGGTGCGCCCATGATGAAGGGTGCGCCTTCCGTCAGGGCGGCGTAGGCGTAGCACATCGAGGGGGCGATATGTTCCTTGTCGTCGGCCTTCATGGCGGCCTCCAAGGCAGCCAGCGAACCGTGTACGCGTTCGTCGACGGGGACGTAGATTTCGGTGGAGGCGGCCCAGATGACCACGATGCGTTCGCAGCCGTTCTCGGCCTTGAAGCGGCGGATGTCTTCGCGCACCTGCTCCATCATGTCCCAGCGGTCGCGGCAGGCCTTCACGTTGTCGCCGTCGAGGCGTTTGGCATAGTTGTGGTCGAAAGCGGCCTTCATCGGCACGATGCGCTCCAACTCGTCCTTCACGGGGTTGATATCTTTTTCCTTCAACACTTCGCAGTTGATGGCCGACTCGTAGGCGTTGGCGGGATAGACGTCCCACGCGCCGAACACGATGTCGTTCAGATTCGCCAGCGGAACGATTTCGCCGTAGCGCTTGTATTGTTTGTCTTTGCCACGACCCACGCGGATCTTGTCATACTGGCTCATCGAACCTACGGGTTTTGCCAACCCTTTGCGAGTCATCAATACGCCTGTGATGAACGTGGTGGTCACAGCCCCCAAACCCACACAGAGCACGCCTAATTTACCGGTAGCCGGTTTTACATTCACTTTTTCCATTCTAATTTTCCTTTTAATCTTTCGAATAAAAATCTATTTTCATATTCATTTTTTCTCTCTCCTAAGAGGGCATCGCCCCCTCACGCCTCCGCTTCCAAGCCAAACACTTCGGACAACTGGGCAAAATCGCCAACGACGACATCGGGCAAGGTTTCGTCGACCTCTTCCTCGGCCCATCCTTGACCGCGAAGCCACACGGTGTGGCAGCCCACCTTGGAGGCGGGCACCATGTCCTTCGCATACGAATCGCCCACGACGGCTATCTCGTCGGGGCGGAAGCCCATCGCCTCCACCCCCAGCGCATAGATGCGCGGGTCGGGCTTGCGGACGCCGACTACCGACGACTCTACGATGGCTTCGAAGTAGCGAAGTAACCCAAAATCCGCCAGTACGGTGGATATATTCCCATAAAAGTTTGAAACAAGTACTAATTTATGTTTAGAATGCAACCTTTCGACCACTTTTCGTCCGCTTTGGAGGAAGTTTTTCACACCGCCGTAGCAATCGCGTGCGATGATTTCGGTCCACTCGGCGCAGGGTGAATCGGAGGGAAGGTCGGCCTGTTCGGTCAAGAAAGCCAGTTCGACGCCGACCTTGATGCGCAGCACGTCGAGAAACGTGTGGTGCGGCCGGACGAGGGGGTTCAGCGCCAGGGTTCGTTCGCCGTGGACGTAGGCTGCGCGGAAGCGGGCTTTCGCGACGGGTACGCCGGCACGCACGTAGGCATCCCACAGCACTTCGGACCAGTGGCGGCCGTTGGTGTCGAGCGTCCCTCCGTAGTCGAAGATGACGCCTTTGATGTCAGTCAGTTTTTTCATGAAGCAATGGGTTTATGGGTAACAGGATGGTCGGCCTCGACACGGCGGCGCGTCCCCACCTTCATCAACAACACGCCGACGACTATCCAAACAAGTTCGCGTACGCGAGTGATCAGCCCCGTGTACACCCCGTAGGCCCCGGGGACGGCGACTCCGGCCGAGGCCAGGGCAAAGCCGCCCTCGCGCGCACCGAGCTGCATGGGCGAGAAGAAGAACAGGTTGGCGAACAGCGACGTGAAGGCCATGATGAAGAAGCAGTCGAGAAAACGGACGTCGTCCGTCAGGACCAGCAGAATGAAGTAAACCTCGAGGCAGCCCACCACGCGGGCCGCATACTCCAGCCCCAGCGAGGCGAAGAACACGGTGCGCCGACGGGCATGCAACTGGGCTATCTGCTCGTCGATGCGGCGGAGCGCGTCGGCCTTCTCGGCGGCGAAGCGGACGGCCCACCGGCGCAAAAAGGGCAAGCGGGCACACAAGGACAACGCCTTCACGGCCATCCCGTGCCGATAGCCTTTCATGAAGAAGTAAATGGCCAGCAGGCAACAGGCCGAAACCACGGCCAGCAGGAGGCCCATGGCCCAATCGACAGGGCGCGTCAACACATAGACAACGGCGGCCGACAGCCAGAACCAAAAATGCGAGAAGATGTGCATCATCACATAGAGGATGACCGACGAGGCGGCCTTGCGGGCACCGACGTAGGGCGTCAGCTCGAGGATGCGGTAAGGTTCGCCCCCCATCAGCCCCATCGGGGTGGCGTAGTTGAGGGCGAAGCCCGTCACGGTCCACTGGAAGACCTTGCGGAAGGGGACGGGGCGGCTCTCGCCGTCGCGGATGATGAGGTGCCACGACAGGGCGTTGAGCAGGTAGATGGGAATCCACACGCCCAGGATGAGCGGAAGCCAGCCGCCCGCCCGGCGCAGATGGGCCAGCAATTCAGCATACGACACCTCGAACGTGCAAAGCATGACGACGATAGCCGCCACGCCGAAGAGCAAAAACAGGTTGCGGTAGTGTTTCTTCAAGGCTTACTCGGGTTTGATGCGTTGGTACATTTGGAGCGACAAGGCCTCGTGGCGGGCGCGCATGTAGAGGAAGAGCGCGCCGAGCACGGTCAGTTCGAACACGAAATAGAGCCACGGGAGCCCGACGAACAAGGCGACGAACAGGGCGATGCAGCGGGTGTTGAAGGTCAGGATGTTCGTGTACTTCATCAAGGGGCGGCTCAAGCGGCGGAACTCGTCGCGAAACCACTGGGGAATATCGTCGGCATAGACTTCGCGCACGCGGGACATCAGCCGCTGGAAGGCAGGGGTCATGGACTCTTGCGAACGGGTGTAGTTGCCGTAGAAATACAGCCACAACTTCCACCAGAAATGGTGTCGCCAAGGGGTTTCGTGAAAGAGGCGACGCTGCTGGGCGAAGTTATCGAGTTCGCTGCCCTCCTTCCCCTTCAGGAAGAACAGGTGGACGTTTCGGTAGTAGTCGGCCAAGGCGCACTGCTTGCTGTGGAAGACCAGTCCGGCCAAGGCGGCCAGCAGCCAGATGCCGACGATGGAGGGCCACTCGCGGGGCCACTCGTGGGCGACGGTGAAGCGCAGGCAGATGGCGGCGTAGATGGCGAAGAACCACAGGTCGCCGGCAAAGCCGTCGAGCATGCGCCCCCACTGCGTCTTCTGGCCGGTGAGGCGGGCCAACTGGCCGTCGGCACTGTCGTAGGTGTTGGCCCATACGAGCAGCAGCATCCCCACGACGTTGAGGCGAAGGTCGTCAAAGAAGAACAGGACGCCTGCCGCCACACCGATGAAGATGGACAGGATGGTGACGACGTTGGGGTGGACGCCCAAACGCCGGAAAAGCAACGCCCAACGATAGCCGATGGGGCGGTAGAAATGGATGTCGATGAACTCCTCGGTGTCCATCGACTTGAGGGATGCCTGCATCCCTCCCGGAATTGGTTTCTTGCTCATGATTCTGTTTTTTGGTTGGCCAGCCTGGCGATGCAGGCGGCTATCTGCGGCCCGGCTTCCTCGCGGCAACGGGCGAAACTGGGCCAGTCGTTGAAATCGATGATTTTATACTCTCCTCGGGCCGACACCACGCAGTCGCCCCCGTAGATGGGCACACGCAGAATCCGTGCCGCCCGGTGGCACTCGCGCTGCAGGGCTTCCACATCGAACGCATAGCCGCGAGCCTCGCCGTTGATGGCTTCCAGCCCGAACTTCGTATGCGTACGGGGTGAAGGATAGAACCAGTAGAAGAAATCGGTCCCCTCTACGCCATAGAACTTCACCAGGTCGCCCGGGAGGTGGGCGTTGACCACGGCATGGGGAATGCCGCGCTGCCGGAAGCCGGACAGGATGGTGAGAGCCTCCTGCCTGTCGGACGCAAAACTGACGTCCTCCTTGACCAGAGCGTGCGAATCGCCGCGCTTGATCCAGCACGGAAAGGCGGCGACACCCTGCGCCTGAAGCGCACCGGCCAGCCTGTCGGCCGTCTGTTCGTCTGGCTCGGACAGGTCGAGCACGACGGAGGCCGGATGGGCGATGCCGTGGGCCAGCAGCCGTTCGGTCATCGGGCGGCGCACGCAGTTTTCGACGCCGTAGGCCGAGTTGACCACCAGCGCCCCACCTTGTTCCAGCCGTTTCAAACGCTCCAGCGTGGCCTTGTCGCGGGCCATGGAGAACACCACGTCGGCCTCGATGCCCTGTTCCACGAACACGCGCTCGGCATACGCCTCCACACGGAAGCCGCGCCGGCGCAGTTGCTCGCACACCAGGCGGAAGATGGCCTCGTCGTTGCCCACATGGTTGGGCGAAAACTCATTTCCCCGGCTTACTCCTACCATCCGGATCGACGCCGAGGCGGACGGTTGCAACTTGTCTTGTTCCATACCGAATAGATGCCTTTATTGAGCCGACTGGAGAAAACGGACCGCCTTGGCAATGTCGCCCACGTGGTCCACATCGAGAATCTTGCTGAACGGGTAGGCCTGCAGGCTGAGTCCCTCGGCCACCAGCTCGCGTTGGAAATTACGCATCCGCGAAAGCCCCTTCGCCATGCAGCGATCCAACACGTCCAACGCATTGGACTGCAAGCAGTAGATGCCGCCTGAGATGAACCGGCAACCTTCCTCGTTGCGGTCGTGGAAGCCAGTGATGCGCAATCCCTCGTCGGTGGAGATGTAGAGCGGTTTCTCGTCGTCGACGTAATCGGTCACGGCCATGTAGCCGTCCGCCTCGCCACAGGCGAAGGCCTCGATGAAGGAGGCGAACTCCGCCTCGCGGAAGATGGTGTCGACCGTGGTCAGGCAGAACTTGCCTCCCCGCAGGTATGGCGAGAGTTCGTAGAAACTGTGCATCGAGCTGGGGGTGCTCTTCACCACCACGCGCAGGGGCAATTCGGCCGCCAGCGTCTCCAGATGGCGCTTCACCAGCGCACTTTCGTTGTTGATGATGACCACCACCTCGTCCGCCCCGCAACGCATGAAGATGCGCACGAGCCGGTCGATCATGACGTCGTCGCCGAGCCGGGTCAGTGGTTTGGGCCACTCGGCCCCTTCCTGGGAAAGGCGGGAGCCTTCTCCCGCCGCTATGATTGCAAATTTCATGTTGTTCGTTTCGGTCAGCGTTCTTCTAATTCAGACTTCTTCTTCCACCATGTCCAGTTTGAGTTTGTCGCTGTCGTCGCGCTTCTCGTAGTACTGCTTGCGCAGGGGGTTGGCGCGGGCGGCCTTCTCGCGCTGGCGGTTGCGGAAGATGTCGATGGCTGCGTAGACGGCCTGCCGGAACGAGTTCTCCTCGGCGACGCCCTTGCCGGCGATGTCGTAGGCCGTCCCGTGGGCCGGCGAGGTGCGCACGATGGGCAGGCCGGCGGTGTAGTTGACACCTCCGTCCATGGCCAGGGTCTTGAACGGGGCCAATCCCTGGTCGTGATACATGGCCAGGATGCCGTCGAAATGCGTAAAGCGGCCCGAGCCCATGAAACCATCGGCCGGATAGGGGCCGAAGCACTGGATGCCCTTCGCCACCATTTCCTTCAGAGCGGGGATGATGATCTCCGCCTCCTCGTGTCCGAGCAATCCGGCATCGCCGGCATGGGGGTTGAGCGAGAAAACAGCGATGCGCGGCGCGTCGATGCCGAAATCGTATTTCAGCGAATGGTGGAACACGGTCAGTTTCTCCTTGATCAGCTGGGGCGTGAGCGTCGAAGCGATTTCGCCCACAGGGATGTGGCCGGTGACAAGGGCCACACGCAGGTCGTCCTTCATCAGAATCATCAGGGCTTTGCCGCCCTCGCCCACCCGCTCTTCGATGTACTCCGTATGGCCGGGGAAGTGGAAGCCCTCGCGCTGGATGGTGTGCTTGTTGATGGGGGCGGTGACCAGCACGTCGAACAGCCCCTCCCGATACTCGGCCAGCGCCTTCTCGAGGGCCTGCAGGGCGGCCTGTCCGGCCTCGGCCGTCGGTTTGGAAAACTCCACCTTCACCTCGTCGTCGGTGCAGTTGACCACGTTCAACTTGCCCGCGACGGCCTCGGCCGCACTGGCGATGATGCCGAAGTTGGTCTGGCTGTCGATGGCCTTGCGGTGGTAGGCCGCCACCTTGGGCGACCCGTATACGATGGGGGTACACAACTCCAGCATGGTGGGGTCGGCAAAGGTTTTCAATATCACCTCGTAGCCGATGCCGTTGATGTCGCCATGGGTGATGCCCACCCGTATTTTTCTTGTTTCTTCTGCCACGTCTTTACTATTTTTTTATATAAGGGATTGGTTTATTCCTGGGCCTGCGTCTCCGCAGGTTCGTTTATCTTCAAGGTATAGAGCGATGCCTCCATCTGGCGCATCAGGTTGCGCTTCAACTTGTCGGGCGAATAGATGAACACTTCGGCCACGACCACGCACTTCCGGGCCACGTCCACACGCGAATGCGATACGAACGGACCTCCCATCATGTCGCCCTTCACATGCCACAGGCCCCGGGCCTCCATGGTGTAGACGCCCTGCACGCCCTTGTCGCGCACCTCGACCGAAAGCGAGTCGGTGGCCATGTACATGCCCGGACGTGCACCGGGGATGTTCGCCTTCATCACCGAGTCGCGCTTGTGGACGAAGTAGGCCTTCGTGAAGGTGTCGTCGGAGGTGTAGGGGAAACTGTACATGACGAAGTTCATGTCGGCCGTGGGGGCGTTGGTCGAAGCCCAGAAGAAATGGTCGCCCCGCTTGGAGTGGGTCAGTTCGGAAGGCAGCCAGATGTCGCACCCGAAAAGGTCGCGCGCCTGCTGGGCGATGAAGTCGCTGTGCTTGTCGCGAAGCAGCGCCACCTGCCGGTTCATCTCGCTGCTGACAAAGAAGTCGACGATGTTCTGACGCTGCTCGACCATGAAGGCCTCGAACGTGTCCTCGTCGGGCGCGCAAATGGTCATGATGGCCTGCGGGGCGGCATAGACGTCGCGCACGTACTTCAGCTTCGGCTGGGTGTAGATGGGCTGGATATCCGCCACGATGATGTTGCGAAACAGTTTCAGCGTGCTGTCGTAATAGCGGGGGTCGACGTTGGAGATGCGAAACGAACGCTCGCTTTGCGGAAGCCCGGGGACGTCGGTGTCGAGCACGTCGAACAAGGCACGGCCGGCCGGACGCTCCCACAGGCCGTTGTCGACCACGACCAGGACCTCGTAGGGCCGGCCGCTCGATGTGGGGGTGAACACGGTGTTTTTGCCTTTGCCGCAACCGGTCAGGCTGAGCACGGCCAGCAGGGCCGCCAGATGGATGAATGTTTTCGTTCTCATGGATGTATCGTTGTTTCTTCGTTCTGTTTCTTCTGAGTGGACAGCATGCCACAGGCGGCGAAGATGTCCTCACCACGCGAAGCCCGGATGGTGGTGAACACACCGTGGGAGGTCAGGTAGTCGCGGAAGGCCAGCATGGTGTCGGCCGACGCGCCTTTCAGGTCCACGCCGGGGATGGCATGGAAGCGGATGAGGTTGACCCGGCAGTCGACGCCCCGCAGCAGACGCACCAACTCCTTGGCATACAGGAGGCTGTCGTTCAGTCCGCCGAAGACGATGTACTCGAACGAGAGCCGGCGCTGCTTGCTGAAGTCGTACGCACGAAGCGTCTCCACAATTTCGGCGATGGGGAAGGCCCGTTCGGCAGGCATCAGGTCGGCACGCAGGGCGGAAACGGGCGAATGGAGGCTGATGGCCAAATGGCACTCGCTCTCTTCGATGAAGCGGCGCAACCCCTTCCGAAGGCCGACGGACGAAACCGTGATACGGCGCGGACTCCAGCCGCATCCGTAGTCGGACGTGAGGATTTCCAGGGCTTTCAGCACCTCGTCGAGGTTGTCGAAAGGCTCGCCCATGCCCATGAACACCAGGTTGGTCAGCGTGTCGCGCTCGGGGATGGAGAACACTTGGTTGAGAATCTCTCCGGCCGAAAGGCTGCCGGAGAAACCCTGCTTGCCGGTCATGCAGAACTTACAGTTCATCTTGCACCCGACCTGCGAAGACACGCACAGGGTGGCCCGGTCGTTGTCGGGGATATAGACGGCCTCGACGTACAGCCCCCTGCCCGCCTCGAAGAGGTACTTCACCGTCCCGTCCACCGAACGGGCTTCGTGCACGGGGGGAGTGGCCCCGACCGTGTAGTCCTCCTTCAGACGGTCGCGCTGCTTCAGCGACAAGTTGGTCATGTCGTCGATGTCCGTCACCTTCTTCTGGTAGAGCCAGGAGGCAATCTGCTTGGCGGCGAACCTCGGCATGTCCATCCGGGCTGCCATCTCCTGCAGTTCGGGCAAAGTCATGCCCAGGAGTCTGTTTTTACGCATTTCCATCTTTTCCTCTTGTAACAATCAGCCTGCAAACATACACATTTTTGCCGACACCCGCTGCGCATCCCCCGAAAAACTTGCCGTCAGGCTCCGCGTTTTCGGGTTTTCGGCTGCGAAGGGGAGGCTAAGCCAGGCCTCATAAAAGGAAAGAGGCTGTGTCAAAACTGAATGTTTTGGCGCAGCCTCAAAGGTGCGTCAGAATGGTCGAGATGCAAGGCGCTGAGGCTGAGGCCGAAGGGAGTGTACTGGCGTACACGACCAAGGCCGAATGCCGATAGCAACGCCGCAGATTGGCCATTATGACACACCGCCCCGGAGGCCGGAGGCGGAGAGGTCCGGACGTTTATGCCTGCACCCGGCCGAAGCCGACGTCAGAATTCGTACTTGATGGAGAGCCGCAGGCTGTTCGGGTCGAAATCGAGGCCCGACACACTGGCGTTGGCTCCTGCACCGGCAAACTTGTCGCGATAGCCCAAGAATCCGTAGTGGGCCTCCAAGCAGATGTGCTTGGTGGCTTCGAACGCGATGCCCGGCTTGAAACCTACCTCGAAGCCGTTGTCACTATCGTCGGCACCCTTGAACTTCTGTGTAGAGAAGCCCAGCGAACCGTCGACGAACAAGCGAACGATGCCCTTGTTGAAGAAGATGTAGCGGGCATACGGGGCGATGATGAAACTGTTGCTTTTGATGGTATGCTCCTTGTCGTGCGCATAGGCCAGTTCGCATCCGAGTGCCCATTTCGGCGTGAAATAATAGCCCACCTCGGGGGCCAGTTCAAACGAGTTGTAACTGCGGTCGTCGTCGTGCGTCCACGACAGAGCACCACCTACATAAACCTGCGCACTGGCCGACACGGCCATCAGCGCCACTACGAACGAAATCAGAATTTTCTTCATTTTCCTTTCTATGTTTTTAGTTAATTGATATGCACCGGATCCGCCTCAGCGTCATACGCCGGCAGGGGGCTGATGCAGAAAAACGGGCGCAAAGATAGTGCATAGAAACATGGCACATGCCCTTCCACCCGTATTTTTTTTGACCGAGAAGGCAGTCATCATCCCTTCTGACCACTTTCCGCCCGGTTTGTGCTTCGCTGCACCAAGGCCCGAAAGGCCGACGGATAGGGTGTTTCGAACTGCATCGGCTGCCCGGTGACGGGATGGCGGAAGCAGAGGCGGAAGGCGTGCAGGGCCAGACGACCGATGGGGTCCACCTCCTCGCGCCCGTAGCGTTTGTCGCCCACCACGGGGTGGCCGAGGTCTTGCATGTGTACGCGTATCTGATTCTTGCGTCCGGTCTCGAGATGCAGTTCCAGCAACGAGTATCCATTGGCCCGCTTGATGGTCCGGTAGTGGGTCACCGAGTGCTTGCCCACCCCGTCGTCGTAGGCCGACGAACTGACGTAGAGCTTCCGGTCGGTCAGGAACGACTCCACGGTGCCGCCGTCCTTCTCCATGTCGCCGTCCACCACGGCCACGTAGCGCCGGTCTGTCACGATGGCGTGCCAGTTGTCGCGCAGGGTGTGCTGCGTCTTTTCGTCCTTGGCGTACATCATCAGCCCCGACGTCTCCCGGTCGAGCCGGTGCACCACGTAGATGCGGCTGTTCGGATGCTGGCGTTTCACGTATTCGCCCAAGATGTGCTGTGCCGTCCGCTCTTTCACATGGTCGGTCGCCACCGAAAGAAGCCCCTCCTTCTTTTCCACGACAATCAGGTACGGGTCCTCGTAGACAATCTTCAGCATGGGGTTGTGGAACTCGTGCCGGTTCTTTTCGCGTCCCACGCTCACCTTCATGCCCGGCTGGAGGGGCGTGTTGAACTGTGTCGTGATGCGCCCGTCCACCAAGACGGCCCGTCCGCCCAGCAGGTTCTTCACCTTCGTCCGGCTGATGCCGTCCATGGCTTTCAGCAAGAAGGGCATCAGCTCCGACGGCTCCTTCACCACATAGTCCGTGTAGCGCGGTCCGGCCTGCGGACCACAAGGGGTATTCGATTTCTTCATGCGTTGTCCTTTCTTTTTTCAAGCAAGACGACATTCTCTACATGCTGCGTGTGGGGGAACATATCGACGGGCTGCACGGCCACAACCCGGTATTTCGCATCGAGCAGCGTGAGGTCGCGTGCCTGCGTGGCGGGGTTGCAGCTGACGTAGACAATCCGTTCGGGCTCGGCCATCAGGATGACGTCCACCACGTCGGGGTGCATGCCGGCCCGGGGCGGGTCGGTGATGATGACGTCGGGGCGTCCGTGGCTTTCGACGAACGCAGGGGTCAGGATGTCCTTCATGTCGCCGGCATAGAAGAGCGTGTTGGTGATGCCGTTGAGTTCGGCGTTGACCTTGGCGTCCTCGATGGCCTCGGGCACGTATTCGATGCCGACGACCTGACGGGCCTTCCCGGCCACGAAATTGGCGATGGTGCCCGTGCCGGTGTAAAGGTCGTAGACCAGTTCGTTCCCCGTCAGCCCGGCAAACGAACGGGCCACCTTGTAGAGCTCATACGCCTGCTCGGAGTTGGTCTGGTAGAACGACTTCGGCCCGACCTTGAAACGCAAGCCCTCCATCTCCTCCAGCATGTGGTCCTTGCCCTTGAACACGTGTACGGGCAGGTCGGAGAAGGTGTCGTTGCACTTGTTGTTGACCACGTAGAGCAGCGAGGTGATCTGCGGGAAGCGGTCGGCCACGAACGTCAGCAACTGCTCCAGCAGGACCATCTCCGCCGGCTCCACAATCTTGCACACCAGGATGACCATGAGTTCGCCCGTCGACGAGTTGCGGATGATGATGTTGCGCAACAGGCCCTCCTGCGTACGCAGGTTGAAGAAGGCGTAGTGGTGCTCGTAGGCATAATCGCGCACGGCGTTGCGGATTTGGTTGGACACATCGTCCTGCAGCCAGCACTTTTCGATGGCCAGCACCTTGTCGAACGCACCGGGGATGTGAAACCCGACGGCGTTCATCTGGTCGTATTTTACGTCGGCCGCCACCTCTTCTTCGGTCAGCCACCGTTTGTTCGAGAAGGTGAACTCCAACTTGTTGCGGTAGCACTGGGTCTTCTTCGAACCCAGGATGGGCGATATCTCGGGCAACGCCACCTTGCCGATGCGGGTGAGGTTGTCCACCACCTGCTGTTGCTTGTAGCGAAGCTGCTCCTCGTAGGGCAGGCATTGCCACTTGCATCCGCCGCACACGCCGAAATGCTGGCAGAAGGGCACTGCCCTCATGGCCGACTTCTCGTGGAAGCGCACGGCCACGGCCTCGGCATAATGATGTTTCTTGCGCGTCAGTTTCAGGTCGACCACGTCGCCCGGGACGACGTAGGGGACAAATACCACCAGGTCGTCGACACGGGCCAGGGCCTTGCCCTCGGCAGCCACGTCGGTGATGGTTACTTTTTCCAGGATAGGAAGTTCTTTTTTCTTTCTTGCCACTTGCGAATGAGGATTGTGTTTATACTTAGTTGTTGTTTCCTTTCTTTACCTTTTCCAACAGCGTGCTCAGACGTCCGACCACGTCGGGGTGCGCCTCGGCCACGTCGGTCCGCTCAGACGGGTCGGCCTGCAGGTCGTAAAGTTGCGGACGGGGCGAATTGCCCAGTTCGGTCTTCGTCCAGAACTCGAGGGCGGGCTTGTCGCTCGGCTCGATGTACTTCCACCGGCCGGACACGAGGGCCAGCGTGTTGTCCAGGTTCTGTTGCACGATGCAGTCCCGGTCGGCATCCGACTCGCCCAGCAGTTCCGGCAAACGGTTCTGGCTGTCGGGGGCAGACCCCTCGCCGACAGGCTGGCCGATGAGGGCCGCCAACGAAGCGTACACGTCGACCTGCGAGAAGAGGGCCTCCTGCACGCCCGGACGGATGCGTTCGGGCCAGCGTACCAGAAAGGGGATGCGCGTGCCGGCCTCGTAGGCACTGTATTTCCCGCCCCGGTAGATGCCCATGGGCGTATGTCCGTTCAGCATCTCGCGTGCCTGGTCCTGATAGCCATCGTCGATGACGGGGCCGTTGTCGCTGGTGAACACCAGCAAGGTGTTGTCCGCCAGGCCCAGGCTGTCCAGCGTGTGCATGATTTCGCCGATGGTCCAATCCAACTGAAGGATGACATCGCCACGTGTGCCCAGTCCGCTCTTGCCGGCAAAACGCGGATGAGGGATGCGGGGGACGTGCACGTCCTGCGTACCCATATAAAGGAAGAAGGGCTCGTCCTTGTGGCGGACGATGAACTGCTTGGCTTTCGATGTGATGGTGTCGGCGATGTCCTCGTCCACCCAGAGGGCCGACTTGCCTCCGGTCATCCAGCCGATGCGTGGGATGCCGTTGATGATGGTGTTGCAATGGCCCTGGCTGGGCTTCAGGCGCACGAGTTCGGGGTTCTCGGTGGCCGTGGGCCAGTCGCCCACCTTGTGGTCGTAGCTCACGGTGATGGGGTCGGACGGGTCGAGGCCGACCACCCGCCCGTTTTCGACGAACACGCAGGGGACACGGTCGACCGTGGCGGGGATGACGAACTCATAATCGAAACCGATGCTCTGGGTGTTGGGCGAGATGGGCTGGTTGAAGTCCGTACCGCCCTTTGCGCCCAGGCCCAGATGCCACTTTCCGACTACACCGGTGGCATAGCCGGCCTGCTTCATCACATCAGCCAGGGTGACACAGGCCGTGTCGATGATTAGTTCAGAGTTGCCCGGGGCGATACCTGTATTCTGCTGCCGCCAGGGATACATGCCCGTAAGCAGTCCGAAGCGCGAAGGCGTGCTGGTGGCCGAGGTGGCATACGCATTGGTGAAGCGCAACCCCTGGGCAGCCAGGCTGTCGAGGTTGGGAGTTTGCACCTTCGTGGCCCCGTAGCAACTGAGGTCGCCAATGCCAAGGTCGTCGGCATAGATGTAAATGACATTAGGCTGCACCCGGGCAGCCTGCTGGGTTTTCGAAGCGGTCTCACTGCACGAAGCCAAGGCTGCCAGCCCAGGCACGAGGGACAACCAGATGGGGGAATTCGTTTTCATAAGCATGGATGTATTACGTTGTATTTTATCGATTCATTGTTTCTGTTACAAAAAGCCTCATCCGTGTTTTTTCCAGAACGAGGGGGTGAAGAGCAACAACACCGAGAACACCTCCAGGCGGCCGATGAGCATCCAAAAGGCAAGCAGCCACTTGGCCCCGTCGGGCAGCCAGCTCCAGGAATAGGCCGGCCCGCATTGCCCGAGGCCCGGCCCGGCGTTTCCGATGGCCGACGACACCGCACTGAAGGCCTCGACATAGCCGATGCCCATGGCCACGAGGGCGAGCCATCCCACCACGACGAGGACCAGGTAGAGGGTGACGAACGCCAGCACGGTGGACTTGACCGAAGGCGAGATGACCTGCTTGTTCACCCGCACGGGCAATACTGCATTGGGATGGAGGATACGCTTGAACTCGTTGCGCACGGTCTTGCCCAGGATGACCATGTGGATGCTCTTGATGGCTCCGGTGGTCGACCCCGAGCATGCTCCCATGTAGAGGATGATGCCCATCAGCGTCCACAGGAAGGGGGTCCACGCCATGTAGTCGGCCGAAGCGAACCCGGTGGTGGTGTGCAACGATATCACCTGGAAGGCCGACTTCCGGAAGGCCTCCTCCGCATCCATCGGACTGGAAAGGAGCAACGCCGCCATGCTGACGGCCACCAGCACAAACGTCGACCACACATACCACTTCAACTCGGCATCGCCCAGGAACTTACACACCTTCCCTCGGAGGAAGAGCCAGAACAGGAGGTTGAAGTTGATGCCCGAGAGGAACATGAAGACCATGACGACGTATTCGATGTAAGGCGAATCATAATAGGCGATGCTGGCCTGCTTGGTCGAGTAACCACCCGTGGAGGTGGTGGTCATGGCATGGCACACCCCGTCGAAAAGGTCCATGCCGCCCAGCATGAGCAAGCCGGCCTGGGCCAGGGTCAGTCCCAGATAGATGCTCCACAACCACTTGGCCGTCACACCAATGCGGGGGTGCAACTTGTCGTGCTTCACGCCCGTGGCCTCGGCAGCGAAGAGCTGTACCCCTCCCACCCCGAACACGGGCAGCACGGCCAGAGTGAAGAAGACGATACCCAGTCCGCCCACCCACTGGGTCAGGCTGCGCCAGAACAGCAGGCCGTGGGGCAGCGACTCGATGTCGTCGAGGATGGTGGCACCCGTCGTCGTAAAGCCCGACATGGTCTCGAAAAAGGCATCGGTCAGCGAAGGGATGTAGCCGCTCAGCCAGAACGGGAGCATGCCGAACGCCGAAAACAACACCCAGGCCAGGCTGACTATCAGATAGCCGTCGCGCCGGTTGAGTCCCTTCTCGGCCTTCCGCCCCCAGAAGTTGAGCACGCCGCCCACCGCCGTGGTGATGCCGGCCGTGAGCAGGAGGTCGTCCACGTCGTCGCCTCCATAAAAGGCCGCCACGCCTGCACAAAGCAGGATGAGCGCCGCCTCGATGTAGAGGAGGATGCCCATGATGCGCCTTATCATCTTCGTGTTGATCATCGGTTATGCTCAGTTGAAGTATTTCTCCACTTTCTTGATCATCATGCCCTGGCAGAACACCACCACGTGGTCGCCCGGCAGGATTTGCGTGTTACCCGTGACGACCACACCCTCGCCGTCGCGGATGAGTCCGCCGATGGTGGCACCCTTCGGCAGCCCCAGGTCCTTGACGAGGTGTTTCGTCACCTTGGCATGTTCGTTCACGGTGAACTCGGCCACGTCGGCATTGGCAAACGTGAGGCATTTCACGTTCGACACGTCGGCGTCGAGCATCATCTGGTAGATGTGGCTGGCCGCTATCATCTTCTTGTTGATGACCGTGCCGATGTCGAGGCTTTCCGCCATGCTGATGTAGTCGATGTTCTCCACTTCGGCCACGGTCTTGCGGACACCCATCCGCTTGGCGGCCAGACAGGCCAGGATGTTCGTCTCGGAATTCCCGGTCAGCGCCACGAAGGCCTCCGTGTTCTTGATGCCCTCCTCCACGAGGAGGTTCATGTCGCGCCCGTCGCCGTTGATGACCATCACCTTGTCGTCAAGCAACTCGGTGAGGCGGTTGCAGCGCGTGTAGTCGTTCTCGATGATTTTCACCTGCATGTAGTCGGGCACGTACTGTGCCGTGCGCACGGCGATGCGGCTTCCGCCCATGATCATCACGTTTCGCACGTCGGGGTACATCTCCTTGCCAGCCACCTTGCGGATGTAGGGGATGAACTTCTTCGTCGTGGTGAAGTAGACGATGTCGTAGAGTTTGATGACGTCGTCGCCCCGGGGGATGATGGTCTCGTTGCCCCGCTTGATAGCCACCACGTGGAACGGGATGCCACGGCTTCCGAGGGTACTGAGCGGGATGTCGAGTATCTCGGCCTGCTCGCGCATCTTGGCACCGACCAGGATGAGCGCACCCTGGCAGAACTCCCACCACTGGCGCACCCAGCTCATGCGGACCGAGGCCACGACCTCCTTGGCGGCCAGTTTCTCGGGATAGATGAGCGAGTCGACACCCAACTGGCGGAAAAACTCCTGGTGTTTCGGCAGCAGGTATTCGTCGTTGTCGATGCGCGCCACGGTCTTCCGCGCGCCGAGGTTCGTCGCCAGCATGCAGGCGGTCATGTTCCGGCTCTCGTCGGGCGTGACGGCCACGAACAGGTCCGCACCTGCCACGCCGGCCTCCTTGAGCCCGGCAATGGACGAAGGCGAGGCGTTGACCGTCATGAGGTCGAAATCAGAGTCCAGCTTGGCCAGCCGTTCCTCGTCGTCGTCCATCAGGACGATGTCCTGTCTTTCCCCCGACAGCAGTTTGGCCAAATGCGTGCCCACCGCGCCGGCTCCAGCAATGATTATCTTCATCTCACCAAATGTTTATAAATACTGTCTTCGTCCATGCCGCAGAGGCGGTACAGTTCGTCCACCGTCCCGTGTTCGACGAATGCGTCGGGCAGGCCGATGCGTTCCACACGGACGTCGTAGCCGTTGTCGGCCATGAACTCCAGCACGGCACTTCCCATGCCGCCCTCGCGCACGCCGTCTTCGACGGTGACGATGCGTTCGAACCGGCTTCCGACCTCGTGCAGCAACTGCTCGTCAAGCGGCTTGACGAAGCGGAGGTCGTAGTGTGCCACTTCGAGTCCGTTCTCGACCCGGGCACGCTCGATGGCTTTCTCCACACGGTGGCCGATGGGCCCCAGGCTGACGACGGCCGTCCCTCGGCCGTCGCGCAACTTGCGTCCGCGTCCCACCTCGACCGGCTCGAGCGGGCAACGCCAGTCCACCCGATAACCACGTCCGCGCGGATAGCGGATGACGAAGGGGCCTTGTCCGGGCAACTGGGCGGTATACATCAGGCGCCGCAGTTCCCACTCGTCGTAGGGCGAAGCCACGGTCAGGTTCGGGATGGAGCGCATATAGGCCACGTCGAACGCACCGTGGTGCGTAGGCCCGTCCTCGCCCACCAGTCCGGCCCGGTCGAGGCACATCACCACGTTCAGCCTCAAAAGGGCCACGTCGTGGATGACGTTGTCGTACGCACGCTGCATGAACGACGAGTAGATGTTGCAGAACGGGAGCATGCCTTCCTTGGCCATGCCGGCCGAGAAGGTGACGGCATGCCCTTCGGCGATGCCCACGTCGAACGCCCGATCGGGCATCTCGTTCATCAGGATGTTCATCGAGCATCCGGTGGGCATGGCTGGTGTCACCCCGACCACCCGGTCGTTCTGCCGCGCCAGTTCGAGCAGCGTGTGCCCGAACACGTCCTGGAACAAGGGGGGCATGCCTTGCGTGTCGGCCAGCAGGCGCCGTCCCGTTTCGGGATCGAAGCGTCCGGGGGCGTGCCAGATGGTGGCGGCCTCCTCGGCCGGCTTGAAGCCTTTGCCCTTCACGGTGTGGAGGTGCAGCAACTTGGGCCCCTTCATCTCCTTGATGTCGCGCAGCACGCGCACCAGGTTGACCACGTCGTGTCCGTCGAACGGTCCGAAATAGCGGATGTTCATGCCTTCGAACACGTTCTGCTGGGCGGCCAGCACCGACTTCAGGCTGTTGTTGAACCGGAGGAGGCATTTGCGCCGTTCTTCGGTCAGGAGGCCCCAACTGCGCAGCATACTCGCCAGTCCGAAACGGATGCGGTTGTATCGGTTGGTCGTGGTCAGGTTGAGCAGGTATTGCTTCATCCCGCCCACGCTTCGGTCGATGGACATGTTGTTGTCGTTGAGCACGATGAGCATGTCGTTGGGGGTCGACGAGGCGTTGTTGAGTCCCTCGTAGGCCAGCCCGCCGCTCATCGAGCCGTCGCCGATGACGGCCACGACATGGCGTCCGGCCTCGCCTTTCATCTTGGCGGCCACCGCCATGCCGAGCGCGGCCGAGATGGAGTTCGAGGCATGTCCGCAGGCAAAGGTGTCGTAGTCGCTCTCTTCGGGCGAAGGGAAGGGACGGATGCCTTTGAATTTCCGGTTGGTGCAGAATTCCTTCTGCCTGCCGGTCAGTATCTTATGTCCGTATGCTTGATGTCCCACGTCCCACACCAGACGGTCGTCCGGCGTGTCGAACACGTAGTGCAGCGCCACAGTCAGCTCCACCACGCCCAGGCTGGCCGCAAAGTGTCCGGGGTTGCAGGCCAGTTCTTGAATGATGTCTTGCCTCAACTCATCACACACTTGGGGCAGTTGCTCCACGGAAAGGCGGCGCAAATCTGCTGGCGAGTTGATAGCACGAAGCAAGTTCTCCATAGTTTCCATTTGTAATAATCGTGCAAAAATAGCACTATTTGCCATAAGTTACTTACTTTTGCGCGGATTTTTTAGAAACGTCATATCCGCTGCACATGGAGTTCAGAACCGTCGTCCCCCTGCCTGCGGGCGAAACCGTCGTCTCGCCCTCCCACCGGCTGCTGCTGATGGGGTCGTGTTTTTCCGACCACATCGGCCGGCTGCTCCAGGCCCATAAGTTCCGGGTAGAGTGCAACCCCTGGGGCACGCTCTACAACCCGCTCTCGCTGCTCGCCTCGCTCGAAGAGGCTGCCTCGGGCAAGGTCTACACCGCGTCCGATCTCTACGCCTGGCAAGGCCAGTGGCACAGTCCGATGCACCACGGCAGTTTCTCGGCCGGACAACCCGAAGAGGCCGTGCAGCACATCAACCGCCGCCTGGCCGACGTGCGTGCCCTGCTCCCCTGCCTCGACTATGCGTTCTTCACCCTGGGCAGCGCCTATTATTATAAGGAAAGAGAGTCCGGCCGGGTGGTGGGCAACTGCCACAAACGTCCCGAGCGCGACTTCGAACGCTGCCGGATGGAAAGCCCGGAGGCCGTCAGGGAGGTGCTTGTCCGACTGGTCGGGCTGCTCCGCCGCTTCAACCCCCGGGTGAAGGTGGTGTTCAGCGTCAGCCCCATCCGCCACGTGCGCGACGGCTTCCACGCCAACCAGGTGAGCAAAGGCCTGCTCCTGGCCGCGCTCGACGACGACCCGCGCCTGGTGGACCACCGCTCCGTGTTCTACTTCCCGGCCTACGAAATCGTGATGGACGAACTGCGCGACTACCGGTTCTATGCCGACGACCTCGTCCACCCCTCCACGCAGGCCGTCGCCTACCTGTGGGAGTGCTTCGCCCGTACCTATTTCGATGCCGACACACGCGCCTTCGTGGCCGACTGGGAGGCCGTCGCCAAGGGACTGGGCCACCGCCCGTCGCGCCCCGGTTCGGACGAGCACCGGGCCTTCGTGCGTCAAATATTGTTAAAGATAGAGCACCTAAAGGCGAAATATCCGTTCTTAGATGCCGAAAACGAACTGACCCTATGTCATACCCTATTGAAACCATAACCGAGATGCTGGATGCCCGCCGGCAGGGCACGCATCCCGCCCGCATCGATTGGCTGCTGACCGACAGCCGCTCGCTTTGCTTTGCCGAGGAGACCCTTTTCTTTGCGTTGAAGACCGCCCGGGGCGACGGACACCGCTACCTGGCCGACCTCTACGCACGAGGCGTGCGCAACTTCGTGGTGAGCGAACTGCCGGACAACCCGGCCGCCTATGCCGACGCCAATTTCCTGCAAGTGCCCTCGCCCCTGAAGGCCCTCCAACGGCTGGCCGAACTCCACCGCCAGCAGTTCGACTGCCCCGTGGCGGGCATCACCGGCAGCAACGGCAAGACCATGGTGAAGGAGTGGCTCTACCAACTGCTCAGCCCCGACCGCGTCGTCACCCGCTCGCCCCGCAGCTACAACTCGCAACTGGGCGTCCCCCTCTCGGTATGGATGCTGAACGAACACACGCAACTGGGCCTGTTCGAGGCCGGCATCTCCGAACCGGGCGAGATGGCCTCGCTGCAGTCCATCATCCGCCCCACCCTGGGCATCCTGACCCACATCGGCGGCGCACACCAGGAGAACTTCCTCTCGCTGCAAGAGAAATGCATGGAGAAGCTGTCGCTGTTCAAAGACTGCGACATCGTCATCTACGACGGCGACAACGAACTCATCTCCACCTGCGTGAGCAAATCGCTGCTCACCGCCCGCGAAATAGCCTGGTCGCGCAAGGACTGCGAAAAACCCCTGTTCATCCGCTCCATCCAGCCGGGCGAATCGTCCACCCTCGTCCGCTACCGCTACCTCGGCCTCGAAAACGACTACCAGATACCCTTCATCGACGAAGCCTCCATCGAAGACTCCATCCACTGCCTGGCCGTCTGCCTCTACCTGATGGTGCCGCCCGAGCAGATACGCGAACGAATGGCCAGGCTCGAACCGGTGGCCATGCGTCTGGAGGTGAAAGAAGGAAAGAACGACTGCATCCTCATCAACGACAGTTACAACTCCGACCTCGCCTCGCTCGACATCGCGCTCGACTTCCAACTGCGCCGTTCGCAAAGCAAGAACCTCAAGCGGACGCTCATCCTCAGCGACCTGCTCGAGACGGGGCAGACCCCCAACCTGCTCTACCGGAAGGTGGCCCAGTACGCCCAAAGCCGGGGCATCGAGAAACTGATCGGCATCGGCCCCGACATCAGCGCCGCTGCGTCCCATTTCTCCATGGAGAAGCACTTCTTCGCCTCCACGCACGCATTTCTGGAGTCGGAAGTGTTCGACGGACTCCGCCGCGAAATCATCCTGGTGAAGGGCGCACGTCCCTTCCACTTCGAGTCCATCATCGACCGGCTCGAACTGAAGGTGCACGAAACCATCCTCGAGGTCAACCTCAGCGCCCTGGTGGACAACCTCAACCATTACCGCTCGCTGCTGAAGCCTCACACCAAGACGACGTGCATGATCAAGGCCTCGGCCTACGGGGCCGGCTCCTACGAGATAGCCAAGACCCTGCAAGACCACCGGGTGGACTACCTGGCCGTGGCCGTGGCCGACGAAGGCTCCGAACTGCGCAAGGCGGGCATCACCGGCTCCATCCTCGTGATGAATCCCGAGATGTCGGCCTTCAAGACGATGTTCGCCCACAAACTGGAGCCCGAGGTGTACAGCTTCCACCTGCTCGAAGCACTCATCCGCGAGGCCGAACATGAAGGCATCACCCACTTTCCCATCCACATCAAAGTGGATACGGGCATGCACCGGCTGGGATTCGCCCCCTCGGACATGCCGCGCCTCGTCCGCCTGCTGAAAGGGCAGACGGCCCTCATCCCCCGCTCGGTGTTCTCGCACCTGGTGGGGAGCGACAGCCCGGCGTTCGACGACTTCACACGCCAGCAAATCTGCGCCTTCACGCAGGCCGCACAAACCCTGCAGGATGCCTTCCCGCACAAAATCCTGCGCCACATCTGCAACACGGCAGGTATCGAACGCTTCCCCGACGCGCAGTTCGACATGGTCCGCCTGGGCCTGGGCCTCTATGGCATCGACCCCTCGACGGGCAACACCCTGCACTGCGTCAGCACGCTCCGGTCCACCCTGTTGCAAATCCGCGACGTGCCTGCAGGCGACAGCATCGGATACAGCCGCAAGGGCATCGTCGACCGTCCGTCGCGCATTGCCGCCGTGCCCATCGGGTATGCCGACGGCCTCAACCGACACTTGGGCAACGGACGCGGCTACTGCTTAGTGAACGGGCAGCGCGCCCCCTACGTCGGTAACATCTGCATGGACGTATGCCTGGTCGACGTCACCGACATCGACTGCCGCGAAGGCGACCGCGTGGAGATATTCGGCGAACACCTGTCGCCCTCCGTGCTGGCCGAGCAGTTGGACACCATCCCCTACGAAATCCTCACCGGCGTGTCGCCCCGCGTCAAGCGCATCTACTACCAAGAATAACGGCAGGCACACACACGCACGAGCACACGCATCTCCGATACGATTATTAATCGTACAGCGGTACGATTAATAATCGTACTCGAGTACGATTAACAATCGTACCGAAGACGTATGCATAAGGCCTTCCCCGCAAGTACCCACGCAAGTGCCTGCGGACGCTCACCCTCGTCCGACAACAACCACTTACCTGAAGGTCACTTCCTTGACATGGTCGTTGACGAAGATGTTTCCCATGTCAGAGGTTTTGTACCATTTGGGCTTTCCTGGCATGTCGTCGTGGATATGCTTCCCATTGATGCGGAAGTTCTCGAAACGTACGTTGCGCACTGTCCTTAGGGAGTCATAGCCCAGGATAAGCGACATGTTCGGTTCATGACGAGCAATGCCTTCCTGTCCGCCACAGCCGTCATAGCTGAGATTGCGGAAGAGGATATTCTCGATACCCCTTCCGGGTGCTGCGCAGCATTTGGCCTTGAAACCCACCTTCA
>JBJEHD010000032.1:0-68961 GCA_051875715.1 Bacteroidaceae bacterium
TTGAACGTAAGAAACCGGGACGTCCGAAAGCACGTCGCAGATTCCAGTTCAGTAAACGTTAAGCTTTTGAGCTTGTCGGTTTGCAAGTTTTTAGACGAAAGACGCTGTGTCGAGCACCTCGCCTCATAGAACTGAAGACTTACAGACTCAAGAACTTAAAACAAAAGCGTTTAGTATCTAAACCTTCGGGATTCAGATCAGACTACCCGACGGTTGGTTTAGAAGAAAACAAAAAAGAAAGTAAACGATTAAAAGAACAACAATGTCCAGAACAAATTTTGATACATTACTGGAGGCCGGCTGCCACTTCGGCCACCTCAAAAGAAAATGGAATCCCGCCATGGCTCCTTATATCTTCATGGAGCGCAATGGTATCCATATCATCGACCTGCACAAGACGGTCGCTAAAATCGACGAGGCTGCTGAAGCCTTGAAGCAAATCGCAAAATCAGGCAAAAGAGTCCTGTTTGTTGCTACTAAAAAACAAGCAAAACAAATCGTAGCCGAAAAGGCTGCATCGGTAAATATGCCTTATGTAATCGAGCGCTGGCCGGGCGGTATGTTGACGAACTTCCCGACCATCCGTAAGGCTGTGAAGAAGATGGCCACCATCGACAAACTGACCAGCGATGGTACGTTCTCCAACCTCTCCAAGAGAGAAATTCTTCAAATCTCCCGTCAACGCGCCAAATTGGAAAAGAACCTGGGTTCCATCGCCGACTTGACTCGTCTGCCGTCGGCCTTGTTCGTGATTGACGTGATGAAGGAAAACATCGCTGTTCGCGAAGCAAATCGTCTGGGTATCCCCGTATTCGGCATCGTCGACACCAACTCCGACCCCACAAACGTGGATTTCGTCATCCCAGCCAACGACGACGCAACCAAGTCCATCGAAGTAATCCTGGACGCTTGCTGCGCAGCCGTCGCTGAAGGGTTGGAAGAAAGAAAGGCCGAGAAGGTCGACATGGAAGCCGCCGGCGAAGCTCCTGCCACAAAAGGCAAGCGCAAATCATCGAAAGCCAGATTGGACAAAGCTGAAGAAGAGGCTCTCAACGCCGGAAAGGCTGCCGCCTTCATGAAAGAAGACGAAGAGGCTTAATCCTCTCCGTAACACACGAATAAAATTGGCGGTGTGTCATAATGGCCAATCTGCGGCGTTGCTATCGGCATTCGGTCTTGGTCGTGTACGCCAGTACACTCCCTTCGGCCTCAGCCTCAGCGCCTTGCATCTCGACCATTCTGACGCACCCTTTGAGGCTGCGCCAAAACATTCAGTTTTGACACAGCCTCACGTATAGAAACCTTAAAAACAAAAAAGAAGAAATAGTATGGCTGTAAGTATGGCTGATATTACCAAGCTCCGCAAAATGACCGGTGCTGGTATGATGGACTGCAAAAACGCATTGACTGCCGCAGAAGGTGACTTCGACCAGGCAATGAAGATTATCCGCGAAAAGGGACAGGCTGTTGCCGCAAAACGTTCTGACCGCGAAGCTTCCGAAGGTTGCGTATTGGCAAAAGTAGAAAACGGTTTCGGCGCAATCATCGCACTCAAATGTGAAACCGACTTCGTTGCCAAGAACGAAGATTTCGTAAAATTGGCTAAGGAAATCCTGGATGCCGCTGTAGCGAACAAGTGCAAAAGCCTCGACGAAGTAAAGAACCTGCCGTTGGGCGATACGACCGTGGCTCAGGCTGTAACAGACCGCAGTGGTATCACGGGCGAGAAAATGGAACTGGATGGTTACAAGTTCTTGGAAGGCGAAAACATCGAGGTGTACGACCACATGAACCGTCACATGCTCTGCACAATGGTTCAGACCAACCTCCCCGCAGCAGAACAGGCTCACGAAGTAGCCATGCAGGTAGCTGCCATGAACCCGGTTGCTTTGGACGAAAACAGCGTTCCCCAAAGCGTGAAGGACAACGAGTTCAACGTAGCTGTTGAAAAGACGAAAGAAGAGCAAGTGAAGAAGGCTGTCGAAGTCGCTTTGAAGAAGGCCGGCTTCAACCTCTACATCGCAGAAAATGAGGAACACCTCAACGAAGGCGTCATGAAAGGACACATCACGGAGGCACAAGCTGAAGAAATCCGCCAGTTGAAGGCCAAGGTAGCAGAAGAGAAAGCCGCCAACCTGCCCGAGCAGATGATTCAGAACATTGCCAACGGACGTATGGCCAAGTTCTTCAAGGAGGTTTGCTTGCTGAAGCAGGAATACATTCAGGATGCCAAGTTGACGGTAGCCGACTACCTGAAGTCAGTCAACAAAGACTTGACGGTTGTGGCTTTCCACCGTTTCACCTTGCGTGCTGAATAATCCGAACCAGACACATTGGTAACTCTACAACAACCGCACGATGGACTTTAGCGTCCTCTGCGGTTGTTTTTTTATCCCTATCATGAGCCATATCATCATCAAAGGCAAGGAGCAACGACTCAGCCGCAAACAACTGGAGGAACTGTTTCTTTCCGTGGAATGGTCGTCAGGCCACTATCCCGAAAAACTGGAAATCGCGATGCAGAACTATGCCACCGTCTATACAGCATGGGACGACGACACGCTGGTCGGACTTATCAGTGCCATGGACGACGGAATCATGACCGCCTACATTCACTATTTGCTCGTGCGGCCCGACTACCAGGGTACAGGCATTGGCAAACAGTTGCTCGATAAAGTCAAAGATAAGTACAAAGACTACTTGCGCATCACCCTTATCTCTTACAACAAAGAATGTGGATTCTACGAGCATCAAGGATTCAAAAAGGGGACAGACGAAACGCCCATGTTCATCACTACGCTGTGGACTTGACTATGCGAGAACATGTACACCTACTGAAAAGACCAAGGGTGCGCCAAGAACTCATGTTCTGACACACCCTTTTCTTACGTGCGGCTGAAGGGACTCGAACCCCCACGACTTACGTCACCAGATCCTAAGTCTGGCGCGGCTACCAATTACGCCACAACCGCATTTCTATGGTCTGCAAAGATACACCATATTTTGAAACAGGCAAAGAAAAACCCGTCAATTTCTTCCCTCCTTCAGCAATGTCCTCGCAGTTTCAATCATCGTGTCTCGTCCCTGCTGCCAGTCCAACTCCATCATATCTACCTTTACATCAGGCTCTACCCCAAACTCAATGTGATGCATTTCAGCATCCAAATGCGGACTGGAGGAATAACGCACACTCCACCCATTAGGCAACTCAGAAGACATTGGCAAACCGGATCCACCCCCGCTACGGTCCCCCATCAGCGTGACACGCGGCAAGCGACTCATGCTATTGACGAAATCGTTGGCGGCACTATAGGTATGGCGGTTCATCAGCACCACGACCCTTTTCTGCCATCGAATACGTTTAGAAGGTTCAAGATACACCGGTTCGGGCTGGCTAAAATCCGAATGTCCCTTGCCTGTCTTATGCAGGATATACCCCGTCAGCACCGGTTCGTTCGTGAAGCGGGAAGCCAGTTTGGAGGCATTGGTCAGCAACCCTCCGCCATTGTTCCGAACATCTAAAATCAAACCATCACAGATGGCCATGTCATACAAGACCTGGTCCAGATTTCCTTCGCCCAGCCCATCGTTGAAACTGCCGTAATAAACGTATCCAATGTTGTCCTCCAGGATTTTATAGCGCAAGCCACTTGCAATCTTGTAGTCCGTGCCCAGATAGCACCGTTGTATACTATCGCTGAAGTTGGCCGGATAGCCTTCAAACCAGTCCCAATAACGTGCCACATCGGCACTCGAATAAAGATTTACATGCCCGTCGCGCAACTCATCAAGCATCTCACCCAGCACTTCGAACAACCCTTTTGCCGGCATATCCTGACTGATGCGTTTCCGATAACGTACATACACTTCATCCCAATCCAGCCCATATTCCTGCTGCTTATAATCCAGGAAGCAATACTGTTCGTCTATCAGACGCCACAAGGCCTCGAAATTGCCTTCAGGCGTGTCGGCATAGTCTTCCTCGCGGATGCACCCGCAAAGGCCCGCAAGTACGACGCATAACAATAGGTATCGAGTGATGTTTCTCATTTCATACGAACATTAGTAAGCCGGAAGCGGTTGTGGATGCCTGTCGCGCAACCGATAGAGCGATTTGACAAAGCCCAGCATAAACACGTGCGAATAGATGTGCGTCCGCAGTCCGTTCACACGCGACTGCTGCCAATCACACACGTAACTGAAACGCATCTGAGCGAGGCCCACCGGCACATCCAGACTCACCATCTGGCGAAGCGAGGGCCGATTGTGAACAGAAGCGAACCGTACGACTTTCCCGGCGTTTCCCTGCGTAAAAATCTCATAATACGACTGCTGGTGGTCGGGCGAGAACTGCAAACCGGCCAAGGGAATCCCCATTTGATAACGGGCCGTCATCGGATGATGCTTCACCCGGAAGTGGCAAATCGCCATTCCAGAGGCGATCAAGCCTACGTACGCCTTTGCCGATACAGGATTGTTCGAATTGCGCAAGTTGTAAATCAATCCACCGTTTAGTTCGGCAGCACCTCCTGCCAGCAGTTTCCAGTGTTCTCCCACACGCCACTGACGATGCATGCCATAATCCCAGCAAGCCAATGCTGTCAGGTTACCACTGGTCTTCGCCCGATTCTCCGTATAGGACAGATGCGCCTGAAACAAGTTCTGCACCGAGACGCGTCCACCGGCCCACCGCACCAGACGCATTGTCTCGCGCATGACACGGAATTCAGGCCCCCGATATTCCTGCGGCGACAGATACGTGTCGTACACATTGGCCCATCCTGCACCATACGACGTGGTACGGCTTACATACCGATGTGCCAACCGCTCGCCTTCCTGTGCCTCCGCAGCCAACGACGGGAGCAGCAGGCACACCCACATCCACCATACACGCCTACTCATCCTGGAACAAGCGCTGCTGACCGGTGATTTCGTCGATGATTTCATCCTGGCTCTTGCCTGCATCCGGGTCCAGATTTTCTTCAGCCTCCTCGACCGGTTCCGTTTCTTGCGGATGGGCCTCAGCCCGCCTCAACGGTTCCAATTCATTGACCGTCTCGACCGTATAGGTAGTGATGCGTTTACCCTTCGCCTTGAAACTTTTGACACCCACAAACGAGTCCACATCGATCTCAAGCGGTTCGCGGAAATTGTCGCGGCCGCCCAACACGACCTCAATACGAGGATATGCCTCGTCGGTCAGCAACATCAGCTTGTTATTCCGGTTTTCTCCCAGATAGTTCTGTTTCCGTGCCGAAGCCTCCAGCATGAAGCGCTTCAGGTAGAGATAGCCCTGCTGGTCGGCATCCAGCAAAACGGCCGACCACACTTTATGGGGGTCGTACTTCTCCACAATGCCCACGTTGTCTTCGTAATGGTTGCTCAAATCGAAGTTGGAGATGTAAAACTCACCATTGTTCAGTATCACCAAAATGCTATCTCCGCTTTGGAACTCGCCCAAGTATTCTCCCCGTCCATCGTAGTTCAGCCGCAATACATCGCGATCGAACCACACCATTCGTCCGCCCAGAGTGGACCCTCCACGCTGTTTCAATCCTATCTTATGGACATCATTTTTGGTTAAGATGTTGCCCATCGACTGGCGACCTTTGATCAGCACCTCACCAAAATCCTTTTCGAAGATTATCTTCTTGACACGCGGGTTCGGTTTCAACGTCACCTTGATGATTTCCGCCTCACCGTTCGAGTTGGCACTGAAATAGACCACCTTCGATCCGGGCGTACCTTGTGTCAAATCGTACTCGCGGTCGCGAGTCATGGCCGTCACGTTGAAGCGTTTGATGTAGTGGAATCCATCCTTGCCATCACGGTAAACCGTATTGTAGATGGTTCGTTTGTCGTTTTTCTTAAAGATGTTCACATACAAGATATTCTTGCCCACAAACATTTTGTCCTGCACCCGCACAATCTTGTATTTCCCGTCTTTATAGAAGATGATGACGTCGTCCATATCAGAGCAGTTGGCCACAAATTCGTCTTTCTTCAGGCCTGTTCCGATAAAGCCTTCTTCACGGTTGATATAGAGTTTCTCGTTGGCTTCCACCACTTTGGCGGCCTCGATGGTATCAAAATTCCGCAACTCGGTGCGTCGGGCATGGTCTTTGCCGTATTTTTCCTTCAGCATGCAGAACCATTGCGTCGTATACTCCACCAGGTTGTTCAGATGATGGTCAATCTCTTCCATCTCGGCCCTCAGGCGGGCCATTTGTTCGTCGGCCTTGTCTTTGTTGAATTTCAGGATACGGGCCATCTTGATTTCCATCAGCCGCAGGATATCCTCCTTCGTCACTTCACGCACAAACTGCGGATAGAACGGAGTCAGGCGTTCGTCAATGTGTTCGCAGGCCGCATCCATCGTGGCTGCCTGTTCGAACTCCCGGTCCTTGTAGATCCGTTCCTCGATAAATATCTTTTCCAGCGAAGCGAAGTGCAAGGATTCAAGCAATTCCCCCCGTCGGATTTCCAACTCCATTTTCAGCAGACCGAGCGTACTGTCGGCCGACTTGCGCAACACGTCGCTTACCGTCAGGAAGTGGGGCTTGCGGTCGTAGATGACGCAGCAATTCGGCGAGAGGCTCACCTCGCAGTCCGTAAAGGCGTAGAGGGCATCGATGGTCTTGTCCGACGATACGCCTGCAGCCAGATGTACCAGGATTTCCACATTTTCGGAGGTCAGGTCTTCCACCTTCCGTATCTTGATTTTGCCTTTTTCGCTGGCTTTCACAATGGAGTCGCACACGTTGGCCACCGTTTTCCCGTACGGGATTTCCCGAATGACCAGCGTCTTGTTGTCCACCTTCTCGATGCGGCACCGCACCCTGACCGAACCACCCCGTTCGCCATCGTTGTACTTCGACACGTCGATGCTGCCTCCGGTCTGGAAATCAGGATATAGATGGAATTCCTCCCCATGCAGGTAGGCTATCGCGGCATCGCACAGTTCGATGAAGTTGTGGGGCAGAATCTTCGACGAAAGGCCCACAGCGATACCTTCCACGCCTTGAGCCAGCAACAAGGGAAACTTTACCGGCAGCGTAATCGGTTCTTTGTTCCGTCCGTCGTATGACAATTTCCAATCCGTCGTCTTGGGATTGAACACCACGTCAAGCGCGAACTTTGTCAGACGCGCCTCAATGTATCGGGCGGCGGCCGCATCGTCACCCGTCAGGATGTTGCCCCAGTTTCCCTGGCAGTCGATGAGCAAATCCTTTTGTCCCAGCTGCACCAGGGCATCCTTGATGGAAGCATCGCCATGGGGGTGGAACTTCATGGCCTCGCCTACGATGTTCGCCACCTTGTTGTAGCGTCCGTCCTCCATCCGCCTCATTGTGTGCAGGATGCGTCGTTGCACCGGCTTCAGGCCGTCCACCAGGTGAGGAACCGCACGTTCCAGGATTACGTAGGAAGCATAGTCCAGAAACCAACTCTGATACATGCCCGTCAACTGGTGCTTTATATTTTCGTCGATTGCATGAACGGGTTTGTAGTCCGAATGCTTTTCTGTTTCGGCCTCCTGCGGTCCATCCAGCACATCTTCTTTGTCTATCAAATCGTCGCTCATATCTCTTTAAATTCCTTAATGCTGCATGATATGCAGGCAAAATTACGAATTTCTGAAAAAAAATCGTTTACTTTGCGCCAATATTTACACATTAAGCAAAGAATAATCAAACAGGAAAAATGGCACAAGAAGACGTTTTTAAGAAACTGGTGTCGCACTGCAAGGAATACGGTTTCGTATTCCCTTCGAGTGACATCTACGATGGTCTGGCCGCCGTATACGACTACGGACAGATGGGCGTGGAACTGAAAAACAACATCAAGAAATACTGGTGGGACAGCATGGTGTTGCTCCACGAAAACATCGTGGGCATCGATTCGGCCATCTTCATGCACCCCACCATCTGGAAAGCATCCGGACACGTCGATGCATTCAACGACCCGTTGATTGACAACCGCGACTCGAAGAAACGCTATCGTGCCGACGTGCTGATAGAAGAACAAATCGCCAAATACGACGATAAAATCAATAAAGAGGTGGCCAAAGCCGCCAAACGCTTCGGCGAGGCTTTCGATGAAGCCCAGTTCCGTTCCACCAACGCCCGCGTATTGGAGCATCAGGCCAAGCGCGACGCCCTGCACGAACGTTTCAGCCAGGCCATGAATGCCAACGACCTTGGCGCACTGCGACAAATCATCCTCGACGAAGAAATCGTATGCCCCATCTCCGGTACCAAGAACTGGACCGAAGTGCGTCAGTTCAACCTCATGTTTTCTACCGAAATGGGGTCGACAGCCGACGGCAGCATGAAGGTATACCTGCGTCCGGAGACGGCCCAGGGCATCTTCGTCAACTACCTCAACGTACAGAAGACCGGCCGCATGAAGATACCGTTCGGCATTGCCCAGATTGGCAAAGCCTTCCGCAACGAGATTGTCGCCCGTCAGTTCATCTTCCGCATGCGCGAATTCGAACAGATGGAGATGCAGTTCTTCGTCAAGCCCGGAACGGAGATGGAATGGTTCAAGCAATGGAAGGCCCTGCGCATGAAATGGCACAAGGCGCTGGGCTTCGGCGATGACCACTACCGCTACCACGACCACGAAAAACTGGCCCACTACGCCAATGCGGCCACCGACATCGAGTTCCTGATGCCTTTCGGTTTCAAGGAAGTTGAAGGCATCCATTCGCGTACCAACTTCGACCTGGGCCAGCACGAGAAGTTCTCGGGCAAAAGCATCAAATACTTCGACCCCGAACTGAACGAATCTTACACGCCGTACGTCATCGAAACGTCCATCGGCGTAGACCGCATGTTCCTCAGCATCATGAGCGCCGCCTATCAGGAAGAAAAACTGGAGAACGGCGAAACGCGCGTCGTGCTGAAATTGCCCGCCGCCTTGGCTCCGGTCAAACTGGCCGTATTCCCCTTGATCAAGAAAGACGGACTGCCCGAGAAGGCCCGCGAAATCGTTGACGACCTGAAGTTCCACTTCAATTGCCAGTACGACGAGAAGGACAGCATTGGCAAGCGCTATCGCCGCCAGGATGCCATCGGAACGCCCTACTGCATCACCGTCGACCACCAGACCTTGGAGGACAACTGCGTCACCATCCGTCACCGCGACACCATGCAGCAAGAGCGCGTGGCCATTGCCGACCTGAACCGGATTATTGCCGACAAGGTCAGCATCACCAGCCTGCTCAAGACGTTAATCTAACAAACCCGTTTTTTTGACGATGAAGAATACCCTTTCCGCTATCGCAGCACTTGCCACGTTGGTCTTCTCGTTGGGCCTTCTCTGCTCCTGCCAGGAGACGGAGGCAGAAGACGAATACTCCAACTGGAAGGAGCGAAACACCGCCTTTGTAGACACTATCGCCCAAGTAGCCAAAGCCAATACAGACGGACGCTGGCGTACGGTGAAGTCGTGGAAGAAGCCGGCCGACAACCAGTCCGCATTGGGCACGACGACCAATCCCAACGACTACGTCTACCTGCATACGGTCCAGGAAGCCTACGGAACGACCAGCCCCATCTTTTCCGATTCGGTCAGTGTCAGTTATCGAGGCACGCTCATCAACGGCAACGTGTTCGACGAAACGTTTGCGTCCGAACAACTCGACCCTGCTACGGCCGGCCGCGCCACGCTCTATCTCAACAGTGTCGTTGTCGGCATGACCACGGCGCTGCAGTGCATGAGCGAAGGGGAGCGATGCACCCTCTACATTCCCTCTGCACTTGGTTACGATGCCTCAGGCAAAGGGTCCATCCCAGGGTATTCCACACTGATATTCGACCTCTATCTGGCCCGCATCAACCCGGTTGAGCCATAGTCCATAGAAGTCACGACACGAAAAAAGGAGAGAACGCCCTCACCGGGAGTTCTCTCCTTTTTTCGTAGACGAATGTCCGCCATCTGCGGAGAGTAGCCTCGTCGGGAATCGAACCCGAATCTAAAGTTTAGGAAACTTCTATTCTATCCGTTGAACTACAAGGCCGCTTCAGGATGGGGCAAAGGTAATGCTTTTATTGGTTCTGGCAAAGAGGCGAAGGCGGAAAAGGCAGGCCGAGAAGGCGGATGGTCCGCTCTACCGTGCGTGCTATCTGGCTACGGCTTTCCAACTCGTCGGACGGAAGCGTGTACTCAGCCTGCGAATAGAAACGCAGGCGCGCCTCCAACGACGTGCGGATGAATGCAAGCAACTCGTCATCGTCCTTGTCGCGCAAAAGCGGACGTTTGTGGCGTGCCACACGCAGACGCCGGAACAAGGCTTCCTCGCTCGCCTGCAAGAAGACGGTCTGCCCCATTCGGCGCATGTAGTCGACGTTGTCGCCGAAACAAGGCGTGCCGCCTCCGGTGCTGACGACCACGTTCTCCATCTCACCCACTTCGTGGAGCATACGTTGCTCCACCTGGCGGAATCCGGCCTCGCCCCGTTCGGCAAAGAGTTGCGGAATGGAGCAATGGAAGCGGCCCTCGATGTACCAGTCCAAATCGATGAAGTCCACTCCCAAAGCACGTGCCAACGGCTGTCCGAGCGTCGTCTTTCCCGCGCCCATGTATCCGATGAGAAAGATGCGTATCATTCTTGATACATGGCTTCGATTTCACGGGCATAGTTCTGGTTCACCACCGAACGCTTCACCTTCAGCGTGTTGGTCAGTTCGCCCCGTTCCAGGCTGAACGGTTTAGGAAGCAAAGTGAAACGCTTCACCTGTTCGTAGTGGGCAAACGCCTGCTGCAGCGTGTCGATGCGTTCGCGGAAGAGGGCTTGCACCTTGGGGTGCTGCAGCAGTTCCTCGCGGCTCTCGAACCGGATGCCCTGCATGCGTGCAAAATCCTCCACCAGACTGTAGACCGGGACGATGAGGGCCGACACGAACTTGCGGCGGTCGGCAATGATGGTTATCTGGTCGATGTAGCGGTCGATGACCAACTTTGTCTCCAGGGCCTGCGGTGCGATGTACTTGCCGTTGCTGGTCTTGAAGAGGTCCTTGATGCGTTCGGTCAAGTAGAGTTCGCCGTCCTTCAGGTAGCCGGCATCACCCGTATGGAACCATCCGTCGGCATCCCATGCGGCCGCCGTCGCCTCTGCCTTGCGATAATAGCCACGGGCGATGCTGCGTCCGCGCAGCAGGATTTCGTTCTCCTCGCCAATTTTCACCTCCACGTTGGGCATCACTGCACCCACCGAACCGATGGTGTAGGGGCTGTCGAGCGTGCAACTCACCGTAGCGGTACTCTCGGTCAGTCCGTAGCCCACCTTCATGTTGATGCCGACCGAGCGAACGAAGCGCCACACCTCCTCGGGCACGGCGGCTCCGGCCGTCGGGAAGAAGTTCCCGTTTTCAATGCCGATGGTCTTGCGCAAGAGCGCATAGATGGTTTTCTCGTAGAAGCGATAGCGCAATTCGATGCCCAGCGGCGCTTTCTTTCCCACGCGCAGGTAGTCGATGTTTCGGATGGCACCTACGCGGATGGCGTCGAGCATCAGCATCTTCTTCACGCCGGTGGTCTCGGCTATCTTCTCCTGTACGCCGGCGTAGACCTTCTCCCAGAAACGGGGCACGCTGCACATCAGCGTCGGGCGGATTTCCTTGATGGTCATCTGTATGTCGGCCGGGCGCAGATTGATGCACACCTGCACACCCATCTCCAGGCAGAGGTAGACCCAGGCTTTTTCGAAAATGTGGGTCAAAGGAAGGAAATTCATGGCCACATCCTGATCGGACATGGTGGTCAGGCGTTCGGCATGAGACTCAAACTGCGACAGGTAGCAGTCGTGCACCAGCACCACTCCTTTCGGTTCGCCCGTCGTACCGGACGTATAGAGGATGTTGGCCACATCGTCGGCCGTGGCACGTGCCGTACGTGCGTCCACTTCGGCCTTGAGCGACGCATCCTCACCCAGCTGCAGGAACTCGTCGAAATACATCGACGTGCTGTCGCGCTCGTCCTTCCGGATGGCAGGGTCGAACAGGATGAGTCGTTGCAACGAATGGCAATGGCCCAATACGCTGATGGCCGTATCATATTGGGACTGCTCGCCCACGAAGAGGTAGCGGATGGAAGCATCCGTGACGATATAGCGCACTTGTTCGGGCGAACTGGTGGCATAGAGGGGGATGGTGACAGCACGCACGCCAAATGCAGCGAAATCGGCATACAGGCATTCGGGCTTGTTTTGGGAGAAGACGCCGAGGTTCTCCTGCTCGGCGACGCCCAAGGCAATCAAGGCACGCGATGCCTTGCTGACGGTGTCGGAAAACTGCGTCCAGGTGACAGGGAGCCACTGAGCCGTGGCATAGTCGCGATAGCGCAAAGCGATGCGGTCGGCATATCGCTTTGCCTGCTGATGAATCAGCACGGACAAATGATGTATCATAAGCCAATCATTTAGATATTCGCTGCAAAGGTAGCAGATTCTTGCTGAATGAGAGAACAACCGTCCTACTTTTCCATCAAAATTGTTTCAAATGAAACAATCCATCCCGTTTGGCTCACTCGCTCAGCAGTTTCACGTAGAGCGGAATGGCTTCCTCTATCTCTTCGAGCAAGACGTATTCGTCGGCCGTATGCGAGCGGGCGGACTGTCCGGGACCCATCTTCAGCGTCGGGAAAGGCATCAGCGCCTGGTCGGAGAGCGTGGGCGACCCGAAAGGCACACGTCCCAGCGCACACGCCCGGCGCACCAGCGGATGTTCGGGGTCGATGCGCGACGAGTTGAGGCGGACCGAGCGCGCCTTCACCTCGCATGACACGTGCCGTCCGATGTGTTCGAAGAGTTGTTCGTTGGTGTAGCATTCGTTGCTCCGCACGTCGACCACGAACGTGCAGGCATCGGGCACCACATTGTGCTGCGTGCCGGCCTGCACCTGCGTCACGCTCATCCGGACCGGGCCCAGCAGCGGCGACTCGCGCTCGAAACGGTAGGAGCGGAACCATTCGATGTCGGGCAAGGCCTTGTAGATGGCGTTCTCGCCCTCGGCGCGGGCGGCGTGTCCGGCCACCCCGTGTGCGGTGCAGTCGAGCACCATCAGCCCTTTCTCGGCTATGGCGGGCTGCATGCCGGTAGGCTCGCCCACGATGCCGGCGGCGATGGGTGGTAGCAGCGGCAACACGCTTTCCACGCCTTCGCGCCCGGACACCTCTTCTTCGCACGAGGCCAGAAACACCAGGTTGTAGGGGCGCTGCTGCGCTGCCAGCACGCGGAAGGCCGTGAGCAGGCAGGCCACGCTGGCGCCGGCATCGTTGCTGCCCAGGCCGTAGAGCCGGCCGTCTTCCTCCTTGGGTGTGAAGGGATGCTTTTTCCATCCTGCCACGGGGCGCACCGTGTCGAGGTGCGAATTGAGTAGCAAGGTCGGCTTGTCGGCATCAAAGTCCGGGCTGACGCACCACACATTGTTTCCCCTGCGGTTCGGCGCAATGCCCAGCGACTGCAGGTAGTGTTGCAGGAAATCGGCCACGACGACCTCTTCACGGCTGACGGAGGGAATGCCAATCAGCGATTTCAACAGCGAGACGGCCTCTGAGGCCCATATACTTTGTTCCACGATTTTTCTCCTTTATATTATATACTAACCTTGGGGCGGCGTATCCATCTGCGCCTTGCCTTCCGGCACGGCTTCTAAGGCTTCGCCAGGTAGAGTTCCGGGTTCAGTTTCACTTTCTCTTTGCGCAACTGGAAGTGGAGCACCGGCCTGCCCTCGGGGGCATACACCTTGCCGATGATATCGCGCGTCTTCACTTTGTCGCCCGTGTTCACCGAGGCCGAGGTGAGGTTGCAGTAGAACGAGATGTAACTGCCGTGGCGCACCAGCACGCCGATCAGTCCGTCGTAGGTGAAGACGGCCGATACTTCGCCGTCGAACACCGCACGCGCCATGGCGCCGGCCTTGCCTTGGATGTCGATGCCCTTGTTGTCCAGTTTGACGTTCTTCAACCCCTCCACGGCGTACTGGCCGTAGTGGCTCACAATCATGTAAGGCCCGGTGATGGGGACGGGCAGTTTGCCTTTGTTCGACTCGAAGTCGGCGGCCAGTTTCTGGTCGTCCTTGCTGAGCAGGAAGCGGTCCATCGGTTTGGCTTTGCCGCCGGACGAGGTCTTCCCGCCCTTGCCCTGCCCGTTCTTCCGGGCTTCGGCTTCGGCGCGTTTCCGGGCCTTGGCCATCTCCGCCTCCACCAGTCGGTCGATTTGTGCGTTCAGGCGGTTGGCCTGCTTGCGTTTCCGGGCCAGTTCGTTCTGCAGGTTCTTTTGCTTCTTCTGCAGTTGGCTCAGCAGTTTTTTCTGCTCCGCCTCCTGCGACTCCAGTTTGCGCTTCTGCGCCTCGCCCTGCTTCAGCAAGGCGGCCTGTGCGGCCCGGGTGGTGTTCAGTTCTTTGCGCTTGGCTTCGGTTTCGGCTTGCTTTTTCTTGAGTTCTTCGCCTTGCAGGCGCTGGTAGGTGGCGTATTCGCGCACATAGCGCATCCGGCGGTAGGTCTGGCTGAGGCTCTGGGCCGAGAAGATGAAGAGCAGTTTTTCCTCGATTGAGCGGTTCTTGCGCAGGTAGATGACGGACTGTGCATACTTCTTCTTGCGGTCGTTCAGGTCGCGTTCCAACGTCTGCAGTTGTCGGCCCAGTTTGCCGATTTCGCGGTCGAGCAGGCGCACGTCGGCCTCGATGGCCTGGATGAACTTGCGCCGTTCGGCTATCTGTCCCGACAGGACGTTGAGGCTGTTCAGCTGGCTGCCCACGTCCTTCTTGGTGGAACGCAGCAGGGTTTCAGACTGTTCCATCTGTTCCTGCAGGGCCTTGCGTTTCTTCTCCAGTTCCTTGATGGTCGGAGTGGATTGTCCCAGGCAGAGGCTCGTGCCCAGACAGACGGCCCACAAGAGAAGCATCAGTCGTCTCATAGGCCGGAAAGCATTTGCAGCAGTTGGTCGGCTGGCACTTGGGTGTATTTTTTCGACAGTTCGGTCGGGGTGAGTTCCGTCCGTCCGGTCTCCATCTTCGAGAGGGCCACGCGGGCCTGCAGCGTTTTCGCCCCTTTCTTCAGCCGGATGTCCATCTGGGTGGGAAAGGCGATGCCGTCCAGTGTCTGCGGCGAGGCGTAGGTACAGTCGAGTGCATAGGTTCCCATCGTCTCCAGTGCCGTACGGGTGAGGAAATACTGGGCGTCGGCCGTGAAACTGTAGTTCACCGCACGGGTCTGGCGCAGGCGGATAAGCGAGGTGCCGTCGGCTTGCGTCTCGACGGCGAACTGCCGCTTGTCTTTCTCGTCCACACCCGACTTGCCGGGCAGGTACAACTGATGGCAGAGCATGGCCTGCAGGGTGTAGAAGTCCACCTCGCCGCCGACCAGGTCTGAAAAGGCCGAGAGGGACATGCAGACGTATTCACGCTTCAGGCGGTTGACCACCAGCAGGCTGTCGCACGAGAGGTCGATGCGTGCCACCTCGATGCCCAGCAGTGGGGCGACGGACAGCTGAATCCGCTGGTCCCGCACCATCTTCAGCGTACCGTTGACCGAGAGTTCCTTGCCTCCCAGCGAGGCCGTCAGGCGTGCCTTGGCCGAGAAGGAGGCGAACGTCGGGCTGCAGCGGATGACGTTTTCCACCACCTTGCTTTCGGCTTCGGTCTGTACGTCGACCGACGTGCCGGCTTGTTTGGCCGACCGACAGGCGGTCAGTCCGAGCAGGGCTCCCATGCAGCATATCATTCCGAATTGGATTGTCTTCTTCATTGTTCGCAGTATTTTTTGGTTTTGATTTTTCGTTTCAATACGTCCGTGTCGATGCCGGCCTCCTGTGCCTTCCGCCAGTATTCGAGGGCTTTGTCCGCCTCGCCGCAATGGTAGTAGATGTCGCCGGCGTGTTCCAGTTCGTCGCCACTCACCTCGTCGGCGTGCTTCAGCGCGCTGTCGATGTAGAGCCGTGCTTCGGCATAGCGTCCTTTGACGAAGAGGACCCAGGCGTACGTGTCCAGGTAGGTGGCGTTTTCGGGTTCGGCCTTGATGGTGCGGAAGCTCATCTCCTCGGCCTTGTCCAGGTCTCGTTTCTCCAGCGAGAGGAAGTAGGCGTAGTTGTTCAGCACGCTGATGTTGTCATCCTTGTAGACCAAGGCGGAGTCGTAGGCGGCAAAGGCTTCGTCGTTGCGCTTGTCCTGGTGGTAGATGTCGCCCAGGAAGCCGTACAGGTCGGAGGCCATGGCGCGGTCGGTCTTCTCGGTGATGCGGGTCACGCCCACCTCCAGCGTCTGCCTGAGCGAGTCGGCCTTGCCTTGCTGCAGGTAGGCCAGCGACAGGTAGTAGCAGAACTCCAGCGCATCGGGCGAGAACTCCATAGCCGGCCGGCACACCCGGATGACTTCGTCGGCGTCGTTGGCCCGGATGGCGAAGACGAGCAGTTGCATCCGTGCCGCGGTGTTTTCGGGGTCGAGGGCGAGGATGCGGTCGAGCACCGGCACGGCCTCGGTGTCCATCTTCTTCATCAACAGGTATTGAGCGTAGAGCATCGTAAACGGCACGTCGTCGGGATCGCGCTCCAGCACACAGTCGAACAGCCGGACGATGTGTACGCTGTCACGATCGGTCTGCTCAGATTGGCCGATAATCTGGCGCATGATTTCGACGCGTGCCTGCGGGTCGACCGCTCCTCGCAGCAGCAACGTGTCCATCTGCTGGCGGCAGAGGCTGTCCTGCCCCATCTGATTGTAATAGTTGGCCATCGACAGCAGGGCGGCGGCGTTGGTCGGTTCTTCGTCCAGCACTTCGCAGTAGATGTCGTAGGCCTGCTGCGGCTTGCCGTACTCCAGGTAGGTGTCGCCCAGCAAGGTGCGGTAGCGCAGTTCCTCGGGGTATTCGCCGACGAGGGCTTCTATCTCGCGGAAGGCGCTGCGGTGGTCGCCCAGCAGCATGTAGGTGCGGAATTTGTTCACGCTGAGCGTTTCGGACTTGCCTTGAATCTGTTCCAGGCGGTCCAGCGTCCGGATGAGTCCGTCGTAGTCCTTCGCACGGTCGTACAACGAGCCCAGGGCCATGAGGGGGTCTTCGCGAGAGGGAAAGCGTTGCGTCATGGCTTCGTAGGTCTCGATGGCCTTATCGGTGTCCCGGTTCTGCCGGTGCAGGCTGGCCAGGGCCTGCCAGTACCAGAAGTTGTCCGGTGCGCGTCGGCATGCCTGCTCCATGCACTGCAGGCCCCGTTCCGGTTGGTTCAGGGCCAGATAGAACTGCGCCATTTCGTAGAGTGCCGAGGCTGCCTCCGGGTCGATTTGCAGGCAATGCCGATAGAGGTCGAAGGCCGAGGCGTAGTCGCCTTTCTCTTTCATGCGGAGCGCCTCGAGGAAGAAGTACTGGTAGCGGCGTTCCTGCTCGGGGGTCAGGCGCGTGCCCGCTTCCGTGGACGCGGAGCGGCGTGCGGCCCGGCGCGACGAACCGCAGGCCGTCGTAAGCAGGAGGGCGCAGGCGGCCAGCGCGGGCAGGAGGGCGTACCTCCACCATCGGCGGGATGTCATCGGTTGCGGTTTCATCATTTCTTTCCAGTGTGGCCGAAACCGCCTTCGCCCCGTTCGGTCTCGTCCAGTTGCTCCACTTCCACCCATTCGGCCTGCTCGTGGCGGGCGACGACCAGTTGGGCGATGCGTTCGCCGTCTTCGATGACGAATGCCTCGTCCGAGAGGTTGACCAGGATGACGCCCACTTCGCCCCGATAGTCGGCATCGATGGTGCCGGGGGCGTTGAGCACGGTGATTCCTTTCTTCAGGGCCAGGCCGCTGCGCGGACGCACCTGCGCCTCGTAGCCGGCGGGCAAGGCCATGTACAGCCCCGTGGGGACGAGGACGCGGCCCAGCGGCTTCAGCACGACGGGCTGGTCCAGATTGGCACGGAGGTCCATCCCTGCCGAGAGCGAGGTGGCGTATGCGGGCAACGGATGTTTCGAGCGATTGATCAGTTGTATCTTCATTTCGAATGCTTTTGGCTGCGAAAATACGCAATTCCACCGAGAACGCACGAACGAACAAAATAATTTATCTACTTTTACCCCCGATTTATGTATGGACGCCGGAGGCGGGCCGGACCGGACGCGCCTCCTTATATAGAAAGGACTATTGACGATGAATTGGCATACCTTGATTTCGACCAAGCGGTTCGGCATGGAAGCCTACCACGAGGCGCGGCGCGACGACCGCTCGGAGTTTCAGCGCGACTACGACCGGCTGATCTTTTCGGCTCCCTTCCGCCGGCTGCAGAACAAGACGCAGGTGTTTCCGCTTCCGGGCAGCATCTTCGTGCACAACCGGCTCACGCACAGCCTGGAGGTGTCCAGCGTAGGGCGTTCGCTCGGCCACGAGGTGTCCAAACAGCTTCTGGCCCTCCACCCCGACCTGGCCGACACGCATCTGACGGAGATCGGCACCATCGTTTCGGCCGCCTGCCTGGCACACGACCTGGGCAACCCACCGTTCGGCCATTCGGGCGAACGGGCCATCTCCACCTACTTCTCCGAACGGGCGGGACAGGCCTTGCAGGCCCAACTGACCGAGGCCCAGTGGTGCGACCTAACCCACTTCGAGGGCAACGCCAATGCGTTCCGGCTGCTCACCCACCAGTTCAAGGGGCGGCGCGAGGGCGGCTTCGTCATGACCTACTCCACCCTGGCCTCCATCGTGAAATACCCCTACGCCTCCACCGCGGCGGGAAGCAAGCCGAAGTTCGGCTTTTTCGTGACGGAGGAGGAAGACTTCCGCCGCATCGCCGCCGAACTGGGCATGACGCGCCTGCAGGAGAACCCGCTGCGCTATGCCCGCCATCCGCTGGTCTACCTGGTCGAGGCGGCCGACGACATCTGCTACCAGCTGATGGACCTGGAGGATGCGCACAAACTGAAACTGCTCACCACCGACGAGACCAAGGACCTGTTGCTGGGCTATCTGGACGAGCCGCGGAGGAAACGGGCGGCGGACATCTTCCGCATCGTGACCGACCGCAACGAGCAGGTGGCCTACCTGCGCTCGACCGTCATCGGCCTGCTCATCCGCGAATGCGCCGAGGCCTTTGTCGCCCACGAGGCCGAAATCCTCGCCGGCACGTTCGAAGGCGCGCTCATCCAGCACATCAGCCCCGTTCCCCGGCAGGCTTACGCCAGTTCGGCCCGCCTGTCGATGCAACGCATCTACCGCTCGAAGGACGTGCTCGACATCGAGCTGGCCGGCTTCCGCGTCATCAGCACCCTGGTCGACCTGTTCATCGACGCCGTCTCATCGCCCCAAAAAGCCTACTCGCAACTGCTCATCAGCCGCATGTCGGAACAATACGACGTGACCGCCCCGACGCTCTTCGGCAAGGTGCAGGCCGTGCTCGACTACATCTCGGGGATGACCGACGTGTATGCGCTGGACCTTTACCGGAAAATCAACGGAAACAGTCTGCCGGCCGTCTGACTGTTGCAACGGCATTGCAACACCATTGCAACGGCATTGCAACAGGGTTCTCTGTATCGAGGAAAAACCCTTTCCGCCTACACGCATTTTATATTTCAAAGTTTGAAACGTACATTTCAAATCATGAAACGTATATTTCAAAGTTTGAAACGTACATTTCAAAGTTTGAAACATAGATTCCGACGGCTCGCATCCCCCTTCTCCTGCGGACGCATCGCTTGTTCCGGGCGTACACAACCCATCCTGCCCGGCTTGCCTGCCGAGACGCGAACGCCATTCGGTCTCCGGTTCGCCCATGCGTTTCGTCCGTCCTTTGTCGGAACGGTTTTTCCGCCGAACGGCCGGGTGGGGCCGAAATTTATCCGGGCCCGGATTGGGCAAGCCGAAAACTATCTCTATATTTGCCTCGCAAAACTCACGAAAGAGCAATCCGAGCCCATGAAGAAGACGATACTTCGCACCATCCGCACGTTGCGTTTCCGCCGTTGGAGCCGCAAAGGCTATGCCGCGTTCTGCAGCATGGGGCGTGTCGTCAGCATCGGCCGGCTGAAGAAAAGCATCGCCGACGCTTCGCTGGGCAAGCAAGGGCTGACCTCCCTGCACCCGAACACCTGTGCCGCAGGCAACCAACCATCCGACACCGCCGACGACAACGGCGGAGGGCCGGCCATACCTCCCGACCTCCCGGAGAAGGAACTGCACACCCTACCCATCCTGGCGGTGTGCCTTCACGAACCCCCTGCGGCGGTCTCACCGGTTTGCATCCCTCCCCTTCTGACACGGCTTCTCGTCGGGACTTCGGTTCGGATGGGAACGGCGCGTCGTGCCCTTTCCATTCCACCCCCGATTATTTCCTAAAGAGAATAACTATGTTGGAGAAACTAAAGAAAAACGTAATGGAGGGCGGACGCCTCACCCCGGCCGAGGCCCTCTGGCTGGCCCAGGAAGCGCCGAAGGAGGCGCTCTACGAGGCTGCCCACGAACTGACGGAACGGTTGGCTTCCAAGCATTTCGACATGTGTTCCATCATCAACGCCAAAGCCGGCCGATGCCCGGAGAACTGCAAATGGTGCGCCCAGTCGGCCCACCACCAGACTCACGTGGAAGTGCATGGGCTGGTGGACAAGGAAGAATGCCTGCGCCATGCCCTCCACAACGAGCGGCAAGGCGTGGCCCGCTTCTCGCTCGTGACCAGCGGCCGCAAACCCAGCAAGGCCGAGATGAAGTCGCTGTGCGAGAGCATGAGATACATGCACGACAACAGCCACATCCACCTGTGTGCCTCGTTGGGGCTGGTGGACGAGGAAGACCTGCAGGCACTGCACGAAGCCGGCGTCACCCGCTACCACTGCAACCTCGAGACGGCCTCCTCGTTCTTCCCGCAACTCTGCTCCACCCACACCCAGGCCGAGAAACTCGAGACGCTGCGCGCTGCCCGACGGGTCGGCATGGACATCTGCTGCGGCGGCATCATCGGCATGGGCGAAAGCGTAGAGCAACGCATCGAACTGGCCTTCATGCTCCGCGAACTGGACGTGCAGTCCATCCCCATCAACCTGCTCAGCCCCATTCCGGGCACACCGCTGGCCGACCAGCCCCTGCTCCCCGTCGACGAGGTATGGACGGCCGTGGCCCTGTTCCGCTTCATCAACCCCACGGCCTTCCTCCGCCTGGCCGGAGGACGCGCCCGCCTCACCCCCGACGAACTGGAGAAGACGCTCTACATCGGCATCAACTCCGCCATCGTGGGCGACCTGCTCACCACCATCGGTTCGAAAGTAGAAGAAGACAAACAACACATCCTCCATGCCGGTTATGAAATCCCCACTGAAATACCAAGCTGACCCGTTCGACCGCGAACACCTGTGGCACCCCTACACGTCCACAACCAACCCCCTGCCCGTCTACAAAGTGAGCCGCGCGCAAGGCTGCGTCATCACCCTCGACGACGGGCGCGAACTCATCGAAGGCATGTCCTCCTGGTGGTGCGCCGTCCATGGCTACAACCACCCCGTACTCAACCAGGCCGCACGCGACCAGCTGGAGCGGATGTCGCACGTCATGTTCGGCGGACTGACCCACGAGCCGGCCATCGAACTGGGCAAACTCGTGCTCAGCCTGGCCCCGCCCTCCATGCAGAAACTGTTCTATGCCGACAGCGGTTCGGTGGCCGTCGAGGTGGCCCTGAAAATGGCCGTCCAATACTGGTACGCCCTGGGCCGGCCGCAGAAGTCGAACTTCGTCACCATCCGCAGCGGCTACCACGGCGACACGTGGAACGCCATGTCGGTGTGCGACCCCGTCACCGGGATGCACAGCCTCTTCGGCTCCTCCCTGCCGATACGCCACTTCGCCCCGGCCCCACATTCGCGCTTCGACGGCGCCTGGGACGAGGACGACATCGAGCCGCTGCGCGCCCTCATCGAACAGCACCACGACGAACTGGCGGCCCTCATCCTCGAACCCATCGTGCAAGGGGCGGGCGGCATGCGCTTCTACCACCCCGAATACCTCCGCCAGGCCGCACGGCTCTGCCGCGAGCACGACCTCCTGCTCATCTTCGACGAGATTGCCACCGGCTTCGGACGCACCGGCCGCCTGTTCGCCTGGGAACACGCCGGCGTGGAGCCGGACATCATGTGCATCGGCAAGGCACTGACGGGCGGATACATGACCCTCTCGGCCGTGCTGGCCTCGGACCGCGTGGCCGACACCATCTCCGACCACTACCCCCACGCCTTCATGCACGGCCCCACCTTCATGGGCAACCCCCTGGCCTGCGCCGTGGCCCTGGCCTCCACACGCCTCCTGCTCGACACCGACTGGCAAGGACGGGTGGGCCGCATCGAGGCCCAGTTGCGCCGCGAACTGGTCCCGGCACGGGAGATGCCCCAGGTGGCCGACGTACGCGTGCTCGGCGCCATCGGCGTCATCGAGGTGAAACAGCCCGTCGACATGGCCGTCGTCCAGCGCCGCTTCGTGGAAGAAGGCGTGTGGGTGCGCCCCTTCGGCCGGCTGGTCTACATCATGCCGCCCTTCATCATCCAACCCGAGCAGTTGAGCCGGCTCACCTCGGCCCTGCTCACAATCGTCAGCGAACTATGAGCGCGGCCGACCACTATGCAGCCGAACTGGAGCGTCTGGCCCAGCAAGGCAACCTGCGCGTCCTGCCCGAAGGCGAACACGCCGGACGCGACATCGTGAGCCACGGACGGCGGATGCTCAACCTCTCGTCCAACGACTACCTTGGGCTGGCCACCGACGGCGTCCTGCGCAGCGAATTTCTGCGCACGCTCACCGCCGAAGGGCTCGACATGACCTCGTCGTCGTCGCGCCTGCTGACGGGCAACTACCCCGTCTACGCCGCCGTAGAAGACCTGCTGGCCCGCCTCTTCGGGCGCGAGGCCGCCCTGGTGTTCAACAGCGGCTACCACGCCAACACCGGCATCCTGCCCGCCCTGGCCGACGAGCGCACGCTCATCCTGGCCGACAAACTGGTGCACGCCAGCCTCATCGACGGCCTGCGCCTCTCGGCCGGACGGTGCGTCCGCTTCCGCCATCAGGACTACGACCAACTGGAACGGCTCGTGGCCAAGAACCAGGCCGACTACGACCGCCTCATCCTGGTGGTCGAAAGCGTCTACAGCATGGACGGCGACCTGGCCGACCTGCCCCGGCTCGTACGCCTGAAGCGCACCTACCCCCACGTGATGCTCTACGTGGACGAAGCACACGCCGTCGGCGTCTTCGGCGACCACGGACTGGGCCTGGCCGAAGCACAAGGCTGCATCGCCGACATCGACCTCCTGTGCGGCACCTTCGGCAAAGCCCTCGCCTCGGCCGGTGCCTACGTGGTGTGCAGCCAACTGCTGCGCACCTACCTGGTGAACCGCATGCGCACCCTCATCTTCACCACCGCCCTGCCGCCCATCAACTGGCAATGGACCCTCCTCGTGCTCCAGCACCTGGCCTCCTTCGCCGACCGCCGCAACCGCCTGCTCGGCCTGGCCGAACTGCTACGCGCCGCCCTCAAGGCGAAAGGCTACGACTGCACCTCGGCCAGCCACATCGTGCCGCTCACCGTCGGACCCAGCCCCGACGCCGTCCGCCTGGCCGAACACCTGCAGCGGCAAGGCTTCTACGTGCTGCCCGTCCGCCCGCCCACGGTCCCCGAGGGCACGGCCCGCCTGCGCTTCTCGCTCACCGCCTCCATGACCGAGGCCGACATCCGCCGTCTCATCCATCAAATACCCGACCACCCATGAAACAAGAATTCCTGCTGCGCGAAGGCCATCCCCACCTCGTGCTCTTCTTTGCCGGATGGGGAGGCGAAGCCAACCTGTTCCGCACCTACCGCCCCGCCGGCGCCGACCTCCTGCTGGTCAGCGACTACCGCGACCTCGACTTCGACCACGCCCCCCTGGCCGGCTATGCCTCCATTCAGGTGGTAGGCTGGTCGATGGGAGTCTGGATGGCCGCCCACGCCCTGTCGGGGCACACGCACCCCATCCGCTTCAGCCGCGCCGTGAACGGCACGCCACACCCCATCGACGCACACGAAGGCATCCCGCCCGCCATCTTCCACGGCACGCTCGACGCCTTCAGCCCCGCCACCCTGCAGAAGTTCCGACGCCGGATGTGCGGCCACGTCGAAGGCGTACGCGCCTTCCTCGGCCACCAGCCGCAGCGGACGCTGGACGACCTGCACGCCGAACTGGCCTCCATCTGCCAGGCCGTCGAAAGCCTTCCGCCCTCGGACTATCCGTGGACGGAAGCCTGGATAGGCGACCGCGACCTCATCTTCCCCGCCGCCAACCAGGCGCAGGCCTGGGCCGGCACGCGCACCCTGCATTTCGACTGCCCGCACTACAACGACGACCTGCTCCGCCAGGCCCTGGAGACCCTCACCCCCATGCCCGACTGACCCATGGACAAACCCCTCATCCGCCAACGATTCGCCCGCGCCGTCGCCACCTACCCCCGACAGGCCACCATCCAGCAGACCGTGGCCGCCCGCATGGCCGGCCTCGTCCGCCGCTACGTGCCGCAGGCATCCTGCCGCCGCACCCTCGAGGTAGGCTGCGGCACCGGCCTGTTCACCCGCCGGCTGCTGAAGGCCGCCCGGCCCGAGCAGTTGTGGCTGAACGACCTCTGCCCCGAGGTGGCCGGCTGCTTCGCCGACCTGCCGGCAGAGCACGTCCGCTTCCTGTCCGGCGACGCCGAACACATCCGCCTCCCCGAGGGGCAAGGCCTCATCGCCTCGTGCTCGGCCCTGCAGTGGTTCGCCCGCCCCGAAGCCTTCCTCCAACGCTGCACGCGCCTGCTGGCCGACACCGGCTACCTGGCCTTCAGCACCTTCGGCCGCGACAACCTGCGCGAACTGACCGCCCTCACCGGGCAAGGCCTCCCCTACCGCACCCTGGACCAACTCTGCCGGACGCTGGCCCCCGACTTCGACCTCCTCTTCGCCCACGAAGAGCGGTTCGTGGTCCGCTTCGCCACACCCACCGACGTGTTGCGCCACCTGCGCGAAACCGGCGTGACGGGCCTCCGCCGCCAGCACTGGACCAAGGCCGACCTCGCCGACTTCAGCGAACGCTACGTCCGCCGTTTCGGCACACCGACGGCCGACGGACCCTGCGTCCCGCTCACCTACCATCCACTTTACATCATTGCTAAAAAGAAACAAAACGTATGAACACCCCTTCCAACCTCTATTTCGTAAGCGGCATCGACACCAACGTCGGCAAAAGCTACGCCACCGGATACCTGGCCCGCCAATGGAACGAACAAGGCATCCGCACCATCACCCAGAAGTTCGTCCAGACCGGCAACACCGACCTGTCGGAAGACATCGAACTGCACCGCCGCATCATGGGCTGCGGCCTGTTGCCCGAAGACCACGAACGCCTCACCATGCCCGAAATCTTCAGCTACCCCTGCTCGCCCCATCTGGCCGCCGAGATTGACCACCGCCCCATCGACTTTGCCAAGATTGAACACGCGGCCTCCGAACTGGCCCTCCGCTTCGACGCCGTGCTGCAAGAAGGTGCCGGAGGCCTCATGGTCCCCCTCACGCGCCATCTGCTCACCATCGACTACGTGGCCCAGCGCCACCTGCCGCTCATCTTCGTCACCTCGGGCCGGCTGGGCAGCATCAGCCACACCCTGCTCAGCCTCGAGGCCATCGAGCGGCGCGGCATCCGCCTCCACACACTGGCCTACAACCTCTTCCCCACCGAAGACGACACCACCATCCAGCGCGACACCGAAGACTTCATCCGGCAATACGTGCAGCAGCACTTCCCCGACGCCCGGTTCGAGGTCGTGCCGCAGATGGAGGTGTGATGCGCCCAAATCAAAACGCCCCGGGGCTTTTTTATGCCCCGGGGAAATAAATTAAATAATCAAATAAATCGGATGCGCTTCGCTTTTATTCTGAAACAGGGCGAACGGAACGCCCGCCGCAGCGGTCGCCCCCACCCACGTCGTGGTAGGAGGAATCGAAGTAGAGGCCGTAGGCGTACTCCGTATAGCTTTCGTAAGGCGTAGAACTCCAATAGAAGCCGTTCTCTCCAACGTAGTAGAGCAACGTACCATAGCGGTAGCCCGCAGCCGGAAGGAAGATGGAGTTGCCGTTCTTCCCCGTTACGCGGTAACCGTTGTGGCCATCCTGCGTGGTCCAAGTCCAGGTGCACTGGCTTACTAATTCTTCGCACTCCGCCTTGGTGGGCAATCGCCATGTGCTGCCCCAGTTGGCGCGGGCAGCGTCGTACGTCGGGTCGCCCGCGATGTCGCCCATTCTCTTCTTGTAGGTGCGGCTGTTCGCTTCGGTGTATTCCGACTTGGTGCTCGTCTCGCCCCAGGCGAAATAATAACCATAGTCCGAGGGAGAGGACGCGCCCACGTTCGTGGTCGCCCACTTCACCGAGAGGCCCAAATCGACGTAGTCGTGGCCGTTGATGACGTTGCGCTTCTTCGGCGGCTTCTGCGCCGGAGTGGTGGTCTGGGTCGGTTTCTTCGTCGGCCGTGTGATGATGCCTTGCGGCATGGCCAGCAGCGGCAGCAGGGCTGCCAACAGGAAAAGGAAAGTTCGTTTCATATCCGTATGTGTTTTTAAGGTTTGTTGTTTGCCGGGCTTATCCCTATCGCAAGCAAATATACGGCTTTTTGCAAACACGACAAGGACGACACGGCCCATCGCATAAAAATCCACCTTCCACGAACTTTCGGCAGGAACAGCGCAGGATATTCCTCGGAAATTCGTATGTTTGTTGCCATAACCAATATAAACGCCAAAAATGGGAAACTACAAACGAATCCTCCTCAAACTGAGCGGTGAAAGCCTCATGGGGGAGAAACAATACGGAATAGACGAAAAACGGCTGGGCGAATATGCCCAACAGATAAAAGAAATCCACGAGATGGGCGTGCAAATCGGCATCGTCATCGGCGGCGGCAACATCTTCCGCGGACTGAGCGGAGCCTCGAAAGGCTTCGACCGTGTGAAAGGAGACCAGATGGGCATGCTGGCCACCGTCATCAACAGCCTCGCACTCAGTTCGGCCCTCGGCTCGGTAGGCGTGAAGGCCCGCGTGCTGACCGCCGTCCGGATGGAGCCCATCGGCGAGTTCTATAGCAAGTGGAAGGCCATCGACAGCCTCGAGAACGGCGAAGTGGTCATCCTCTCCGGCGGCACAGGCAATCCCTTCTTCACCACGGACACGGGCTCGTCGCTCCGAGGCATCGAAATCGAAGCCGACGTGATGCTGAAGGGCACACGCGTGGACGGCATCTACACGGCCGACCCCGAGAAAGACCCCACGGCCACCAAGTTTGCCGACATCACCTACGACGAAGTGCTGCGGCGCGGCCTCAAGGTGATGGACCTCACGGCCACCTGCATGTGCAAAGAGAACAACCTGCCCATCATCGTGTTCGACATGGACACGGTGGGCAACCTGCGCAAAGTCATCGCAGGCGAACCCATCGGGACACTGGTGCACAACTAAGTCTCCATCCCGCCAATCAATCACGCATTTATTCAACCCCAAACGAAGACAGAAGTTATGATAGACATTAACGTTTGCATCAACGATGCTGAAGAGAAAATGAGCATGGCCATCATGTATTTGGAAGAAGCCTTGGCACACATCCGCGCCGGAAAAGCCAGCACGCGACTGCTGGACGGCATCCGCGTGGACTCGTACGGTAGCATGGTGCCCATCAACAACGTGGCCGCCGTGACCACCCCCGACGCCCGCAGCATCACCATCAAACCGTGGGACAAAAGCATGTTCCGCATCATCGAAAAAGCCATCATCGACTCCGACCTCGGCATCATGCCCGAAAACAACGGCGAACTGATCCGCATCGGCATCCCCCCCTTGACGGAGGAACGCCGCAAACAATTGGCCAAGCAATGTAAGGGCGAAGGCGAGACGGCCAAAATCAGCGTCCGCAACGCCCGCCGCGACGGCATCGACGCCCTGAAGAAAGGCCTGAAGGACGGCCTGCCCGAGGACAGCGAGAAAGACGCCGAAGGCAAGTTGCAGAAACTGCACGACAAATACATCAAGAAGATTGATGAGATGCTGGCCGAGAAGGACAAGGAAATCATGACTGTATAATCGGGAGGCATGCACGGACTCGTCATCAAAAACACCGGCAGCTGGTATGTGGTCAAGGCCGACGAAGGCAGCGAGGTACACTGCAAGGTGAAAGGCAACTTCCGGCTGAAAGGCATCCGGAGCACCAGCCCCGTGGCTGTAGGCGACCGGGTGGAGATTGTGGTCAATCCCGAGGGAACAGGCTACATCACCGCCATCGACGACCGGAAGAACTACATCATCCGCCGGGCATCGAACCTGTCGAAGCAGTCGCACATCCTGGCAGCCAACCTGGACCAGTGCATGTTGGTGGCCACCATCAGCCGCCCGGAGACGTCGACCATCTTCATCGACCGTTTCCTGGCCTCGGCCGAAGCATACCGCGTCCCGGTGAGGCTGGTATTCAACAAGACCGATGCCTACGACGACGACGAACTACGCTACCTGGACGCATTGGTCCACCTCTACACCACCATCGGATACCCATGCCTGCGTGTGTCGGCCCTCAACGGCGCGGGAATCGACGAACTGCGCCACGAACTGGACGGCCGGATTACCCTCTTTGCAGGCCATTCGGGCGTGGGGAAATCCACCCTCATCAACACCCTCCTGCCGGGACTGCATCTCAAGACGGGCGCCATCTCGGCCTACCACCTCAAGGGCATGCACACGACGACCTTCAGCGAGATGTTCCCCATAGGCCAGGACGGCTACCTCATCGACACGCCGGGCGTCAAAGGCTTCGGCACCTTCGACATGGAAGAAGAGGAAGTGGGACACTACTTCAAGGAAATCTTCCACTACGCGCAGGAATGCCGCTACGGCAACTGCACGCACACCCACGAACCGGGATGCGCCGTGCGGAAGGCGGTGGAAGACCACCTCATCAGCGAGTCGCGCTACGCCTCCTACCTGAACATGCTGGAGGACAAGGACGAGGGGAAATACCGGGAAGCATACTGACCCCTCCGCACGGTTCAAAAAAACGGTGTTTAAACGGCATCCACATACCGTTTAAACACCGTTTAACCCAAACAGGCCGCACCGGCTACAGGCTTTCGAGCAGACGCTTCAGGACCACCGTGGCCGAGATTTCGCGGTTGGCCGCCTCGGGAATGACGATGGACTGCGGGCTGTCGATGACCTCGTCCGTCACAATCATGTTGCGGCGCACGGGCAGGCAGTGCATGAAGTAAGCCTGATTCGTCACGGCCATCTGCCGGGCCGACACCGTCCAGTTCATATCCTTCGAGAGCACCTGTCCGTAGTGGTCGGCCGCATAGGCCGACCAGTTCTTGGCATAGACGAAGTCGGCCCCCTCGAAGGCCCGCATCTGGTCGTACTCGACCCGGGCATTGCCCACAAACTTCGGGTCGAGTTCGTAGCCCTCGGGATGGGTGATGACGAAGTCCACATCGGCGGCGTTCATCCATTCGGCAAACGAGTTGGGCACGGCCTGCGGCAACGGACGCGGATGGGGAGCCCACGTCATGACCACCTTCGGGCGAGGCGTACGCTTGTATTCCTCGATGGTGATGAGGTCGGCGAAGCTCTGCAGTGGATGGCGCGTGGCGGCCTCCATCGAGAAAACGGGCCGTCCGGAGTGACGGATGAACTGTTCGAGGATAACCTCGTTGTAGTCATCGTCGCGATTCTCGAAACGGGCGAACGAACGCACCCCGATGATATCGCAGTAGCAACCCATGACGGGAATGGCCTCGAGCAGGTGTTCGGGCTTGTCGCCGTCCATCACGACGCCGTGTTCCGTTTCCAGTTTCCAGGCCCCTTGATTGATGTCCAATACAATGACATTCATGCCCAAGTTGAGGGCCGCTTTCTGCGTGCTGAGCCGTGTGCGGAGGCTGGAGTTGAAGAATATCATCAGCAGGGTCTTATTACGGCCGAGGTTGACGTATTTGAAGCGGTCTCGCTTGATTTCGAAGGCTTCGTCCAGTGCGGTCCTCAGATTGCCGAGGTCGTGCACACAAGTAAATTTCTTCATATTGTTCTGTTTTGCTTTTATCGGATACGTTTTCAGTCCCGGGTCTGCCCGTCTCCCCGGATAATCCACTTATAGGTGGTGAGTTCTTCCAGGCCCATCGGTCCGCGTGCATGCAGTTTCTGCGTGCTGATGCCAATCTCAGCCCCCAGGCCGAACTGGGCCCCGTCGGTGAAAGCGGTGGAGACGTTGACGTAGACGCAGGCGGCATCGACGCAGGCACAAAACGTCTGGGCATGGGCCTCATCGTCCGTGACGATGCACTCACTGTGTTTTGAGCCGTTCAGGCGGATGTGCGTCAGTGCCTCGTCCAGACTCCCCACGGTTTTGACGGCCATCCGATAGGACAGGAACTCCGTCCCGAAACTTGCCTCATCGGCTGGGCGGAGCAACGCATCGGGGTATCGCCCCTGCAGGGCATGCAAGGCCTCAGGATCGGCCTCCACCACCACACCCTTGCCTGCCATTGGCTCGCAAAGGGCGGGCAGATCGTTCAGTCGGCTACGGTGCACCAGCAGGCAGTCCAGGGCGTTGCACACGCTCACACGGCGCGTCTTGGCATTGCAGACGATGGCACTGCCCTTGTCCACATCGCCATACTCGTCAAAATAAGTATGGCAGATGCCAGCCCCGGTTTCGATGACGGGTATCGTGGCCTGGCTGCGCACAAAGTTTATCAGCCTACTGCTGCCGCGGGGGATGAGCAGGTCCACGTATCCCTCGGCCCGGAGCAGTTGCGCTGTCAGTTCGCGGTCGGGCGGCAAGAGGGCTACCACATCCGCATCGACACCCTGCGCATCCAGCACCTGCCGAATCAGGCGCACGATGGCCTGGTTGGAGCAGTCGGCATCGCTGCCCCCCTTCAGCACACAAGCGTTGCCCGATTTGAAGCAGAGGGCGAACACATCGAAGCCCACGTTGGGACGTGCCTCATAGATGACACCTATCACCCCGAAGGGCACGCTCACGCGCGTCAGTTCCATGCCGTTGGGGCGCACCGTATGCCGGAGCACACGTCCCAGTGGCGAGGGCAGGCCAGCCACGGCACGCATATCTGCCGCGATGGTGCGCAGGCGTTCGGGGGTCAGCATCAAGCGGTCGTAGCGGGGGTCGGCAGGATCCATGCGTGCCAGGTCCTTGGCGTTCTCGGCCAGGATGTCGGAGGCATGCTGTTCGATGGCATCGGCCACGGCGCATAATACCCGGTTCTTCTGTTCGTCGGTCAGCAGGGCCAGCGCCCGGCTGGCCGTCTGCACCCGCGTCAGTATCTCTTGCAGGTTTTTGTCCATATCGGTTTTTTCTGTCCTTATTCCAAGTATAGGTAATCGTAGTGCACCAAGGGACGCTGTCCGTGCCGCCCCATCAAGGAGCGTGCCTCGTCGGAATCGAAAGCCGCCTTGCCAACGCCCAGATAGGTTCCGTCCTCTTGCCAAAGGCGCACGATGTCGTCTTTCTCGAACGTACCCTCGATGCGCACCACGCCCACGGGCAGCAGGCTGGCCGTCTGTTCATGCAGCACGCGGGCGGCCTGCCGATTCAGGTAAATGCCCCCTTTGGCAAAGCCCTCCGAATGGGCTATCCATTTCTTCACGCTCGACGCGCTTTGGCAGGCCGGCACAAAATAGGTGCAGTCCGTCTGCGCAGGGCGTGCGAGCAAGTCGGTCAGGATGTCGGGACGTTTGCCGTTGGCGATGAACACGGCCACCCCCTCGTCGGCCACCTTGCAGGCGATGTGCATCTTCGTACGCATGCCGCCGCGTCCGAAACCCGACTTTTCGGTCTGCACGTAGGTCGAGAGGTCTTGTCCGGGCTCCACCCGGCGTATCAGCCGAGCGTCGGGGCTGGCCGGCGGTCCGTCGAAGACACCGTCGATGTTGCTCAAAACAATCAGCGCCTCCGCATCCATCATCGTGGCAATCAGTCCGGAGAGTTCGTCGTTGTCGGTGAACATGAGTTCGCTGACGGACACAGTATCGTTTTCGTTGACAATGGGGATTACCCCGTTGTCGAGCATCACGCGCATGCAGTTCCGTTGGTTCAGGTAGTGGCGGCGTGTGCCGAAACTCTCCTTCGTGGTCAGCACCTGCCCCACGGCGATGCCATGTTCGCGGAAAAGTTCGTAGTAACGGTTGATGAGTTTGGCCTGGCCCACGGCAGAAAACAATTGCCGTTGGTCCACGCTGTCCAACCGTCTGTCCACTCGCAGTTCGCTCCGTCCGGAAGCCACCGCGCCCGACGACACCAACACCACCTCCACGCCGGCCTTGTGGAGCACGGCCACCTGGTCTGCCAGTGCCGACATGCGCGTCACGTCCAGCGTGCCGTCCGTCCGGGTCAGCACATTGCTGCCCACCTTGACGACCACCCGTTTATATACATAGGGCACCGGCATCTTACTCGTTCTCCGTTTCGCGGTTCTCCAGCAGCTGGGCGGCAGTTTCGTAGGCGGCCGGCTCCACCAGCACGCGAACCACACCTCCCACTCCAGCATAGGGCGACACGAGGCTGCCCAGTGTCTCGTCCTTCAGCACAGCGGTCAAGCCGTTTGCCTCCAGCAGACCTTTCACGATTTCGGCTTCCCAAGGTGAGCCGCCGAACACTTCCACCCATTTTTCTGTTTGCTTGTTTTCCATCTTTTCCTCCGTTTCTAAAGAGTTATTTTTTTAGCGGCTGGCCTTCATGGCCCGGACCACAGCTGAGGCAAAGCCTGCGTGTTCCAGTTCGTTCAGTCCGCGTATGGTCAGTCCGCCGGGCGTGGTCACTTTGTCAATCTCCACGGCGGGGTGTGTCTGCCCCTGTAGCAATAGTTCGGCCGCCCCCTTCATGGCCTGCGCCGTCATCAGCATGGCCTCTTGCGGGCGGAGTCCCATCTCGACGCCTGCCTGCATCGCCGCCTGCACGTATTTCAGCGCATAGGCGATGCCGCACGAAGCAAGGGCCGTGGCGGCTCCCATCTGGTTTTCCTCCACCAGTGCAGTACGCCCCATCCGGCCGAACCAGTCGGCCATGCGACGTTGTTCGTCGGCCGAAGCCCCGTCGGCGGCTATCAGGGTCATGCTTTCTCCCTCGGCAATGGCCGTGTTCGGGATGATACGAAACCGTGTCGCAGCCTTCGTCCATTGGCGCAACTGAGCAAACGACACCCCTGCCGCCACCGACACGAGCGTCTGCTCCGCACGCAGGTCCAGTTCGGCCAACACCGACTCCACCAGCCAGGGTTTCACGGCCAGCACCACCACGTCGGCCTCTACAACGGCCTCCCGATTGTCGGTGCCGACCTGCAGGCCGGGGCAAAGGTCCTTCAACCGTTGCAGTTTAGGCATCGAAGGGTTCGTCACCCAGATGTTCCCTGCCGCCACCCGTCCGCTCCGGGCCAGTCCCAGCGCGATGGCGCCTCCCATGCTGCCTGCTCCAATGATGGCCACTTTCGTATTCGTTTCTTCCATAGCGATGCGTTTTTCCTATTCTCTATAATATGGTAACATCCGGCCTACCCCAAAAGTTTGCGCAAGCGGGCGACAAAGTCGTCAGCCTCTTCCATCGAAAGACAAAGCGGCGGCAGCAAACGGACAACGTTCGTTCCACTACCACCGGTGAAGACGTGCTGTTCAGCAATCAGGCGGCGACGCAGCGGGCCGGCCGGTTGCTCCATCTCGAGGCCAATCATCAGACCACGGCCGCGCACTTCGCGCACACCGGGCAAGCCGGCCAACTCCCGCATCAGGTAGTCGCCCACGCGGGTCGCGTTGGCTATCAGGTTCTCCTGTTCGATGACGTCGAGCACGGCCAGGGCAGCAGCACATCCCAAGTGGTTTCCTCCGAAGGTCGTCCCCAATTGTCCGTGCTGGGGACAGAACATCGGACTGATGAGTACGGCAGCCATGGGATAACCGTTGGCGATGCCCTTGGCCACTGTGATGAGATCCGGCCGAACATCGGCATACTGGTGGGCGAAGAAACGTCCGCTGCGGCCATAGCCCGACTGAATCTCGTCGAGGATGAGCACCGTCCCGGTCTGGTTGCACAAACGTCGCAGGCCCTGCAGAAATTCCGCTTCCGGCACCCGGATACCTCCCACGCCCTGTATGCCTTCCACCACCACGGCGCACACGTCGCCCTTGGACAGTTCGGCCTCGGCGGCAGCCAGGTCGTTCAGCGGCAGATGGGTCACATGTCTGTTCGCATTGATGGGAGCAATGATTTTCAGATTGTCCGTCGCCTCCACCGCCAGCGAGGTCCGACCGTGAAATGCCTTTTCGAAGGCTACCACACGCGTCCGTCCGTTGTGGAAGGAGGCCAGTTTCAAAGCATTCTCGTTGGCTTCGGCCCCAGAGTTGACCAGGAAGAGGGCATAGTCGTCGTAGCCCGAGGCACGCCCGATTCGTTGCGCCAGTTGCTGTTGCAGGCGGTTCACCACCGAGTTGGAGTAGAAGCCCAGCGTGGATGCCTGTCGCGACAAGGCTTCCACGTAGTGCGGATGTGCATGTCCGATGGAGATGACGGCATGGCCACCGTAGAGGTCGAGATATTCCGTCCCCTGGTCGTCCCATACACGGCATCCCCGGCCACGCACGATATTCACATCGAACAAAGGATATACGTCGAATAAATTCATCGTCAGTTGTTTGCTATTTCTGTGGAGAAGGCAGAGCCGATCAGAACGCGCTGGGTTTGAGGCGCAGCCCGGTGGTCTCCTCCAGGTTAAACAATAAGTTCATGTTGTGCACGGCTTGTCCGCTCGCACCCTTCAGCAGGTTGTCGATGCACGACACCACCAGCAGTTTGTCGCCGTGCTTTTCCAGATGGAGCAGGCACTTGTTCGTGTTGACCACCTGTTTCAGGTCGATGTTTTCGTCCACCACGTGCACGAACGAATCCTCGGCATAGTATTCCTCGTAGATGCGCTTGAGCTCGTCGATGGCCACGCGGCTCTTCACCACCAGCGTGGCGAAGATGCCTCTGGGGAAGTCGCCGCGGTACGGGATGAACTCGATTTCCGAGTCGAAACTCTGCTGCAACTGGCGAAGGCTCTGCTTGATTTCGGGCACGTGCTGGTGAGCAAAGGGCTTGTAGATGCTCAGGTTGTTGTTTCGCCAGGAAAAGTGGCTGGTGGCACCGGGCTTGACACCCGCACCCGTGCTGCCCGTGATGGCATTGACCCACACGTCGTCGGTCAGCATCAGTTGTTTGGCCAGCGGCAACAAGCCCAACTGGATACACGTGGCGAAGCAGCCGGGATTGGCCACATGGCGTGCATGGCAGATGGCCCTGCGGTTCAGTTCGGGCAGGCCGTAGACGAAATCGTGGTCGTCGCTCTTCATCCGATAGTCCATGGAGAGGTCCACGATTCTCAAATCCTCGGGCACCAGGTGGCTTTCCATGAAACGGCGCGTATCGCCATGGGCCGTACAGCAGAACAGCACATCGATGTCGTTCAGCGGCAGCGTATCGGTAAACGTCAGGTCGCACTCACCGAATAGGCCCTCATGGACAGCCGTCACGCGGTCGCCCGCATGGCTTTGGCTATGGACGAACACAATTTCCACGTCCGGATGGTTGATCAGCAACCGAACCAGTTCGCCAGCCGTATAGCCGGCACCGCCTATGATTCCTACCTTGATCATGGCATGGTCTCCTCTTCTTTATGGCAAGCGTAGTAGGCCCGCAGCGGCGTGGACAGCACCTTGATGAAGCCCTTGGCCTCTTCGGAAGTCCATCCCTTCTGCATCTCGCCGTACTCGCCCAGTTTGTTTTTCACCAAGTCGCATTCCGACTCCACGCCTACCGTGGCGAACGACAACGGTCTCAGTTCGAGGATGGCCGTTCCCGTCACGTTCCGCTGGCTCTCGGTCAGCATGGCCTCAATGTCGCGCATCACGGGTTCGAGGTATTGGCTCTCGTGCAAGAACATGCCGTACCAGTTGGCCACCTGGTCTTTCCAGTACTGTTGCCATTTGCTCAGGGTATATTTCTCCAGGAACCGGTGCGCCCCGATGATGAGCATCGGAGCGGCTGCCTCAAAGCCTACACGCCCTTTGATGCCCACGATGGTGTCGCCCACGTGCATGTCTCGTCCGATGCCGTAGGCCGACCCTATCTCCTCCACACGTTGGATGGCCCGGATGGGGTCGTCGAAGGTCTCGTCGTTCACGCCGCGCAGTTCTCCTTTCTCGAAACGCAGGCGCAGGCGTTCACTTCCCGTGCGAGTCACCTGTTTCAGATAGGCGCTTTCGGGCAGTCCCTGCGCCGAATCCAAAATCTCGCCGCCGCAGATTGAGGTGCCCCACAAGCCCACGTTGTACGAGTATTTCATCTTGGCGAAGTCCGCCTCAAAGCCGTGGCTGTTCAGATAGTCAATCTCCTCCTGCCGGCTGAGCGCCATGTCGCGCGTCAGCGTGATGATTTCCACGCCCGGAGCCATCACCAGAAAGGTCATGTCGAACCGCACCTGGTCGTTTCCTGCCCCGGTCGAACCATGGGCGATGGCATGCGCTCCAATCTCGCGAGCATATCGGGCGATGGCCAACGCCTGGAAAATCCGCTCCGAGCTGACCGAAATGGGGTATGTGCCGCCGCGCAGCACATTGCCGTAGACCATATACTTCAGGCTTTTCTCGTAGTATTCGCGCGTCACGTCCAACGTCGCATACTGTTTTGCGCCCAAGCGGTAGGCATTCTCTTCATTTTGCCGCAGCTGTTCCGGGCTGAAGCCGCCCGTGTTGGCGCAGGCCGCGTATACTTCGTAACCTTTTTCCTTGGCCAGATACATCACCGTGAACGAGGTGTCCAGCCCACCGCTGAACGCCACCACCACTTTCTTCTTTTCCTCTTCCATAATCTTCTATCTCTTTTTATTGTTTTTCTTGCCGCTCGGGATCGTAGAGCATGGCCGTACAGATGCAGTACCGGCGTCCGGTCCGCATCAGCACGTCGTGGTTGACGCATCCTTCGCATCCTTTCCAGAACGCCTCGTCGTCGGTCAGTTGGGCAAAGGTGACGGGCACGTAGCCCAACTCCGTGTTGATGCGCATCACGGCCGCCCCGCTGGTCAGTCCGAACAGTTTGGCGTGCGGCCACCGCAGGCGCGACAGGCTGAAAGCCGCCTGCTTGATGCGTTTGGCCAACCCCTGTCCGCGGAATTTCTCCACCACAATCAATCCCGAGTTGGCCACATATTGTTTGTTTCCCCAGCTTTCGATGTAGCAGAAGCCGGCGAACTCCTCTCCCTGCAGGGCGATGATGGCCTTTCCCTCCTTCATCTTCTGCGCCACGTAGTCGTGCGTTCGCTTGGCGATGCCCGTGCCACGCACCTTGGCCGCCTCCGTGATGGTATGCAGGATGGTATCGACGTAGACCTCGTGCGAGGCGTCGGCCACCATCACGTCTATTTCCCGTTCTTCGTTGTTCATCTGTCCGTTTCTTTTGTCAGGTTGGGTATGATTCCGGCCAGTGCCCGCTTGACGCCCGTCTTCGAGGCTCCTTCGCGCAAAGCCAGCAGGATGGTGTCGTCGCCCGCGATAGTGCCAATCACTTCGTGTACGGCCAGCATGTCGATGTCGTAGGCCAGGCTGCTGGCGTATCCCGGCCGTGTCTTGATGACGGCCAGGTTTCCGGAAAACTCGATGGACACGAATCCGTTCTGCCGCATCATCTCGGTGGCACTCAACGGTTCGGTCATGCGTTTGTACATCGTGTTGTTAGGCAGCACGTAGACGTAGTTGCCGTTCATGCTGGCCGCTTTGGCCACCTTCAGTTGCTTCAAGTCGCGCGAGAGGGTGGCCTGCGTCAGCGTGAACCCTTCGGCCGCCAGTTCGCGCAACAGTTCGTCCTGGCTGCCCAGTTCCTTGCTCGAAATAATCATCTTGATGGCATCCAGCCGGTTGCTCTTCTTTTTCATACCCTTGCATAATTATTCTTAATTCTGCGTGCAAATATACGGCTATTTTGGACATATCCATCCCGGATATGCAGAAATTTATGCACATTTATGCAAAGAAGTCCTATTGTCTGTACGTCAGGCCTCGCTGCGGCGGGCACGGTAGTCCTTGGGCGAGCAGTCGTGGCGGGCGGCAAAGGCGCGGTAGAAGTACGCCTTGTTGTGAAATCCGCATTCGCTGATGATTTCCGCCACGGTCTTGTCCGTTTGCGTCAGCATCCGCTCGGCCTGTGTCAACCGATAGTTTCGGATGAAGTCGCCCGGTGTGCCCTGCGTGATTTGCTTCATCTTCCGGTACAGTTGCACCCGGCTGACGGCCATGTCGCGCGCCAGCCAATCCTGGTTGTAATTCTCGTCGCCGAAGTTTTGGCCGATGGCCTCCACCACCCGGTCCACGAACGCCTTGTCTTCCCGGCTGATGAGCTGCTGTCCGTACCGTTCCTGATAGGCCTGGGCCGATTCGGCAAAGTTCTTCATTCGGTCGGTATTCTGCAGGATGCGGTCCACGGCAGCCTTCAGGTAGCGCGGGTGGAACGGTTTGCCGATAAACAGGTCCGCCCCCGTCTCCATCACGGCGACGCGGCTCTCCACCGCCGAGCGGCTCGAAAGGATGATGATGGGCACATACTGCGTCTGCTTCCGCTGTTTCAGTTCGCGTACGAAGTCGATGCCGTTCATGCGCGGCATCACGATGTCGGCCACCACCAGATGGGGCACGTCGTAGTCTGTCCGTTCCAGTGCCTCTACGCCATCGGCCGCTTCCGCCACGTCGTAGTCTGCCTCCAGGATGCTTCGGATGAGTTGGCGGATGTCTTCCTGGTCGTCCACCACCAGCACCGTCGGTCTTCGTTGGCCCAGTGCAGGCGTAGGCATCGGCGGTCGGTCGGGTGCCGAGGGTTTCTCGGCCGGGGCTTCCGGCAAGGCCCGGTCGGGCAGTTCCACACTGAAGGAGGTCTGTACGCCTACCTCGCTGGCCACTCCGATGCTGCCTCCCATCAAGGCGGCCAGGTCTTTGCAGAGGGCCAGGCCAATGCCGTTTCGGGTGTAGAGCCCCTCAGACAGTTTGCTTTCGAAGTTGTCCAGGATGGTGAACCGGTTGAAGATGTTCTGCAGGTTCTCGCGAGGGATGCCCGGCCCGCTGTTTGTGCAGGTCAGCAGCAATGCACCGGCTTCGGTGGTCTGAGCCTTCAGTTCGATATATCCCTCGGCCGGGGTGTACTTGATGGCGTTGGAGAGGAGATTGAACACGATTTTCTCCGTCATGTTGCGGTCGGTCACCCAATGGGTCAAGCCGGGCTGCAGTTCGCACGTCAGGCGAATCCGTTTCGAGTCTGCCACATCGATGAAGTTGTCCAGTGTGCATTGCAGCAGTTCGGGGATGTCCACCCGGCTCAACCGCACGGCCAAGTAGCCTGTCTCGGCCCGCCTGAACTCCATCAGTTCCTGTATCTGTTCGTGCATCCGTTCCGTGTTGCGGCGTATCACCAGCAACTGCCGCCGGATGCGCTCGTCGGGGTTCTCGTTCATGAAGACCTGTTCGATGGCTCCATAGATCAGCGTGATGGAGTTGGAGAATTCGTGTGCGATGTTCGTAAAGAAGCGCAACTTGGCCTGATGGATTTCTTCCTTCTTCACCTTTTCCTGTTTCTCCATCTCCAGTTCGTGCCGCATGACGAGGCGCGATTTCTTCACCTGGTAGAACATGCCGAAGCCTGCAAGAACAGCCAGCAGGTACAGCAACCAGGCCCACCACCGGTTCCACCAGGGCGGCGTGATGACCAACGTGAACACCGTCGGTTCACTCCAGGTCTGCTCTGCGTTGGTATGCTTGACATAAAGCGTGTACGTGCCGGGCGACAACTCGCTCAGCAACACGCTCCGGCTGTTGCCAATATGTACCCAGGTCTGCTCTTTCCCCTTGAGCCACCACGTCTGCTTGTCTATCCGATAGGCCAACTGGCATTTCTTATTATCCATGTAGTCCAACACGGCAAAGTCCAGCCCGATGGTACCGGTCTGGTAGCCCGTCTGGATGCGCCGGTCGTTCACCTCGTAGGGGGCATTGTCTATCCGTGCCTGCTTCAGGCGCAGTTCGGGCATGAACGTCTTGCTGGCTATCAGCGCAGGATGGACGATGTTGAACCCGTTGATGCCGCCGAAATAGAGTTCGTTCCCTTCGGCATCGGCAAAGCCTGCCCCGTCGGAGAATTCGTTGTCTTGCAGCCCTTCCTCGTAATAATAGGCGGTCACCTGGCTCGTTTCGGGGTTGACCTTGGCCAGTCCGTTGCTGGTGCTGACCCAGATATGATGATCATTGTCCTCCAAGATGGCATGGATGTTCGTATTGGGCAGACCCGCACTCTCGTCCAGGGTGCGAAACGCTTCCACCTCGTTCTTTGCGGCGGGGTTGAACACACACAGTCCGTCCGTCGTCCCAATCCAAAGCAGCGAGCGCGAGTCGCGGTGCAGGGCGATGATGTCGTTGCAACACAACGCATGCACATGTCCCGGCTCGCGTTTCCACACGCGGAACGCTCCCGTCCGCTTGTCCAGCCGGTTCAGTCCGCCGCCCCGGGTCGCAATCCACAGGCAGTCGGTGTCGTCACAGATGTCGTACACCACGTTGCCGCTGATGCCCTCGTCGCCTGCAGTCGAATGCTTGTACTGGCGTATGTCCGTCACCCGTTTGTCGGCATCGATGGTCAGGCGAAACAGGCCCTCGCCGCTCGTCCCCACATACAGGGTGGCCGAGTCGGTCTGCACGATGCTGTACACCGAACCGATGTTCCGTCCTCCTTGTATATCGGTCAAATCGAGATTCTTCAGCTGCATCGTTTCGAGGTCGACATACTGCAGCCGCATGCCGTCTGTCCCGACCCACACACAGTCCGGACCGGCCGCCAGCGCAAAAACCGAGTTGTACGTCCGTCCGGCACCTACATCGAAGTTCACGCACCGTTCCATGCCAGGCACGCCGAGATAGGAGATGCACGTCAGTCCGCCGCCCTTGCTTCCCACCCAGATGTTGTTTCGTCCGTCTTTCAAGATAGTCCGAACCGGGAAATTGTTGGTCGGCGCATACCGACGAGAATCTACCAAGGTGATAAAGTTGGTCTGATGGAAATCCTGGTAGACACCCTTCCCGTCGGTTCCTATCCACAGGATATCCTGCGAACCGGCACACAGCGAGAGCACGGACACCTCGCTGTCGAAGCAACGCCTTGTCCGGCCGTCCACCAGTTCGAAGCAACCGTTCGTCGTTCCCAGGAGGATGCGTCCATGGAAGTCGTATGCCGTGTTCAGCGTCCCTTCCGCCCGCCACGCTTGTCGGCGCACCGAAGGCCGGGCATCGTACACATTGATGTTCGCCAACCCGTCGGTTTGCTCCAGCCAGATGTTTTTATTGTGGTCGTAGTGCAGAGTCCCCTCCAAGTGTAGTTCGTGCATCAGCGTTGCCCGTCCGGACGGGTCCACCTCTATCTGCAGCAATCGTCCGCCGGCATCCTGCACCCACAGGTTGTTCCGTACGTCGAAAAACAGGTCCACCACCTGCAAGGGCTGGCCATATCCCTCCACCCGTACCGGGGCGAAAGTCTGTTCCGCTTTCCGGTAGAGGTAGAGTCCCCCTCCATGATATGAGGCGGCCACCTGCCCCCGTGCATTGACACTGCAGTAGAACGAATGTTCCTGATAGATGTACGTTTTCTGATAGTCCAGATAAAAATGGTCGAACCGCTCCGTCCGTTTGTTCAGCCGGTTGATGCCGTAGTCGGTCGTTACCCACAAATAGTCCGTCCCTTCTTCGTCGATGGACCGGATGATTTGATGAGACAGTCCCCACTCGTCCCAGTCGCAACGATACTGCGTGAAACCCGCGCCGTCATAGCGGTTCAACCCGTCCCACGTACCAAACCAAAGGAAGCCTTCACAGTCTTGAAAGATGGTGTTGATGGCACTGTTGCTCAAACCGGCGTTGTTGTTCAGCCAATGATGGCCGGCCGACTGTCCCCAAGCCGGAAGGATGCCGACAAGAAAAACAGACAGCCACGCGCACAGGCGTTGTCGAATAAGGATGCGACACATAGTTTTGTTTCAAGGTTACGTGGGAGCAAATATAACACATCTTCTCCCGATTTTGACATGAATACAGTTAGTTTTTTCATCACGGAAGGAAGATAGGAGGTAGAAAATCGTACAGGCGTACATTTCTGGAGGTATATGCCGGCACACCCCCTTCCTGGTCCGTTTTGTATACACTTGTCCGTCCGTCGCACGTTTGTATACTATCGTTTCAGACCTGTATACGCCCGTATCAAATGCAAGAAAAACACCCCTGTGTACTATTTTGGAATCATAAGATACTCCTGTTTCGAATATTTCTTTCACATTTGCTTTCGGTTTGAGGCCCGTACAGCCTCGTCCAACAAAGTTTGTTAACTCACTAAATCGTATTATTATGGATATCGCAAAAAGAAATCCGCAGAATCCCATTTTAAGACCGTCGGATCTGCGTCCCGGCATTGAAGGGATGGAAATCGCCTGCCTGTTGAACCCCGGTGTGTTCCGCATGAACGGAAAGACATGGTTGCTGCTCCGCGTAGCCGAGCGTCCCAAACAAGTGGAAGGCAAAATCAGTTTCCCCGTATATAACGAAAAGGGCGCCATCGTGGTGTTGCACTTCGACATGGACGACCCCGACCTCGATGCCACCGACCCCCGCGTCATCGTCTACAAAGGCAACTACTACCTGACCACCATGTCGTATCTCCGTCTGGTATGCAGCGAAGACGGCGTACATTTCCACGAAGACCCTGCCTATCCCCCCATCTTCGGCAAGGGAGCCTTGGAATCGTTCGGCATCGAAGACTGCCGCGTAGCCACCATGGACGACGGCTATTTCCTGACGTTCACCGAGGTTTCGCCCGTAGCCGTCGGCGTCGGCTTGATTGAGACCAAGGATTTCAAGGAGTACACCCGCCACGGCATGATTTTCCCGCCCCACAACAAGGACTGCGCCGTTTGGGACCAGAAGGTGGGCGACATGTACTATGCCTTCCACCGGCCCAGCAGCCCCGAATTGGGCGGCAACTACATCTGGCTGGCCGAAAGCCCCGACCGCATCCACTGGGGCAAGCACCACTGCATCGCCACCACCCGTCCGGGCAAATGGGACAGCGTACGCGTAGGAGCCGGTGCCGCCCCCATCCGCACCGAGAAGGGCTGGCTGGAGATCTACCACGGCGCCAACGCCGACAACCGCTACTGCCTGGGTGCCCTGCTGCTCGACCTCGACGATCCGACCCGCGTCATCGCCCGCAGCGAAGAACCCATCATGGAGCCGATTGCCGACTACGAGCAGACGGGATTCTTCGGAAACGTGGTCTTCACCAACGGCCAACTGGTGGACGGCGACACGGTCCAGATTTACTACGGAGCCAGCGACGAGGTCATCTGCGAAGCCAAATTCTCCATCCAGGAAATCCTTCACAGTCTGCTGGGATAAATCCATCCGACAAAAAAACATCCCGCTTATGTTTGATAAACTGCTGACTGAATATCGCGTGTTCCGGGCATGTCCGCGAAACATGCGCGTGTTGCTCATCACCAACATGCTCTACGCCTTGGTGCTCCCCATCGTGGAAATCTTTGTCGGAGCATACATCATGCGCAGTTGCGGCAAACCGGTCTATGTGGCTCTCTACCAACTGGCCATGTATGCAGGCATCGTTTTCACCTCGGTCATCAACGGCTGGCTGCTGAAGACGTTCAAGGTGGCCCACCTCTACTGCATCGGCATCCTGTTCTCCGCCGTATCCATGGTGGGCATGATGATGCTGGAGCAGTTGGGCATCGCCGAACTGCTGGTCATCGGCTTCGTCATGGGTGCCGCCTCCGGTTTCTTCTGGACCAACCGCTACCTCATCACGCTCAACTCCACCAACGACGACAACCGCAACTATTTCTTCGGTCTGGAAAGCCTCGGCTTCACCGTCGGACAAATCGTGGTGCCGCTGCTTGTAGGAGCCTTGATTGCCCATCTGCAAGGTGAGGTGCTCTTCGGCTGGACCATCGACGCCACCGCCGCCTACCGCATCGTGACCCTCGTAGCCACCGTCGTCGCCCTGCTGGCCTGCGCCAACATTCTGCGCGGTACCTACGAGAATCCGGCCTCGAAGCGTTTCCTCTATGCCAAGTTCGACGCATTGTGGAACAAACTGCTGGCTTTGGCCACGCTGAAAGGCATGGTACAAGGCTTCCTGGTGACGGCTCCCGCCATCCTCGTCATGAAACTGGTAGGCGAGGAAGGCACGCTGGGCCTCATCCAGAGCATCAGCGGAGGCATCACGGCCATCCTGGTGTACGTGTTGGGACGCGTCACCAAACCCAAACACCGCATCATCGTCTTTTCAATAGGTCTCTTTATATTTTTCATCGGAACCGTGGTCAACGGCGTGCTCTATTCGGCCGTAGGTGTCATCATCTTCGTGCTCTGCAAGGTCATCTTCCAGCCGCTGCACGACTTGGCTTACTTCCCCATCATGATGCGTGTGATCGATGTCGTCTCGAAGAAGGAAAAGCGCAACGAATACGCCTACATCCTCAGCCACGAAATCGGGCTGTTCGTAGGCCGCGCCTTCGGTCTCGTCCTGTTCCTGATGCTGGCCTTCGGATTGTCGGAGGACTTCGCCTTGAAATACGCGCTCCCCATCGTGGGTGGTCTGCAACTGCTCTCGCTACCATTGGCCAAACATATCATCAAAACTTGCCACACGTATGAAAACAAATAACCTGAAACACCTTTGCGGCGCCGCCCTTCTCGGAGGATTCGCCGCCCTGGCCGCCGGATGCCAGGAACAACCACTCGGCACCCCGGTGGCACAAACAGCCATCGACCGCATCGAACTGATGCCGGCCATCCCCCAACCCTACAAGATGCTGGACTGGGCCCAGAAGGCCAAGGACTTCGATGCCTATGCGTTCAACGAAGAAACCCGCATCGGCGGAAACCCGCTGCTGTGGTATGACAACAGCCGCCGCAACATCGACCAGGAGACCTTCGGCCTCTATACGGCCATCAACGACTGCCGCCAAGGTCCCTCAAACAACGGAGGCGAGTTCCACGAAAGCCTGAACACCCTGGCCGCCCTGCTGGGCGGATCGCTGATGGGCATCGACAAGACCCAGCAGAACGGACGCAACTACGTAAAAATGGCCCAGAACTACTTCAACTCGGACAACGGTTGGAACATCATCATGAACAACACCTGCCCGAAGGTGGCCATGCTGGGAGGCGGCTACGGACGCGACTGGTGGTACGACGTGTTCCCCAACGTGCTCTACTACGCCCTCTGCGACCTCTACCCGGACGTGGAAGGAGCCGAACAAATCCAGCGCACCATTGCCGAACAGTTCTGCAAGGCCGACTCGGTGCTGAACGGCTGTTACGACTATTCCTACTTCGACTACAGCCAGATGCGCGGCGTGGTCAACTGGATTCCACTTCAGCAGGATGCTGCCGGTGGCCATGCCTGGGTGCTCTATGCCGCCTACAAGAAGTTCGGCGACCCGCGCTACCTGGCCCATGCCAAATCGGCCCTCGACGCCCTCTTCGCCCAAAAGGAGAGCCGCTTCTATGAGATTCTGCTGCCGATGAGCGCCATCGTGGCCGCCCGCATGAACGCCGAGCAGGGCACCGACTACGATGTGAAACGCATCATCGACTGGACCTTCGACGGCTGCACCGACAAGAACGCCCGCTACGGCTGGGGCGTCATAGCCGAACGCTGGGGCGACTACGACGTACACGGACTGCAAGGCAGCATCACCGACGGAGGGGGCTATGCCTTCTTCATGAACTCGGTGAAACTGGCCTGGCCGCTCGTCCCGATGGTGAAATACGAACCGCAATACGCCCGTGCCATCGGCCGCTGGATGGTGAACCTGGCCAACGCCTGCCGCCTGTTCTATCCCACCGAGATAGACGAACGACACCAGTGGCTGCCCGAGATGCGCGACCTGACGAACGGGAACATCGCCTACGAAGGCCTGCGCAAGGCCGACGACTACGGCAAGGAATCGCTCAAGGGTGTTTCGCCCGTGGCCATCGGCGACGGACCGAAATGGAACGAGAACAACCCGCCCGAGAGCATGTTCAGCGTATATAGCACCTCGCCGGTAGGCTTCCTCGGAGCCATGGTACACACCACCGACGTAGAAGCCATCCTGCAAATCGACTGCAACACCACCGACTTCTATGCCGAACGGCCCTTCCCGACGTACCTTTATTACAATCCCTATACAACGGACAAGACCGTGACCTACACCGCTGCGGAAACGGGCGAAGACTTGTTCGACATCGTTTCGAAACGATACATGGCCCGCAGTGCGGCCGGCAAGACGCAGCTGACGCTGCCGGCCGACCAGGCCTGCGTGGTCGTAGTCCTACCGGCAGGCACACGCCTCCACTGCGAAGGCGAACAAATCCTGACGGACGAGAATCAACCCTTAAACTTTCAATAAACCATGAATGCAATGACGAAAAAAATTAGGCATGATGCTGTGCGCCTTGCTCCTCTCCGTAGCGGGATGGGCACAGACGAACGGCAACCTGACCGGACAGGTCAGAGACACGCAGGGCGAACCCATGATTGGCGTCAACGTGCTGGTGAAGGGAACGACCAACGGTACCATCACCGACTTCGACGGCAACTTCGCCTTGACGGGCGTGGCAGACCGGGCCACTCTGGTCGTTTCCTACATCGGCTATAAAACCAAAGAGGTGTCGGCGGCCGGCAAGGCCAACCTGATCATCACCCTGAGCGAAGACACCGAAACCCTGGACGAAGTGGTGGTGGTAGGCTACACCTCGATGAAGAAACAAGACGTGCTGGGAGCCGTGTCGAAGGTCGGCACGAAAGAACTGACGGCCACCCCGATTGCCTCGGCCGAACAAGCCCTCCAGGGCCGCATCGCCGGCGTACAGGTATCGGCTGCCACCGGAGCTCCGGGTGCCGACATCTCGGTGCGCGTACGTGGCGTGGGCTCCATCTATTCGGACAACGCTCCGCTCTACATCGTGGACGGCATCCCCTCGGCAGAAGGCTTGAACAACATCTCGCCCAACGACATCGAAAACGTCACCGTGCTGAAGGATGCCTCGTCGGCCGCCATCTACGGTTCGCGTGCCACGAACGGCGTCGTCCTCATCACGACCAAGCAAGGAAAATCGGGCAAAGCCAAAATCTCGTATAACGGTACGGTGGGCCTGCAGCAGGCGGCCAACCTGGTGGAAATGGCCAATACGCAAGAATATGTCAGCATCTACAACGAGGCCACCAAAGCCGACAACATCGGCACCAGCATCCAGCGCAGCTACATCACGGACGACATGCTGGCCGGACTGGCCGACGTGGACCACGTGAGCGAAATATTCCGCACGGCCATGATGCACAGCCACGAACTGTCGGTCAGCGGCGGAAACGACCAGACCAACTACCTGGTGTCGGGCTCGTACTACTCGCAAGACGGTATCATCCGCAACAGCGGCTACGAGCGCGGAACGTTGCGTGCCAACCTGACCACAAAGGCCAAGGACTGGATGAACCTGGGCTTCAACATGAGCGGAAGCGTGGCCAACACGCGGTCGGTTTCCGACTCGGGCGACGGCTATGGCAACGACCAGGGCGGCAGCGTGGTGCGCTACGCCATGTTCCGCAACCCGGCCATCCCCGTGCGCGACGCAAACGGCAACTACATCGACAAGCCGAGCACCTACTTCGGCAACGCCATCTACGACACCTTCTTCGGCGACGGTTACAACCCCGTGGGCCTGGCCGAATACACCGACCGCAACAAGAACAACAAGACCTTGTTCGCCAAGGTGAACGCCCGGTTCCTGTTGCCGCGCGACTTCAGCGTGAACACCAACTTCGGTATCGACTACCGCCACACGGAGCAAAAAATCTACAACAAGGCCTGGGGCGACAACCTGCGCATCAACAACCCGAACAGCCTGAACCTGACCAACGAAGAGGGCATGAACTGGACCTTCAACGCCACGCTGAACTACAACCACACCTTCGGCGAAGCACACAAGCTGAGCGCACTGGCCGGCTTCGAAGCCATCCGCGAGACGGGCAAGACGCTGACGGAGTCGGATCAGGACTTCTCCATTTGGGACAAAGACCTGATCTACATCGGCAACGGCGGCGGCAATAAGGTGTCCGACCAAAGCGAATGGGCTGCCACGCTGGCCTCGTTCTTCGTACAGGCCAACTACGACTACAAGAACCGCTACTACATCAGCGCCACCCTACGCGAGGACGGCACGTCGCGCTTCATCGGCGACAACCGCTGGGGTACGTTCTACTCCGTATCGGGCGGATGGAACATCGGAGGCGAAGCCTTCATGGCCGACCAGGAAGTGTTCCACCAGCTGAAGCTGCGGGCCGGCTACGGTGCCATCGGCAACCAGAACGTGGGACTCTATGCCTACTCCGACCGCTACAGCCCCAACTACAACTACCCCTTCGGCGGAACAGCCGCACTGGGCTACGCACAGTCGCAACTGGGCAACGAGAACCTGAAATGGGAAACCAGCCGCCAGTTCAACGTCGGCCTCGACATGGAATTCCTGAGAGGAGCCCTGGGCTTCTCGGTGGACTTCTACAACAAAATCACCGACAACATGCTGATGCAGGCGCCGTATCCTCCCTCGATTGGCAACGCCTCGTCGCCCTGGATCAACAGCGGCAAGGTGCTGAACCGTGGTGTCGACATCGAGGCGGTCTACCACCACACCTTCAAGGACGGACGGTTCGACATCGCCCTGAACGGCGGCTACCTCTACAACGAGGTGCTCGAGATTGAAGCACCCATCGTGGGCGGACGCGTCGACAACGGGGTCTATGCCACCCGTACGGAAAAAGGCTACCCCGTAGGTTCGTTCTTCATGTACGAGATGGACGGCATCTTCCAGGACGAATACGAAATCATCACCTCCGCCTACCAGGGTGCCGACATCAAGCCGGGCGACGTCCGCTTCAAAGATAACTACAAGGACGGTGTCATCGACTCGAAAGACCGCAAGCACGTGGGCAGCTCCATCCCGAAATTCACGTTGGGTCTGAACCTCAGCGCCGAATGGAAGGGATTCGACATCAGCGCCTTCTTCCAGGGAGCCTACGGCCACAAAATCTACAACCAGATTCTGACCGACAGCGAAGGCTTCTACCGTGGCTTCGACGTGACCAAGCGCTACTACGACAACCACTGGACCGAGGCCAACCCCAGCAACGAGTATCCGCGCGCCAGCTGGAAGGCCAAGTCGAACAACGCACGCGTGTCGACCCGCTTCCTCGAGAACGCTTCGTACACCCGCTTGAAGAACCTGCAGTTGGGCTACACCTTCCGCCGCTCGCAATGGAAGATCGACCGTCTGCGCCTGTACGTGGCAGCCACCAACCTGTTCACCCTCACGCCGTACAGCGGCTTCGACCCGGAAATGACCGTCAGCGCCAACTCGTCGAGCGAAGGCGACCGCGCCAACGGCATCGACTGGGGTACCTACCCGACCTGCCGCACGTACACCTTCGGAGTCAACTTAACATTCTAAAACCAGTAGAACCATGAAAAGATTCATATATGCGTTTATCGTGATGGCAGGATTGTCGGCGTGCGACGATTTCCTCACCGAAAACCTGAAAGGAGACTACAACGCCTCCAACATCCTGTCGAACAAAGAACAGGCCACGGCGGCCGTCAACGCCATCTACAACGCCGCGGCCTACAGCGTCAACCTGTGGAAGTTTGGCGACGTGGCCTCGGACGACGCCGTCAAAGGCGGCAACGACGGCGACCAGGCCGAGATTGGCTACCTGGACGACTTCTCCGCCTCGAGCGACAACGGTGTCATCTCCGAATTCTGGCAGAACACCTACGAGACCATCAGCCGGGCCAACAACGTCATCAACGGACTGGGCAGCGCCTCGATGAGCGATGCCGACAAGGCCCAGCTGATTGCCGAGGCCAAGTTCCTCCGCGCCTACTCCTACTTCCAGTTGGTGAACATCTTCGGCCCCGTGCCCTTGAAACTCTACCCGCAAAACACCGACAAGAACATCTACGTGGGACTGTCGACGGAAACGGCCATCTACCAACAGATTGAAGACGACCTGAACGCCGCCACCGTACTGCCCGTGTCCTATACCGGCACGGAAGTGGGACGCGCCACCCAGGGTGCCGCCTACGGCCTCCTGGCCAAGGCCCAGCTCTACCAGGGGAAATACACCGAAGCCCTGCAGAGCATCGCAAGCCTGAAGAGCCTGAACGTCTACGACCTGGACGAATACGCCAACCTGTTCCGCCTCGGCAATGAGAACAGCATCGAGACCATCTTCGCCATCCAGTTCCTCTCGGAGCAGGTGCCCTCGCTCGGCAACTCGCTCAACCAATGGCTGGCCCCCTCGGTGGAAAGCGGCTACTACTTCGACAATCCCACGCAGGACTGGGTGGACTGCTTCAGCGAAAAGCAGGTCAACGGCGACGACGACCTGCGCCTGGATGCCTCCATCGGACGCGACGGCAAGGCATGGCTGAACGGCGACACGTTCTCGGCCTCCTGGTCGAGCACGGGCTACCTGGTGAAGAAGCACAACCAGCCGCTGGACGAGGTGAGCGCCGGACGCAAAGGCGACGGCGGACTGGCCTACATCTACCTGCGCTATGCCGACATCCTGCTGATGGAAGCCGAATGCCAGAACGAACTGCATCACCCCGAACTGGCGGAAGCACCGCTCAACCTGGTGCGCGGACGGGCCGGCCTGGCTCCCGTGTCGGGCAAGAGCGAAGCCGACATGCGCAGCATCGTCCGCAACGAACGCCGCAAAGAACTGGGCTTCGAGTTCCACCGCTTCTTCGACCTGATGCGCTACGGCAAAGAGGCCGCCGAAGCAGCCCTGGGCGAGAAGTTCCGCTGGAGCGAGCCGCGCTTCTACTTCCCCATCCCGCAAACCGAACTGGACGCCAACCTCGGCATCCAATAAGTACAGACCATAACCAAAAAACCATAAACAACAATCAATCTATTTATTCACTTTTTAAATTGTTACAAGTATGAAAAAGTATCTGAAATTTGCAGCCTTCTGCCTGACGATGGCAGTGGTTGCTCCGCTGACAACCGCTTGCTCTGACGACGACGACAAGGAAGACGTGAAGGCCGACACGACGGCTCTGAAGGCCGAACTGACCGCCTGCGAAACCCTGCTCGGCACCGCCACGACGACCGACTATCCGCAAGACGCCATCGACGCCTTCAAGAAGGTGGTGGCTGCCGTAAAGGCCGGTCTGGAGAAGAACCCCACGCAAACGGAGGTCGACAACATGCTGAAGCAGCTGGAAGAGGCCAAAGCCAAATTCCTGGCCGCTGCCTACGACGCACTGCCCACCGACAAGATGGTGTGCGCATGGGACTTCGAAACGGAAGGCGACGCACTGAAGTCGAACGGTGTGAAGGACTGGGAAGCCGTGCTGACCACGGGCCCGAAGGAAATCTTCGGTTCGGACACGCAGAAGCCGACCTTCGTGGAAGGTGTGAAAGGCGGAAAGGCCATCAACTTCGCCAAGGGCGGACACCTCGAAGTGGCCAACTACACCACGGGCGACCTGCTGAAGGACGAACTCTCCATCGCCGTATGGGTGAAGCCGACCACCACGACGCCGGGTAACTACATCATCTCGCTGAACTACTGGAACACCTTCAAGTTCAACCTGCAGACCGAGAACAAGCCCTTCTTCACGGCTGCTACGAAGAACGCCGACGGTACGGCCGGCATCATCGACGCCGACAACGAAGTGGCCGAATCGGTGAAGAACAACGCTTGGACGCACCTCGTCGTAACCATCTCCTACAAGGAACACACGATGAAGTTCTACGTGAACGGCGAACTGACCAAGACTTGGGACCAGACGGGCAAACCGCAATTGGCCAACAACGCTTGGTTCACCGACTGGAAGTCGGAATGCGGCAAGACGCTTCCGCTCATGATTGGTGCGGACACGACGTACGAAGAGGCTTCGGCTTGGAGCTGGTTCTCGAAAGACACCACGGCTGAACAATGGCTGAACGACCACTGCTTCCAGGGTGCCATCGACCAGTTGAAAGTCTTCACCGTAGCCCTGACCGACGGCCAGGCCAAGAAGCTCTACAACGACGAGAAGTAATCCGGATGTTTAAGTTGTTTTAATGGAAAAGAGAGGTTGTGCCGAAACCGTGTGTTTCGGTGCAGCCTCTCTGCTTTTCTGCCCACCTTCATTCTCACCCCCTACCTTATGAAAAAACTCCTGTTCCTCCTCCTGCTGGGCGGCAGCCTGTCGACGGCCGGACAGACCCTGCAGACCCGCATCCCCCGCATCGAACGCATGCCCCGCATCCCCCAGCCCTACGACATGCGCGACTGGAAAGCCAAGACGGCCGACTACGTGGACCTCGTGCTCTGCCCGCACGAAGGCGACTTCCTTCCCCTGGCCACCCAAGAACGGGCAGGCACCAACTATCCGCACTACCAACCCCTCTACGTCGACACCTACGTGGGATGGAACGCCCACGGGAAAGGGTCGGAAGCCATCAATACGATACCTGCCGTGGTGTCGGCCTACCTCACCGGCCACGAAGGCCGGAGCACCTTCCGCCTGGCGGAAGGCATCATGGACTTCTTCAACGCCCGCAACGGGCAGAACGTCTACCTGAACAACTTCTCGGCCCGCTCGGGAAGCGACTGGTGGTACGACGTCATGCCGAACGTCTATTTCTACCAACTCTGCCACCTGGCCGAGATGCCCGCCGAAGCCGCCGACCAGCGGCGCAGCGTGGCCGACCAATGGTTGCAGGCCGTCTACAGCCTCGGAGGAAACCCCTTCTGGTGGCAGCGGCCCGACATGAATCACCGCGCCTTCGACCTGGCCACGCAACGCCCGCGCAGCAGCGGCGTGAAAGAGCCCGAGAGCGCAGGGAGCATCGCCTGGCTGCTCTACCACGCCTACCTCGAGACCGGAGATGACACCTACCGGGCCGGTGCCGAACTGGCCATGGAGTTTCTGAACAGCCTGACGACGAACCCGGCCTACGAACTGCAACTGGCCTACGGCGTGCAGGCGGCGGCGAAGATGAACGCCCGCGAAGGCACCGACTACGACCTCGCCCGCCTGTTCCGCTGGTGCTTCGACCGGGGACCGCTGCGCGGCTGGGGCTGCATCGTGGGGCAATGGGACGGCTACGACGTGTCGGGCCTCATCGGCGAGGCCAACGGGCAAGGCAACGACTACGCCTTCGTCATGAACGGATTCCAACAAGCGGCCGCCCTGGCGCCCGTGCCCAAATATGACAAACGCCTGGCGCGCGCCTACGCCCGCTGGATGCTGAACGTGGCCAACGCCAGCCGCCTGTTCTACCCCGACGCACTCGAGGCCGCCCACCAGGAGGCCGCCAGCCGCGCCTGGAGCCTGGCCAACGATCCCCGGGCCGCCATCCCCTTCGAATCGATGAAAGAACAATGGGAAGGACAGCCTCTGGTGGCCATGGGCGATGCCGTCAAGGGGAAATGGGCCAGCACCAACCTCTCGCTCTATAGCGGCTCGAGCGTGGGCTACCTGGCCGCCGTGGTCGAAGCGACCGACGTAGACGCCATCCTCCAGCTGGACCTCAACCGGACCGACCTGGACGGCCTGCCCCACCTGCCCACCTACCTCTACTACAACCCCTACGACGAGGACAAGACCGTCCGGCTCGACCTGCCCGAAGGCTCGTTCCGCCTGTACGATGCCATCGGGGAGACTTTCCTGGGCGAAGAGGCCACGGGCGCGTTCTCCCTCCACCTGCCGGCCGATAGCGTGCGCCTGCTCACCCTGGTGCCCCAAACGGCCGTGGTGCGCGAGGAAGGCCGGCGGCTGTATGCCGACGACGTGGTCATCGACTGGCACCGCCGGGCCGACTTCTCCACCCCCGTCCGCATCAAGCACCTAGGCCTGCCCCACACCTTGCTGCAGCCGGGCCAGCCTCTGACGGTCCGGGCCGTGGTCGACCATGCCTCCCCCTCCTGCCGCTACACGTGGCAGGTGGACGGCACCACGCAAAGCGCCCTGACGGGGACGTTCGTCCAGTTTCTGCCGGACCAGACGCCCGGTCTTCACACCCTGACCCTTCAGGCCGAGGACGGCGGACACGTCAGCACGGCCACGACGCACTTCACCATTGAGGCCGATGCCGCCATAGACGTCCCTTCTTCCTCCGCCGCCGACTACGCCGTGGAGGAGGGCCGCCTGGTGTTTCACGTAGCGGCGGACCACATCCGCCTCTACACCCCCACCGGCATGGAGGCAAACAACACTCCCCTCGCCCCGGGCCTCTACCTCCTGCACTACCGCAAGGACGGCCGTCCCCATGCCGCGAAGGTCCTCGTTCCTTAACCCCAAACGGTCATTAGGCCGCCCCTGCGCAAACGAACTCTCTTTAGGGGCAGAGAGGACACGTCTCGCACCTACTTTAACCGCCCTGTTATGTGCCGGGCCTTCAGCCCTCCATGCAGCGCGTCGACCTGACAAGCACAAGTCCGAGGACGAGGCTGTGTCAAAACTTCCAATTTTGGCGCAGCCTCTTCCGGAAAGGCTTTGACCGTCTCGCACGCCAAAGGGCCGAAGGGGCAGAGCATCGGGATGCCCGAAGAAAATTTAGGCAGGCTTTTTTTCTTTTGCATTTCGGTTTACACTATCTTTGCCACACTACTAACAACCAAAACCATTTCATACCTAAAAAAACCTACGAATATGGCAACACCCGAGTTTACGTATCAGCCGATGTTCGAACATGGCAAGGACGATACGCAGTATTACCTGCTGACGAAAGACTATGTGTCGGTAGGAGAGTTTGAAGGAAAACCCATCTTGAAAGTGGCCAAGGAAGGACTCACGGCCATGGCGAACGCCGCCTTCCGCGACGTCTCGTTCATGCTGCGGCCCGCCCACAACGAGCAAGTGGCCAAAATCCTGACCGACCCCGAAGCAAGCGAAAACGACAAATACGTGGCCCTGACCTTCCTGCGCAACGCCGAAGTGGCCGCCAAAGGCAAACTGCCCTTCTGCCAGGACACCGGCACCGCCATCATCCACGGCGAGAAAGGCCAACAGGTGTGGACGGGCTACTGCGACGAAGAAGCCCTCTCGCTGGGCGTGTTCAAGACCTATACGGAAGAAAACCTGCGCTACTCGCAGAACGCACCGCTCACCATGTATGACGAGGTGAACACACGCTGCAACCTGCCCGCCCAGATCGACCTGGAGGCCACCGAAGGCATGGAATACCGCTTCTTGTGCGTGACCAAGGGTGGCGGCTCGGCCAACAAGACCTACCTCTACCAAGAGACCAAGGCCATCCTGAACCCCGGCACGCTGGTGCCCTTCCTCGTGGAGAAAATGAAGACCCTGGGCACCGCCGCCTGCCCGCCCTACCACATCGCCTTCGTCATCGGCGGCACCTCGGCCGAGAAGAACCTCCTCACCGTGAAGCTGGCCTCGACGCACTACTACGACAACCTGCCCACCACCGGCAACGAAGGCGGACGCGCCTTCCGCGACGTGGAACTGGAGAAGCAGGTGCTCGAAGCCGCCCACCGCATCGGACTGGGCGCACAGTTCGGCGGCAAATACTACGCACACGACGTTCGCATCATCCGTCTGCCGCGCCACGGCGCATCGTGCCCCGTCGGGCTGGGCGTATCGTGCTCGGCCGACCGCAACATCAAGTGCAAAATCGACAAAGACGGCATCTGGATTGAGAAACTCGACGACAACCCCGCACGCCTCATCCCCGAAGAACTGCGCCAGGCCGGCGAAGGAAACGCCGTACGCATCGACCTGAACCGCCCGATGGCGGAAATTCTGCAGGAACTGAGCAAATACCCCGTGGCCACGCGCCTCTCGCTCAACGGAACCATCATCGTGGGCCGCGACATCGCACACGCCAAACTGAAGGAACGCCTCGACCGGGGCGAAGACCTGCCGCAATACATCAAGGACCACCCCATCTACTACGCCGGACCGGCCAAGACTCCAGCCGGCATGGCCTGCGGCTCGATGGGACCGACCACGGCCGGACGCATGGACCCCTACGTGGACCTCTTCCAAAGCCACGGCGGAAGCATGATCATGCTGGCCAAAGGAAACCGCAGCCAGCAGGTGACCGATGCCTGCAAGAAACACGGCGGATTCTACCTCGGCAGCATCGGCGGCCCGGCCGCCATCTTGGCCCAGAACAACATCAAGAGCATCGAATGCGTGGAATATCCCGAACTCGGCATGGAAGCCATCTGGAAGATTGAAGTACAGGACTTCCCCGCCTTCATCCTCGTCGACGACAAGGGCAATGATTTCTTCAAGCAAATCGGCAAATAAGCCCTGACCACCAACCCATCTCCAAGGGCCTGCTGAGGCACACACGCCCGGCCGGCCCTTGGTCGTTTTCATTCACCCCCCTTAAATCCACCCCCTTAAATCCACCCCTCATGCGCACACTCTCCCTCCTGCTGCTCTGGCTCTGCTGCCTCACCGGCCTGGCCGAAAACTACCCCTACCGCTCCGACATCCTATGGGTCACCACCCCCGACCACGCCGACTGGACCTACCGGACGGGCGAAAAAGCCACCGTACGGGTGGCCCTCTACCGCTACGGCATCCTGCAAGACAACCTGACCATCGACTACGAACTGGGCGGCGACATGATGCCGGCCGACCAGAAAGGAAGCGTGCCGCTGAAGAAGGGCGAAGCGGAAATCAAGGTGGGCACGATGACGCGCCCGGGCTTCCGCGACTGCCGGCTGGCCGTCAGCATCGACGGACAGACCTACCGCCACCACATCAAGTTGGGCTTCTCGCCCGAGCAGCTGAAGCCTTACACCCAGCGTCCGGCCGACTTCGGCGAGTTCTGGAGCCAGGCCCGGGAGGAGGCCGCCCAATGTCCGATGGAGGTGACCTCGACCTTCATGCCCGAATACTCGTCCGCCACGATGGACTGCTACCTGGTGCGCCTGCAATGCTACCGCCCCGGGCAATACATCTACGGCTACCTGACCAAGCCCAAGGCACCCGGCCGCTATCCGGTGGTGTTCACCCCGCCCGGAGCAGGCATCAAGCCGGTACACCCCGTACGGGCCCAGTCGTTCGCCGACCAGGGACTCATCCGCTTCGAGATAGAGATACACGGCATACGGCCCGACCTGGATGCGGCCACCTACCGCGAAATCAGCGCGGCCTTCGGCACGCAGGGCAATAGCTACCTGGTGAACGGACTGGACAACCGGGACAACTACTACCTGAAGAAAGTGTACATGGCCTGCATCCGCTCGCTGGACTACCTCACCTCGCTGCCCGAATGGGACGGACGGAACGTCATCGCCCAGGGAGCCAGCCAGGGAGGCGCACTGGCCCTCGTCACCACCGGCCTGGACCGCCGCGTGACGGCCTGCGTGGCCAACCACCCGGCCCTGACCGACATGGCGGGCTACAAGGACGGACGGGCCGGAGGTTATCCGCACCTCTACACGAAGTTCGAGGGGATGGACACGCCGGAAAAGACCCGCACGCTGGCCTACTACGACGTGGTCAACTTCGCACGCGACATCCGCGTCCCCGTGTTCCTCACCTGGGGATTCAACGACGACGTATGCCCTCCCACCACCAGCTACATCGTCTACAACCTGCTCGACTGCCCGAAGGAATGCCTCATCACCCCGGTGAACGAACACTGGGTGTCGGAGCCGACACGCAAGGCGCAACTGGAATGGATAGGCCGGCACCTGCGCTGACACGGCCCCGGCCCGCACACGCGAACGCCCCTGCATCGGCTCGCCTCCACGCGGACGAATACAGCCCTTCCCGGTACGATTGTTAATCGTACTCAAGTACGATTATTAATCGTGCGCCGATACGATTATTAATCGTACCAGACAGGCGCGTATATGCATCGACCCGCGCAAGTACGCGCCCGGCCCGTCGCATCTATGCACATCGCCCGCCGCAGATGGGCCGTTATGAAGCACCGTTTGGTTCACGACCCGCCCAATACACCCCCAGAAGAATGCAAACCACCCCCGTCAGGCTGAGCCACGTGAGCCGCTCGCCCAGCCAGACCGACGAAGCCGCCAGGGTGAAGATGGGATTCAGGTAGATGTAGTTGGACGCCTGCACCGTGCCCAAGCGGCGGAGCACGACGTTCCAGGTGGCATAGCAGCCCAGCGACGCCACCACGCTCAGGAAGAACAGGTTGAACCAAACCTCCGTGCGGGCGAAACCCGCCAGCGGAAACGCCCAGGGATGCAGCACGAAGAAGGGAAGCACGGTCAGGATGCCGTAGAAGAAGACCTTGCGGGTGAGGAAGGCGGTGGGATAGCGGCCGCTCATCCGCCGGATGATCAGGCTGTAGACCGCCCACGAGAACGCCGCTGCCAGCGAAAGCAAATCGCCCAACGGCGAGACCTTGAGCACGAAATGCCCGTTGAAAACCACCAAGGCCACCCCGACCAATGCCAGCAACGACCCGCCCCAGAGGGCCGACGACCCGCGCCGGCGGTCGACAAGCACGACCAGCAGCGTGGTGAGCAGCGGCGCCGTGCAGACGATGAACGACACATTGCTCGCCAAGGTCAGTTGCAGGGCCGTGTTCTCGGTGAGGAAATAGATGGAGCCGCCCGTCATGCCTCCGGCCACCAGCCAGGCCTCGTCTCGCCACGAAGCGCACCACAGGCGGCGATGGCTGAGGGTCCAGATGCCCACATAAGCCACAACGAAGCGCAGCAGGAAGATTTCGTGCGGAGCCAGGCCCGCCTCGATCAGCACCTTGGTCGAGATGAAGGTCACGCCCCATATCGCCACAATCGCGATGGCAACGAGGTGGTAGGCCCAGCGGGAGGGCCGACAGCGGTTGGAACAGGTAGATGCTTGCATCACAACATACGGATTTGGGTTCGGCCGCGAAATTACGCAATCCGCACGACATGGCGAAGCAAACGGCCCGCCCGGATGCAGCACAGCCGCCCAAGGCCGAATGGGCCTTGGGCGGCTGTGCTTATGAGGGTGTGTCAGAATGGCCAATCTGACGCGCCGTCGATTATCCCAAATCGACCGTTTTGGGATTATTCAATCACAATCTTACGTCCGGCCTGGATGTAGATGCCACGGCCGGGATTGTGGACGATGCGTCCGGTGAGGTCGTAGATGGGAGCGTTCGCATCGACGGCCGACGCATCCACACGCTGGATGGCATTGCTTTCGCCTTCCAGGTCGATGTAGAACAGGTTGCGCGTGTCGGCCTTCGTCAGTTGGTGCGCACCGGCGGCCAGTTCGTAGACGGCCACGTTGGCTTCGGAATAGGTGCTCACGCCCTTGTCCGTCTTCTTCGTGCCGTCCACCTTGATGTTCGGCGTCTCAGTCGGGCCGAACACCAGCGTCAGACGCATCGGGGCGGTGAGGGTGAAGCTGACGGAAGTGGAGCTTTCCATCTTCAAGCAATAGGTGTGGTCCTTTCCGGCCCAGTTGACCGTACCCTTCGAGTTGGAGACGTTGCCCGTCACGCTGTAGAACGAGTTGCTGGCACCAGCGCTCGTAAACCAGCAGGCATAGCCCGAAGAGGGGTCGGGTTCCGACGGATCGGGGTTTTCGGGGTCCGGATCAGGGTCCGTCGGGTCAACGGGGTCGCCGCCGCCCGTCGAGCCGAAGATGCCCACGAGGCTACTCGTGTAGCCCACGACAGCGGATTTCAGCGCGCTGTTCACGCTGTAGTCGGCATCGTCGGTGGCGTTGTTGAACGTCCACTGGAAGTCGCCGTGCTGCATACGTCCGGCACCGTACTGGCCGGTCACGATGGACGGCACATCGGCAGCCGCATCGGGCGTGCAGGCATACATCAGCGTCGAACTGGTGTCGAAATTGTTGTACGTGCCGCCGCCCTTCTTCGCTACGACCGTAGCCGGCACCTGCTCGTCGCGCGTGGTGGCCTCGTAGGCATCAAACTCGGTGGCGTTCTGCTGGTAGGTCACGTAGCGGAACGACGAGCCCTTCTCGGCAAACACGTTGTTGAAGGACTTGATGATGCCGCCGTCCTCGCCCGAGAAGGTACCCTTGGGGTCGCTGGCGACATCCGATCCCTGCAGCGAAATCAGCATCGGATAATGGGTGTTGCGGAAATAGTTGGACTCGACAAAGACGCTCGAGCCGGTGGTGGAGCCGACGCCGTACTTGGCGACGCCGTCGAAATAGTTGTTATACACATGGACCGTCATGGTGCGCACACGCGGGTGGCGCGAGTCGGAATGGTCGAACCAGTTGTGGTGGTAGGTGATGTAGTTCGGACCGCTTTCGGACTTCATGCCGCACAACGATGACTTGCCGCTGTCCCAGAAATGGTTGTACGAGATGGTCAGGTATTGCGAGTCGTCTTTCATGTCGATGGTACCGTCGCCCTTGGCCTGATCGGACGCACCGCCCGCCGAGCCGTAGAATAGGTCGAGGTGATGAATCCAGCAGTGCCTGTTGTCCGTGTCGAGGGACACGGCATCGTCCCAGCAGTTCATGATGGCAAAGTTTCGGAGTTCCACGCTTGTGGCATTGCGAATCAGGAAGCCAAAGCCGTGGATGGTGGCATCGTTGCCCACGCCCTCGAGCGTGATGTTCAGTTTTTCATACGAATTCTGTCCCTTGATTTGCAGACCTTCCGCGCTGCTGTCGAAGCGGTCCATGTCTGCTTCCTTGATGGTGCCCACGATGCGCACGCACAAGGGGCGGTTTCCGTACTTGCCGTTGGCACCGGCAAAGATTGCCTGCAGGCCGGTGAAGGTCGTGCCGTTCAGCGTAGCCTGCACGGTCTTGGCCGTCTTGCCCGTCACGTAGATGACCTGTGCGTCGGCCTTCAGTTGTCCGTTGTCCTGATAAGCGCCGATGCCGCTGTAGTTGTGGTGTGCAAAGCCCGTACGGTCGTGCTCCTTGGCCTCGAAGGTGGCCGTTTCAGTAATGTCGGCCGTCAGTTCGTTGCCGGCAGCATCGATGGGCACAATCTTGAACTGATAGGTTCCGGCCGTGATGCCCAACACGTCGGCCCGTCCGTACGTGCCATAGTCACGTACCAGTTCCGAGTCCAATTTCAGATAATCGCCTGTGGTGGATTTGTAATACACGGCGTAGGTGCTTGCCGTGCTCAGTTTTTCGAAGGTCACATACCCCGATTCGAACCAGCCGCCTACTTCCTTCACGGTGACTGCGGCCACCGACGGCAATGACACTGCCATAGCCATCGCCATCCAAAGATTCCTTAATCTCATGTCGCTACTTGTTTTTGTTTTTCATTTAGATTAGACGAGGCGTGTTCGGACACGCCCTTGTTACGAGGGGCAAAACTACGGACATCTGCATACGCAAATGTGCAAAATTAGACTGTTGATGTAGAATTTTGAACCGAATCGGGCATTTAGGGCCACGCGAAGGAATAAGTGGACCACCCGTCGGCCGTCATCAGCGAAAAATCCACCTGCCGGGCCTCATCGCGGTAGCCGGCCAGCGGTACGGACAGATAGGCACGCTGGGTGTAGGCCTCGACGTCGTCGCCCCGGTCGTGATACAGCCCCAGGCGGACGGTGGCCCCTCGCTCCTGCTCTACGAAGAAGAAGGTGTGCGGACGATTCTGGGCCTTGACCAGCAACACCAGGTTCAGGTAATCGCCGCTCCGCCAGATGCTTTGCACGCCCACGGGGTCTTTCTTCCACTCGCCCTCCCAGCGGGCCGTGGGCAGAGGGGCGATGGCCTCGACCTTGTCGTACAAATGCACGGACGCAGAGGCATCGGCGGCCGTCGGTTCGTACAAGGCCACGATGCGGTAGAGCGAATCGGGGGTGAGGCCGGCATGCTGGTCGGCGTTGCCGACGTCGTAGCACTCGCCCCGGTCGGTCAGCAACCACGCCCCCCTCCCCTGCGCGTCGGTGCGGAGCGAGGCAAACTCCGTCAGCACGGGCGGATAAGCAGCCTCCTCCTTCCCACACGAAACGAGAAGGAGGAGCACTATATATAATAAGGAGAAAAAGCGGAGGCGACTCATGCCAAAGCGGCCAGGTGGTTCTTCAACGGATTGGCATACATCTGCAGCAACTTCTCGCACAAGAAGGCCTCGTCCTTGCCGGGCAGGTCGATTTTCGCCAACTGGCCCTCCAGATACTGCCGGAAGCAAGCCTCCTCGTCGGCCGTATAGCGGTCGGCATACCGACGCTCGCCGCTCAGCCAGTCGGCCGCCACATAGTTGCCCGGATACATCCGGTAGCCCCGATGGATTTCGCGGTCGATCAGCGCCGAGACGGCGGCAATCTGCTCTTGCTTGGGCAGGGAGGGGTCGACCTGGTCGAGCAGAGTGTCCAGACAGCGGCCGGTGCAGAAATGCACGCGACCCTTGCGGCCCGTCAGGCCCGTGGCCATGTTCTTCAGGTCGTCGGCCGGCGACTTCTTGAACCCCTCGATGTCCCGTTTCTGCTGAAACTCCTGCGCCTTCAGGTAGTCGCAGGGGTCGTATTCGTAGGAGATGGCAAGCGGGGCGATGTGCAGGCTGCGCAGGCGGTCGAGCAGGCTTCCCTCGCCGCCCATGGCCAGCATCTTCAGCAGGCTGTCCTGCGTGCGGTCGTCCGAATCCTTGGCCCGACCCTCGCGCTGGGCAATCCACAACGAGTGGTTCTCCTGCCCGACGGCATAATGGATGTAGCGCGACAACCGGGCCGACGACGCGAGCATCTGGCGCATGCCCAGCGAACGCTGTACGATGACCGACTTGTTGACCCGCACGAATTTCTTTATCCACGGGTAAATCAGCAGGTTGTCGCCAATGGCGATTTGCACCGTGTCCATCCCCTGCCGGGCCAGCAGGACGGACAGGAAGCCGGAGTCGAGGATGATGTCCCGATGGTTGGACAGGTAGGTATAGGCCTGCTGCGTGTCGGGGAGCGAGGTATGGTCGAGCGACAATCCATCGGTACTCGTCCGGGCGATACGGTCCAGAATGTCGTAGCAGAAGGCCTGCTGAAACTCATTGACCGTGCGGCATTGGCGCATCTTCGCCGCCAACGCCTCGAAGGGCACGCCCGGGATGGCCACGCCGACCACTTTCCGGAAGGCCTCGTCGGCTATCAGTTCTTCGAATACCTGAGGGATTTCTTCATCGCGATACGGACGTATCTCATCAAATTCGGTAGGTGTCTCCATAAGCCGTCGTTTTAAGGTTTCTCACTTGCAAAGATGAGTGATATTTTCACACTATCCAAACGTAGCCTCCCTAAAAATGCGACTCGATAATCTCCGTCAGCACATTTTTGATGTCCAGACCGGCCGCACGCACCTGCTGCGGGATGAAACTGGTGGCCGTCATGCCCGGCGTCGTGTTCACCTCCAGCAGGTTGATCTTCTCACCCTCGGTGACGATGTAGTCCACCCGGATGATGCCGCTGCACCCAAGGATGTCATAGATGGCCGATGTGACCGCCTGCACACGCCGGGCCAGTTCGTCGGACACCCGGGCCGGCGTAATCTCGTCGACCGCCCCATTGTATTTGGCATCGTAGTCGAAAAACTCGTTGTGCGCCACGACCTCCGTCAGCGGGAAGACCACCGTACGGCCCTTCACCTTATAGCATCCGCAGGTGAGCTCCGTCCCCTGCATGAAGGCCTCGACCACGACCTCCGGGGCTTCGTCGAACGCCTTGGCGATGGCGGGCTGAATCTCCTCGGGAGTCTTCACCTTGGTCACGCCGAAACTGGAGCCGCCCAGGCTGGGCTTGATGAAGCAGGGCAGACCGATTTTCTCGACCACATCGTCGTTCGAGATGCTGTCGCCCCGGCGCAGCAACAGGGAGTCGGCAATGCGGATGCCAAAGGCGTGCAGGTAGTGGTTGCAGGCAAACTTGTCGTAGGTGATGGCGGCGGCCAGCACGCCACAGCAGGAGTAAGGGATGCGCATCATGTCGAAATAGCCCTGCAGGCGGCCGTCCTCGCCCGGCGTGCCGTGGATGGTGATATAGGCAAAGTCAAACACCACCTTGCGTCCTCCATCGGAAAAACTGAAGTCGTTCTTGTCCACCGGGACCTTTCGGTCTTCGTCCAGCCGGACCTCCCAACGCGGCCCTTGCATCTCGACCACATAGAGGTCGTACTTTTCTTTGTCCATGAAGGAATACAGTCCCTGTGCGCTGCGCAGGGACACGCCAAACTCGGAGGTGTCGCCTCCGGCCACAATCGCAATGTTACGTTTCATTCTAATTCTCGGTTTTGCAGGTAATTCCGCCATTTGTCCAAAAGCTGCGTCATGTCCGCCGGCAGGGGAGAGGTGAAGAACATCTCCTCGCCGGTGCGCGGATGCACAAAGCCCAGCGTCATGGCATGCAAGGCCTGACGCGGACAAACGTCGAAACAGTTGTTGACAAATTGTTTGTATTTACTGAATTGGGTGCCCTTTAGGATTTCGTGGCCCCCGTATCGTTCGTCGTTGAACAAGATGTGGCCGATGTGCTTCATGTGGACGCGAATCTGGTGCGTACGGCCGGTTTCGAGCACGCACTCCACCAACGTCACATAGCCCAGCCGCTCCAGCACGCGATAGTGGGTGACGGCGTGCTTGCCCACGGCAGGATCGTCGGACACGGCCATCTGCATCCGGTCCTTCGGGTTGCGGGTGATATTGCCTTCGATGCGTCCCTCGTCTTCTTTCACGATGCCCCACACCAGGGCCCGATACTGCCGCTTGGTGGTCTTGTTGTAGAACTGGAGGCCCAGATGGGTTTTCGCATCGGGTGTCTTCGCCACGACCAGCAAGCCGGAGGTGTCCTTGTCGATGCGGTGCACCAGTCCCACCTGCGGGTCGTTGGGGTCGTAGTTCTTGTTGTCTTTCAGATGCCAGGCGATGGCGTTGACCAACGTGCCGTGGTAGTTGCCGCACCCCGGATGCACCACCAGGCCGGCCGGTTTGTTGATGACCATCAGGTCGTCGTCCTCGTACACCACGTCCAAGGGAATGTCCTCGGGCACAATGTCGTTGTTGTAGCGCGGACGGTCCATCATGACCGTCAGCACATCCTGAGGTTTCACCTTGTAGTTGCTCTTCACCGGACGGCCGTTGGCCATGACGAATCCGGCGTCGGCGGCCTTCTGAATCCGGTTGCGCGAAGCATTGACCAACCGTTCGAACAGGTATTTGTCCACACGCACGGGCGACTGGCCTTTGTCCACCACCACCCGGAAATGCTCGTACAGTTCCACCTCCTGCCCTACCGGCTCCACGTCGTCCAACTCGTCGTCGGCCAGTTCGTCCAAATAGTCTTCTTTCATCGTTGCTTGCTTGTTTGTCAGAACCAGGACTTGTCGACAACGGGCTCATCCGTCTGCACAGGAACGTCTTCCTCCAGCAGCAGGCTGTCGGCCACCGATTCCCGCTCGCCATTGCCCACCACCAAGGTCAGCACGGCGCCCAGCGGGACCTGCGCCCCGGACTCCAACTCTTCGCCGGCATACTTCACGCCGATGACCCAGTCTTTGTCGCCCGGCACATACTCCGGCTCGGTCAGGTTGAAACCCATCGCCGAAAGACGGGCCCGAGCCTGACGGTACGAACTATTGTCGGCCACATCGGGTAAGGCCTTCCGAGGGACACTCAGCGAATTGATGGTCAGGTAGATTGTGCGGCCGCGCTTCACCCTCGACCCGGCCGTCGGCTTCTGGTCGAGCACACGCCCGGGCGCCATGGTCTTGACATAACTGGAGTCCACCACCAGGGCTTGCAAACCTTGCTTCTGCATCAGCAACCCGGCTTCCTCCACCGACAAGTTTCTCACCGCAGGCACCTCCACCGAGACTCCGTGGCGCGTATAGGCATCGAGCGAACGCAGTACGCCGTACACCAGCAAGCAAAAGACAACGACCATCCCTGCCAGGTTCAGCCAAAAGAACTGGTTGGCCTTGAATGAGAAAAATTCCTTTATAGTCATAACGAATTGGATAATTTGGTGCAAATGTAGGCATTTAATTCTCCACTACACGCCTTTTGTCACAGATAAAATCAAAGGCTCTGTCTTTTTATCACAAGCCACCTCCCCGCACATCGGAAACCCACAGACAAGCCCTCCTCTTTTTTTACGAATTTTTGCGCGGAAGCCTAAAAATAAATGCCATTTTGCAATCTTCATATAGCAAAATTATCTATTTTTGCATGGTGAAAAACACTTATCTCGACACATTACTTTATTTTATATAAATTCTATCATGGACATCATTAAAGAAATTGTTGAGCGCGCGAAAGCGAACCGCCAACGCATCGTCCTTCCCGAAGGTACGGAAGAACGCACACTGACGGCTGCCGACAGAGTGTTGGCAGAAGGAGTGGCTGACCTGATTATCCTGGGCAACCCGGCCGAAATCCAAGCATGTGCCGAGAAACTGGGGCTGAAGAACATAGACAAAGCCACCATCATCGACCCGGAAAACCATCCGAAGAAAGAGGAATACGCCCAATTGCTGGCTGAACTCCGCAAGAAGAAAGGCATGACCATCGAAGAGGCCCGCAAACTGGTGGAAGACCCCCTCTACCTGGGCTGCTTGATTATCAAAGCCGGCGATGCCGACGGCCAGTTGGCCGGCGCACGCAACACCACCGGAAACGTTCTCCGTCCGGCCCTGCAAATCATCAAGACCGCCCCGGGCATCACCTGCGTATCCGGCGGTATGCTGCTGATCACAAACACACCCCAATATGGTGAAAACGGCGTGCTGGTAGTCGGCGACGTGGCCGTTACACCCGCACCCGATGCTGAACAATTGTCGCAAATCGCTGTCTGCACTGCCCGTACGGCTCAAGCCGTGGCCGGTTTTGCCGAACCGAGAGTGGCCATGCTCAGCTTCTCGACCAAAGGTTCCGCCAAGCACGAAGTGGTCGACAAAGTGGTAGAAGCCACCCGCCTGGCCAAAGAACTGGATCCGAACTTGAAGGTAGACGGCGAACTGCAAGCCGACGCCGCCCTCGTCCCCTCGGTGGGCGAAAGCAAAGCACCGGGCTCCGCCATCGCCGGCCATGCCAACGTACTGGTATTCCCCAACCTGGAAGTGGGCAACATCGCTTACAAACTGGTACAACGCCTGGGCAACGCCGACGCCATCGGTCCGGTGCTCCAAGGTATCGCCCGTCCGGTCAACGACCTCTCCAGAGGCTGCTCCGTCGACGATGTATATAAAATGATTGCCATCACCGCCAACCAGGCCATCGCTGCCAAGGCTCAAAAATAAAAAAAACAGGAATCATGAAAATCTTAGTATTAAACTGCGGTAGTTCGTCTATCAAATACAAATTGTTTGAGATGACCGACAAAAAGGTGCTGGCACAAGGCGGCATTGAGAAAATCGGTCTGAAAGGTTCGTTCTTGAAACTGACGTTGCCCAGCGGCGAAAAAGTAATCCTGGAGAAAGACATCCCCGAACATACGGCCGGCGTGGAATTCATCTTCCAGACACTGACCAGCGAACAATACGGCGCACTGAAATCGCTCGACGAACTGGACGCCGTAGGCCATCGCATGGTACACGGCGGAGAACGCTTCAGCGAATCCGTACTGCTGAACAAAGAGGTATTGGATGCCTTTACGGCCTGCAACGACTTGGCCCCGCTTCACAACCCGGCCAACCTGAAAGGCGTGAACGCCGTGTCGGCCTTGCTGCCCAACCTGCCCCAGGTAGGCGTGTTCGACACTGCCTTCCACCAGACCATGCCGGACTATGCCTACATGTATGCCATCCCCTACGAACTGTATGAGAAATACGGCGTACGCCGCTATGGTTTCCACGGAACATCCCACCGCTATGTTTCCCAACGGGCTTGCGAATACCTGGGCATTCAGGCTGAAGGTACTCGGATGATTACCTGCCACATCGGCAACGGTGGTTCTATCTCCGCCATCAAAGACGGCAAGTGCATGGACACGACCATGGGACTCACCCCGCTGGAAGGACTCATAATGGGCACCCGCAGCGGCGACATTGATGCCGGCGCCGTCACCTTCATCATGGACAAGGAAGGCCTCAACACCACCGGTGTTTCCAACCTGCTCAACAAGAAGTCGGGTGTGCTGGGCGTATCAGGCGTATCGAGCGACATGCGCGAACTGGATGCCGCCTGCCAGCAAGGCAACCAACGCGCCATCCTGGCCGAGAAGATGTACTACTACCGCATCAAGAAATATGTGGGTGCATACGCAGCCGCTTTGGGTGGCGTAGACGTCATCGTCTTTACCGGAGGCGTAGGAGAGAACCAGGCTCAATGCCGTGAGGCCGTATGCGCCAACATGGAATACATGGGACTGAAACTGAACGCAGAGGTGAACAAAGACATCCACGGCGACGAGGCCATCATCTCGGCTGCCGACTCGAAGGTGAAGGTCGTTGTCATCCCGACCGATGAAGAGTTGATGATTGCTTCCGACACGATGAACATCCTGAAGAAGTAATCCAGTCCGCTTAACGACAAAAAAAAAATGCAGTGAGGGCCGCTTCTCCTTGTGTGGGGAAGCGGCCCTCACTGCATTTTATCGGGCATCCGCATCTTTTTTCTAAAAAAATCAGCCAAAACATTTTGCATATCCAAATTATTTGTATCTTTGCAGCGTCAAAAATGACTGGGATATGGTGTAATGGTAACACAACAGATTCTGGTCCTGTTTTTCCAGGTTCGAGTCCTGGTATCCCAACCGAAAGGCTTTGTTGGAGTGGTACTCCGATGAAGCCTTTACTTTTTTTATCCGCGCAGCCGCACCGGGAAGCGACGTTGAGGAACACTGCAAGCCCAACCCGTGGGGCCATCTTACAAAAAAAGGGGGTCAGTGGAAATTCAGTGGGGATAAGCATAAATCTTAGCAAGTCTGTAGAGGA
>JBJEHD010000033.1:0-68784 GCA_051875715.1 Bacteroidaceae bacterium
GCGATTTTTTTGCCAATCTCAATTAACTATCCCCCCACTGAATTTCCACTGAGCCAAAAAAGGGGCGTTTCGTCGAGCGAAACACCCCTCCTGCTGATTTTAATCATTCCTCTTATTTAGCAAAGCTGACGGCCCGAGTCTCGCGAATAACCGTAATCTTCACTTGACCCGGATAAGTCATCTCGTCTTGGATTTTCTTTGCGATTTCCGCCGACAGGTTTTCCGTCTGCTTGTCGTCAATCTTGTCCGCACCAACGATGACACGCAATTCGCGGCCAGCCTGGATAGCGTACGTCTTGGTCACACCCGGATAAGACATGGCCAACTGTTCCAGGTCGTTCAAACGTTTGATGTACGCTTCTACGATTTCACGCCGTGCACCCGGACGTGCGCCTGAGATGGCATCGCACACCTGCACGATGGGAGCCAAGAGGCTCGTCATTTCCACCTCGTCGTGGTGCGCACCGATGGCATTGCATATCTCGGGTTTTTCCTTGAACTTCTCAGCCAGTTTCATACCCAGAATAGCATGCGGCAATTCCGGTTCTTCATCGGGCACCTTGCCTATATCGTGCAGCAAGCCGGCCCGCTTCGCTTTCTTGGGATTCAAGCCAAGTTCCGACGCCATGACGGCGCAAAGATTGGCCGTTTCGCGAGCGTGCTGCAACAGATTTTGACCATAACTGGAGCGATACTTCATCTTACCGATGATGCGAATCAGTTCGGGATGCAAGCCGTGGATACCCAAATCGATTGTCGTACGCTTTCCGGTCTCGACAATTTCCTCTTCCACCTGCTTGCGCACTTTAGCCACCACCTCTTCGATGCGGGCCGGATGGATGCGTCCGTCCGTCACCAGTTGATGCAGGGCCAGGCGGGCAATTTCACGGCGAACAGGGTCGAAGGCAGAGAGCACGATGGCTTCCGGCGTGTCGTCCACCACGATTTCCACACCCGTGGCAGCCTCGAGCGCACGAATGTTGCGCCCTTCACGTCCGATGATTCGTCCTTTGATTTCATCCGAATCAATGTGGAACACCGTCACGGAGTTTTCGATAGCCGTTTCAGTAGCCACACGCTGGATGGACTGTATCACAATCTTCTTCGCTTCGCGGTTTGCCGTCATTTTGGCCTCATCGATGATATCGTTGACGTAGGATGCAGCCTGCGTCTTGGCCTCCTCTTTCAGCGACTCCACCAGACGTTCCTTCGCCTCTTCGGCCGAGAGCCCGGAGATGGCCTCCAGTTTCTCCCGCTCCTGCATTTGCAGGCGATCCAATTCTTCCTTCTTCTTGTCAATCACACCCAACTGCACGTCCAGGCTCTCCTTGATGGCTTCCACTTCCGAACGCTTGCGCTGCACTTCCTCTTGTTTCTGCGTCAAGAGCAACTCACGCTGCTTCAGTTTGTTTTCAGCCTGCTGGATTTTCTGGTTTCGCTGAGCCACTTCTTTCTCTAAATCCGCTTTCTTGTTCAGGAACTTTTCCTTCACCTCCAGCAGTTTCTTCTCCTTAATCACTTCCGCTTCGGCCGCCGCTTCTTTCAAGATAGCCTCGCTTTTCGACTTGAGCAGATAGCGGAACACCACGTAGGTGACGAGGCCTCCCACCACAAAGCAGGCGACCGATACTGTTATCATTACTGTCAGATCCATTGTAACAAATTTTATTATAAATAAAAAGCGCACTACTCATTCCCCCTTTCGGAAGACAAGCAGTGCGCAAGTATGTTTCTCCAAATGATATTCAAATTACTCCTTCTGAAAATAAGCGTCCAGCACTCCCAACAAGTCCTGCACCTTATCTTTATAAGGTTGCACATCGTTCCGATCTTTCTCTTCCAGCCACTTGAAACAGAAGTCAAAAGCCACCATGGCCAAATAACGCTCTTTCGGCTGGTTCGGAAAGGTTTTCCGATATGTATTCAAACTTTCATTTATCAGTCTGGCGGCTTCCCGGGTCAGTTCCTCCTGTTTCCCACCCAATTTCAAGCGGAAAGGGTAGTCCAGATCGGCAATCGTCAGAATGATTCTCCTCTCTATTTCGTCCATACATCCTCCTTACAGTCTGTCAACCATTCAGCAAAGCGATGCATTTATCGACTTCACGCACTAATTTGGACAACCGTTGTTTTGTGTCTCTGACCTCGTTGTCGTTGACACTGATTATCCTTGCTTGTTTCAGATTGGCATAATTGTCCCGCATGACCATCCAGTCATCCTTGGCTTTTCGAATCTCGTCGTCCTTCTCTTGCAAAAGTTGCTTCAGTTCCGCATTCTCACGTTTCAATTTATCATGCAAATACATCAAATGGCGCACTTTCACATCCAAGTCGTCCAACAACTTTCTTTCTGCTTCAGTCATCTTATACCAAAAATCCACACAAATATAAAGATTTGCGTCTTAACACAAAAATATTCATGCAAATTTCCTGTCAAAAAATTAGGTTTTATGTTATGCGGCATGTTTTCGTATTCCTTTCTCTCGCGAGAATAAGATGCCGCCGATGGTTTTTCCACGACAGAAGCCTTCCGGTTCGCCATTTTGCGCTACCTTTGTCGCCATGAAACAGATGACAGATGCCGAATACATCCTGCGCCTCATCGACGAAGGGGAGCACCAGCAACAGGACTTCAAGTTCGAGGTGTCGGACGCATGCAAGATTGCCCGCTCGCTCTCTGCCTTCGCCAATACGGACGGAGGAAGGCTGCTTGTCGGCGTGAAAGACAATGGAAAGATTGCAGGCGTGCGTTCCGAAGAAGAGACGTATATGATTGAAGCGGCGGCCCAGGTCTACTGTTCTCCCACGCCCGAATGCAAGATGCGAGCCTACCATGTGGAAGGAAAGACCGTCTTGAAAGTGGATGTCCTCCCCTACGCCCACCGGCCGGTGTACGCAAAGGACGAACAGGGAAAGAAATGGGCTTACGTGCGCATCCACGACGAGAACATTCTGGCCTCGCCGGTCCATCTGGACATTTGGAAGCAGGCCGAAACGGACGGAAATGCCCTACTGCCCTTTACCGAACGAGAACACGCACTTCTGCAATTGTTGGCCGGCGAGGAGGGTGTTGCACTCAACCAGTTCTGCCGGAAAGCCCGCATCCGACGCTCCGAAGCCCGGACGCTGCTGGCCCAGTTCATCCGATACGGCATTGTCGAGACAGTTTTCCGCCATCACACTTTTCTGTTCCGCCTGGGCGAGGTGTCATAACGGGCGACCCACAGTGCCGACACAGGCCGGTCAAGCCTTGTCCTCCTTCGGAAGACACAGCGATGGGTTTTCTTCGTAATCCAGCAATGCTTTTTTCCAAGCATCGGGAATGGGACGGGATTGCTTCGAGGGCAGGTCATAACCCACCATGACCGTCTGGCAGGTACATTTCACCTCACCCGTGTCGACCCGTATGGCCCGTTGAAGCAGGGTGAAACTCTTGTGGCCGATACGCAACGTCGTCGTTTGGATGGCGATTTCTTCTTGGAAATAAATCGGAGCAAAGAAGTCGGCCTGCACATGGGCTACGACCACTCCCTCGTTCGTATAGTTCAGTTTATCTCCTATCACTTCGCCGAAATAGGCCGTCTTGGCCAGGTCGTAGAGCGAGAAATAAACCGAATTGTTCACATGCCCGAGTTGGTCCACATCGCTGAAACGCAATTGGACCGGCATCGAATGTTTGAAACGGATGGGTTCTTCCATAGTGTCTGTTTTCAGTCAGGCGTTATACCCCAGTCAACTCCTACGTATCAAGTTCATGAACTCTTCACGCGTCTTGGCCTGTTCGAACGCGCCGGTGAAATCAGAGGTGGTCGTCACGGAGTTCTGTTTTTCCACGCCCCTCATCTGCATGCACATGTGACGCGCCTCCACCACGACCATGACGCCCAGCGGATTCAGCGTGTCCTGTATGCACTGCTTGATTTGCAAAGTCATACGTTCCTGCACTTGCAGCCGATGGGAGAAAATGTCGACCACGCGGGCAATCTTGCTCAGCCCTGTGATGTAGCCGTTGGGGATGTATGCCACGTGGGCCTTCCCGTAGAAGGGGAGCATATGGTGTTCGCACAAGGAGAAGAAGTCGATGTCCTTCACAATCACCATCTGACGATACTCCTCCTTGAACTTGGCCGAGAGCAGCACCTGGTGAGGGTCCATCTCGTACCCCTTCGTCAGTGTCAGCATGGCCTTGGCCACCCGTTCGGGGGTCTTCAGCAAGCCCTCGCGCTGCGGGTCTTCACCCAGCAAGGACAAGATGGCCCCATAGTGTTCCATCAATTTTTCAACTTTCTCTTGCGGAAATTTCGGTTGTAAGTCTAACATGGTTATAGTGTGATATTGATTACATCTTTCACGATGGAGGCTTCCTTGAAGCCCGTTGCGCGCAAACGCCGCATCAAGGCGTCGGCTTCTTCAATGCTTTTGAAATCGCCCACCCGGCAAAGCCAGCGGGGAGAAACGAAACTGGCATACACCGGCAGTTCGGGGAAGGATTCTTTCACTTGCGCCCCTTTGGCCGAGGCTTCCTCGCGAGCCTTGCGCGAGTTGTTGCCTGCATATACCTGGACGCGATATCCGGCTGCACGCAACGTCTTCCGCTCGGAAGCGTCCGTGCCATACGCCACGGCCGGTTTGCCTATCAGTGCCGCAATGGCAGCATCCTGATGCACCTCTACCGTACCCTCGCCCGCCCGACGGGCCGAGAGGTCTTGCAGTATGTCCTGCGCCATTCCAGTGGCGGAAAGCAGGATTCCCACGATAAATAAAACGATTCGCATAGGGTTGTCGGTTAAAGGAGGACAAAAATCGTAGAGGCAGTGCCCGAATCTTTCATTCCGGCACCACCTCTCCTTCTTGTTTGCTTATTCGTTGAAGGCATCAATGATGCCCTTGAAGTCGGCTACTTTCAGTGCAGCACCACCAATCAGGCCGCCATCCACATCGGGATTGGCGAACAGTTCCTTTGCATTGGTCGGTTTGCAGCTGCCGCCATACAGGATGGACGTGTTGTCGGCCACTTCCGCACCATACTTGGCTGCCACCAGCGAACGGATGTATGCATGAATTTCCTGTGCCTGCTCCGGCGTAGCCGTTTTACCCGTACCGATAGCCCACACCGGTTCGTAAGCCAGGATAATCTGGCCGAATTCTTCTGCCGTCAGGCCGAATACGGATTCCAGTTGAGCAGCCACCACCTCGTTCTGCTTGTTTGCTTCACGCTCTTCCAGCACCTCGCCGATGCAGAAGATGACCTTCAGTCCGTTGGCCAAAGCCAGTTTCACCTTCTCGGCCAGGATTTCCACCGTTTCGTGGTAATACGCACGGCGTTCGGAGTGTCCCAGGATGACATACTTGGCACCCGTCGAAGCCACCATGGCTGCCGACACCTCGCCCGTGTATGCGCCCGACACCTTGTCGGCACAGTTTTCCGCTCCCACGCCAATCTTGGCCGGATCAACCAGCGGAGTGACAGAAGCCAAGTGGATGAAAGGCGTGCAAATCACCACGTCGCAATGCTGCGTTTCCGGCAGCAAGGCAGCGTTCAGTTCTTTTGCCAATTCAATGCCCTCCTGAAGGGTCTTGTTCATTTTCCAGTTACCTGCAACAATTTTCTTTCTCATTTTACTACTATTTTTATTGAAAAGGTTAAGTTATTTCTTCTCATCGGCAGAGGTTCTGCGCCTGCGCACCAGCAGCAGATCCAGGCCTGCAATGGCCAGCATAGGCACCACGTACCACAGCAGCAGGGCGGCCAACGTATTCCACCAGGAGCCCGTATCCGGTTGTCCGACCTCTATTTCTTCCAAACGATCGTTCAGCATGTATTCATCGGGCAAATCATGGCTGCTCCACTTGCGATAGATGGTGCCATTCTTCATGAGCAGCAGCCCCGGATTGGAGCGGACAATGGTCTTCAGCGTGATGTCGTCGGTCAGGCAGAAAGGATATTCCGCACCCGTGCGGTCCTGCCACAAAGCAATCTCGTCCTCGCCGGAGGCTGTCAGACAATAGAAGCCATATCCGTTTTCCCGGCTGTAGTCGTACGCTTCGTTCACCAGGTCGATGTTGCTGTCGTCCGCCTCTTCCACGCGATGCGCCACCAACAGGAAGGTGTAGCCCTCGTCGGACAGGATTTCGTCGGTCAGGTCTTCACCGTCATCGGCCCGTACGATGGAGAAATCGTGTATGGGCGGTTCGTATCCTTTTTCTTTCAGCACACTGCGGGCGTCCACAAACGTCCACGTACTGTCCGGGTATTGGTCGAGCGTAAATTCCTTCCGCACACCGTCTTTTTCCATCAGGAAGACACTTTCGTACACAGACGGGCGCTTTCCCTCCGGAATCTGCATACCTTCCGGGATGTTGGCACCCACATGGTACGGACGGAAGTCGAATATCGGCAGATAATACAAGCAATAACTGATGACCCCCAGGATGAACGGAATGGTATAGACCGAAACCAGCCAAGCGGATTTGTCGCTCACCAAGCGGGAGGGCAGCCTGCGCCCCACGAACACGCTGACCGATGTCGCCAGCAGGAGTACGTTTTTCCAGAACGTGGCCCAATTGGAAAGGTGGACCGCATCGCCGAAACAGCCGCAGTCCGACACCGGATTGGCCACCGCCACATAGGCCGTGAAGGGAGTCAGCACACACATCAACAACAAGGCAGCCGACGGTGCTGCGTGGCGGCGAATCCCGAAGAGCAGGAAAACACCCAACGTAAACTCAAACGACGCCAGCAAAACAGAAAGCAGAAGGGGGACGAAATCGGGAATCCAGGCCAGGCAGTCGAGTGCCTGCACATAGTCCTCTATCTTGTATTGCGTGCCCAGTGGGTCGACACCTTTCACAAAGCCCGAAAAGATGAATGTCGCAGCCAATATGAAACGGCAAAGCGTCACCCACACAGTCCAAACGATATGTAGTTTCTTATTCTCCAAACTCCAGTTTAATCAGCCCGAAGACGGCATAATTGATCATGTCCATGTAGTTTGCATCAATGCCCTCCGACACGACCGTCTGACCGTCCAGGCTTTCTATCTGCTTTGTGCGGTATATCTTCATCAAGATTAAGTCGGTATACGAACTGATGCGCATGCTCCGCCAAGCTTCGTCATAATCGTGGTTTTTGGCCAGCATCAAGGTGAGCGCCTTTTTCGCATATTTGTCGTAATAGGCCAGCGCATCGTCCACTCCCATGTCGGCTTTGTCGGCATAACCCAGTTCCAACTGAATCAGGCCGATGATGCCGTAGTTGACAATACCGATGAACTCCGGGCGGATTCCTTCGTCGACCATGCTGACACCCTTCACCTCGATACTCCGGATGCGGTTTGCTTTGATGAGGATCTGGTCGGTCAGGGAAGAAGGGCGCATGATGCGCCAGGCCGTCCCGTAGTCATGCAGTTTCTTGGCAAACAATTCCCGGCAGACGGCCACCACATGTTCGAACTGCCGAACCGTATCGGCACCTTTCGCCTGCCCTATTTCGTTCTCCTGTTTCATCGGGAAGTTTCTTCGTTAAGAACAGCGCAACACCTGTCCCGGATGCAAGGTCGACTTGGTCGTGATTCGGTTCAACTTGCACAACGTGCTGACCGACACGCCATGTTTGGCCGCAATCCGCGAGAGCGTATCGCCTTTTTTCACCTTGTAATATCTTGCCCCACCGGAAGTTCCGGCTGCACCGCTGCCATAGCGGCTGCGTTTCTTCGTAAAGAGATACGAGTCCGCCGTTACGTCCTGCTTGGTAAAGTCGAACAGAAGCGCGGGGTTGAGGGCGATGCCCAGGAAGCGGGTTTCGAAATGCAGGTGCGAACCGGTGGATCGGCCCGTATTGCCACCCAACCCGATTACCTGTCCGGCCTTGACGGTTTCGTCCACCGAAACCAACTGCTTCGACAAGTGTCCGTAGATGGTTTCCAAGCCATTGGTATGGCGAATCACGATGTATTTTCCGTATCCTTTCCGTTCGAAATTGACAATGCGCACCTTGCCATCGAAGGCGGCCACAATCGTATCGCCCACGTTCACCTTCACGTCCAGTCCGTTGTGCATCCGATACCGGCGAGGGCCGTAGACGGAAGTGATGCGCGTGTTGGTGGTCGGCATGGCAAAACCCGTCAGGTCGATGCGGAACGAGTCGGGTATCTCCACCCCGTTGCCATAGACGTGTACGCGGTTCGTATCCCAGCCCGGATAGAGCGAAAAGGCGGAATATTTGGCTTCTTCGGCCTTGAGCTGACGTTGCAAAGCCAATGAATCCACGGCCTTCAACTTTCTATCGATGGGTGCCTGACGTGCAATCAGGTCCTGCGCAGAAGCATTCACTCCCGCCAACAGCGCCATAGCCGCCAGTCCTGTTTTTATCCAATTCCAAGTCATATTGTCCTTCTGTTCTAATTCATGGTACTTCGGTCGGCGGTACATTCCCGCCAAAATTCCCCCAAAGGTACGACTTTCTCCCATACCGCACCTCTTTTTTTCCTTCTTTTTTCAGAAAACGTGAACTTTTCGTTCTGTTTCCGGTTCTCACGCCGTCTTCCCGTCTGCTTCGCCTAACTGATGGAGGCCCAATCCACGCTTGATTTCCGCAGGCGCCGCAACTGCTCCCACAGCACCCGGTATTCCGGCTTCTCCTGCCAGCGGTCGTCGTCGACAACTTCCTGGGCCACCTGGCGGACGTATCCCAGCAGCTGCCCGTCGCGTGCGATGTCGGCTATTTTCAGGTCGAAGGCCACTCCGCTTTGCTGTGTTCCTTCCAGGTCTCCGGGTCCCCGCATCTTCAGGTCGGCCTCGGCTATCTCGAACCCGTCGTTCGTATCCACCATGATCTGCATCCGCCTCCTGGTGTCTTCGGCCAGTTTGTAAGAGGTCACCAGGATGCAATAGGACTGGTCGGCACCCCGTCCCACCCGTCCGCGCAGCTGATGCAATTGCGACAGGCCGAAACGCTCGGCATTCTCTATCACCATGACCGAAGCGTTGGGGACGTTCACTCCCACCTCAATCACCGTCGTAGCCACCATGATTTGCGTCTCGCCACGTACGAAGCGTCCCATTTCCGCCTCCTTCTCGGCCGCCTTCATGCGTCCGTGCACCTTGCTGAGCGCAAGGTCGGGAAAGGCCTCACGCACATGTTCGTACCCTTCCTCCAGATTCTTCAGGTCGATTTTTTCGCTTTCCTGTATCAGCGGATAGACGATGTAGGCCTGCCTGCCCTTGTCGATTTCCTGCCGGAGGAAGGCGTAGAGGCTCTCGCGCCGGTTGTCAAACTGATGGCGGGTCACCACCGGCTTACGTCCAGGAGGTAGTTCGTCGATGACGGACACGTCGAGGTCGCCATACAGCGTCATGGCCAGCGTGCGGGGGATGGGCGTGGCCGTCATCACCAGCACATGGGGCGGATTGGTGTTTTTACTCCACAACTTGGCCCGCTGCGCCACGCCGAAGCGGTGCTGCTCGTCAATCACCACGAAGCCCAGCGAGGCAAACGCCACCGTGTCCTCGATGACCGCATGGGTGCCTATCAGGATTTGCACGTCGCCGGTAAGCAGGCCCGCAAGCACCTCCTCGCGTTTTTTCCCCTTCACCGAGCCGGTGAGCAGCGCGACGCGCACGTCCATCCCGTAGAGCAACTGCCGGATGGTGTCGAAATGCTGACCGGCCAGAATTTCCGTCGGGGCCATCAGGCAGGCCTGATAGCCGTTGTCCAAAGCGATGAGCATGCTCATGAGGGCCACCAGCGTCTTGCCGCTGCCGACGTCGCCCTGCAGCAGGCGGTTCATCTGCCTTCCGCTTCCCATGTCGGCCCGGATTTCCTTCAGCACGCGTTTCTGCGCCCCGGTCAGTGCGAACGGCAGGTTCTGCTCGTAGAACGTGCGAAACACGTCCCCCACCCGGGCAAAGCGGAAACCCTGGTAGCGGGCCTGCCGGTCGCGGCTGTAGCGGAGGATGTTCAGTTGCACGTAGAACAGTTCCTCGAACTTCAGCCGCAACTGTGCCTTGCGGAGCAGTTCGGGGCTTCCCGGGAAATGGATGTTGCGGAGTGCCTCGTCCAGCGGCATCAGGTGGTGCCGTTCCACTATCTGTCGGCTCAGCGTCTCCTCCATCGGATGCGTCAGCCGGGCAAACAGGTTCGTCATGAGTTTCTCGATGGCGTGGGAGTTCAGCGAAGCACGCTTCATGCGTTCCGTGGTGTTGTAGAAGGGCTGCAGGCCCATGGCGGACAATGTCAGTTCCGCTGCGGGGTCGACATCGGGGTGGGCGATGTTGACGCGTCCGCCAAACATCGTCGGCTTGCCAAACACCACGTATTCTTCCTGCGTCTTCAGGCGGGTCGTCACATACTTGATGCCCTGGAACCACACCAGGTCCACCACGCCCGTCCCATCGGAGAAATGGGCCACCAACCGGCGGCCGCGTCCCTCGCCCACGGCCTCGAAACTCAGGATGCGCCCCTTCAGCTGGATGTAGGGCATATTACCGTCTATCTCGTGGATGTAGTACAAACGGCTGCGGTCCACGTACTTGTAGGGGAAATAGTACAAGAGGTCGTGCAAGGAACGAATGTGCAGTTCCTTGTCGAGCAGGGCGGCCCGCTGCGGCCCCACGCCCGGCAGGTAGGTGATGTCTTGTGAACGGAGGTCGAACATCATAGCAATGCCTGGGCTATCTTCAGGTCAAAAGGCGTAGTCAGTTTGATGTTTTCACGGTTCCCCTCCACTTGGCGCACCGTCGCTCCCATCGCCTCCACCACCGAAGCGTCGTCGGTGAAGGCCGGACTGTAGGGTGCCTGGTACGCCTGCTTCAGCAGCGGAACCTGAAATACCTGAGGCGTTTGCACCAGACAGTACTCATCACGGCTGACGGTGCGTCCCAAATGGCGCAATGTCTCCACTACGCCGACCACCGGGACCGCCGCACCGCCGTCGGCTGCTTCGGCATAAAGGCGGTCGATTACCTCGGCCGACACGAACGGCCGAACGCCGTCGTGCACGCCCACCAGGCCTTCGTCGCCTACGAGGGCCAACCCGTTCTTCACCGAGTGGAAACGGGTCTCGCCGCCGTCGGCCACCCGATGGGGCACTGCGAAGCCGTATTCCCGGCACAACGCGCGCCAGTAGTCCTGCTGGGCCGCAGGCAGCACCAGCACGATGTCCATCTGCGGGTCGTAGCGGTGGAACACGTCGAGCGTACGCATCAGCACCGGCCGTCCGCCCACCGGCAGGAACTGCTTCGGCACTTCGCCTCCCATGCGCAGTCCCTTTCCTCCGGCCACTATCAGCACATATTTCTTCATGCTGCGTTCTCCTTCTCTTAACGGGCCATCATGCCGGAACGAATTTCTTCCGCTTTCTCCTTGCCGCACCAGTATTCCAGCAGGGCGAACGCAAACGGCAGCGCCGCACCGGGGCCGTTGCCCGTGATGAAGCGTCCGTCCTGTTCCACCTGCGCCGCCGTATAGACGGCGCCTTGCAGATACGACTCGAATCCCGGATAGCAGGTGGCACGGCGTCCCTTCAGCAAACCCAGACCTCCCAACACGTAGGGGGCTGCGCAGATGGCCGCCATCGGGAGTTCAGCCTCGTCCGCCTTCAGCAGCAAGGCACGCAGGCCTTCGTGTTCGTTCAGGACTTGTGCACCCGGCGACATGCCTCCGGGCAACACCAGCATCGCCGCATCGGCGTACGTCAGTTCTTCAAACCGGGCATCGCACCCCACCGTCACTCCGTGGGCACTTCGCACCGTCGTCGTTCCGTTCACCGACACCATTTTCACTTCCAGTCCGCCCCGGCGGAGCACATCGACCGTGGCAAGGGCTTCGATGTCCTCGAACCCGTCGGCCATAAATACGTAAATCGTTCCCATAGTCTTTTCCTTATATATATAATATGTATATGCACCGGCATCCCTCCGTGCTGCGCCCGCCCGCTTTCGAAGCGGAAGGGCCCGGATCTGCCGCGCCTCCAAAAATACGGATTCCGATTGGAATGTGCAAATCCCCCAAACACCGATTCGCGGCAAGGGTTCCTCCAGCCCGACGCCGGAACACATCGGCCATCTGTGTCGTATGCGGCAGGACCGGGCCGCGCCACATAAGGCAAAAAAGCGTATCTTTGTCCGCACATAACCCTCAAACAACGTAACGATGAAAACCTATGCAAAGACGGCCCTGGCCGCCATGGCGGCAGGCATCATCCTGGCCTGCTCCGACACCACCGAACCGGACACGCCCCAACCGACGACATACGATGTGAGCGGCAAGGTGGAGAAAGGCCCCTTCGTAAGCGGCTCCACCATCACCATCCAGCCCCTGGACGGCCGGCTGCAGACACTGGGCAGCCTGTACAGCACCACCATCGACGACAATGCGGGAGCGTTCTCCTTCGGCAACAAGACCTTTGGCACTCCCTATGCCGAACTGATGGCCACGGGCTATTTCTTCAACGAGGTGGAAGGCGACCTGTCCGGCGGCACGCTGGTGCTCCGCGCACTGGTGGACCTGGCCGACCGCAGCACCGTGAACGTGAACATCCTTACGCACCTGAAATACGCCCGCATCCGTCATCTGGTGGACGGCGGAACGCCGTTTGCCAAGGCCAACACCCAGGCCCAGCAGGAACTGCTCGCGGCCTTCGGGTTGCAACGGTATGCCGCCCACGACGCGGCCGGCTTCTCCATCGCCAGCGGGACCGACGAAGCCGCTGCCCTGATTGCCGTCTCGTCGTTACTGCTGGAGGGACGCTCCGAAGGCGCACTGACCGAATATCTGGCCTCGCTGAGCGCCGAGTTCGCCGCCGGAGGTGTCTTCTCCGACAAGACCAAGGCGCAGTTCCGCCACGACCGGCAGGCCCTGCTGCCCCGCCTGGCCGACATCGGCGACCACATCGTCCGCCGCTATGCCGACCTCGGAAGCGAAGTAACGGTGAAGGACCTCTTCGGCTTCTTCGACTGGGACGACGACGGAACGGCCGGCAACGAGACGCTGCAGGAAGGGCAGCGCGTCGTGCTCGAGCAGGAGTCCCTCCGCGTGCCGAAAGAAGGAGGCACGTTCGCCCTGACGGTCGAAACGCCCATCCCGCTTTACACCGCCCCGCCCGCCGAAACCGACCAACCCACGTCCAGCATCACACCCGAGCAGACCTTCAGCAGTCTCTACGCAGGAGACCTCGACGAGAAGTCGGCCTCCGTAGACGTCCGCCTGTCAGGCAACCGGCTCACCATCAGCGTAGGCCCGGCCGCACGGCGCGACGAGGAAAGCACCGACATCAGCCTCTACGACTACCGGGGCCAGGTGGTGGCCCGCGTCGTCCTCCACATCGAGGGGAACCCCGACCTGCCCCTCCCGGCCGTCGGTTTAGGCACAGACGCCCAGGCCTTCGTCGCCGGCATCGCCTCCCAACTGGGCAAGGGCTATGCCCAATTCAACCTCGCCGAACAATTCTACGCCTACAACGCCCTCATCCACCAACTGCCGCTCGACACACACGACGGCAACGTAGCCAACGCATGGAGCAGCTTCTTCCAGGCCAACAACCGGTTGCTCCTCCTCCGCCGGCAGGACGAGCAGCAGCGCAACCTCTTCGCCGCACCCACCGACGTGCTCTATGCCATCTACTACCACACCCTCACGGCCGCATGGGGCGACGTCCCCTATAGTTACGGCCGCCCCTGGGAAGGGCAAACCAGCATCCCACGCACCGACCAGGCCGCCATCCGCGACGACCTGAAGCAGCGGCTGTCGGCCGCCATCGACCAGTTGGAAGAGAAGCGAAACAACTGTACCGGCACCGTCGACGACCTCTTCTTCGTGTCGAAAGACGTAGCCCGCATCGTCCTGGCCAACCTCTACCTCTACGAAGGACAATGGGAGCAGGCCTATCCGCTGCTGACCCAGGTGCGCACCAACGGCTACTACCCCCTGGACGGCACAAGCGAATACCTGGAGGCAGAAGCCACCACACGGGCCACACAACCCACCGGCGTCATCTTCGGCCTCTACACGGACGTGCGCCAGACCCGGGCCCAGGTCGTCATCCGCACGCCCGCGTTCATGCCGCTGCAGTCCATCACCGACGTTTACCTTTCGGAAGCGGAATGCGCCTACCGCACCAACCACCCCGACGAAGCCACCCGTCTGCTGGCCGACGTGGCTGCCGCCAAAGGCATCAGCCTGCCCGAGGGCGACCTCCTGCAAGGCATTCTGGAGGCCCGCAAGCAACTGCTCCTGTACAATGGTGGCTACCTGGCCTTCCTCAAGCGAAACGGACTGGCCGAGAGCGAGTGCGACTTGGAACCTTACCAGTTGCTCCTGCCCATCCCCTCAAGCGAGTGCGCCCTCAACCCGGCCATGACACAGAATCCGGGCTACTGAGACACGGCCCGTCCAAGGCGGCAAGCGCGCACACACATCGCTGCGCGACCATGCAAATTCTATATTTCAAAGTTTGAAACGTACATTTCAAACCATGAAACGTACGTTTCAAACTTTGAAACATACGTTTCACGATTTGAAACATAGATTCCGTGTACACCTGCAGCCATCCGACTGCCCTCCCGAACGATATTCCGTCAAGAGCCTTCGCAAAAAGCACGCACAGGCAAGATGTTCCACAGATACAACGCGAAAAAGAATAATTCTCTATAAATCCGCCCCTATCTTGTATGAAACAAACAGCAAAACTACCTTTGCACCATCAGAAAACAAGCATCGAAAACAACTAAAAATAGACAGATTATGGGAAAGAACAATTGGCATTTTGAGACCTTGCAACTCCACGTAGGACAAGAACAGCCCGACCCGGCCACCGACGCGCGTGCGGTGCCCATCTATCAGACCACCTCGTACGTGTTCCGCAACTCGGAGCATGCGGCCGACCGCTTCGCCCTGCGCGACCCCGGAAACATCTACGGCCGACTGACCAACCCGACCCAAGGCGTGCTGGAAGCCCGCATCGCCGCCCTCGAAGGCGGAACGGCCGCCCTGGCCGTGGCCTCCGGAGCAGCGGCAGTCACCTATGCCCTGCAGAACATCCTGACCGTAGGCGACCACATCGTGGCAGCCGACAACCTCTACGGAGGCTCGTTCAACCTCATCACACACACCCTGGAAGGCCAGGGCATCAGCCACACCATTGTGAACGTGAACGATCTCGCAGCCTTGGAAGCCGCCATCCGTCCGAACACGAAAGTGGTTTATGCCGAGACGTTCGGCAATCCGAACTCGGACGTGACCAATCTGGACGCCGTGGCCGAAGTGGCCCACCGGCACGGCATCCCCTTCATCGTGGACAACACCTTCGGCACGCCCTACCTCATCCGCCCGATTGAGCATGGCGCCGACGTCGTCGTACACTCGGCCACAAAATTCATCGGCGGACACGGCAGCAGCCTGGGCGGCGTCATCGTCGACGGCGGACGCTTCGACTGGAAAGCCAACGCCGACCGCTTCCCCTCACTCGGGAAACCGGACCCGAACTACCACGGAGCCGTCTTTGCCGACGTAGCCGGACCGGCCGCATTCGTCACCCGCATCCGGACGGTCATCCTGCGCGACACGGGCGCGGCCATCTCGCCCTTCAACGCCTTCATCCTGCTGCAAGGCCTCGAGACGCTGTCGCTCCGGGTAGAACGCCACGTGGCCAACGCCCTGAAGGTGGTGGAATACCTCAGCAAGCACCCGAAGGTAGTCAAGGTGAACCACCCCTCACTGCCCGACCATCCGGACCATGCCTTGTATCAGCACTACTACCCGAACGGAGGAGGCAGCATCTTCACCTTCGAAATCAAGGGAGGCAAGGAGGACGCCTGGCGCTTCATCGACTCGCTGGAAGTGTTCTCGCTCCTGGCCAATGTGGCCGACGTGAAAAGCCTCGTCATCCATCCTTACACGACGACACACTCGCAGATGACCGACGAAGAACTGGCCCAGCAGCACATCACGCCCGCCAGCATCCGCCTGTCAATCGGCACGGAACACATCGACGACATCCTGGCCGACCTGGAGCAGGCGTTCGAAAAAGTGGGATGACAAGAAACCCGCTCCCACCCACGACGGGAGGAAGAACGAAAGATTGTATGTAGAGAGAAGCATGCCGACGAAGAAGGCTAATCCAGCCTGCCTTCGTCGGCATAGCTGTAATAGCACCCGTCGCATACGATGAGGTGGTCGCACAAGCGGATGTCCATCAGACGGGCGGCCTTCGCCAGTTTGTCCGTAATCCGGTCGTCGGAAGCGCTGGGCTTCGGGTTGCCCGAAGGATGGTTGTGGCACACGATGAGGCCGGTGGCCCGGCGCAACAACGCCTCGCGCAAGATGGTGCGCACGTCGGCCGACGTCTCGGTGATGCCGCCCAGGCTGATGCGAATGCACTCGACGACGCGGTTCGACTGGTTCAGGCACATCAGCCAGAACTCCTCCAGCGGCGCATCGCCCAGCAGGGGATGGAAATACTCGTAGGCATCGCGCGAGGTGAGCACCTGCTGCCGCTTCTGCGCCTCGGCCAGTCCGCGCCTCCGCCCCAGTTCCAACGCCGCCACCACGCACACGGCCTTGGCCGTCCCGATGCCCTTGAAGGCACAGAGGTCGCGCACCGAGCGCTTGCCCAAGGCGTTCAAATCGTTGCCGCACGAAGCCAGCACACGCTGCATCAGTTCGACGGCCGTTTCCTGGGCCGACCCCGACCCAATCAAGATGGCCAGCAGTTCGGCATCGCTCAAAGCCGACAACCCCTTGGCCAGCATCTTCTCGCGCGGACGGTCGGCCTCGGCCAGGTCCTTGAGGGCGAGTCGCATCTTCTGTTCCATGGCCTACTGATAGAAATTCTTCTCAAACGCACCGAACGCCTCTTTCCGGCACACCACCCGCCGCCACCAGGCACGCAGGAATCCGCTGCCATAGCCCAGCAACTGGCAGTAAGCAGCCGCCACGGCCAGCACTCCCACCCACGGACTACGCTCGCGGATGGCGGCATCCACGCCCACCAGCACCGCAAACAGCGCCAACGGAAGCAGGGCATACCCGCACACCAGCGCCGACAGCACGCAGAAGGCCACGCCCAGCGTAAAAGCGGCCGGAAGCATGTGGACCAGTTTGAGCGAATCAGGATACTTCTTATACAGATTGATGCGGGCGATGCCGGAGTTGTGCACCTGCTTGAAGAACTTCTTCAGGTCCGTACGCCGCTTGTGGTAGACCCACGCATCGGGAAACAGGCGGCACCGGCATCCCTCCCGGAAGATACGGATGCTCAAGTCGATGTCTTCGCCGAAACGCATCGGCGAAAAGCCGCCCAACCGTTCGAACACCTCGCGGCGCACCCCCATGTTGAAGCTGCGCGGATAGAACTTGTCCATCTTCTTCCGGCCGCCCCGGATGCCTCCGGTCGTAAAGAACGAGGTCATGGCATAATTGATGGCCTTTTGGACAGGCGTGAACGACGGATGCGCCCGGTCGGGACCGCCAAAGGCATCGGCCGGGCTACGGCGCAACTCGGCCTCCACCCGGTCCAGATAGCTGGGAGGCACCAGGCAGTCGGAGTCCAGAATGAGCAGGTATTCGCCCCGGCTTCGCTCGGCACCATAGTTGCGTGCCGGGCCCGGCCCTCCGTTCTCCTTGACATAATAGTGCACGTCGAGGCGGTCGGCATAGCGCGCCATCACGTCGCGGCATGGCACGGCCGAGCCATCCTCCACCACGACGACTTCGAAATCGGTACGTTGCTGGTGCGTCAGGCTTTCCAGCAGTTCGTCCACCTCGTCCGGCCGGTTGTAGACCGGTATGATGATTGAAAACAACATAAGCGTATGGAAATATGAACGGACAAATATAAGAAACTGTTCGGACACCCGAGGCGTAGCAATAAAAAAAAGCACCCCTTTCGGGATGCTTCCTTTATGCGTTGAAGTTGGTTATGCCTTCACACGACCTACGTACGAACCGTCGCGCGTGTCGATTTCGATGGTTTCGCCTTCGTTGATGAACAAAGGCACGCGAACCGTTGCGCCCGATTCCACCGTAGCGGGCTTCAGCGTGTTGGTAGCCGTATCGCCCTTCAGGCCCGGTTCCGTATAGGTGACCTTCATCTGCACCTTCACGGGCAATTCAGCATAGAGCACCGTCTCCGTCGAAGCATCGGATACCACGTCGACCACGGCACCTTCGGTCAGGAAGTCCACACCGTTGATCAAATCGTGGGCGATGGGATGCTGGTCGAAAGTCTCCTGGTTCATGAAGATGAAGTCCTCACCTTCCTTATAGAGATACTGGTAGGGGCGACGCTCTACGCGGACGTCTTCCAGTTTCTCGCCGATGTTGAATCGACGTTCGATCACGTATCCGCTCACCACGTCTTTGAGTTTCGTACGCATGAACGTGTTACCCTTTCCCGGTTTTACATGAAGGAACTCAATGCAAAAATAGAGTTTGCCATCCATGCGGATGCAGGTTCCGTTCTTGATGTCTTGTGCATTAATCATATGACTGCTTTTTATGTGATTTGATTGTTAATTCTGGCCGTAGGCGTTCAAAAACCGGGTGCAAAAGTAATTGAAATCGGTAAAACACGCAAAAACTTTTGAGCAAAAAAGAGTTATCCCTTGGTTTATTTAAAAAAAGTCCCTACTTTTGCAGCCCGATTACGTGAAATAATAACATAAAAACAATAGAATAATGAAAAGAACATTCCAACCCTCTAACAGAAAGAGAAAGAACAAACACGGTTTCCGTGAGAGAATGGCAACGGCAAACGGCCGTCGTGTGTTGGCTTCCCGTCGCGCCAAAGGCAGAAAGAAACTGACCGTTTCTGACGAATACAACGGAAAGAAGTAATCCTTCCTCTTGAAAAAGAATCAATGAAAGAAGTAAAGGCGAGCCTCAGCCGCTCCCTTTGCTTCTTTTGTTTTATGGTCGCTTATGATACGTCAATGTTTCATCTTGTTCGGATGCCTGGCACTGGGCGAAGCACTGGTGTGGCTCACAGGCATCAAACTGCCGTCCAGCATCATCGGCATGCTGATACTGACCTGCTCGCTCCAGCGCGGCTGGATTAAGTTGTCGTGGGTGCAAGGTATGTGCGACTTCCTGGTGGCCAACCTGGGATTCTTCTTCATCCCGCCCGGCGTAGCCCTGATGCTGTATTTCGACGTCATCGCCGCCGAGTTCTGGCCGATTGTCATCGCCACCGTCCTCAGCACCATTCTCGTCCTGATTACGACAGGATGGGTCCACCAATTAGTACGCAAAAGCCATGGATTATTTCGAAAATAAGTTCTTCCTGCTGGCACTGACCTTTGGAGTCTTCTTCCTGACCAAGAAACTGCAGCAACGGGTCGGATGGGTCTGGCTCAACCCCATCCTGCTGACCATCGCCGCCCTGATTGCCTTTCTGAAACTGACCGGCATCAGTTACGAGACCTACAGCGAAGGAGGTTCGCTGATTGAGTTCTGGCTGAAGCCGGCCGTCGTGGCGCTCGGCGTCCCCCTCTACCTGCAACTGGAGACCATCAAAAAACAAATCATGCCCATCCTCCTGTCGCAACTGGCAGGCTGCTGCGTGGGCATCCTCTCCGTCAGCCTGCTGGCCAAGGCATTGGGCGCCAGTGCGGAGGTGGTCCGCTCGCTGGCCCCGAAAAGCGTCACGACCCCGATAGCGATGGAAGTGTCGGACAGCATCGGAGGCATCCCCTCGCTGACGGCCACCGTCGTGGTCTGTGTCGGCCTGTTCGGTGCCGTATTCGGATTCCAGATACTGCGATGGCTGCACATACAAAGCCCGATAGCACAAGGCCTGTCGATGGGGACCGCCTCGCACGCTGTAGGCACATCGGCCGCCATGGACGTCAGCGGCAAATACGGTGCCTTCGCCAGCCTGGGCCTGACCCTCAACGGCATCCTGACGGCCATGCTCACCCCGATGTTGCTCCGTCTCGTCGGACTGCTCTAACCCCCACACCCATCCCCATGCTGACGTTCAGAGACATCACCCCGGCCGACAAGGAAGCCGTCCAGCGCTTCACGCTGAACAGCCAGCGGCAGAACTGCGACCTCTCGTTCGCCAACCTCTGCAGTTGGCGTTTCCTCTATCAGACGCAACTGGCCTTCACCGACGATTTTCTCGTGCTGCGCTTCTACGTGGACGGGGCTTTGTCGTACATGATGCCGGTGGGAGAAGGAGACCCGACCTGCCTGCTCGCCCTCCTGGAGGAGGACGCACACCGGATGGGACACCCCTTCCAACTGTCGGGCGTCTGCGAACACACGCGTTCCATGCTGGAACAGGCACAACCCGGACGGCTGCGCTTCAGCACCAACCGCGACCTGGCCGACTACCTCTACCGCCGCACCGACCTGGCCGAACTGAAAGGCAAGAGATACCAGGCCAAGCGCAACCACGTAAACCGGTTCGAACGGATGTACCCCCACCACGTCTACCGCCCTCTCGGCGCGGAGCAGGTGGACGAATGCCTGACACTGGAAAACCAATGGATGGAGCATGCCGCCACCCACGGACAGCAGGCACTGGCGGACGAACGCCGGTCGCTCACCTACGCACTCCGGCATTTCGACGAACTGGATCTGACGGGAGGTGCGCTCTATGTCGACGGACACATCGTCGCCTTCACCTTCGGCTCACCCGTCAACGCCCACACGTTCGACGTGTGCATCGAAAAGGCCGACACCCGTTTCGACGGAGTCTATTCAGCCATCAACCAGCAGTTCGCCCTCCACCTGCCGGAGCAATACGTCTTTCTGAACAGGGAAGAAGACCTGGGCATCGAAGGGCTCAGAAAGTCCAAATTGTCGTACCACCCCGAGAGCATCCTGATGAAATACACCGCCACCCTTGCCGACGAATAAAACCATGAACCATCCTGCACTTTCCCCACGCGAACAGGCCCGGCGGCTGTGGCAGCAATGCTTTGCCGATTCGGAGGACTTCGTCGACCTCTATTTCAGCCGACGCTACTCCGATGCCATCCACCGGGCCGTCTACGAAGACGGACGGCTGGTGTCGGCTCTGCAGGCCGTGCCCTATCCCGTACGCTTCTGGGGTACCGAGGTGAAAGCCGCCTACGTGTCGGGAGCCTGCACCGCTCCCGAGCATCGAAACCGGGGGCACATGTCGCACCTGTTGCGTTCGTCCCTGCTCCGGATGTACGACGAAGGAACCGACCTCAGCCTGCTCATTCCCGCCGAGTCGTGGTTGTTCGGCTATTACGCCCGCTTCGGCTATGCCACCGCCTTCGACCGCAGCCGACGAACCGTGCGCATGTCCGCCCTCGATGCCGCCGAAGCCTCCTCGGCCCGGGCGTACGAGCCTCATCCGGACGAAGCCTGGGAATTCCTTCTCCACCATTCGCGACAACGGCCCTGCTGCGTCCTCCACACCCGCGACGACTGGGACATCGTCCTGGCTGATATGGCACTCGGCGGCGGCCGTCTGCTCGGTGCCACCAGAGGAGGACGCATCGTCGGACTGGGATGCGCCATCCCCGAAGCCGACAGGCTTTACTTCCCCCTCCTGGAAGCCGACGATGCGGATGTGCGCATCTGCCTCCTGCGCGAGGCCGACCGGCTCGGTCTGGCACAAGCCACCTATGTGACCGACACATACGACGGCGCCGACACCACCCCGTTGGGCATGGCACGCGTCCTGCATGCCGAGCGGTTGCTGGAGCGTTATGCCGCGGCCCATCCCTGCCAGTCGGAATGCATCCGCTTGTCCGACCCGTTGCTGCCCGCCAACAACGCCTGCTTCCGATGGCACGAGGGCCGTCTCTTCCGCACGGACCAGGCACAGACAGGCGCACGGCCATGCTCCATCGGCGAGTTGGCCCCCCTCCTCTTGGGCTATCGCAGCCACGAAGGCTATCCGATGATGAATCTTATGCTGGATTAGCACACACCGACCCCTGCCGCCTGTCTTTCCAGGCCGCATGCCGGTTTTCCCGATTGATACAAAGGAGAAACGACGAGGACGCCGACCGTATCAGGCCTCCGTCAGGATGCGTTCCAGTTCCTCGGCCGTCAGCCGCAACTGGAAATGGCCGCCATGAGCCACGGATATGCCGCCCGTCTCTTCCGACACGATGACGGCGTATGCGTCCGTCTCTTGCGATACGCCGAGAGCCGCCCGATGGCGCAACCCAAGTTCTTTGGGAATGTCCAGGCTATGGGATACCGGCAGGATGCAGCCGGCCGCCTTGATACGTTTGTGGCTGATGACCATGGCTCCGTCGTGCAACGGGCTGTTCTTGAAAAAGATGTTCTCTATCAGGCGTTGGTTGATTTGAGCATCGATGACGTCGCCTGTCCGCACGATGTCGTCCAGTGGGACGTTCTTCTCTATCACAATCAGCGCCCCGACCTTTTGCTTGCTCATGCTGAGGCAGGCCATCACGATGGGGAGAATGTCCGCCTTCTCCACCGATTCTTTTTTGCCGCCCGTCAGGAAACGTATCCATCCACTGGCTCTCCGATGCGAGCCCAGGGTCAACAAGAAACGACGGATTTCGTCCTGAAACAGCACAATCAGGGCAATGACACCCACGCTGACCAGTTTGTCGAAGATGGAGCCCAGCAAGCGCATCTCCAGCACCTGCGACACCACCAGCCAGATAAGGATGAACACCAGAATGCCCGTGAACACGTTGATGGAGCCGGAGGCCTTCATCAATTTATAGGTATAATACAATAGGAAGGCCACCAACAGGATGTCGACGAAGTCCTTCACGCCAAACTCGATGAACATACGCGCGGTTGCTTTTTTAAACGGATTCTTTCATTTTCTGCACAATCTTTACCGACTCCACGGCTTCGCGTACGTCGTGAACCCGCAAGATGTGTGCGCCCTTCAGCAGCGCCACCGTGTCGAGCACGACCGTACCGTTCAGGGCTTCCTCCGGGGTGATGCCCAGCAGGCGGTAAATCATCGACTTGCGCGAAACACCTACCAACAACGGCAGTTCGAACACGCGGAAATCCTCCAGCCGGTTCATCAGTGCGTAGTTATGCTCCAGCGTCTTTCCGAAGCCGAAGCCGGGGTCGAGGACGATGTCGTTCACCCCCATGGAACGGAGCCGGTCCACTTTCTCGGCCAGATAGAGAAAGACCTCCCGCACCACATTGTCATAGTGCGGCTGACGCTGCATGTCTTGCGGTGTGCCCTGCATGTGCATCATGACATAGGGCACTTGCAAGCGGGCCACCGTGTCGAACATACGATTGTCCATCTCGCCAGCGGAAATGTCGTTGATGATAGAGACCCCGTACTCTTCCACGCACATGGCGGCCACATCGGCCCGGAACGTATCCACCGAAACGACGGCATCGGGATACAGACGGCCGATTACGTCCAGGCCCGTGCGCAAACGGCGCATCTCCTCCTCCGGGGTGATGTGCTCGGCGTTCGGACGGGAAGAGTAGGCCCCTACATCGATGATGGAGGCACCCTCCGAGATGATTTGATGCACACGGGTTTCGATTTCCGCTTCCGTCTGTTTCCGGCTGCCCGAATAGAACGAATCCGGGGTGACGTTCAAGATTCCCATCACCTGAGGGGTGGACAGGTCCATCAGTATGTCCCGCACGTGGATGTACATTGGTGTCTGCATACGCATCTTTTTCTATGACTCGATGCGGCAAAGGTACAAAAAAAGGGAAGCACCCAAGTGGATGCCTCCCTTTCTTTTGTGGTTATTCAAAGATTCTTTTGTTCTCACTGAAAGGCTTACGCCTGTCCTGCGGCCAGCAATTTCTGAATGCGGGCATTCAGTGCCTGACACACCGCTCCGTTGCGCATGCTTTTGTTTTGACGCAGTTGGTACTGCAATTGTGCAATCAAATTCTCGTTGTTCTTGTTTGTTTTCATAATCTACCTCTTTTATGTCCTTCACCATTTGAAGGACGGATTATTACTCTATTTCTTTTCTATTGCGCTGCAAAGATAGCACCATTGCCCCAAATACATGTTATAAAACACCTTTTTAACATTCATTCCCTACGCTTCTTGACGCACGTCAAGTGCTTTCGTGCCTCCATCCGGCTCCTCTCCGCCCGATGAAAATACCCGTCAGCCAACTTATTATCAAGCATTTGCAAGCGGTTTCGCATCCTTTCGCCATCCTGTTCCACCACACAAGAGCCGGCAGAAGCCTCCGTTCAGGCCTGCACGCTGACAAGATGCCACCGAGGAAGGCCGTTTCGGGCCTTCGCCTGCCACCGTGTCAGTCCTTTCAACCCAAATCGGTCGTTAGCGTTATGATGATAACAACTTCTATTTTTTAGCAGATGTATTTTCGTTTTGAGGGCGCAATGGGGCTCCATTGTAACCGAGAAACGGGAAGACAGATGCCAAAAAGAAAGTTCGTTTGCGCATAAAGGCCTAATGGCCGTTTTGGGTTCAATGCAGCCAAAGATAGCATAGACGATTCTATGAACATTACAGTCTCATCCGTAAGGATAGACTGTAATTGTCTTTGGACCTTGCCCATCGTGATTTTGCAACGTCACAAAAAGAATTGCTTCAACTCGTTTGAGTATTCGTGCCATGCATCTTTTGAATCATATACTTATGAAAGATTTGTTTTTTATACCGATGGTGTGATAATCAGTCTCCAAGAATTATCTTTCTCGGTACGAGCAATATATCCCTTCTCGGTAAGGAGTTTCAATTGCTTGTTTACTGCAGTAAGACTGATGCCTGCGGCTTCTGCCAATTGCGGGATGGTGCTGTTAGGCTGTTCATACATACGATTCAGTATTACGCTGGTTGTTGCACTGCGGAATTTCACACGTTCGCCATCAAACCACCATACATTGTCTCCGCGCTCCGTCAAGAACTGGATGTTGTATGACACCTCATCAATAAAGAGCTTCGTGAAATAAGAAAGGAACTGTTGAATGTCACGTTTTGTGGCATGTGCACCAAGTGAAGGAACAGCACCGACTGTGAGGTCTGTACGATGCAACGCCTCTAAATATTGCTTCTTCTTACGACTGCGTACCACAATCATGGGATAATCATGGCGAGTGAGAATGTAATTGACCATCAATCGTGCTATACGTCCGTTAGCATCTTCAAACGGATGAATGCGAATATATCGATAGTGGAATATCGCAGCAAGTTCTATTGGCGTGAATTTTCCTGACCTTTCTACATCATTGTACCAATCGACCAAATCGCTCATCAAAGCCGGAGTCTCTTCGGGCGTCGCATACTCGAATCTGTCGCCATAACGAGTGATGACAGAATTTGGACGGGTTTTGTATTGCCCAGCATGAATAACATAACTGGTCTGAACACCTCCAGGCAATGTGCGATATACAGTATAGTCCTCTCTCAGGAGAGTTTTATGCAACGTTCGTATGAAATGCTGCGTCAAAGGTGTCTCCTTAAGCAGTGCTTCCTCTTTCATCATTTGCAGGCCCACATTGCTCGCTGTCATTTCGTGTACATCACGAACATCCGCCTCACCGACTATCTTTCCGAAAAGGAGCAATATCTCTGTCTGCCCGTATGTCAGCGTATTACCCTCAATGTGGTTGCTATTGTAGTTGAAATCAATGGAGAATCGACGGCTGAGCATTTCCCTGTCTCTATCAGACAAAGGCAGCAAAGCGTTCCACTCATTCATTACCTCTTCTATACTCTTCATATATGTTGATTTTGCAACGATTTACACTAAAAGGTTTACGGAATCAACCTTTCTGGACTACAAAGATACCAACTTTTATCATGATGATGCAATAAAATACACTAAAAGGTGTATGTCAATAACCTTTTCAGCATTATCCGGTGTTTTTGGGGTATTGTACTTTTGACTTTTTGTGATTAGTCACTCGTGCGTGTGCTTATATATGATAATGTGTTTTCCGGACGATGTGTACGGGTACAAAAAAAGCCATCCTTGCGGACGGCTTTCTTTATGCCTTTGGCGAGATGTCTGCTTACGCGTTGACTCTCTTTTCCTGGATTCTGGCTTTCTTACCCGTGAGTTTGCGGAGGTAATACAACTTGGCTCTGCGAACCTTACCTACCTTGTTCACTACGATACTGTCGATAGCCGGCGATTCGAGCGGGAAGATACGCTCTACACCTACAGTTCCAGACATCTTACGAACCGTGAAACGCTTCTTCTCCTGGTGGCCGCAGATTTTGATGACTACGCCACGATACTGCTGTACGCGTTCCTTGTTTCCTTCGATGATACGATATGCCACCGTAATCGTGTCACCAGCCTTGAAGCTGGGGTGCTGCTTGCCGGTAGCAAATGCTTCTTCTGCAATTTTAATTAAATCCATTGTTTTATTATTAAATTGTTTATCGTCCAACGCAACATATCAAGTAACACTTCTTTGACAGCGATTGCGCGAAAGCGGTGCAAAATAACGGCTTTTTTGTCAGATGGCCAAACAACTGGCTGATTTATTTTCATCTACGCGCCCATTTCTGAATTTTGTCGTACATTTGCCTTCACTACAATTAAAATATGTCACCTATTATGATGAAACATCCACACGCACATGCCTGGGGAATGGCATTGCTGCTGGCCGCGACACTGACGGCCACCGCCTGCCGTTCCTCCTACCAGATTCGTGAAATCAGCGGCGGACGCATCGCCGTCACATCCGCCCTCGACGCAGCGCCCTATCCGGAAGCCGTCGCCATCCTGACGCCTTACAAGGCCAAGGTGGACAGCGTCATGACGCCCATCATCGGGCAAAGCGCACAAGAGATGCACGCCCAACGGCCGGAGAGCCTTCTGTCGAACCTCGCGGCCGACATCCTGAAGCAGGCCGCCGAGTCGTACACCGGACGGACAGTCGACCTGGCCATCACCAACATGGGCGGCCTGCGCAATTCGCTGCCTGCCGGCCCCATTGCCTTTGGGAACGTCTACGAAATCTTCCCCTTCCAGAACTCGCTTTGCGTCATGCACATGAAAGGCGAGGCACTGCTCCGCCTCTTCACCCAGATAGCCGCCCTCGGCGGCGAATGCGTCAGCCACGGGGTGAGGCTGAGGGTGTCGAAAACAGGGCGTCTGCTCCAGGCCACGCTCTGCGACGAGCCCATCGACCCGGAACGGACCTATACCGTGGCCTCCATCGACTACCTGGCCGAGGGGAACGACGGTCTGACGGCCTTCACCCAGGCGACGGACAAAGAATGCCCCGAAGGGCTCACCATCCGCCAGTTGGTGGTGGACTACGTCAAGGCCCTGGCCGCCAAGGGCGAACCTGTCCGCTCGCAACTGGAGGGACGCATCATCCTTGAATAATCATGAATCACCTAAACGACGTACATCTTATGACACACCTGTTCAAACCTGTTCTGTTGCGGGCCTGCCTGCTGGCCGGCCTGACGCTTTCGGTGTCGCCTTCGGCCGCCCAGCGTACGCGCGAACTCGTCATCCTGCATACCAACGACACGCACAGCCGCATCGAGCCGCTGCCTGCCAACTTCAGACCGGCCGAGCGGGCCGACAAGGCGGGCTTTGTCCGCCGGGCCACGCTGGTCCACGAGATGCGCCGCGAGCATCCGGACTTGCTGCTGTTCGACTGCGGCGACTTCTCGCAGGGCACTCCTTACTATAACATGTTCCAGGGCGAGGTGGAAATCCGCCTGATGAACGAGGCCGGCTACGACGCCGGCACCATCGGCAACCACGAGTTCGACTTCGGGCTCGACAACATGTGCCGCATCTTCCGCATGGCCCGCTACCCCATCGTCTGCGCCAACTACGACTTCACCGGCACGGTGCTCGAAAAGGTGGTAAAGCCTTACACCATCATCCACCGCCACGGCCTGAAAATCGGTGTGTTCGGTCTCAGCCCGCGCATGGAGGGGCTGGTGCAGGAATGCAACTTCGTCGGTGTGACGTACAAAGACCCCGTCGAGGCCGCCAACGAGGTGGCCGCGCTGCTGAAGGAGAAGAAACATTGCGACCTGGTCGTCTGCCTGTCGCACCTGGGGTGGAAATCGGGCCTCAACAACCCCGAAAGCGATGAGTACCTCATCCCGCGCACACGCCACATCGACATCGTGCTGGGCGGGCACTCGCACTCGCTGTTCTCCGATGTGGTGTGGTATCGCAACCTCGACGGCGAACGGGTGGCCGTGCAGCAAATGGGCAAGAACGGCGAGTTCGTGGGCAAAATGACCGTCAAACTGACCCGCCCATGAGACGGTACCTCGGTCTGTGCCTGGCCGTCCTGCTGCTGACGGCAGGCAGATGGTGTGCGGCCTCCGCCCAAGAGGGAGGGCCTGCGCTGGTGGCCCACGTGCAAGAGACGGACGAATGCCGCACCTGGGTGGAACAGACGATGAAGCGCATGACGCTGAAGGAAAAGGTGGGGCAACTGTTCGTCTACACCATTGCCCCGCACACCGACAAGAAGAACCAGGCCTTGCTGCGCGAGGTGGTGCAGGACTGCCATGTGGGCGGCCTGCTGTTCTCCGGCGGCAAGATGCACGACCAGGCCATGCTGACCAACCAGGCGCAGGAATGGGCACAGACACCCCTGCTCATCACGTTCGACGGCGAGTGGGGACTGGCCATGCGTCTGAAGGAGGTGCCGGCCTTTCCGCGCAACATGGCGCTGGGCTGCATCCGGGAGGACGGCCTCCTCTTCGACTACGGCCGCGAGGTGGCCCGCCAATGCCGCGAGATGGGCGTCCACGTCAATTTCGCCCCCGTGGCCGACGTCAACATCAACCCCGACAACCCCGTCATCAACACCCGCTCGTTCGGCGAAGACCCGCGGCTGGTGGCCGACAAGGCGACGGCCTACGCCCGAGGGCTGGAGAGCGGCGGCGTGTTGTCCGTGGTCAAGCACTTTCCGGGACACGGCGACACCAACGTCGACTCGCACGAGTCGATGCCCGTCCTCCCGTTCGACCGCGCCCGGCTGGACAGCGTCGAACTGTTGCCTTTCCGCCAAGCTGTCCGCTCGGGTCTGGGTGCCGTCATGGTGGGACACCTACAGGTGCCGGCCATCGATTCGTCGGGGCTGCCCGCCTCGCTGTCACCGGCTATCGTGACCGGCCTGCTGCGCCGCGAGATGGGCTTCAAGGGCCTCATCTTCACCGACGCGCTGGCCATGAAAGGCGTGTCCGGACGAGGCGACCTCTGCGTCATGGCCCTCCAGGCGGGTGTCGACATGCTGCTCACCCCACGGGCCATCAAGGCGGAAATCGCCTCCGTCATGAAAGCCATCGAGAAGGGTGAACTGGCCCAGGCCGACATCGAGGAACGATGCCGCCGGGTGCTGACCTACAAATACGCTCTCGGCGCACACCATCGGCAGCCCATCCGCCTGTCGGGCCTGAAGGAGCGCATCTGGACGCCCGAGGCCGACGACCTGCTGAAGCGGTTGCAGTCCGCCAGCCTCACGTTGTTGGGGAACCGGAAACGCACGCTTCCCTTCCCCCATTCGGCCGACACGCTTTTGGTAATCCGCATCGGCAAGGAACAGGCCGACACGGCCTTCATCCTACAACTGTCGCAGTTCACGCCCGTCCGCACCCTTCGCCTGACGACCTCGACCCCTACGGCCGAGAAGCAGCGGTGGCTGGATCTGGCCGCCCGGAAACGGCAGGTGGTGGTGTCGGTGAGCACCCGCAAGCTGAAGCCCTTCGGGCCGTTCCTGGCCTCGCTCACACTCAACGCGCCCACCGTCTACGCCTTGTTCACTCCCTTCGTCACGCTGGAGAAGACCACTTCGTCGGTGGCTTCGGCGGCGGCCATCGTGGCGGCCCATTCGTCCGACGCCTTCGTGCAACGGCAAGTGGCCAAGGCCCTTTTCGGGCACGCCGGGCTGGACGGACGGCTGCCGGCCAAGTTGCCTGCACTCTTCGAGGTCGGCGACGGTGTGACGTACGCGATGCCGATGACCGCCCGCCGTACGCCCGAGGAGTTGGGGATGGACGGTTCGTGCCTGGCGCGCATCGACTCACTGGCCAAGGCCGGCATGGCCGCCAAGGCCTTTCCGGGCTGTCAGATCTACGTGCTCCGCAAGGGCGAGGTGGTATACGACCGATGCTTCGGCTCGTTCACGTATGACGGACACGCTCAGCCCGTGCACCCCAACGACCTCTACGACCTGGCCTCGCTGACCAAGACGACGGCCACCCTGCTGGCCGTGATGAAACTCTACGATCAGGGACGCCTCAACCTGACCGACAAGGCGTCGGCCTTCCTGCCTTACCTGCGGGGGACCGACAAGGCCGACATCACCATCCGCCAACTGCTGCTGCACGAGTCGGGCCTGCCCTCCGGCATTCCCTTCTACCAGGCCGCGCTTGACGAGGAGAGCTACACCGCGCCCTTCGTCCAGGCCAGACGCGATGCAGCCCACCCCGTGCAAGCCGGGAAGAAGGCCTATGCGGCCCGCACGTTCCGCTTCCGGCCGGAGTGGGTGTCGGCCGTACCGACCGACACGTTCAGCCTGCCCGTCGCCGAAGGGTTGTGGCTCAACCCGCGTTTCCGTTCCGAGTGCGAACGCCTGCTGGCCGAAGCGTCGCTCGGCCGCACCACCTATCGGTATGGTTGTCCGAACTTCATCCTGCTCAAGGAAGTGGTGGAACACATCGCCGGCGAACCGATGGACGAACTTCTCGACCGGGAGTTCTACCGCCCGATGGGACTAAAACGGCTGCTCTTCCGCCCGCTGCGACGCTACGGCAAAGGCTCCATCGCCCCGACCGTCCGGGCCGACTATCTACGGCGCGGCACCGAGGTGTTGCAGGGCTACGTCCACGACGAGTCGGCTGCCTTCTTCGGAGGGGTTTCGGGCAATGCCGGCCTGTTCGGCTCGGCCTCCGACGTGGCCGCCGTCTACCAGATGCTGCTCGACGGCGGCACCTATCAGGGCCGCCGCTATCTGGGCGAGAGCACCTGCCAGTTGTTCACCACCGCCACGTCGCGTCAAAGCCGCCGGGGCCTCGGATTCGACCGCCCCGACACGCGCCGCCCGGAGAAAAGTCCGTGTGCCGCCTCGGCCCCGGCCTCGGTCTACGGGCACACCGGCTTCACCGGCACCTGCGCCTGGGTGGACCCGGACAACCGCCTGGTATACGTTTTCTTGAGCAACCGCACCTTCCCCCAGCCATGGAACAACCTGCTGGGTCAGATGAACATCCGCACCGACATCCAGGAGGTGCTCTACCAGGCCTTGGGCAAGGCCCTCCCCACCCCTCCCAGACGGCCTTAGCGGAAGGGTTCAAACGCGTGTACACGCGAAGGCATTTGTCTGTACACGCGAAGGCACTTACGTGTACACGCGAAGGCCGATCCGTGTATACGTGTGAAATCCGGGTTAAACCTTTTCCCTTCCCGTCGGTCTAATCGGAAAACATACAATCAATCGGATACAGATGAAACAATTCTTTTGGATGATGTGCACGTGCCTTTGCCTCGCGTGCAGCGAGGCCGAGGCCTCCGACGGCGACCTCGACTACAAGAAGCCCGACAGTCCCATCCAGCCCTGGGACATGCAGGCCCTGCTGGGGCACGGGTTTGATGTGCAGTGGGCTGAGTTTCCACAGAAAATAGCCGCCTACGGCGAGGACGAGGTGCAAGCCATGGCCGAGATGGGCTTCCGGACAGCCCGCATCCGCACCGGCCTGCCGGCCGACGAATACCTGTTCGAGGCCCTGGACCGCTGCATCGACCATTGCCTCAAACACGGCCTCATCCCGGTGCTGGCCTACAACGCACTGGCCTACGAGGACGAGGCCTCCGAGGAGAACCTGCAGGCCAGCGTCGACTGGTGGACGACCGTGGCCGACCGCTACCGCGACTATCCGCACCGCCTGCTTTTCAACCTCAACATCGAGTGGAGCGGAGACACGGGACGCGACCAGGCCTGCATCGACCGCTTCTACGAGGCCGTCACTCCGGCCATCCGTTCGACCAACCCCACCCGAATCCTTATCTACTCGCCGGCCAGGCTATCATCGCCCGAGTACTTCGACGACATGCGCATACCGGACTCGGCCGGCCCGTACGTCATGGCCGAATGGCATCTCTATGCCGCCGGCCCGAGCAAGAACCCGAACAGCCGGAAATACTGGTCGGTCGGGACGGAAGAAGAGAAACAGTCCATACGCGACATCGTGGCCCAAGGAGTGGCCTGGCAGGAAAAGCACCGGATACCGACCTGGGTGGGGGCTTGGATGCCGGGCAACTACAACAAGGGAAACGACTTCACGGTGGAGGAGCAGGTGGTCTTCGCCCGCTTCATGATCGAGACGCTCGATGCGCACCGGATTCCCTGGGCCGTGAACAGCCTGGACAAGTTCTACGACGTGGAGCGCGACACCTGGCGCGACGAGATGCGGCCGCTGGTCGAGACGCTGCGCTGAAAACGGCAAGTGCCGCCCGGATGGGAACTCCGAGCGGCACTTGCTGCTTTGTTGCAACGACGTTGCAACGGGATTGCAATGGTGTTGCAACGGCATTGCAACACCATTTAAACGCCATTTAAATGCCGATTAAACAGGGGGCAGACGGCATCACTCCACCACCACCTTGCGCACCGAGGTCTGCCCGTCGGCCATGCGCAGTTTCACCACGTACACGCCCCGTTGCAGGCCCTCGTTCCGGCGGGATGCGCCCTGCATGTCGACCACGCCGGCCACCACGGCCGACCCTTCGGAGAAGACACGTCCGCCGCGCACAAAGACGTGCCCGCCGTCGGCCCCGGCCGACGAGATTCCCACGTGTCCGGCCTCATCGTTCAGCGAGCGGGTTTGGTTGGCGTTCAGCACCTGGCAGTAGTCGGTGTAGACCAGATCGAAGGGTGCCACGAACGCCACCACGCGCATCTGCTCCGGGTGGGCCGTCGTGACGCTGTGCGAAGCATCGATGCTCGCATACGTCTCAGGGACGGTGTAGGCATACTCCTTCCACCAGTCGTTCGTCGCGTTCAGTTCGATGGGGTCGCCCGTCAGGCCGGTCAGCACCGCCCGCACGAAATCGTTGTGCACATAGTTCTTGGCGTTGTTCTGAAACTCCTCGTAGCCGCTTTCGAGCAGGAACACGTGCAGGCCCACCCGTTCGCCCACCAGCGGGGCGATGGCATGGCCGCTCGCCTGCACCTTCAGCCGGCGCGAAGCCTCGTCGTACTCCGCCTTCACGTTGACCGACACCACGGCCGGCTCGTTCATGCGGTTTTGGAAGATTTCCGCCGTCAGGTAGTTCGGGTTGAACACGGGCGAATAGTTGGTGCACACGCCCGACACGAGGCTGCGGTCCATCATCATGGCCGGGGCGAAGGTGCGGTCCGAGTTGTAGAAGTAGGTATAACGGTCGCTCTCCTCAATCGAGAAGATGTCGTCGCCGTAGCCGGCATGGTGCGCCACCACGACGGCCCGGTCCTCCAACCCCTTGAAGGCATCATGCATGGCCGTATTGCCGGCCGGGCAGTTGCCGCAACTCTGCGACGTGAATTCCTCCAGCAGCACGCGGCGCGGCAGGGCCTCGTCGGCCTTGTACACGCCCACACTCATCGCCATCGGGCTCACCTCCACCGGTTGCCCCTCGACTTCCTTCAGCGTGAACACGTATTCGCCGCTCGCGGCCGGTGTCAGCTTCAGGTTGAGGTCGCCCTCGCTGCAGGCCTTGGCGCTGCGCTTGAAGGAGGTGACGATATCGGGCTGCGGATCGCCGTTGAAGGTGCAGCCCAGCGTCACGTTCGAGATGCTTCGGAAACCTTCGTTGTGGAACTTCAGGATGGCGTCCACCGTCCCGCCCTGCGGGGCGTAGGGGCAATAGGCGCCGGCATGGAGCAGGCTGGCCACGCAGTCGAAGTCGGCCGGCTTCCCGTCGGTCTCAAACAAGAGGCAGAGGTTGCCCAGCGTGGAGTACGACACCAAATCGTCGCCCTGCACGGTCATCAGCAGGCCGTTCTTCTTGGCCGTGGCCGACGACGAGCCGTACGCATCGGTGGCCACCACGTACTCGTCCGGCCCCTGATGGCAATCGTAGCCGACGAGCAGACCCTTACCGGCAGGCACCACGACGGGTTCGTCCAGCACCACCTCCGTCCATCCCCACTTCAGGTCCGTCTGCTTGCTCCACAGCGTGCGGCCCTCCGCCGTGCGGACGAACAGCGTCACGCCCTTGGCTTCCAGAGCGGCGATGCCCACCTTCAGTTTGTATATCTTGCGGCCTTCGAGCAGCCGGTTCATCCCTTCCGAGACGGCGATGGCGGCCTCGACGTCCCACTCCTTGCCCAACTCGTAGCCCACGCCGTTGTAGGCGTTCACCGTGATGGAGGGCGAGCAGTAACCCCAATACACCTTACCTTCTTCCGAGGCCGTCGCTTCGGCCCGGACGGGCATTGCGCCCACGCCGGCCAGCAACACGCACAGCGCGGCAATCACATACTTCTTCATAACACGTTCTGGTTTTTTTCGACGGAAACAAGATGAGGGCATGCAGGCTCGATGCCCACACACCCTCACTCGCCCCATTCTGTTATCTATGGTTCATGTAGCCTGTTTATTTCATTACCTTCAGCACGCCGTCCTGCGTCTTCACCAGATAGGTTCCGTGCGGCAGGCCGCCCAGGCTGATGCAGCGGTCGTCGGCCGTCAGCACCTCCTCGCCCGAGAGGCTGTAGACCGTCGTCCGTCCGCCGGTGGTGAAGAGCGTCGCCGTCGATGCGTCGTAGAAACTCTGCGAGGTCTCGATGCTGCGAATGCTGTTCGGGTCGGCCGAGAACTTGCCCCAGAAGATGACCGTGCGCTCGGCATCGATGTCGGCCTGCGTCACCGTATATTTGTTGTCGAAATACTGCTGCATCAGGTCGCGGTCGGTGCAGAAGTAGTCGAACAGGTAGCCCTCTTCGGGATAGGCGACGAGTTCCACCGTCCCTCCCAGCGGCACGATGAACTTATAGCCCTCCTCGCCGTTGTACTTCAGGTTCACCTTGCCGTACGAGCGGTAGTCTTCCTCCACCTTGTCGCTCCAAGTCGTTTCGCCGTAGACGGACACGCGTTTCTCGATGTCGGCCTTGATGAGCATGTTGCCGGTCACCTCGACCAGGAAGGCCTTTCCTGCCTCCTCCAACGTCGGATCCGGGTCGGGCGTAGCGTCCGTGCCGTTCACCGTGCAGCTGGCGAAATAAACGCCCACCGAGTTGATGCGCAAGCGGATGAGGTTGCCCACAGGCACCTCGTACACCTCGTTGCGGCTCAGGTTGCGCACCCATTTCTCGTTGGCCTGATACTCGCTGATGTTGATCAGGAAGGTCGGGATGTCGAACCGCACCACGGCGCATCCGTCGGCCACCTTGCGGATGTTCACGCCCAGCGTAAAGTCGGTCGAACCCTCCACCACGTAGGTCGCGCCGTCCAGTTCAGCACCGTCGAGCGTATAGTAAAGGAAGAGGTATCCGTCCTCCACCGTGTGGGTCAGCGTCAGCACGTCGCCCGTCTTCACCTGGGCACCGTTGGCCAATTCGGTTCCGTTGCGCCATACGGCCAGCGTGCCGCCCTCGGCCGGTTGCGCGATGTTCAGGGTCAGCGTGGCCTGCGTCTTGATGTCGATGGCCAGGTCCTGCATGGCCACGGTGTGGTATTTGCCATCGCCACTCTTGTTCAGCGCCGTGCCGTTGCTGGTCACGGAGAGGATGTCGAAGTTGTCGGCAGCGGCCTCGATGGTCAGCGTGGCGCCCTTCGTCACCTCCAACGGCTCGGCCAGCGTACTCAGGTCGATGATGTCGGCATCCACATAGACGCATACCCGTTCGGGAGCATCCACCTGGAACGCCAGATAGGGCTGGACGGTTTTGGCGTTGATTTCGATGAGGGCGTCCTGGTCGATGTAGACGCGGTAGGTGCCGTCGCCCAGGTCGGGCATCACGCTTCCGTTCACCGTCAGCGATGCGATGCGCACCTGGTCGTTGGCCGGACGGAAGGCCAAAGTCGTCCCTTCTTCCAGTTCATACGTCTTTGTCAGGTCGAGCACCTCGTCCGTGCCCACCACCGTAGCCGTCACATAGTCGGGATAGTTCACCGCGAAACGCACACCCGGCACCGTCGACGAGGTGCGGATGACGAAAGCCGCCGTCTCCACGCCCTGGCTGATGCCCGTGTTGAAAGCATCGCCGCGCTTGGTCAGTTCCATGCCGTTCATCGTGACGGCCGTCACCTCGTATTTCGTGGCATCGGCCGAAGTGATGCTGAGGGGCTTGCCATACTTGACAAGAGCCCGTCCCGAGGTGATGTCGATGGCCTCCTGCGTGTCGGAATAGGCCATGGCCACACGCCCGGGATAGTCCACGTCGAAGGTGGCCACGGCGGCCACCTTCTCCATATAGACCCACGCCTGCATATCTTGCAAGATGACCAGCGTGTACACACCGTTCTCGCTTGTCACGATCGCCATCGGGTCGACATCGATTTTGGTGATGCTCCAGCCGTTCAGGCCTTCCACGTACACCTTGGCGTTCTTCCTGACGCTGCACTTGCCGTTCTCGTCGAGGGTGAGGGGTTGACCCTGTTCGTCGGTGAAACGCAGGTTGTCCGCCGTGCCGCTCACCGCCGTAAAGGTCACCACCGGGTCGGCCATCACCACCTTCTCCGTCTGAATGGTCACCTTGTAGCCCGCCTTCAGGTCGCTGACGTTGATGTAGTTTCCGCCGGAACTGACTTCCATGTAGCAGCCGGCCGGGTCGGTCGTCACCGCCACGTCGTCGGTGGTCTTGCCGTTCAGGGGCACGATGTGGAGCGGGCTCACAAAGTCGTCCACAAAGGTGGTAATCTCGTTGTCGCCGGCCTGCAGCGGGAAGACCGTCTTCGGCAGCGTGGACCATCCGGTCGCGCCTTGCGACACTTCCACATTGGCCGGATTGTCCACATGAATCGTGATGGTGATGTTGGCTGCGACGGCCGCATTCAGGCAGGCCACGAGCAATGCCACGAGTGCAAATATCTTTTTCATCTTATCCGTTGTATTAAGTGAGTTATCTGATTATTACTTTCTGTGTCGTCGAAGCGCCGTCGGCCGTCACCTTGACGAAATAGATGCCGGCAGGCCATCCCTTGGTGGACAGTTGAGCCTTGTCCGGCGTCAGGTCGGCCACCTTCGTGCCGGCCATGTCGAACACCTCGGCTCCGGCAAACGTACCGGCCACGCACAACACGTCGTCGCCGGCCCATGCCTGGGCTTCCGTCTCCACACGGGCCACCTCGATGCCGTCGGCCTGTCCCTCGCTAATCGTCAGGTTGTTCATCTGGTAGAACAAGCCGTCCTCGTAGGTCGTTACCAGGTTGAAACCCACGCAGCGGATGCCGTCGGCCTTCGGCAGTTGAATCTGGTAGTTGACGAAGTCCTTGTTGTCGAAGTCTTTTTTCTCGGCATTATAGCACGGCTTCGTGCGCAATCCGGCCTTCACGATGTTCTCTTCCTGCGAGGCAATCGTGTTCAGGTTGCCGAACGTGATGCGGAGTTCTTCCGACAGCGGCGTGCGGGCATCGAAACTCAAGTAGTAGTCCTTGCTGCCGTCGAACTTCAACGGCGGCGAAATCAGCCATTCGTCGGCATCGGCATACGTATCGGCCGCATATTCGATGCCGCCCTCGTAGTCCTGGAAAATCATGGTCGAATAGCCGTAGCCAATCATCCAGCTGCAATAGTCGCCGTTGGCATCGTACATGGTCCACTCGTTGGACACGGAGTTCATGTCGGGGAAGACGGTCGTATAGGGCAACGTCATGGCCTCGCCGGCCACCACGGTCGACGTAAGCAGGGCCTCACGATAGGATCCGTGGTCGTTGTAGGCCGTCACGCCGTAGCGGTAGGCACCCAGGAACGAGATGTCCTTGTCCTCGAACGTCGTTCCCGTATAGTCGTTGGCCAGCAGTTCGTTGTCCGGGTAGCGGACAATCTTGAACTTGGTCCCTTCGGGCAGATAGTAGCCCCCGTGTGCGCCTTGCTGCGGCACCGACCAGGTCAGTTTCACGCTCTTGCAGTCGGCACCTACCTCCTGCTTCAAGTCGGCAATCATGGCCGGCACGTCCGGACCTACCCACGTATGGATGGTGGTGGCGGCACCTTCGTCGGTGGCCGTACCGCCATAGGTGGTCAGTTTGTAGGTGTGTGCGCCCGACTTCACGCCCGGGTCTTTGAACGACTTGGCCTCGCCGGCCTTGCCGGAGAGCATCGAGAGCGTCTCGCCGTCGCGTTCCACCTTGACCGAAAGCACCGTTCCCTCGGCATACGGTTCGTGTCCGTAGGTCATGGACGGCATGGTCCACTTCAATTCTGCACTCTCCGCGCCGTTCGCTCCCGGGATGACGGTCAGGTCCTCGATGACGTTGGGCGCACCGAAGCCGGCCTCGACGAACGGGATGTAGATGCCTACAAAATGCGTGCCGCTGCCAATCTCGCCCAGGTCCTTCTTCGTCTGTTTCTTCACGTCGATTTTGTAGAGGTGGTAATACTCCTCGTCGCCGTAGTTCACACCTCCGTGGCTCGAAGCCCAATAGAGGGCATCGTCCGTATGGTCGAATTCCATCGACTGCATCTCGCTGACGCGATGGGCGCTGTATTCCTCCGGCAGGATGTCCATCACGTAGGTCAGCGCCGCCGTTTCCTTGTTCACCATATACAGATGGCCGGCCGCATCGGCACCGTAGAGTTGTCCGTCATACGTACAGGCCATCATGGCCAGCGTCACCTCGTTCTTGCCCTCCTTGAACTGGGCGATTTCCTCGAACGTACCGTCCTGGATGTTCAGTTTGTACAAGTTGCTCTTGCCCAAGTCGAACCCGACGGTGTACATCGTCTCGGTGGAGTAGTCGTACGTCATGGCCTGGAACTTGATGGTCATCCAGCTCCAGTCGGCCACGGTGGTCACCTCGCCCGTCTCGATGTTCAGTTTGCCCAAGATGGTCGGGTTGGGGTACATGGAGTATTGATAGAAATAGCCGTAATAGTCGCCGTGGGCGGCTGCGCCGGAGAAGATGAACACGTTGTCCGACCATTCATGCAGCAGGGTCACCTCGGCCGGGTTGTCCGTCCGGAAGGTGCTGAAGCCGTATTTCCCGTTGAACACCGGGCTGTACTTCACCAGTCCGTAGACCTGCCGGCCCTCGAAATCATTCACTTGCTGGTCCGTCGCCCACAACGAGGCGGACAACATCAGCAGCATACAAACCGATAAGCAGTAATTCTTTCTCATAATCTAATTCTACACGTTATACATTGCATTCATTCCTGTTCTCTTCTGTCCGTCCGGCAGACGCTTCACGTCCGCACCCCGCTCAGGGGGGGGCCGGATGCTTTCGTATTCAAAAAGAAGGGGAAACGCATCCGGACCAGACGCATCGGTATACGGGCACGGCCCGTGCAGGCCGGTCGTTGAACCTATTGCAAATGTAACGAGTATTTGCCCAGTTCCACTGAACCTAGGTTAAAAAAAGGGTCGGAATGCTTACTCTTTGGCACGCACATTCCCCATCCGCTTTCCATGCGCAGCGACACCGAACCGTCAGCGAACCTGCGGAAACGCACCGGGAGAATACGTGTACAGGTAGGAATCCTGGTTGCGCTTGATCCAGTCCGAGTGCGAGTCGTTGTGCATCGAGGCCGGGATATCGCCTGTCTTCACGTGCTCGCAGAACGTCTTCACGGCCAGGTTCAGACTCAAGTGGTTCATCCACCATTGCTCCCCGGTGTAATCGATGAGCGGACTGCCCGACTCCACGAACTTCACCGACTGCATCACCGTCACCCCAAGCGGATAGCACAAACGTCCATCTTCCAGCACCGAATAGTCGGTCTTGTCCGGGTCGGCATCCGCATTGAAATAGCAACTGAAGGCATAACTGTTTTCCCGGTCATACTCGCCCACGCCGGCATAGGTGTGGTAGCCGTCCTCGGCCAGGTTCTTCTCCTTTCCACTGTGATAGCAAGAGACAAGGGCTCCCTGGTTGTTGCCCACCAGACCGCCGATGGCTCCGGCACCGATAGCCCAGGCCTCCACATTGCCCACATGGGCACAGGATATCAGTCCGCCGTCGGCATGATTCGTGCCCACCAGACTGCCGCTGTAGATTTCCTTGTTATCCGGTTTGCCCTGCCGGATGGTTCCATTGGCGTAGACGGCGGCTATCAGCGCACGGTTCTCGTTGGTCACGATGCCACGGCCGTCCACCTCGATCACATCGGAGAAGGTCAGCCGCTCCACCACGGCGTGCTCGCCCAGCGTATGGAAGAAAGGACTGCCTTTCAAGTTGCGGATGGTACGCCCGCCGCCCAGGAAGTAGCCCTCGAACACATGGCCTTCGTCGCCGACGCCGCACCAATCCACCTGGTCTTCCGCCGAGGCGAACAGTTCGGGCTGCAACACCAGGTCGGTATCGAGCACCACATACTGACCCTCGAACGTACGGCCGGACTTCACCTCGTAGGCGAACGACACCAGTTGCTGGGCCGTACCGATAAGGTAAGGCTTCGACTCACTTCCCGTATTGCCGTATCTGTCGACCACCACATCGCGTCCCTGTTCGTCCTTCCCGCTCACATACAGCCAGGTGGCATCGTCCTCGTTGGCCTTGTCGTCGGTTGCGATGGTGAAGTTGGCCCGTTCGAGCATCGCTGCGGTCAGCAACGTGGGGTTTTTCTGCAGTTCGCCCTGGTCGGGACTCTCCACGTACTGCCAGTCCATGTACTCGGCCCCCACTGTGATTTCTTCGTCCTCATGGCTGAGCGAGACCTGTATGGTAGTACAATGTCCGGCCCGGTATTCGATGTCGTTGCACGTAGCCACATAGGTCTTGGTGAGTTCCACGCCCGGATTCATGGGGTTGGGGTATCGGACATCAAACGTCAGGGTCTGGTTGATTCCCTTCCCGGGAACGGCCAACGCGTAGAAGTAGAACTGTTTGCCCACTCCTGTCCCTACTCCTTCCGGGCGCGGATTCCACATCCACGTGTCCAGCGTCGTGTTCTGACCGGCAGGCAAGGCCGTCACGCCGGCCGACAACTGGTTCCACTGGTATTTCACCGGCGTATCTTTCAGCACCATATTCTTCACCACCGTCTTCGAGTCGGCCGCATCGCCGCTGGCCGAATAACTGGAAATGTTGACGATGACCCGCACGTTGGCCAGCGCATGCGAGAAATACAGTTTGGCCACCGAGCCACCCGTTTCGGCCACCTTGTCGTCGGCATACGTCAGGAGCAGGTCGTCCGTACGGATGCGTTCATTGGACGTATGGTCCACATAAGCATCCCCAGTGCCCAGCGCCCTCAACTGCCCCGTATACATCAAATCGACCTCGTCCCAGGCGAATGTTTCCCTCGGCAGGGGCAGGCTGTAGCCCACATAGGTATGCGGATTGGACGCATCGCTCCAATAGATGCGTTCGGGCACCTGGTCCGCATCGGCTTCGGTCCATCCTTTGCCCTCGTCGCGGTTCCATACGCCAGTGGTCTGTCCGGGATCCACGCGATGGTCGAAGACGATTCCCTTGTACGAGAATCCGGCTATGGGGCTCATCGTACGCTTGATGGAAGTCAGCACCATCTGATCGCCATCCACAAACGCACTGCGGCCGACGTAATTTTCCTTGTCGAGCGCAGGAGCACGCGTCGCAAGACCGCCCTGCACCACAGCCTCCACACCCGCCAGGCCAACCGCCTGATCCGTCCCTTCGGTGGGTCCGTTCGCCTCCTCCTTGTCGCAACCGACCAGGCAGAGGGCACATATCATCGGGAAAAGATACTTTTTCATGATTCAGACATCAAAAAAACAACGATGGATTACTACTCTATGACAACAGCCGGATTCTTCAACTTCAGTCTGACGGGATAGGACCGTCCTTCCTCGAAATCGCGGACCTCGAGCACGGCCCGGTAGCGTCGTTCGCCGTCGCGCACCCAGCACACCGCCTGACTCGTCAGAGAGCACGGGGGCACGTACAGCCTGTAATGCCGGGCATCTTCCGGGTCTTGGTAGGCCGTATAGACCCCCGTGTTCTCCACGGTGTCGTAGACCTTGCTATTGATACCTCCCGGCGACGGATTGCCCGTCATGCCGGCGATGCCGGAGCGTTTTGCCGTCTCGTTATGGATGGCTACGCCCAACACCTTTCCGTTGTTGGCGAAGTTGCACGAGGCCTTCTCGCGATAATTGTAACGCTCGTTCTCGTAACTTTGGTCGGCATAATAGTCGCCCACGACAATCTCGGCTCCGTCGATGTCGGGCATCCCCTCCAGCGTGAGCACGGCCTTGTCGGACAACGGGTAGGCCACCGTCACTCCGTCGACCTCGCGCGTCAGTTCGCTGTCGTCCAACGTAAATTCGAGTTTGGCCACCTTGTGATGGAAATGAAGGTGAACTTCCTTGGCTCCGGTCTGCCGGACGGACTGCGCCCATACCACGTCGCTTCGTTTGAAGTTCTTGAGTTTGCTCTGGTCTGCCCTGAAACGGTTGGTCGGACGCGAATAGCGCACGGCGTCGATGACGAAGGCACACGTGTCCGTCGTGTTCTGTGCCGTATAGACATAGGTCGTCGCCTGCGCCTCCGCGCTTTGTCCGCCACTGATGTACACATCGCCCGACCCGCTGATGACAAACTGATAGTAGCCCGCCCCCCACGACTCACCCGTCTGATGGTCGGAGGTGTGGGGACAGATGATTTTCATGCGGAAGCCGTCGCCGTTTTCGAAAGCCAGGCCGTCCGCCGTGGTGCGCGTGGCCGGTTCGCCCTCAAAAGGGACAAGGGCCGTCCGAAGGATCACTCCGTCGTCCGTCGTCCACTCGCCGACCGATTCGGGGGCGCAGCCCACCATGCAGGCCGACAAGGCCAAGGCCAAATATAGGTTCTTCTTTCGTTTCATGCCTTTTTAGTTGGGTTGTTCGATGGGATTCCAGTCCTTGACGTATGTCGACGTCGGTTGTCCGCTCTCCAGCGTGGGATAGCACAGCCGGTAGCCCGACGTGTCCGACTCGTAGTGCAGGTTGCAAGGGTGTTTGCCGCCCCGGTTGGTATTGTACCACCAGATGGCGTAGTTCATGGCGTGCCAGGGAGCCAGTCCGTAGTAAAGCGGATAGCTCGTGAGCGAGAGCAGCGTAAACATCGGCACATCCTTGGTCAGGTAGTCGTTCCGGGCGCGGAGGATGTCGCTGTTTCGGCCCCGGATGTACTCCAACAGCGAATAGTCGTCGGTGGTCGAACCCACGGCCCTGGCATCCGGCGACAGGGTCGTGTCGTAGTAGTTGCACATGAAGGTGCGGAACGACGGCTTCGTGGAGGCCAGTTTGCGGTTCGTCTTCTGTGCGCTCAGCTTGATTTGCGGCTTCAATGTGCCGCCCACATCCGTCCCGACGAGGGCCCCGCCTGTGATGCCCTGCGCCGCCTGCATGCAGCCAAACATGTTCACGTCGGACGCACTGCCTACGAGCGCACCTCCGGCATCGCCCACATGGATGCACCCCACCACATACGACGTGCCCTTCACCCCGTCCTCCATGCGCAGGCTTCCGGCCAGGCTGTGGGTGGTGCTCGGAGCCAGCAGCGAGATGCCGGCCAGGTAGATCGGGTTCACACCGGCACGGAGCAATGCCGTCCGATGGATGCTTTCTATCTTCAGGTTGGTGATGGAGGCTCCGCCGGGGGCGGTTCCGTTCATGTAGCCGAACAGGTATTCCTCCCGCATGTGCACGTTTCGCAAGATATGTCCCCCGCCGTCGAACTTGCCCATGAAGGGGGTCGTCTCCGCACAGCCGATGCTCTCCAGTTGCCAGTCCTTCAGGTCGAGGTCGGCATCCAGCACGACCTTGAAGTTCAGGCGGAGGTTGTCGTCATAGAAGGGGAAAGGCCCTTTCAGGTAATCGCGTTCCGAGTGGGCTGCCTTGTCGGCATTGGCCGGATAATAATGGTCGTAGAAGATGTAGCCCAGTTTTTCCGCATCTGCCTCGTCTATCCAGACGGGGTTGTACTGGCTGTTGGTCGTCGACCACCCATAGACGGGTTGGCCGTCCACGACGTTCCGCACCAGGCGGTAGAGGGGATCGGTCGCCGTCACAGCCGTTCCGTTCACCAGTTGGATGAATTCCAGGAAATCCTTCTCTGTGCCGATGTGGAACTCCGGCTCGTAGTCGACGGCCGACTCCTTGGCCTGATCGACAGCGGTCTTGATGGCCGACTTCCACCAACCGTAATCCTTGGCCGTCGATTCGGGACGGTCTGCGGCCTCGTCCGTGCCGTCGGAGGTCGACTCGGCCTCGTCCTCCCAGGAAAGGTTCTTGTTGGCCACGACATAGAGGCTTCCATAGCGATACCCCACCTTGAAGGTGTAACTGGCACCGGAGGACATCTTCAGTCCGTCGGGGAACAAGCGAATGGGGTTTCCGTCGATACCGAGGACGACCTCTCCTTTGCTGTCGAGTTCGACAATGTCTTGCAGCGAGAACACGTGGTACTTCCCCTCATAGCCGGGTGTATCGTAGCCGTCGCCGTTGTTCACGTCGTACATATAGACCCGGAAGCGGGTGTAGGGCGGCAACACGTGTACGTCGCCCTGATTGGGTCCCGTGCTGATGTCGTACGGGATGGTGATCAGGTAATGGTTTCCGTTGATGCCGCAGAAGAAGGGTCGCTTGGCCTCGTTGGCGACATCGGTCGGAGAGGCCGTGCCGTAGTTCATGAAAATGGATTCGGGTTGTTCCTCTATCCTTCTCACCTTATCGCCCAGTTGGTTCCACTCGGCCGCCTTCACGGCCTTGAGCGTTCCGTTTTTCATATTGACTCCGGCAGGCATACACATACGCTGATACACGGCCGTCACTGCCTGGCATTCTTCCTTGGCCTGTTCGTCCGTCTTGCCGGCTTCCGAAGCCGATTGGTCGGACTCGGTCGTGTCGGCATTGTCGGCATACTTGTAGTCCTTCCATCCGTCGGCTCGCGCCGTACCGTCGGCATTGATGTCGGCACACAGTTCCACCTTATAGATTCGGTTTCCTCCCGACAGCACTTTGAAGACAATGCGGCTGCCCCGGTGATTCAGCACGAGCGGGATTCCCATCGTAGGCCCGGAGGCGTTCACCCAGTCGGCCACGCAGAAGTCCGGATAGAAATAGGTAGGGGTGGCATTGCGGAGCACGTTGTTGTAGTTGCTTTGGCTCCACGCGCAGAAGCGCAGCGTCCGTCCGTTCTCCCACGTCAGCGAGTCTGCCGCAGTCTGGACAAAGGTCTCGTACGTGCCGTCCTGATCCAGGTCGTCGTAGCCCTGGCGGCCCACCTCCGGCAGCCAGTCGATGCCCAAATGAATATCGCCCGCTGCATAGCGGTGAAACAGGTAATAGGTACGATAGACCTCTGTCGTTTCCCATTTCCCGTTGGTGCCCATGTAGTTGCGATAGATACGCATGCGGTCGTTCTGATTGAAGGATCCGTCGTCCTTACTGGTGTAGGACGTGGCCCGCGTTGCAAACAAGTCGGCTACGGACACATTGAAATTGACCGCACGGCCTATCAATTCCTGCTGGGCAGGAGTCAGGGTGTCGACCTCCAGTTCGTCTTTCAGGCAGGATGCGACCAACATGGTCAGCATCACACAGCACATATATCGGTATTTCCACATAGTCCGTTAATATTTAGGCATGGCAGGCACATGGTCCTGCACGGCATCCGTTCCATACTCTCCATCCTTGCAGTTCTGCACATTGCCCGTGATGTCGGCGTCCGGCGCGAAAAGGCGGGCACCTTTGACCGTCAGGTTCATCACTTCGGCACGCCACCCCGTACGGCTTTCCGCGTCGACGTAAGGCAGCCAGTTGGCTCCCTCCTTGTGCACGTTTGCCTCCCAGAGGCCGCTGTAGGGTTCTTCGTCCTCCTGTCGGGTCGAATAGATTCCGTCCAGTCCGGCGAAAAGAGCCGTCGGCGAAGTATGCTGCACTATTCGGTAGAAGCGTTCTGGTCTCAGGTAAGGGGTGTACGTTTCCTCCTCCCACGTATAGAAGGTCTCGTCGCCCGCCATCAGTTCGGCCAGGGTGAGGGAGACTTCCTCGTAGACGGCCGGTGTCTTCACGCCGCCCAACTCGACCGGCACGGCGCCCTCGCGCGGGATGTACACCGCCGGATCCGACGGGTTCACCACCACATCTTCCAGGTCGTAGCGAAGCCCGTCAATCTCCATGCTGTTCTCCTCGGTGTAGAGCACAGCCTCGGCGGTCTGCCTGTACAGGGTCGGCATCACATAGCGGGTTGTCTCTTCGTCCGAGAACTTGTCGGCAGGCTGCTCGGTGTAGAGCGCATCGAGCGCATAGTCGGTGGTTTCGATGTATTCTTTCCAACGGACACCGGTATGGGTCAACGTGATGGTATGGTACGCCCGGTCGTCCTCTCCGAACGCATCCAGGTGGCCGGTAAAGACAAATTCGTCGGGGAGGAGTCGGGCATCCACCTCGATGTCGAGGCTGAGGTTGAAGTAGTCGCCGTGGTGTGCGCCGCCGGCATGTGCTTCGGAGAAATACTTGATCCAGGTGGCCGCGCTCAGGTACTGACCTGTGGCATCGTCGTCGCCGTTGAGATTGGTCCCTTCATCATAAAAGCCGCCGTCCGTCACCTTGTCGCCTCCATTGTTGATATACTTGTCATTGCGGCGTGTGAACGCCCGCTGCCACGAACTGCCGGCTTGCGACAGCGTATGGCCGTTTTTGTTGTCGATGCCGTACCAGTTGTCCGAGTGTGTCGTCTCCTGCCAGACCTCCGCACCGGCCTCGCTGTAATTCACGCCCTGCCGCGTGATGTGCAGATACACGATGGTCTCGTAGTTGGCATCCAGGTCGAACTCGAAATTCTTTTCATACGCCAGCCCGTTCTCCAGCGTGATGGAGAACACAATCTGGTTCACCTTCGCCGCCAAGGCTTCCCGCGTCTCGTTGTCCGCATACCCTTCCTCATCGTACATGACGGTTTCCTTGGACGTATAGGTCGGCCGTACAATCAGGTCGTAGACCGGCACATCGGTGTAGGCCAACTTTGTATATCCGGTCGGGTTGGCCACAACGGCTGCATAGTTGGCGCTCTTGGGGTAGACGTATCCTTTCTCCGACTTATACACCTCCATGTTCGCCACTTCCCCCCAGAAGTGGGGTGTCACCTTGCGCACCTTCTCGGCCCAGACCGGGGTCAACGTATGTAGTTGGGTGGCCGGGTCGACGACATCTTTCACGCCCTTCAGCACATCGACATAGCAAAACTTGATGGCGCTGGTATTCGGGTCGTCGGGGCTGGTCACCTGCCCCTCCCCATCCTTCACGATGTCGTAGCCCTTGATTTTGGTCTCCAACTCCGGGTCAATGAGGATGTAGGCCAGCACATGGGCCAGGCGATGTCGAAACGGCAACTTGATGCGGGCCACCGTGGCCGAAATCTGCGTATTGGCCGGCATACCCAGGTAGTGGGACAACAAGGTGTAACTGCCCAAGTCGTTGTCCGTACCGGTCTTGCGGTCGTCGCTCTGGTTGGTGGTCAAATTATGCACGGCCGCCACCGTCTCCACGCCGTTGTAGTTGTTTCGGTCGCTTTCCAGTTCCGAAGGATCGACCGTGAATCGGATTCGGTTGGGGACGTGCACCCCCTTGAAGTAGTAGGGTCCGTTGCCGTACCAGCGCGCTTTTTCGGAGGTTTCGGCCCCATCTTCAGCCCGGTAGTTGAAGGAGTAGCAGGCATATCCGCTATTGGCATCCATGTCGTAATTCAGGTCGTCCAGCGTGCCTCCCAGCAGTTTGAGGATGGCCACCCGCTCTGTCGATGGTTTGCCCACCTGGCCGTACGTGATGTCCAGTCCTTTCTTCAGGGGCTGGATGAGCCATTCCACCTTTTCCGCATCCCGGATGTCGTCGGTGGCGCGGGTCGGTTCGATGTCGACCGAAGTCGCCAGGCCGGCGGTCTCCACCCCGACGCGGATGATGTTCTCCTCGTTGGTTTCTCCGTCGTCCCAAGGCATCTTTTCGGTGCATCCGCACAGAAGCAGCAGGGCCGCCACGAAGGTTTGTAGGTAAGCGTATCGTTTCTTCATGATTGTTCCGTTAAAAATCCGCCTCATAGGACGGGGCCACGCCGTTGCGTTTCCCTATCACTTGTTCTTCATTCAGGTCGGCAGCCCATTCGCAAGCACCCACGGCACTTAGCGGCCACCAGTTTCCTTCGCTCTTGTTCACCAGGTCCATGCCATTGGTGATCGTCGATTCACTGTCGTTCTTGGCATAGCACGTATAACCGATAATCGCCCCCTTGGAACTCTTGTCCGGGTTCTCTTCCGAGACCTTGGTGGCGATGAACCAACTGGTGCAGTCGGTGATTTGCAGGCAGGGTTCCTCCTCTCCTTTGGTCGAGGTTCCTCCCACCAGGCCGCCGTAGTAGTAATTGGCCGATTGGATGGCTTTGGGCGACGTTTCGGCTCCGCACACGGCATCGCCGGTCTGCACCAGATAGACGCACTTGTCCAGTCTTGCCTGTCCGGCACAGGCCACCATGCCCCCGGCGTAGTGTTTCGACTGTACGCCCATGTTCGCCGGCAACCACATCCGCACGGGCACCTGCACCTTGCAGTTGGTGATGGTGGCTCCGCCGTATGCCCATACCACCAGGCCGGCCGGTGTGGCCGCCTGCACGAACACGTCGTTCACGCCCTCGCTGTCTTTGTGCGCCTTCACCTTGACGTTCGTAAGTTTGCCGTTGCTCCCGTAGACGGCGTAAGCCAGTGGGGCGATGGCATCGGTCGCACTGTACGTACTCATCTCGACCGAATAGGAAGGGGCGGCCACGATGGACTTGTCCAGATAGAGCGTCAGGTTCTTGATCTCGCCCAGCACATAGTTGAAGAGCATGGGTGCCGTGACGTAGGTGGTTTCGGTCCCTTCGCCGGGACGCACTCCGTCGGTGGTTTTCACCGTCTTGGTGCCGGTCAGCGTGACGACCTTGTCGTTCCCATCCAGGTTGAACCGGACGTTGTTGGTATGCTCCAACTCGTCTGCCGCAACGGTTCCGTATGGCCAATCATTGTTTTCATCGTTGCTGCTCTCGACCGTAAAATCGGCGGAGATGCGGTAGTTTTTGCCGCTCACGTTGTATGCACTGCTCATCAGGATGGCCAGTTCTTTCTGGCTTGCGATTACGGCATCGTACACACTGCCGGAGTAGCGGTTCGGGTTGCTGTCCGGGCTGGTCTCGTTCACCAAGTTCAAGGCCCCGGTCGGCCACCCATTGCCGTTGGCACGCAGGTTTGCCGCGCCGGCCTCGCCGAAGATGTTCTTAAAGCGGGCGGCATCCTGCTTGACAGAGATGCCGTATTCGAAGGTGTTGTTCGACACGTTGCCCGTGGCATAGCCTGCGATGCCGCCACCGCGAACGGCGACAGATACTCCGTCGGATGCCGCCCCGTCGACCGGGGCGTTCACGGTGCAACCGTCGATGACGGCCATCGATGTCCCGTCCTTGGACACTGACACGGCAGCGATACCTCCGACGAATCCGTCATAGGTCGTGCCATTGGCATCCGCGACTTTCGTAGGCGTAGCCCCGTACACCGGCAGCGTCGACGAGCACCGATAGATGGTGCCATGGTTCACGCCCACGAGTCCGGCCAGCGTGGCGGTCGCCGCAGCAGCACCTTCGCCGGTCAGCACGTTGACACGTTCGAGGGTTCCTTCGTTCCTGGCCGCAATGGCACAATCCACCGTGGCTCCGTCTGCCACGCGGACGGTTCCGTTCACCAGGTTGCCCGACGAAGACATGAGGCTGAACATCCGATGCTCCGTCACCAACGTACTGCCGGCCAGGTTCAACGTGGCATGCAGATCGTACTCGCCCGTCCAGGGGTCATCCGGCAAGTCCAGCACCAGCTCGGTAGGCTGGATGATGCCCGTACTGCCCTGCCGGTTGGTCTTGGGATTTTCCAGGAAGGCTATCAGTTCGTCGCGGCTCTTGATGACCACCGGGTCGCCGTTCTGTCCGTAGTCGTCGCAGATGGTGCTGGTGGCCAGTTCGGTCCAGTCCTCCACCCAGGCCGTCACCAAAATCTTGCGGCTGTCGCGCGAGAGGGTCACGTCCAAGGTGAGGTGTTTGCCGGCCTGCAGGTCATAGTCTTTGTCGGCCTGCTCCTTGTCCGCTTCCGTACCGTTCTTGTACCGGGCGTCGCTGTTGGCATAAAACGAGAAGTTCTGTTTCGAAAGGTTGACGCGGGCTATCACTTCCTCCTCCTTGTTGGTGGCGTAGTTGTGCGGTTCCACGATGGCATCGTAGCGGGTGGTGCTGACGTGGCTCTCTGCCTCGCCGTTCTTGTCTTTCAGGTAATCGATAAATTCCTCGCTTGCCCACGACTTGTCGATGGGGAATGCCGTCGAACTGCCGGCCGCATAACTGTTAATGGTCATCTGGATGTTCTCTGCCGCCGTGGCAAAGTCGAGTGCCTCGCGTTTCACACCTTCACCGGCCCGCAGAATGATGGTAATCCAGGCGCGTTGGTGTTGCAGGAAGAGCGGGATGCACTTGTAGTCGTCCGGCTGCATCATCTCTCCACTCGCTTCCTGCCAGGTTTTGTTGTAGGAGCCCCAGACCCGGTTCGTATGGTAGTTCAGTTCGCCTATCTTGTCCACCCCCTGCTCCCCCTCCGCCTTGGCATCGTCGAGCAAGGGCATGAAGGCGTAGCCGTGCAGCCGGTCCTGTGCCAACCATTTCTCCTGGTTGCTCTGGTCTGCTTCCAGCGTGGCGGTGCCGGCAACGGCCTCGAAGCCGTATTCACGCACGTTCGACGGCCAGCAGAGCGGGTTTTCCGCCGCCGTCGGGGCCGGTGCCAGCCGGCCGTTCTCGTCGAACCCGTTGTTCGTTTCCGTAGGTTCCGTGGCCGGCCGGGGCTTGTAGGTACACTGGGCCAGCACCTCCTCCACATCCTTTTCATACATGCGGACGGACAGCGTATAGTCTCGCTGAATGGTCTGATAACTGTCAAGCAGGGCACCGTCGACCGTCAAGCCCTTCGTGGAGCCGACGCGGGCCGGCACACGGGTCGTGAACAGGACGGCCTCGCCGGCCTCGAACCCACCCCGTTCCTCTTCCACAGAGGGGAGCGTGTCCGAGCAAGCGGCCAGCAGGCCTGCCATCAGCCCATAGATTATCGTTCTGAATCTCATCATTCCTTTTCGTTTCTCAGGTTCCATGCTGGATGGTTCCGTCCGTCGGGTACTCCAGTTCGTCGGCCGGGACAATCCAATCCAGAATCTCCGTACGCACGATGGCAAGCGTGCCTCGACGGAGTTCCACATTCCATATATACTTATACCCGCTTCGCAGGTTCTTGAGTTGCACGTCCGTCACCTGGTAGGTGGCCTCGTGCACGATGCCCGTCGAAACCTCAATCCAAGTGATGCGTATGGCCTGCAACAGGCCGAAGGCAAGTGCGTTATACGACTTCAGCGAGCCGGTCGGGTAGCCGAAGTTGCCGTCCTCGCCGGCTTCGGCATCGTACATGTCGAACATTTCGAACGAGGTGCCGTAGGGGTTCTTGTGTAGTTGCTCGTCGGTATACCGGGAGATGTCCACCAACTTGTAGGTGGTCGGTTCCACCTGTCCGGCATCATTCAGTTCGGTGAAGACATAGGCGGTGTCGCTGACACCCAGCAGTTCCACCTTCAGCACGTGGTTCTTGTCGATGACAACCGAGAGGTCGGCCGATGCCTTGATGTTCACCTGCACCTGGCTGAACTGATGCTTGAAGTACAGGTTGACGCGGTTGGTGTTCTGCGTGGCACCCAGCGGAGCCTGGATGGTCAGGGCCTGGCAGATGTCCGGCTGGTCGGTGATGCTGTTGACCGTGTAGGTGACGTTTCCTCCTTCATCGCGCACCGGCCGTCGGGTCAGGTCGAAGGCGTTGGCAGGCAGCACCTGCACCAGGTCCATTGTCTTCTTCTCCTGCAACCGCTGGAAATAGAACGTGTAGCGCGGATTCGTCTCGTCGTAGCGCACGTTGCCGTACTCGTCGGTGAGGTAATAGGTCCGGTTGTCCGCCTCATCCACCTCGATGGCGGCCAGGTACTTGTTGGTGGCGGTGTTGTACAGATAGGCCGGCTTGCCGTTTTCGTCCAGTCTCACCTCGATGTCCGTTCCTTCCGTAGCACCGGTATAGCCCATTTTGTCGTAGTACATCTGATACTGCACCCATCCGTATTTCCGGTGCACGGGGTCCACGGGTGTTTCCGTGGCCAGCGCCTCCGAATATTTGCACGACCATCCGTAGGCGTAGTAATATTGTTTGCCCACGAAGTCATCGGGATCGATGCCGTCGGGCAGGCGGTCCTTCACCTGGTTTTCGTAGTTTTTGCCTGTTTCGAGGAAGGTGCGCAGTTCTTCCCACGTGGCAAATTCCAAGTGCTCCGTGCCATACAGTTCGTAGCCGTTGTCCACCCACTGCTCCTCTTGGCTGCCCATGTTCTTTTTGTAGTCCACATCGGCGGGTTTGAACTTCAGCGACTCGGAAAAACGGTCGGGGGTGTACCCGATGGTCGTGGCGTGGTTGAGGTCGGTCCACGCCAGGAAGGCGTGCTCCTTTCGGTTCTGCCAATACAGGCAGGTGGCCTCTGCATCGTTTCCGTCCCCATCGAACAGATTGGGGTCGTTCTCGTCCAGTGCCACAAACGAGTTGCGCCAGTACAGGGCGTTGCCTACCCCGCCCTTCACCTTCATCCAGGTCGTCACGTCCGTCGCGCCGGACACGTCGAACCGGTCGCTCGTCGTCGATGCCTTGTAATACATCCGGCATACGAAGCGGTAGCCCGACGGCATATAGTAGGTCTTTCCCGGGACGGTGGTGAATCCGTCTTCCGCGCGTGTCATGACGTTGCCGGCAGTCGTGCCGGCCGCGAAGCGGATCATCTCGCCCGTCTCTGCCTTGTCGTCTTCCGGCGGAAGGCTCACGACCGGGTCGTCGGAGCAGGCCGTCCACGATGCCAGCACCAGCAGGACAACCGGCATCCACCCGATTCTCTTCGTCCAACGATTGCTATGTATCTTTTCTCTCAAGATTGCTGTTCCTTTCCATGTTTTTGCTTAGTCCCATTCCAGTTCGGCATTGCCGCTACCGGTCGACGGCACCCAGTCCTTCACCAAAGCCCGGAAGGCAATGGCCCCCTTGGTCAGGGTGATGGTGTACGTGTAATGCAGGCCTTGTTTCCACGCGGTGATGGCGTTGTCCGTCTCGTCGAGGCAGGTGTTCAGCCGCAGGCTGTAGCGGGTGCCGTCGGCCAAAGTGACGCTGAGCATGGCCTCGTTGCCGATTGTCTGCGGAATCACGCAATAGTTGTCGAACACGGTCTTTTCGGCCACCACATAGTTGGCCGCGCAGTATCCTTCCATCGCCTTCTCTACAAGGCCGCCGGGTGCTATCGTGCCATCCAGCAGGCGTAGCGTGCCGGAAGTGTAGAGGTTGGTGATGTCAATCGACGCCCCGTCCAGTTCGACGGCATCGCTCAAGGCCGAGGTGGCCAGGTTGATGGTTATCTTGCTCATCGCGTGCCGGAAGTGCAAGGGCACATGGCCCGTACGCGGGCTGATGGCCACCTCTTCGGCCGTACCCACCTTGTCCTTGTCGGCCTCAGCGTCGCAGGCGTAGCCCCACAACACGTCCTTGCCCTGCGCCGGGGTTCCCTGCGTCATGCCGGTGGTCGACCCGGCGGGCGACAAGGCGCGGAAATACGAGGCATCGCCCTGGCCGGCCCAGTAGATGGTCGGCGTGCAGACCCATTCGCCCTGTTCCGCCGACCAGTTCAGCGTCGTGCTCTTCTCCGCAAACGTTTGGACGGTGCTTTTATAGATGTCCAGGCCGCCTTGCTTCAGTACGCCGGCCAGCGTGTCTTTTTTGGTCACATCGGGTTCGAACTGGATGAGGCCTGTTCCACGGGCCTCCACCGTTGCCCAGTCTTTCAGGGTGGCGGACACCTCGATGGCTACCTTGCGGATGTTCACGGTCAGGTGGTAGTTGTAGCCGGACTTCATCCGGTCGTCGTCCGTCAGGCCCTCTCCCCACTTGCCCGGGTCATCGGCCAGCATGGCCGCCGTCACCTTTACCACGTAGTCGTTGCCGTCGGCATCGTATATCTTCAGCAAGTCGTTTCCCTCGCTCAGGAGGGTCAGCGGCGCCACCAAGGCCTGGTAGGTGCAGGTCGCCTTGCCTTCGGGTGTGGTGGTGCAGGTGCCTTTGTGCATCTTCACCAGGCCGGGTTTCTCCGAGCCTGTCGTCGCTGCATCGACGAGATAGGTCGGAGCCGTCGTCCTGCAAGTGCGGTTCACACCCTGCAGTTCCAGCCAGGTGTTGTCGAGCGCGTCGGCCTCGAAGCCGTCCTCGGCGGTCAGGGTCACGCTCACCTGGCTCATGGCGTGGGTGTAGGGGATGAGCAGTGCGCCATGGTCGCCGCCTGCGTTCTGCGTCCCGTGTGCATAGCGGATGGGGGTCTGTTCGGCACTCCACAGCAGGTCGGCCTGGCGGACAGCCTCGGCGGCCGTCTGGTCGTAGGGCACGCTCCAGCCCAGCACGCCGGTCTCCGGGTTCAAGGGCTGGGTGATGTTGCCGCCGATGGCGGTTCCTTGTGTGTTGTCGGCTCCCTCGCCGCCGTTGAAGCAGTAGCCGTAGAAACTTTGGAGGTAGTGCTTCTCGGTCCGCAGGTCGTTGGCTACCGTGCTGAAGTCGTCCCAATAGAGCACGGGCGTCAGGTCGGTGGCCTGCCGGGTCTGGTCTCCCAGGCCCAACGGCAAACGGGTGCCGATGGGGGTCACGTCCGCTCCGGCATAGTCGGTGCAGGCCTCACCGCCCTTGGTGAAGGTCACCAGGCGCGGAGCCTGGTCGGCAGGCACCGAAGTGCGTGCATCCTCCACGCCGCCATTCCAGGTCACGTGGCGCAGATAGGCCAGCAGGCGGTCTGCGTTGGCAAAGTCCTTGTTGGCCGCCCGGGTACGCGGAGCGTTCGTGGCGTCGAGCAGGGCGGCGGTGGCAATCGGAGTCTTCCCCTCGCCGTCGAGGTAAGGGTTCTCCACCTCCGCTCCGTCGGTGCAGGAAAGGAGGGCGGCCAGGCCGCTTATATAAATCCATTTCTTCGTCATAGTCTGATGTGCTTTCTGTTAAAACCAGATACCTGTATCGCCCGACTCCAGCGTCGTCCAGTCGGTGATGGTGGCGGTCACCTTGATTTCCGTCTTGGTGAGGAGCAGGGTGTAGACGTATTTCTCGCCGGCCTTCCATTCCGTGATGGCCGAGTAAGCCTCTCCGCTTCCCTGCACGCGCACCGGGATGTTCTTGATTTCCGCCGTGTACACGTCGTCCACCGCCGAACCGTCGGCCGTCATGACGGATATCTTGAACCGCAGGCCGTCCAGCGGTTGGGGCACGATGGCATCGTGGCGTTGCTTGTCGTCGGCTGCATTGTGCAGGGGGTAGAGTGCGAGGCCGTCCCGCCGCTCGATGCTCCGGCTGTGCAGCCCCACATAGCCCGTAGTGTAGCCTCCCTCGATTTCCACCTTTGTGTTGGCACCCAGGTTGACCGCATTGTCCACGTCGGTCGTTTTGAGGTTGACCACCACCTGGGCCATCATGTAGCGGAAGTTCAGGTTGACGGCCGCCTCGCGTGCGCAGATGCCGTGCTCGGCCATATCGACCTCGGCGTGGTAGGGGCTGCCGCATTCCGTATTCGGGTCAATCTCGGGGGCTCCTATCAGCAGGTTGCTCGGGAAGGCGGAGGCATCGCTGCTGTACGCGCCATTCCACACCCGGATGCACTGCACGTCGCCGTCTTTCTGCACCAAGGGCTGGCTGGTGCCCGTGGTGGCGGTACGCGGATACACGCCGCGGAAGTGGTAGTGTGTCTGATGGTCGCGCCAATAGAGCGGCGTGCCGAAGACGCAGTCTTTCTTGGTACCGATCCCGCTGGGGGTGACGGCCGTCTCTTCCGGATAGCAGCCGTCGGCCACGAGGTCCGCGTTGTACACGCCCGTCTTGCGTGCGGCGTCCGCACCCAGACTCTCGTCGGCGAAGCGGTAGAAGCTGAAGGCCTCCAACGGAGCCGACGAGCCGCTGCCCGTGCCTACGCCGGCCGTGACGTCGATGGTCGGTGTGACCTCGTCGGCTTCCAGACCGACCCAATCGGTCACCGTGGCCGTCACGTCCACCTGGGTTTTGTCGACAACGACCTTGAAGATGTAGTGCTTGCCTCGTTCGAAGGCGTGTTCCTCGGCCGGGTTGACCGCATTGATTGCGGCCGCCGTCACGAAGTAGATGTTTCCGTCGGCCCGGACCTGCAGGATGCGGTCGGTGTCGAGGTATCGGTTGCCGGGCATCATCAGGCCTGTGAAGGTGGCCGTGTAGCCGGCTGCCGGGGTGGTCTCCTGCCTGAGTGCGATGGTCGACGGGTCTCCTGCCCGGACGGCGGCCGTCGCGCCCTGCATCACATCGACCGTACCAGTCCGATAGGTGTTGAGGAGGGTCACCGTGGGGGGCGTGGCAAACACGCCGCCGTCGAAGCCTTTGCCGGCCGTCAGGTGCACCGTCACCTTGCTCATGGCGTGGGTGAACACGAGGAGGTCGCTGGGCTCCTTGGGAGCCGTGTTTCCGATGACGTCGTCGAACTTCAACGCATAGTCGTGCTCGTCGTCCACCTTGCGGATGTTGTTGCTGCTGAGGAGGTCGTAGTCGGCCCAGCCGCCCGTCTGGTCGGCCGGCAGAGTCCACGGGAGGGCCTGCCAGTTTGCGACGGTCGCCAGGTTGCGTTCCGCCTCGGCGGGCAGCACGTAGGCTGCATCGCGCTGGTATGCGTCCACCGCCACGCCGTAGAGGCTGAGTCCGGCTTCGCGACCGGTGGTGTTGGCCGGGTCGGCGGTGCCGTAGTCGTCCCAATAGCACACGGGCTGCATGGACAGGCTGTTGTGCCTGCCGTCTTTCTCCACTATCGCTGCCCCGATGGTGGCCGTAGTGGTTTGGCTCACGGTGCCGTGGCCCGTCCAGGTTCCGTCGATGCGCAGCGCGACCTTCGTGCCTGTGGTCAGGGCTTGGTGCACGGCATGTTCCTCCGGGGTCTCCGAGGCCTTGGTCTGCACGTCCTTCTCGCCCGCCCCGACACCGGCACGCAGCACGATGGCGTTGTCGGCCGCACCGACGCTGTAGGTGGGCGCGGACTCGTCGCGGCACGCACTCAGCATCGCAACGAGCGCAACGGCATAGATATATCGGTTTCCTTTCATTGCTTCTTACTGTATTTGAACGTGGTCGTCGCCGGCCTCCACGTCTTCCCAATCCAGGATGGTGGCCGTGATGTTCTCAATCTTCTTCTTCGAGAGGGTGAAGGTGTAGGTGTAGCGGAAGCCGGGATACCAACGGTTTATCTTCCACTTCGTCCCTACCTTTTCATACGGGTTCTGCAGGTTGTTGCTGCCCACGCTACCGCTCAGCACATTCGCCATCGACACCCGATACTGGTTCTTGTCGGGTGTGGTGATGACCAGCACCACGTCGGCCAGGTCTTGCGGGATGGCTCCGTAGTGGGCCCAGCAGAGGCTTCCGTCGGGGTTCTCGGTTGGCGCGTTCGCAAAGTCGAAGGTGTCCCGGCTATCGGTCGGGACGACGCATCCGTTGCCCATCAGGGCTTTTCCGGCCCGGTGGAGTTGCTCGAACCGAAGGCCCGTTTTCTGCGCACCGTCGACCAGCGTCACGCGGTCGTCCCCGTCGGTGGTCTTCACCCGGATGGTCACGTCGCTCATCAGGTGGAACATCAGTATCTTGATGATGCTGTTCGTCGGACCGATGCCCTGGTAGATCTGGTGCGTCGGGTCTGCGGCCGCTTCGGCCTGCGTCCCATCGAAACCTTTCGTGAGGCTGTACGTCCACTTGAACGAACCTGCCTCCTCGTTGTCCCCGTCGTCGCGGAAGGGCGCACCCCACGTGTAGTCGCGATACGTCTCGCCGTGCGTCAGCGCGATGTAGTCGCCGCCGGCACCCGGTTGCGGTGTGGGAGGTTGCGGGCTGGCGGTCGTCTTGTCGCCCACGGCCCGGAAGTGGTAGTAGGCGGTGTTGTCGGGCCAGTACCAGTTGGACACCGCCCATTTGCCGTCCACGAACGATGCCGCGGCCTTCTCGCCGGCCGTGTAGCCGGTCTGCCAGGTGTAACCCTCATACGCGTCGGTGATGACGGTATTGTCCGGGTCCAGTGCACGGTAGAAGTCGACTCCCGACGTCACCGCTTCGCCCCGTTCCTCCAGTTGGAGGGTGATGCGGGCATTGCTGGGCGTCACATTGTCGGCCGTCACCTCTTCCCAATCCAAAATCTGTGCGGTCAGGCCTTTTATCTTGGCTTTCTCCACCGTGAAGGTGAACGCATAGTTCACGCCGGCCAGCAGCTTCGTTCCTTCGCCCAGGACGGACTCCTTCACCGTAACACCGCCGTCGCTGCTGTTCACCCACTGGCCCAGGCCGTCCTTTCGGTTGCGGATGGCATCGTACAAGGCCCGCATGGACACCTTGTAGTGGTTTCGGTCGATGGTGAAGGCGAAGGCATCCTCCACGAGGCCGTCGCGCAGGTTGGTGCCGGGCAGTACGTAGGCCTGCAGCGTGTAGTAGTCGCCGGCTTCCTTCTTCTGCGGGGTGGTTTGCTGCAGGTAAATGCTCGAAAACGCCGTTTGGTTCTCGTCGGTCAGGGGCTGGAACTCGCCTTTCTTCAGGTCGAAGGTGCCTTTGCCGTAGAATCCTTTCAAGGCAAAGTTGTTGTCGGTTCCTGCAGGTAAATCGCTGAACTGGAAGTCGGAGCCGTCGCCCGCGAAGCCGTCGCCGCACTTGATGCGGATGGTCAGTTTTGCCAGGGCGTGGTAGAACATCAGGTTGCCGGTGTCGAACTTCATCGCTTGCTGATTGTTGAACTTCAGCCGATTGTCCGGTTTGCCCTGCGCCGTGTTGTCGGCCAGGTTGTTGCAGAAGCACAGGTCCTCGCGAGCAAAGGTGGTGGCGGTCTGGGGCGCGCTGACCGACCAGTACACCTGCGTCGGGGCGTTGGCTTCCACGTTCTCCCAGTGGGTGGGTTCCTGGGCTGTCGCGCCGTCGGTGGTGCGCCATTCCCAGGTGGTGGTGGGCTGATTGGGCACGGCCAGTGCCCAGATGCTCAGCATGGAGGATCGGGCATGGGCATCGTCCCAGTAGCGGGCGTTCGAGCCGAAGTCGATGGGCGCTTTGCCGTCGGTTTCGGCACCCGCTGTGCCCCATGTCGCACAGTAGAGGGGTGTCTCTCTTGTCCCTTCGGGATACGCCCAGGGTTCATCCTTGGTCTCTGTGTTGTACTGGCTCCTCATCGATGTCCGGATGCCGGTGCCGGCAGGCATGGCCTTCAGCTCCTTGCCGCTGCCGTCGGTGATGACGGCACGCGTAAGTGTCCGACTGTCGTCCATGCCTCCCACCGACATCGCGATGGGGGATTTCCCCCCGTCGATGATGTCGACAGTTGACACATCGTCGGTGCAGGCGGCAAAGGCCGTCAGCACCGACAATACCAATATGTGATATCTCGTTCGCAAAACGTTTTTCTGTTAGGGTCCTCTTGGTTAATCTTCGAGGTCGATATCCTGGTCTTTCGCATTCACCTCTTCCCAAGCTGCCACCTGACACGTGATGCTTTCGATGCCCTTCTTGCTGATGACGAAGGTGTAGGTGTACTTGTGGTTGGGCAACCAATAGGTGATCGCGTCATCCGAGCCGTTCGGTGTGATGCGGCTCAGGTCATCGATGCAGTAGTACAGGTTCTCGTCCGGCGTCTGAATCTTGATGGCGACCTTTCCGTCCTCACGTATGAGCGACTGTGGCACAACACGGAAGGTGTATGCTCCATCCGTCTTCTTCTTTGTTCCAGTCTCATCATCCACCACATTGAACGGATTAGGCTTGGTCATCTCACTGCTCATTGTGGCAGCCGAGTGTTCGAACACCCAGCCGTTGCCCATCTTCACCTTGGCATCCTTCGAATATTGGTACAATGTAACCACGGTTTCGTTCTCACCGTCCTTCAACTTCACACCGCTTTCATCATTTGCGGTTTTCAGAATCACGTTGATTTCGCTCAGCATGTGGAACTCCTGGATGGCGATGGTGCCTGTGGTAGAACCAATGGCCTTGTAGATGTTTGCACCGTAACCGGCAGTCTCATTCGTTCCTTCCGTCTTATAACTATTCGTCGCACTACTTTCCAGCGGAGCGCCCCAATGCGGGTCGTTGGTAGCAACCGGTCCGGAAGTGATGGTGAAATAGTCTTCAGTAGGACTGTCTGTCTCATGCACCTGCGTGCTTTTGTCCACCGTTCGGAAGTGGTAGAAGGTCTTGTTGTCCTCAAAATACCAGGTGGTTTTCCACTTATCGGTTACGTGATCGTATGTAGGCTCTTGCCTCTCGTCGTAGTTGCCCATCCACTCCTTGTTGCTAAAATCGTTGGCTCCGTCTGTAAGGATAGTTTCTGATTGCACCTTCATGCGGTAGATTGCAAAGGTATCGCAGACCTGTCCAGTCGTTGCCTTCAGGTTCAGCGTCACGTACGAGTTGTAGAGCGTCTGTGCCTTACCGGCCACGTCTTCCCACGCAGCCACCTGGGCTGTGATGTTATCCACCTTGGTCTTGTTGACCGTCACGGTCAGCGTATAGTTCTTGCCTTGCTCCATGGTGTAAGAGGTGGCATCGGCAGTCAGTCCGTTGACGGGAGCATTCTGTTGCAAAGCGCTGTGAATCATCTTTTGCGTGATGTAGTACTCGTTGTCGTCGATGCGGAACTTCAGCACGTTGGTATCGTCGTTTTGATTGAATACGTAGCCGGGCAGCATCTGCATGGAGGTGGTGTAACTGGCATACGCGACCAATCCTTCCGGACGTTGCACACCGGGTTGGGTCGTAATCGTGCCATAGTTGGTGACATTCCAACTTCCTTTCTGCACATCCAGTTTTCCCTCCACAGGCATCACCAAGGCCTGCACGCCGTTGTTGTCGGTCGTATACAGGTTAAACTTGGTTCCGGCATCGAAGCCGTCCCCGCTCTTGATGGTGAGGGTCAGACGAGACAAAGCATGGTTGAAGACGAGGTGTCCCTTGTCGAACCGTCCCGGCGAGGTCTCGTCGGATTCGTTTTTGTACTTGAAGCGCATACGGTCTGTCTCAAACACAGCGGTTCCAGCCTCCAGTTGGTCCGTAGTGGGTTTGTAAGCGCCAGGCGAAGGATCAAAGTCGTACACGTAGCGTCCGCCCACTGGCGAGTTTTTTTGGATGTTGTTGCTGTACACCAAGTCCTGATTATCCATCACAGTTGAGCTCTGCAACTTATCCGCGGTCAGGCTGCTATTGACTTCCCACTCTATCTCGTTGTCGCCCGAATTGAACGTACTGGTCCATGCAGTTTCGCCTTTCAATTTATCCTCGGGCAGGAGTCCATCGTTATCCTTGTTCGGGATGGCTACGGCGAACACCGACAGATTGGCCTTGCGGCCGAAGGCATCGTCCCAATAACGGAGGTAAGCACCGTCCTGCGACACCTCCGAATAGTTCGAACCGGCTGCAGCACGTGCCAACGTCCGGGTGTAGCGTCTTTTGCTAGTCTCGTCGTTGTCACTCTGCAAGCGCATCACGATGCGGGTTGTGGACGTGAATCCATTGTACGTCGTGGCGCGGGTCGGAGCCTTGACCACTTGTTCGCCCATGCCGACCGAGAGGCTGATCATCTCTTTTTGGTCGTTTGGCGTTTCAATCTCGGGAACCTCATTGTCCGAACACGATGTGGCAAAGAGCGCCGTGGCGAAAGCCGCCATAAAGAAATACTTTTTCATATCGTTCTATTTTTTTTATTGTTTTATTCTTATCTGATTTGTTATCGTTGTCTCATTGTTCCAAGTCCGTGCTCAGGCTTCCTGCGATGTCGTCCCACGGGACGAGGGCGCAGGTGAACTCGATTTCGAGTTTGTCCGGGACATCGCCGCTGCCCAGCACGAAATAGTAGGTGTACAAGTAGCCCGACTGCCAGGAGTGAAGCGGATGGAAGGTGCCGTCCAGTTCGTACTCGAGGGGAACGTCGGTGAAGGTCTGATAGACCGTTCCGTCGGGTTTGCAGACCCGGAAACTGACGGAGAGCCGTACGTTCGTCTGCGGCAACTGGCGGATGCCGTCTGCACACTGCAGGAAGAAGGCCGTCCGTTTCGTCTGGCAGTCGCGCAGGTCGTTGCCGGGCACGTCCTTGCCGCCGTCGAAGCGGAACAGTTGGAGTCCGGCCGTGCCGGTGGACAGACCCTGGAAGCCCGTCGTAGCATCGTAGGGCGGGTCGGCCCGCCAGCCCGTAAAGGGGCTTTCGGCAGTGCCCGTGCCGCCGCAGGTGGCCTTGTAGCCGGTGGCGGAGGTGACAAACCGGTCGGAGACGACCTTCACGGTCAGGTTGTCGATGTATAGGGAGTTCGCACTGGCCCACGGCGAGAGGCTGTAGACGGCGAACCGGATTTTCGAATTCAGGTGATGAAACGGCATCCACACCTCGCGATGGCGGGTGGTGGTGCTGTTGTTCAAGTGGCTGTTGTTCGCATCGATGGCGAGGATGTCGTGGTCGCGGCCGTCGGTTGCGCGGTGCAACTGCGCGGCGACGTAGGGTTCCGCCTCGGAGGCGGCGGGTTGCACCAGGCCGTTGATGCAGGTCTGATGGCGGTAGGCGGCGTTGATGCGCAGGTCCTTGTGGTCGAAGGACACCTCGCCCGGTGCCGGATAGGGGGCCACGGCATGAAAGCGGTAGGGGAAATGGCTGTAGTCCCAGTATTTCTCGGACTGGCCTTGCACCCCGGTATAGTCCCAGTAAGGGCGAATGGTGCCGTCCCAGGCTGTGCCCGTGGTCTTGTATTCCACGTGGTAACGGTCCATGACGGTAAATTGTTTTTCGGTGGCGAATGCCTTGTAGGTGCTGACGATGAAGTCGGACGTGAGGAGTGTGGCACGCGAACGCGGCTCGTCCTGCGTCAGCCGGCAGGTGAAGCCCAGCGGGTCGGTGCTGTCGGTGTTCTCCTCTATCTCGCTCAGCGTCGTGCTGCTGGAGCAAGCAATGAGAGAAAGCAACACACAGGGTGCTGCCAGGGCTCGGAGAGCCCCGGCCAACACCTGTGTGTCGATTGATTTATAATATGTACGTGCGTACATGGTTTGCGGTTATTCTACGACAACGAAACCTGCATACTTGGCCACTTCCTCGCCTTTGACGGTCGACGTGTACTTCACGAAGTAGTTGCCGGCAGGCGTTGCCTGCTGACACTCGAGTTTGTACTTGTTGTACGCGCCATCCTGCGTGATTTGGAAGTTGGCTGCAACCGCCGGATCCAAATCCACCTTGTTCGCATTAACGATGGTGAGCTTACCGTCAGTGTAGAGGTTGGATTCAGGAACACCGCCGTTGAACGTCGCGGTGATGGTGATGTAGTCCGTCGAGAAGTCAGTATCGTTGTGCGTACCTACGTTGCGGTCGATGCTGTTCGTGTTGAGCGATACGCTGTGCGAGTTCACTACCGTGAAGGTCTTCGTATAGGTCGTCTGGGCATCATCGCCATCAGCATACACCTTATAGGTGATGGTCTGCGTCGTACTGTCATCTACACTTTCTACATCTGCTGCTTCTATTGTTATCTTATTGTTGTTCACCTCAGCACCAACAAGATCCGACGAATATACATGGTCACCATCAGCAGCCTGACTGCAGGTGATGGTTGTATTCTCGCCCTTCTTGACAATCCTCGGGTTGAAGTCGAAGGTGAAGTCTTTCACGGTGAAGGTCTTTTCAGCCACCTTGACCGTCGTGCCTTCGTTGATGCTCATCACGAGTTTGTAAACGCCCGGAGTTGCTGCCTGCTTCACAACGACTTGGGTACCACTGACAGAGACATTTGACTTCTGTTCGGAGGTGAAGTTGGCCGGGTACTCGATGGAGAGGATGGCATCAGTCATAGCATATAAATTACCATCCTTCGTAGCCGTGATGTTCAACTTGGCTTCCGGCTCGGTCGCGTTGCAACCGATGACGGCTTTATGCGTATCAACGGTGTACACATTGCCTACGACGAAGTATACCTTCCATTCTGTCGGATGGTTGCCGTTGATGTCGGTGCCCGGACACGTGTACTTAACCGTGTACAGACCGGCGGGTGCGCCTGTCGGAACGGTAATCACGTGAGTATCGCTACTATACCACGAAGACTTATCCGTGCTTTCGTCGTTCGGGCCATATACGCTCACTGCCGCGTAGTTTATCGCGTGGCCATCGTGCTTGTCACTGTCTGCAATCGTCACCGTAATATTGGTTTCTGCACCCGTCGCTACCGAATACGTGTTGAGCGTGATGTTGTGGTAACTGAGTTGCGTGCCATCCGTCACGTTCCATTCGCTCTCGTTTTCATCCCAGTCTGCCACTGTGCAGTTGTCGAAGACAATCGGGTAGAGCGACTGCGTGGTCGGCACTTCGGGATCGTCCGGATTGATGGTTGGGTCCTTTTCGGTCGAACCGTTGCTGTTGGTCGTAATCTTGAAGATGTAGGTGTAGTGCGTATTGGCCTGCCAGTTGCAGTAGTCCTTGCCCACATGGACCGTGGCATTCTTCACCACGATGTGCTCGCCCGTGTCTTCCGCCGTCAGTTCGTAGGTCACGTGGAAGGTGAAGCCGGTCTTCGCAAGGTCTGCCTCTGCGGCCATGGTATCATCAAAATCCGCGTTGTCACTTCTCAACACATTACTGCCGTCTTCTTTGGGGATGGCATAGTAGGTCGTGGGCGATAAGACAGCCGTGTAGCGGTTGTCGCCAATCTGCTGTACCGTCGGGGCTTTGAAGACGAGGTTTGCCTTGTGGCCAGTTGCATCATATACGCGTTCGCCGTTGAACTGCTGTACGGTTCCGCCCATATTCGGTGTTGCCGCCGTTGGGTCGAACTTAATCTTTGCACCGTTGCTGGTGTAGTATGTACCGTAGCGATAGCCATAGTTGTTGCTCGTTCCGTCTTTGATGGACGGCGTGGCCTGCACACCTTCATACGTGCCTTGCTGCAGGTCGAGGATGCGTACACGGTAGCCCGGCACATCTTCCCAGAACTTGATGTTCACCTTGGCCACCAGACGCTTGAAGTTGAGCGTCACGTCGTGGCCATAGTCGGCACTTTTCACTTGGGTGGCTGCATACATGAACTCATACTTCGAGGCATCGTCGTAGCCGGCCTGCAGCGTACCGTTGGGGATGGTCAGTACGTATTTATCGTTGGAAGTGCCCTGTGCCGTACCGTCCACGTAGGTGATGCGCTTCGCAGACTCAGCCTCTTCCGTACCGACGTAGGGAGCGTAGGCATAGAAGCACGTGTACTCCGCGCTCTTATCCCAATACTTCAGATACTGGTTCGGATTGTTGGATTGGTAGAAACGCTCCATGGCGCCGCCGGCGTAGGTGCCGTAGTACTGCGCACTACCCATGCCCTCGTACATCCAGTGCGATTTTCCGTCGGCCACTCCGCCCTGGTCTCCAAAGGTGGAACCGGTCTGCTCGTAGCCCTTGTTGTTGTCCTGATAGCCCACCAGGTAGTCCGCCATGATGGGGTTCACCAGGTCGGAACTCTTGTAGCCGAACACACCGAAGTTGTAGTGGCCTTCCTGATGAAGCATGGCACGCGTCGCGTTTTTCCCCAGCACCTGAAAACTTACGGCGTCGCTCAGTTTCCCTTGCTCGTCGTAAAAGTAGTCATCGCTGTTTGTGCACGCCGCAAGACTGAGTGCGGCCAGCGCGAAATAGTAATACTGCTTTTTCTGCATAAAAACTTGTAATTGATTAAATGAAACTTATTTTGTTTGTTTTCTCTTTTCGTTTTACATCGGGATGTCGTAGTCGACGTTCTCGTAATCCTCCAGGTTCGGGACGAAGAGGTCTCGCGCCCCCGAGTCGCCCGATGCCGGCGGCTCGATGTCGCGTGCATCGAGATGGAGGGTGATGACCCCTCCGTGCGAGCGTTCGCGACACTGGTCGGTGATGAGGTAGTCGTAGGTTTTCTCCTTTCCGTTGCTGAAGCGGAAGGTCAGGTAGATCCGGTTGTCGAGGTCGGTGCGGCTGCCGCTGTACCCGGCCCGGCTTTCGGCGGTCCACCCTTCCATGTCGCACAAGCCGAAGGTGGTGAGTTTGCCGCCCATCACGTCCACCTGCTCGCCCTGGTAGTCGATACCCTTCTTCATGCGCATGAGGAAGTAGGTCATGCAGGGATGGTTGTTGGTATGCCCGGTGTTCACGCTGGTGCCGCTGGCCATGGCCGACACGGCCGCGTCGCCGGTCAGCCCCACGATGCGTCCGTCGTTGTGGTGGAGGACGACCTGCACCAGGTAGATGTAGACCAGCGGTGTCAGCTTGGTGTCGATGTGTTTCACCCACACCTTCTTGTCTTCGTCGAAGTAGTCGTAGTCCTCGGCCGACTGGGAGATGTGGATGTCGCGCTCGTAAGCGGAGTAGAAGATTTCGGGCTGGTTGTACAAGCCGGTGATTGCCTGTGTGCTTACGTCGGTCAGCAGTCCGCGGGTGGCGGTGGTCGAAGCCGTCACCTCGTCCACGCGGCTGTCGTCGACCAGCAGCACCTGCGTGCCCGAGGGAGAGTCGATGTTGCTCCACAGCAGCAGGTCGTAATAGCCGTAGTTGTAGGCCCGTCGGAACGAGGAACTGAAGATGGTGAAGCCGTCCATGCCCTCGCGCGTATGCGCCCCGTGGGGCTTGTCGCCGAGGTAGTAGCGGCGCACCTCGTAGTTGGTCGGCGTGGTATAGCCGATGGAGCCCGACAGCTGTTCGTCGATGGCATCCCATCCGTAGAGCCACTGGGTGTTCCAGTTCACGTCGACGTTCCACACCACCTCCATGTCCATGATGACGATGGGCATGTCCACGACAACGTCGTCGGCAGGCAGGTGCAGTTCGGGCTCGATGCACGAAGCCAGCGTGCACACGGAAGCGCACATCACCACGAGCATCGCCCAACGGGTCAGGCGTTTCTTCATCCGGTCCGCGCCGGTCAGCATCCACGTCCTCATCGTCTGCCTCCTTTCTCGCGCTTGCGGTACACCAGGTCGTACGTCAGCTGGAGGCCCAGGTTGGTAGGCCCGAGCCAGGTGAAACGGTGGTTGCGCTTGCGGAACTTGCCGGCCGTGCCGCGGTAGTCGTAATAGTATTTGCCGTCTTCTTCGCCCGTGACGGGGTTGCCCCATACGAAGGGGTCGTATTGGGTGGCCAGGAAGCCCAGGGCGGCCATGGCCTCCATGCGCAGATGTCCGTTGCGCGTCAGTTTGAAGGTATAGCCTCCCGAGAGGCCGGCACCGAGGCCCTCGCCCTTCCAGCCCCGGTGCGGACCGAGGCCGAAGCCGTAGGAAAAGCCGTGGCCGTAGGCAGCCAGATAGGCTCCGCGGTAGGGATGGCCCTTGCGGAAATAGCGGCGCACCTCCACCTGGGCGTCGCGAATCTGGAAGAACTTATGGTCGGACCAGTGGCGGTGGTTGCCGAAGGTGAAGCCCAGGTTGTAGGTGAAATGGCCCTTGCGCGGGAAGAACTCCAACTGGACGTTGGCCGAGGGCGCAAAGCCGAAGTCGGGCATGTAGAAGAAGTCGTGCACCAGGTTGGTGCGGACAGCCATCAGCGGCAGGCGGGCCGGCTGCAGCACCGGCACGGGCAGAAGCGCGGAGGGAACCGCCGGCGCAGGCGTCAGCAGGCCGTTGTCGGCATAGGTCGGGGCGGTCAGGCGGGCCGGAGCCCCCACGGCCTCGAACCGGGACACCCGGCCAAAGAACAGCAGGACGCGGGCCTGGCGCAGCGTGGGGAAGTAGGTCTTGAGCAGGCGGCGCCACGTGCGGCCGCCGTTGTGCCTTTTCAGCCGTGCCTTGCAGGCCCGCTCGTCGCCCTTGCTCTGCTGCCAGATACGGGCCACGGCCTCCGCATCGGGGTCGCGGGCCTCCTGCATCAGGCGGACCAGGTAGGCATAATCTTCGCAGACACTGCTGCACTCCACCTGCGAGGGGTCGAACGGACGACCCAACTGGCTGCCCAGGAAGGCGGCCAAGGCCTGCACACGTTCGTGGCCCAGGCGGCAGTTGTTCTCGTACGGACCTTCGGGCGATGCGGCTCCGCGCACCACAATGTGGCGCAACACCAAATCGGGCTGGCGCAAGAGGAGCGGAACGATTTGCTCTTTATACAGGGTGACAAACGGATCGTCGGGACGCAGTTCCGAACGGTTCACGCGGAAGCGAACGCCTCGGGACGAGGCATCGAAAAGGGAGTCGCTGACGGCGGGAAGGGGGGCATCCGGCGTATGGCTCACATATACGAAGGGGAAAGCCGGAAGAGGCGCATACACCTCATCCTGCGCGCGTGTATGATACGCACCTGCGGCCAGCATGGCCAGCGTGAGTAAGATAGAATAGACCCTCTCCATGTAATCAGTTAAGCCTTCAACTAAAAAGGCGGTGGTTTTAGTAATCCCGGCGAAGTCGGTTTGCTACAATCATCGCTCTTCTTGTACGGGGGGGGCAAAATTAGGACTTTTTTTTAGAACGGCAAGGGCTTATACCTATTTTTCTACATCTAAGTCGAATATTTACACATTGATACGCCCTTTTTAGGTATTGACACTCCCACTCCGCCTGCCGGCATCGCGTGTCAGGGAAGAGAATTCCCTCGTTGAATAAACCCAAAACGGTCATTAGGCCGTTATGCGCAAACGAACTTTCTTTTTGGCA
>JBJEHD010000034.1:0-18239 GCA_051875715.1 Bacteroidaceae bacterium
AATTACTACACACTTTAATTGTTAATTACGTGTGAAGTAAATCTGTATCATGTCAATCATGCGGAGGTGTGCCGAAGTCGGGCTGCTTTACGTCCCAGCCAATGCGCAAATCGCAGGTTAATCACCATGATGGCCAAACCGACCGTTCCCCATAACAGCATTTCCGACTTTCCCATAGATAGCCAGATGCTCCATACTCCGTAGCTGGCGAAAGGAAGCAATAGGAGGGAAGTAATAACCCCGGGTACGTAGCCTCGTACCCATATTGCTTGTCCGATGTGGACCAGCAGGTGAATGGAGAAAGCCATAAACAGAGCAGACCAAAGTTCTACAGCATATACGCCTTGCATCAACACGTAAACTGTTGCCAAAATCAATACTGCCAGTTCTTCCAGTGCTGCCACGGCAAATGCTTTTGTACTTAATTGTGACAAGTGGTCGATGATAGGCTTCATCTTCGGATATCTTCTGACTAATATCTCTCTGTGTGACAATATCCAGCGATGTTGCACGGCTATTTCCTCGGAATCGTGAAGAATGAATGCCAAGGGAAACGGAAGTACGAGGTAGAGTACTGTGAGTGCACTCATCTGATAAATTGCATATTAAAGGTTATATTGCTTCCTGATTGATGTCTTCTCTTTTTCGTTTAGCGACGTGAAGTAAGCCTTCCAGCCGGGGCAAAAGTGGATGTGCCATCGCCAAAGTCTACCGAGCAGTGATTTTGGCTGTCGGTCATACTTACGTCTCAACGGACAACTGGAGCAGTTGTGATTTTTCTTTTCCATCTTGTCTTGTTCTAAACCGATTAGGCAGATTGTTCTTTGCACGATGATGGTTCACATACGTACGTCAAATTCTTGTCCTTAATCCTTTGTTGCTTGTGCAAAAGAAATGATTTATCTGTATCTGAGCAAAGAAACAATGTTGTTTTATGACAGACAAGTGTTTCAGCACGACAATTGGTTGGTTTGCGTCAGGTTGTTTTCGTTGGTGAAATCGTTGGCCAGTTCTTGAAAGAAGTTGTACTGGAGAATGCGGCAGATGCGAGCAAGCGTTTGCGTGTCAATGTTGTTTCGCTGGAAGATGCGATATACGTTAGATCGGTCGCAGGACAGTTGTCGTGCAAACCAGGAGACGGAACGTTCTTGCTTTTCCAACTCTTCTTGTATGCGCTTTCCAATATCTTTCATCTCTTTGGGGTGTTGTAGCGTATTGCTGTTGTGTGGTTACAAAAGTAATAAATCTTACGGATATAACCTCCCATTGAATACATGCATTTATGTTGGAATAAATAGAATTTTTGTGTTCCAAATTATATTAGTGCGAAATGTGCGACAAAAGTATGGAAGATGTTGCATAAGTGTCTAAATAACTGACAACGAACAAATACGTATATTTGCATGACTAAAAAAGGATATGCAAATCAGAAGACTCCCCTTATCCTTTATTTGAAAGTATAAAACGGCCTAATTCGGGAGTCTGTAGGCACAAATACAATATAGAAATGAAAAGTTTTTTATTGACAAAATTGCCGGTTTTGGTATTGTCAATCTGTGCAGGTGTATGTACGTCTTGCAAGGACGATGATGAAGATGGGTTCGAAGATGCTGGTGCACCTCAAGGACCGGCGGTAGAGTTTGATGGCAAATTGCTGACCAATGTGGGAGGATCTACCTTTGTATACGACAAAAAGGGGCGTTGTGTATCAATGACTGATCGATATGGGGATGGCATGAAAATCTTTTATGATGAAGGAGTCTGTGTATACTACTATGACAATAAGGAGGAAGGAAGAGGTGATATCTCGTTCAATAAACGTGGATATATTTCTCATATCACGTATGATTCATCTGGTAGTGACGGAGATTGGGTAAGTACAGAGTCTGTTAATTTTACGTATAATAGCAATGGAAATTTGATTGCTGTATCAATGAGTGGAAGTTATGTAGGTGTCGAAGATGGAAATCCATACAAAGAAACATGGACAGATGAGGCAGAGTACACTTGGAAGAATGGAAACTTGGCCAGCGTATATGGCGTGTTCACAGACATAGAAAATGGTGAGATGTTTAAAGAAATAGTTGAGACTACATGTACGTATGGGAAACAGGAGAACAAATTTAGACAATGGACAGAATCGATGAATGATACGTACTACCTAGAAGAGTTTATAGGATTAGTGGGTTTCACAGGTATGCTTGGAGTTGCACCGATGAATCTCGTCAGCAAGGTAGAATATCAAGAAGAAGAGAAGGAATATGATGCAACAGGAAAGATAATAAGTAGTGAAACATATACTGATTCTGAGGAATATACGTATGTACTGAATGAAGACGGTAGCATTCAAAAGGAGCAGGCTGACTATAGTACCTATCTATATACTTATAGTGAATTTGGAAATAGTAGTTCTGTTACCGCGCCAGTGAGAACGATGCAGCGGTCGGAAAGAGTTCGTCCATTCTTCTTCAAGAAACATAGGATGCATAGAGCAAGATAAAAGAGAGAATCATGCTTTGAGCATTAAATAGGCAGAGAGGCCGGTTTCCCTTTGTGGAGCCGGCCTCTCTCGTTGTAGGACCGAGATAACTTGCATCGGTCGTTTGATACCAATGTTCCTACGGTGTTTGTGAGATAGGTTGTATGTTTCCCAAACCTTTTGCTGAATTTTGTGACGGATGGATACAAAAATAACTCCTCCGTCCGACTTTCGTGGAGAAAAGGGAGGGAGGAGCGAAGGTGTAAAACTTTTATATATGTAGTTTTGTCTGTAGTCTTGCTTGTGTCAGTGGCCTATCGCTTTGTAGTTGATGAGGTAGCCGTCGTTGGTCGTACCTTCTTCATCGTACACGGCAATTACCTGAATGATGCCCCAAGGTTTGCCTGTTTTTCCAACAAGAACCAGGTCGCCTCGGTTGATGCCTTTGACGTAAGGGGTGCGTACGGCGCTACTGTAGGCTGCAGTTACAGTGGTACGTGTGGCGTTGACGTAGTCGAACGAATTCATCTTGGCGAAATCTACGTCGGTGCCGGTTCGCCATTCGCGAGCGAGCACATCGCTTGTCGATGTTGTGTCGGCATAGGCGTAGAGGTCGATGCGTGCCGAGTCGGTCAGATTGGTGATGAAAGTTTGTGACGGGTCGCTCAACGAGAATCCGTTTTCTCGGCCGGAGTTTCCGGCATAGAGCATAAGTCCGGACCTCTCAATCAGCAAGACGCTTCCCCCTTTTACAATCAAGGCAGCAGACTTTTCGTGCTTGTATCCTTTGGCGTCGGTCGACTGGAAGGAGAGCATGTGCTGAATGCTATCGGTGAGAAATTCGGGCACCTGATAGTTGTAGGAATACGAAAAACGTTCGGCCTGTACCAGCGTGTCGAACAAATGACGATCGCCTTTTTCGTTGTCGAACGAAGCGATGGAAAAGGTCTCGATGGTTGATCCAGTGGCAAAAGTACTTACTTTCAGTTTGATTAGTTCGCCCCCACTGACCACTTGGATAGGATCGAAGTTGTCAAACTCGATGACGATGGGCGATGCGTCGCTTTCGTCGGAACAAGCCGTGAAGGGTAGGACGATGAGAACGAGCAGGTAAGGGAATAATCGCTTCATGTGAATCAAGGACATATTAAAAAAGTTCCGCACAGACTCTGCCGGTATGGGCCGGAAGAAGTCTGTGCGTGGAAAAAAATGAAGTCTTGGGATTATTTCAACTTATAGGCTTTGATAATCACTTTCGTGGTATTCTCGCTGCCTAAGAACAAGTGTTCTTTTTCCTTTGTTTTCAGCACAGGCTGGAAATAGGTGGCATCGGGGAATGTTTCGTATGCTTTGTAAGCAGCCTTGCGGATGGGGCCGGCCAAGGAAACACCGCCGAGGCAATGGGGCGAACTGAAACGTTTCTTGTTGAACGAATCGTACGGTTCGCCGTTGACAGAATCCGTCACGCGGATAAAACCAAGGTATGTGCGGTAGGCGACACTGATTTCCACCTGGCCCATGTATTCCAAATCGGCCATGTCGATGTTCAGACGCACTTCGGTTGGACTAAGTGTCCGATGCTTCGTTCTGACCATGGTTCCGCACGACGACATGGTGAGCACAGCCATTACGAGCAAAAGGTAATATAATCTTTTCATTGTTTCTCTGTGGCTTTAGGGATTATTTAAAATAATAGGTCAACGTGAAGCGGAACTGACTTCCGATTTCGCCTTGTCTTACCTTCAAGTCGTTATACATTTCGTCGCCTTCTTTCAGTGTCTTGGTGTAGTACACTTGTTCTTTCTCTTTACCCATTTTCGAAGTGTGCTTGTATTTCAAGCCTGTGTACACCATCGACGAAAGACCATACTCCACACCGACGGCAATCGGAAGATTGGCGATGTAGGCCTGCAGACCGATAAAGGCGCCCAAACCGATGTTGAACGTACCTCTGGAAACGGATGACTTGTATTCGAGCTTGTCGTATTCGCTTTCAGAACTTTTCTTGTAGCGTTCCCAACCGATGGGCAGTTCGCCACCTACGTAGACGTCAAGCAGGTTGGTCGGCGAGAAGTGGTAGGCCACACCCGGATAGAAATAGTTACGCGAGTCTACGGTCGATGCCTTGAAGTCGGCTCCATCTTCTTTGGAATTGCTATTGTAGGTTTCTCCTTTGCTGAGTTCGCGTTTCTTGCCGAATTCGAGTCCTACGCGGAACTCCAGTTCGTCAGAATACATATACTTAAGGTTGACCAGCGGAAGGGCTTTGAATTGGATGTCGGCATCGGTAAGAGCTTTGAACATTTCCGTAGTTGCACCCAAATAGATACCAAAGTTCCCTTCTTCTGCGCGGTTGCCTGTCTTGATTTTCTTTGCAGAGGGCTTGCCCGTCGTGATTTGTGCAAATGATGCCGTTGTGCCGAGACAGCATACACATAACATAAAAAGTAAAATTCTTCTTTTCATCGTCTTTTGTAGTTTATGATTTATACTAGACACCTATCGGTGCGTTGATTAACACGTTGCAAAAGAAGATGAAATAATCTGAACAAATGAAGAAAGGTGTATCGGATTAGTTGACATGTCAACTAATCCGATACACCTTTCTCGTGCGATGGAACTTCCCGGATTATTTTATCCCCGGTTTGTTAAGAACGGCTTCCTTGTAAGCGAACGTCTCAATCATTGTCCACGTTTCATTGATGCTCGGCCAGCTCCATTCTTCCTCCACTCGGTTGATGTGGTTTCCGAACAGCGTGCTGTAGTGGTATTTGGCATACATCTGCATGTCGCCCTGGTAGGTGTGTGAGGTGGCTCGGCAGGTGCTGGGCAGTACCCCTGCCGGACGGCCGAGCAGACCGGTGTAGGTGAGAAAAGGCGCTTCAGAGGCTATTCTTGGCACAAAGATGCCAGCCGTGTTTTCGATGTTTCCGCTATAGGAGAATAGGATGGATTCTGAAAGTTTTCCTGTGTAATAACTGTCTATCCGGTCTATTCTTTTTCCGATGCCTCTTGTGACGACGGTTTTCATTTCGTCATTGCTGGAGATCGTGATTTCTGTAATGGTGCTCAAGTAGTTATCGGCATCGTATGTCATCGTATAGGTTGTGACGGGTTGTCTGCTTGAGTTTAACTGCTCGTAATAGGTGGCACATCCGGCGCTGTTGAACTTGAAGTTGCCATAAAAATGGGAGATTCTGCCGTCTGTGCTTTTAATGACAAACTCCAGCGGGTTGCGGTTGATGTAGAGTCTGTCACCCTTGACGTTGGTGACCCGGTTGTCCGACGTGTAGCTGATGGTGTAGTCGGCGTAGTCGGAATGGTGTTTTGTCACGGGGACCTGGATGCCCAGCAGGGTGAGGTCGCCCGTGACCGGTTCGAGTTCCACCGTTTCCTTTTCGCACGCCAAGCATGCGAAAAGGAGGATGGTCGACAGGATGAAACGATGGTTCAGATGGTGCATGGCGTTGGCTTTTGAGTGTTTCATATCAGGGGTTTCAATCGCCGCCGAACACGTAAGATATGCCGATGGAAAGTTTCTTCTGAATGGTTTTGTAGTTGCCGTATTCCGAATAGAACTTGTGGTCGTTCAGCCCTTTTGAATAGTCGGCGTGCAACTGGATGGGACCCAGGCGCAACCCGCCGCCTACTTCGGCCGAGAAGTTGACGCGCTTAGGCCATCCGTCTTCTCCGTAATAGTCTTCGTAGGGCTCCGAGTTGCTGTCGGACGTGTCTTTGAAGCGGGCGTAGAGGCCGCAATCCATGCCGACACCACCGTGGATGAACAAGGCCACCTTGCGCGAGAAGGGGATGCGGTAGAACAGGTGCAACGGGATGTACATGGAGTGTTCGGTAAATTGGTTGTAGTCGTAGTCGTCGTTGAGCGACATGTAGAGTTCGTAGAACAAGCCGGTGTAGAGGCCGAGACCGAAGCTGAAGCAGGGTTGGAAGTGAAGCCCCATCTGCATGCCGTGCATCCGTCGGTCTTTACGTCCCCAAAGGTCTTCCTTCAGTTGGTAGCCGTCACCCGAGGTGACGAATTGTTTCGAGATGTAGGACACGGCAAAGCCGCCCGGCGTGGCATCGTAGGGCTTCTGCCACCACCAGGAGAATGAGTTCCGGGCGGAAATCTTAAATTCTTGGTCGACGGCCATGTTTTCGCGTACCTTGATGGTGCGTTTCTTGCTGTTGCCGTAGTAGTTCATCTGCATCTTGTAGGTTTTGCCGATGGGCTTGGTCAGGGTGTAGGAACTTTGCCCGACTCCTTCGGATCGGCCGTCGATGTAGAGGTCGGCGTCCACTTTCCGGCCATTGTAGATGGCGTATACTTCGAACGTCTTCTTCTTGATGGGCTCCAACTTGATTTCGTCGGCCGAGAGGTCGCCGATGGTGATGGACTTGACATCGGTTTCGCCGATACCGAGGCGTGCCTCCACCTGATAGGAGCCATACGGAAGTTCGAGGCTGCAAGGTGTATATCCCTTCATCTCTCCGTCGATGTAGAGTGTGGCGTCGGCGGGGTCGCTACTGAAGCGTATCTTCTTCTTGTCGCGAATGTCGTAGGTGAATTTAACGTTTTCTTCCGACACGAGTATCGCTTCCTGCAGCTTGGTCTGTCCGTTCAGGCTGATGGTTAGCGTATGCTGCCCCAGGGCGACGTCGGTAAATGTGGCTGGAGTGACGGCTTTTTCGCCCGTCTCCATGACGACGGTGGCCCCTTGCGGTTGCGTGTCGACGCTGATGGACATGGTCTTGTTGTTTTTCAGCACGACGTCATAGACGCTTTTGGGCTTCAGTTTGAGGTCGTAAAGTCGGTTGCTGGCGCCGTATTTGCTCAGCGATGCTTCCATGGTGGCATAGTCCGACGGGGTGACCCACAGCCATACTTCGCGTATTTCTTCGTCCAGGTGGTCTTCGATGGTCTTGATGGGAGCGGAGGCGCCGAAGTCGAATTTCACGTTGCGTGCGTCGGCGAGGCTCATGTTTTGGAAGGTGACGCGTACCCAGGCGCAGGGCTTATCGTCGTTCACGTCTGTGGGCCAATCTTTTCCTTTAAAGATGCCGGCCAGGTTGCTCATTCCTCCCTCCGAGAGTGATTCTTCGAAGGAGAGCAGTTCCAACTGGGTTTTCAGGGGAGCTTGAGCTGAGGCTTTGAGCATGCCGAACAGGGCAAGCAGTAGAATCAGTTTTTTCATGACTGTAGGGGGGATTTAAAATTTAAACTTGTTGATGAACTCTTCCACCGAAAGCATGTCTTTCTTCTCCGGTTGCCAGAGGCGTACGTGGATGATGGGTTGTTTCTCCGAGGTGTCGAGCACGAGCGAAAGATATCCTTTGTCGGAATAATTGGGTGAATGGTAGTATTGCTTAATTTGGATGGCAAAGGCCGTTCCGTAGGGAAGACGCTTCACGTTGATGATTTTCGTGATGTTGTCTTCGAAGCTAAGGTGGACATAATCTTTTTGTTTGAATTGCTTCGACAGCATGCTGAGGTATTGCTGCTTGTTCATGACGGTGTATTTCACCTGGTCGTTGCTTAAGACGAGTGTGGCTCCATCTTGCGATTGGTATTCGCTGGCTGGCTTGAGCATGGTGCCGCTGATGATGAGCGCGCCTTCCGAGAACAGGGTGGAAATGTAGTCTTCACGTTTCAGCGCGTAGGCTGTCTGGTAGTCTTCCATGAACTGCAGAATGGTGTAACGCGAAACTTCCGGCCACGAGGTAGCGGCATTGAAGATGTCGTCTTCGGCCTTTTTGGTCAGGCAGAACGCAAAGGTTTGGATTGTCCGCGTGTCGGCATCGAAGCGGAAGGAAATGTTTTCCATGAAGGTTTTACCGTTCGTGTGCTTGATTTTCACCTTGCAGGGTCTCCCGAGCACTTGGTTTCCGGCTTTGACGAAGGTGTAGGTCTGCTTGCTTCCCACGAGTGAAACCGTGCCGGTCTTCTCGAGAAGTGTCTGAAACAGTTTGTAGCACTCGGGTGTAAAGGCTTCGTAGGCCAATTTGGGATTGTGTTGCGCAATGGCCTGCTCCACCCGGTCGAGTTGCTGCTGGTAGGGTGTGGGGTCATCGACCGTTTCCAGGGTGATGGTTTTCTTTTTTGAGGCTGGTTCGGGCTGTATCTCTCGGTCGGCCTCCTGCACGGCCGACACGCTTTCCGTGACTTTCAGGGCCGGTTTCAAGGTCTGATGTTTGGTGTCGACCTTCACCGGGACTTCGACGACCGCATTGTCGATGATTGGTGTGCGCGAACCCTTGAAGGCTTGTGCCAGATCGCTGTCGAGGTTCATAGCCTCGTTCATGAATTTGTATTCGAATCGCAGTTGGATTTTCTTGTCGGTGGGCAGGGTCACCAGTTCCACCTCGCACGTGCCGTCTTTGGCCATGACGGGCCCGACATACGATTGGCCATCGTTGTAGCGTATCTGCAGGCTGGCTACGTCGCGGCCGTTGTATGCGAAACGCATTGTCCCCACATAGCGGTTTCCATCGACGCGGCAGTCCACCAGATTGCACTGGATGGCGGCGATGACGGCCTTGATTTTTTGGGGCAGGAACACAGCGCAGTTTTCTTCCTTCTCGTGGAAAGAGACGTAGACGGGGTCTGGGTTCGTCTGGCTCAGCACCAGGGCCCAGTAGTAGTTGCGCAGTGCGTCATCAAGTTGGAGTTGTTGCTCCGCGCGTTTGCCGGTCTCAACGTAGTCGGCGATTTTCAGACTGCGCTCTTTGTAGATTTCTTCAACTTCGGCTTTCGAAATCCAGCGGGCCACTTTGGCGTTGGGCTCTTCCTTCAGGATGCGCGTGCTGACGTTGCGGAGCGTGATGAACGAACTGGAGCGGACGGCCGACGAGACGTTTTCGGAATAGGTGTCTCCTCCGGATCCCGACATCTCGAGGCTCTCCCATGAATGGTGGACAGAGACGGATATGCTTATGCTGCTGACGAGCCGTTCCATCGCCGACTGTTCGGCTTCTTCCAGGGTGAGCCCTTCGCCTTCGGCGTAGTAATAGTCCGGATTGTGCTGGATGTCGGACGGGTTTTGGGCGGACACGCCGGCCGCAAAACAGAGGAGGACGAGTATGCGAACGAATTTCATAAGTATATGTGGGTTTTTTGATGGGTTTCGGGATATTATGACTGACGGAGCGATTCGGAATAGAGGGCGAAAAAATCGTAGTCGAGCACGTGGCTGATGCGGAGCAGGAGGTCGGTGTCGATGGACGACTTGCCAAGAATCTTATATACATTGGCGCGCGTGCAGCACAACTGCAGCGACAGATGGACGACCGTGACCCGACGTTCGCGCATCTTCTCTTTGATGAGTTCTCCTATATGCATGGCTCCGCTTTTGAAAGGTGAACACAAAGAGAGGTGTGCAAAGCGGAAGGGGAGATTGCACGATACCATCGGGTAAAGTTGCAGACCAACGGACAACTGAAAAGAGAATGGGGGGGGGTAATTTCCCTCCTTTTAGGTTTGTGTGGAAGTGGTGTGTCATGGTTATAGGTTGATTTGCGGGCGAAGATACTAAAAATTGTTTAAAAAAGTGCAAGGCATTTAATTAGGAAAATATTTCCTTTAAAAAGCCTCGCCGAGGCACGGCCGGATAAGACAGACTGCGCCTCGGGAACACAATTTCAAGCCTTGGCTCGATTGTTTTTCCGCTCAGCTTGCACTATCTTTGGATAAGACAGGCTGCGCCTCAGCAAAAAAATCCAAGCAAGCTTGTTTTTTGCTTTCGGCTTGCACTATCTTTGCTCCCTAATCAGAATAAACAATAGAACAAAGGAGGAAGATTGTGGCCGAAGAGATTGTACTGACCCCCATGATGAAGCAGTTTTTGGACCTGAAGGCAAAACACCCCGATGCCCTCATGCTGTTCCGCTGCGGCGACTTCTACGAAACCTATTCGCAGGACGCCATCGATGCATCGGAAATATTGGGCATCACGCTGACGCGAAGGGCCAACGGCAAAGAGAAAACAATCGAAATGGCCGGGTTTCCGCACCATGCGCTGGATACCTACCTGCCCAAACTCATCCGGGCGGGAAGGCGTGTGGCTATCTGTGACCAACTGGAAGACCCAAAGACGACCAAGAAACTGGTGAAGCGTGGCATCACCGAACTGGTGACGCCCGGCGTGGCCATCGGCGACAACGTGCTCAACTGCCGCGAAAACAACTTTCTGGCTGCGGTACACTTCGGCAAAAATGCCTGCGGAGTGGCATTCGTCGACATCTCGACGGGAGAGTTTATGACAGCGGAAGGACCGTTCGACTACGTGGACAAACTGCTGGGCAACTTCGCCCCAAAGGAAGTGTTGTTCGAACGCGGACGGCGCGACACCTTTGACGCAAACTTCGGAAGCCGATACTTCACGTTCGAACTGGACGACTGGATTTTCACCGAACAGACGGCACGAAACCTTCTGCTGAAACATTTCGACATACGAAACCTGAAGGGATTCGGCGTGGAACATTTACACAATGGTGTGGTGGCCGCAGGAGCCGTGCTGCAATACCTCTATCAGACGCAGCATACGCACATCGGACACATCACGGCACTGACCCGTATCGAAGAGGAACGATATGTCAGGCTGGATAAATACACGGTGCGGAACCTGGAACTGCTGGGCAGCATGAACGAAGGCGGAAAAAGCCTGCTGGACGTGGTGGACCATACGCTCACCCCGATGGGCGCACGACTGATGCGCCGGTGGATGGTGTTCCCGCTGAAGGACGTGAAGCCCATCAACGACCGGCTGGACGTGGTGGAATATTTCTTCCGGCATCCGGATTTCCGCGAACTGACGGGCGAGCAGTTGCGACGTATGGGCGACCTGGAACGCATCTTGTCGAAGGTGGCCGTAGGGCGGGTATCGCCGCGCGAAGTGGTGCAACTGAAGGTGGCCCTGCAGGCCATGAGACCCATCAAGGAGGCCTGCGAGCAGGCCGACAATGAGAGTCTGCGGCGCGTGGGCGAGCAACTGAACCTGTGCGTAACAATACGCGACCGCATCGCCGCCGAAATCGACGACGACCCACCTGCCCTGGTGGGAAAGGGCGGCATCGTGCGCAAGGGAGTGAATGCCGAACTCGACGAGCTCCGACGCATCGCCTACTCGGGCAAGGATTATCTGCTGCAGTTGCAGCAACGCGAAAGCGAATTAACGGGCATCCCCAGCCTGAAGATAGGCTATAACAACGTGTTCGGCTACTACATTGAGGTGAGGAACACACATAAGGACAAGGTGCCGGCCGAATGGATACGCAAGCAGACGCTGGTGAATGCCGAACGATACATCACGCAGGAACTGAAGGAGTACGAAGAAAAGATTCTGGGGGCGGAGGACAAGATTCTGGTGCTGGAGACGCGCCTCTACACCGAACTGGTGAGCGCATTGGCCGAGTTCATCCCGCCCATCCAGCTGGACGCGAACCAACTGGCCTACCTGGACTGCCTGCTTTCGTTCGCCCATGTGTCGGCCGAAAACAAGTATGTGCGCCCGGTGGTGGCCGACGACGAGGTGCTGGAAATCCGACAGGGAAGGCATCCGGTCATCGAGAAACAACTGCCCGTGGGCGAGCCTTATGTGGCCAACGATGTGCGGCTGGGATGCGACGACCAGCAAATCATCATCATTACCGGACCGAACATGGCGGGTAAGTCTGCCTTGCTCCGTCAGACGGCCCTCATCACCCTGTTGGCGCAGATTGGCTGCTTCGTGCCGGCCGAAAGTGCACACATCGGGCTGGTGGACAAAATTTTCACCCGTGTAGGGGCCAGCGACAACATCTCGGTGGGCGAATCGACTTTCATGGTGGAGATGAACGAGGCGGCCGACATCCTCAACAACCTGTCGGGCCGTAGCCTGGTGCTGTTCGACGAACTCGGACGAGGCACGTCGACCTACGACGGCATCTCCATCGCCTGGGCCATCGTGGAATACATCCACGAAAACCCGAAGGGGAGGGCGCGCACGCTGTTTGCCACCCACTATCATGAACTGAACGAGATGGAGAAGACCTTCGCACGCATCAAAAACTACAACGTGTCGGTCAAGGAGGTGGGAAACAAGGTGGTCTTCCTGCGCAAACTGGAGCGGGGAGGCAGCGAACACTCGTTCGGCATACACGTGGCCAAGATGGCGGGCATGCCGCCGGGCATCGTGAAACGGGCGAACGAAATCCTGCACCAATTGGAGGCCGACGGACGCAAACAGGGCATCGACAAGCCGCAGGTGGCCGCCGCAAAGTCTGCTGACGGGGTACAGCTGAGTTTCTTCCAATTGGACGACCCGGTGCTGAGCCAGGTGAGGGACGAAATCCTGCACCTCGACGTAAACAACCTCACCCCCCTGGAAGCGTTGAACAAACTGAACGACATCAAACGCATTGTCCGCGGGAAGTGAGGCTGAGGGCAAAGAGGGGAGTACGGGCCGCTATGGACGCCGCTGCGAGGGAGACGTCTCGCCGGACAACCGGCGCAACCAGGGGCCGCCTATCATGCAGGCGATGCCCAAGACGGCAAAGGGGATGCTGAGCAACTGACCCATGTTGAGCACCATGTCGGCCTCGAAGGCCTCTTGCGGCGCCTTCACGAACTCGATGAAGAAACGGAAGGTGAAGATGGAGGCCAGGCACCAGCCGAAGAAGAAGCCGCGGTGGAGGCGGTCCTTCCACCGCTTGTAGAGGTAGAAGCCGATGACGAAGATGACGGCATAGGCCAGGGCTTCGTAGAGTTGGGCCGGATGGCGCGGCTCCATGCCTTCGCGGGGGAAGATGAAGGCCCAGGGGACGTCGGTCACCTTGCCTACGATTTCGGAGTTCATCAGGTTGCCCAGACGGATGCAGCAGGCCGTGGCCGGAGTGGCGACGGCCACGTTGTCGAGCACATGGACGAAGTTGAGCCGCGTACGGCGCACGTAGAGCCACAGGGCGGCTATCAGACCGATGGTGCCGCCGTGGCTGGCCAGGCCCTGATAGCCGGTGAAACGCATCCCGTCGGGCGTGAACTGCACCGGAAGGAGCATCTCGACGAGGTGGTTGTGGTAGTAGGCCCAGTCGTAGAACAGGCAGTGGCCCAGACGGGCCCCGATGAGGATGCCGATGAAGCAATAAAAGAACAACGGCTCGAAGAGGGCTTCGGAGAGGTGCTGGTCGCGGTAGAGCCAGTGGACGATGTAGTAGGCCAGGCCCAGGCCCACGGCCCACAGAAGCGAATAGTAGCGGATGCTGAACCCGAACAGGGAGAACAGTTCCACGTCCGGATTCCATAAGATATAGTTCAACAGGAGGTTCATAGGCGTGAGGGTGGGGGGTTACACATTGAAGCGGAAGTGCATGATGTCGCCGTCCTGCACCACGTAGTCCTTGCCTTCTACGCCCAACTTACCGGCTTCGCGTACGGCGGCTTCCGATCCGTATTGGATGAAGTCGGCGTACTTGATGACCTCGGCGCGGATGAAGCCTTTCTCGAAGTCGGTGTGGATGACGCCGGCGCATTGCGGGGCTTTCCATCCCTTGCGGTAGGTCCAGGCCTTCACCTCCATCTCGCCTGCGGTGATGAAGGTCTCGAGGTCGAGCAGGTGGTAGGCCGAACGGATGAGGCGCGACACGCCCGACTCTTCCAATCCGATTTCCTGCAGGAAGAGCTGGCGGTCTTCGTAGGTCTCAAGTTCGGCGATGTCGGCCTCGGTTTTGGCGGCTACGACCAGCAGTTCGGCGTTTTCTTCGCGGATGGCCTCGCGTACGGCTTCGACGTAGCGGTTGCCGCTGACGGCCGATGCTTCGTCGACGTTGCAGACGTAGAGCACGGGCTTCGATGTGAGCAGGAACAGGTCGTGGGCAATCTTTTGCTCGTCCTTGGTTTCGAACTGCACGGTGCGGGCCGATTTGCCTTGCTCCAGGGCTTCCTTGTAGCGTACGAGCACTTCGTAGGTTTGCTTGGCCGTCTTGTCGCCACCCGTCTGGGCTTGTTTCTGCACGCGCTGGATGCGCCCTTCGATGGTTTCCAGGTCCTTCAACTGCAACTCGGTGTCGATGATTTCCTTGTCGCGTACGGGGTCGACGTGTCCGTCGACGTGGGTCACGTTGTCGTCGTCGAAACAACGGAGCACGTGGATGATGGCATCCGTCTCGCGGATGTTGGCCAGGAACTTGTTTCCCAGGCCTTCACCCTTGCTGGCACCCTTGACGAGGCCGGCGATGTCGACTATTTCGACCGTCGTGGGGACGATGCGTCCCGGGTGGACCAGTTCGGCCAGTTTGTTCAGACGCTCGTCGGGGACGGTGATGACGCCCACGTTCGGCTCGATGGTGCAAAAGGGGAAGTTGGCGGCTTGCGCCTTGGCGTTCGACAGACAGTTGAACAGGGTGGACTTTCCGACGTTGGGCAGTCCGACTATACCACATTGTAGACTCATATTTCTTCGCTTTTTAGGGTTTAATGCTCATAATGAGTTGCAAAGATAAGGACATCTCGGCAGATAATCCGCCTTTGGCCGGCACTTTTCGCAGGTAAAAGAGGCGACAGGGGTGTGGCGTACGGCAAAAGGCGAGCTGATTCGGGTGAAAGAAAGCGAAACAGGCGGATAACAACCTGGTGTAAAACTCCCTATATTTGCCCCGAAATGGCGTTCCGGCGATGTGGAAGCCGCGACGCACCAATTTGATGAAGTATGGCTACAGTGATTTATCCTTCGCCCATTTTCGGTCCGGTGCACAGCCGCCGGCTGGGCGTTTCCTTGGGCATCAACCTCTTGCCTGAAGACGGCAAGCATTGCTCGTTCGACTGCGTTTATTGTGAGTGTGGCTTCAATGCCGACCATCGTCCGCACCGTCCGTTGCCGACGCGGGAGGAGGTGGCACGGGCGCTGGAGGCGCGGCTGCTGCAGATGAAGGCGGACGGGCCCAGCCCCGACGTGCTGACCTTTGCGGGCAACGGGGAGCCGACGGCGCATCCGCATTTTGCCGAAATCATCGACGACACGCTGGCGTTGCGCGACCGCTATTTCCCGCAGGCCAAGGTGAGCGTGCTGAGCAACTCTACCTTCATCCATCGGCCGCAGGTGTTTGAGGCGCTGATGCGCGTGGACAACAACATCCTGAAACTGGACACGGTGGATGCCGACTACATCCGGCGCGTGGACCGTCCGACGGGACGCTACGACGTGGCCGAGGTGGTGGAGGGCCTGAAGGCTTTCCGGGGAAAGCTCGTGATTCAGACGATGTTCATGAAGGGTTCGTTCGAAGGGAAGGATGTCGACAACACATCCGACCGCTACGTGCTCCCCTGGCTGCAGGCGGTCAAGGAGATTGCGCCCAGGCAGGTGATGATTTACACCATCGACCGCGAGACACCCGGACACGAACTGGCGAAGGCTTCGCACGAGGAACTGGACCGCATCCTCGGCCTGCTCCGGAGGGAGGGCATCGCGGCCACGGCTTCGTACTGACAGGAGAAGAAGAAGGGAACAATTGGTTTTCATCAATAATAAAGGTAGTTTATGGTAAAAAGTTGGAAAATGTATGCGTGCCTCCTGGCTCTGTGTGGCTGGGTGGCCGTGACGGGTTTGTCGGCCTGCTCGGACGACAAGGAACCGGACACCACGACGACGGAAACGGACGGCAGCAATGCCGGCGAGGATGAACCGGGAAAGCCGGAGACGGGCGGAGACGGCGATGTGACGGCCGAATCGGGCCTGGATAGCACGGAACTGACTTTCGTGCGCGACGAACTGAAGATATACGGCTGGATGTACCGGCCGAAGGCGGCGAAGGGGCAGTTGCCGGCCGTCATACTTTCGCACAGCCACTCGCTGACGCATGAGGCCATGAAGGGATACGCCCGCATGCTGTCCGAGAAGGGTTTTGCGACTTATTGCTACGACTTCTGCGGAGGCAGCGACAAGAGCCTGAGCGACGGCCGTACGGAGGATATGACGCTCTTCACCGAGATGGCCGACCTGAAGGCCGTCTTGTCCGGCATGAAGGCGCTGGACTACGTGGATGCGTCGCGCATCTTCCTGCTTGGCTCGAGCGAGGGCGGACTGGTGTCGGCTCTGACGGCCGAAGAGGTGGCCGAGGAGGTGGCGGGGATGGTGTTGTTCTATCCGGCGTTCACCCTGCCCGACCTGGTCAATATGTTCGCTTCGTTCGGGGGCATGGGTGGTTCCATGGGTATGGGCAGTTCGATGGGGCTGAGCGAGGCCTACGTCAATGCGCTGAAGGGGTATGATGCTTATGCCCACATCGGCACGTTCTCGCAACCCATCCTGATGCTGCTTGGCACGGAGGACATCCTGGTGAAGAAGGCCGACCTGGAGAAGGCGGTGGGCCTGTATGCCAACGGCAACGCTACGCTGCAGATGATCGAGGGAGCCAACCACGGGTTCAACAAGGCCAACCTGGGCGACATGGGCGGCATGATGGGCGGATTCATCCAGATCAAGGAGTGCGACGACGTGGTGATGCCGCTTGTCTATGCGTTTTTGGACGAGTGTCTGAAGGGCGGATTGTAGGCCTGTTGCCGGAAGAAAAGCAGAAAGAGCATCCGAGGCGGAACGTGGGTTCCTCTTCGGATGCTCTTTCTGTGTAAGGAGCCTTATCGGCTGCTGCCGGCCCGCTGCGTCCCCGTCGAGGTGCGGGTGGTGCGGCTGCCCGAGGTGCCTTCGCGGCCGGAGGGGCGGCTTCCCGCCTGCGGGTCCCGGCGTTCGGTGCGCGGGTTGGTAGGTCTGGCCTGGCTGTTGTCCCGGCCGGGGTTCGACGGCTTTTGGTAGTCGTTTCGGCGGTTGTTGCCTCGGTCGTTGTTGCCTTTCTTGTCGGTGGGCCGTTTGTCGCCTTTCGGGTTGCCGGCAGAAGGACGGTCGGCCGGACGGGAACTTGCGTTGCCGAAGTCGGCCCGGCGGTTGTTCTCATAGGTCGGCTGCTTGCGAAGGCTGACGGAGGTGTGGTAGTTCGGGTGCGAGTAGCGTCCGCTGTAGTAGCTGACCCCCTGGTAGTTGCGTCGGCTGTGTGCGCCGCAGTACGAGGTGTAGTGTGCCGGTTTGGGGAAGTAGAAGAGGTCGGGCCGCGTGTAGGTGATGCGGACGCGGAACGTCCAGTTCTTTCCCGTCAGGTAGGCCGGCCGGAAAAAGTAGTCGGTGTGCATGAAGCGGTTGTACTGCGCCCGGTCGAGCACCCAGCGGAGGTCGTCGTTGCGCAGGTCGAGGTATTCGTAGTAGCGGTCCTGCGCCCATGCGTAGCCTCGGTAGATGTCGTCGGCCAGGTAGCGTATGCTGCTGATGAAGTCGTAGTTTATCTCGTACACGTCGTCGTACTGGCGGGTGGAGAGGTTGAGTTCGTAGGCCATCTTGTCGGTGAGGAACCGGGTTTCTTTGCGAACCTTGCTGTTGCTCATGGAGGCTTGTGCGAGCAGGGTGCTCAGCAAGGCTGTCAGCGTCAGGGTAAGGATTCGTTTCATGGCGTTTGTTTTTAGGGTGAATAATCGGGTTTGCTTTCTTTTCTTGATGCAAACATAGGAAAAAGGATTCCTTCCGTCCGCCTGTTTTCGTCTATTCTTTCGTAGGGCTTTCCCTATCTTGCTTCGGGATTTGGCCCCTCCCGAGGCCGATGGCCGGGTGTCGTTGCAACGCGATTGCAACGGTGTTGCAACGGCATTGCAATTGGCTTGCAACAACCGTTGTTCAAACGGCTTTCAACAGCTTGACATGATACAGATTTACTTCACACGTAATTAACAATTAAAGTGTGTAGTATT
>JBJEHD010000035.1:0-3309 GCA_051875715.1 Bacteroidaceae bacterium
TGAAGGGCTTCGGACAGATTTTCCATGCTCATTTTAGTTTTACCGGACAGCAATAGTTTTTTTTCAAGAAAGCCCCTCGCCACATTCGGCAGATTATTTCTACTTTTACCACCGCCAAGCGAACCGACTCGCCTGGCCTGCCTTCGCAGAAACGGAGGAGAAAGGAACAACCCGCATGAAACTATCCGAACTGAAAACCGGCGAAAAGGGTGTCATCGTCAAAGTACTGGGCCACGGAGGCTTTCGCAAGCGCATCGTCGAGATGGGCTTCATCAAAGGCAAGGTGGTGGAGGTGCTGCTGAACGCGCCCCTGCGCGATCCGGTGAAATACCGCCTCATGGGCTACGAAATCTCGTTGCGCCACGCCGAGGCCGACATGATTGAAGTCATCTCCGAAGCCGAAGCCTTGCGCACCGAACCCGCCGAGGCCGAACGCGTGGCGGTCGACCACCCCATCGTCGACCTGCTGCCCGTCGACAGCCGTCTGCGCGACGCCGCCATGCGCCGCCGCCGCATCATCAACGTGGCCCTGGTGGGCAACCCCAACTGCGGCAAGACCTCGCTGTTCAACTATGCCTCGGGGGCCCACGAACGGGTGGGCAACTACGCCGGCGTGACGGTCGATGCCAAAGAGGCCGTCGCCCACTTCGAAGGCTACGAATTCCACCTGGTCGACCTGCCCGGCACCTACTCCCTCTCGGCCTACAGCCCCGAGGAACTCTACGTGCGCAAGCAGATTATCGAGCACACGCCCGACGTGGTCATCAACGTGCTCGATGCGTCCAACCTCGAACGAAACCTCTACCTCACCACGCAGTTGGTGGACATGAACCTCCGCATGGTGTGCGCGCTCAACATGTACGACGAGTTCACCAACCGGGGCGACCGCCTCGACCACCACACCCTGGGCCGCCTGTTCGGTGTGCCGATGATTCCCACCGTGTTTCGTACGGGCGAGGGAGTGGACCGCCTGTTCCACGTCATCATCAACCTCTACGAAGGCGCCGACTTTGTGGACAAGGAAGGCAACATCGACCCCGAAGTGGCCCACGACCTGCAGCAATGGCACGACACTTATGCCCAGTCCGACCTGGGCGACCACGACGAGGACTACGCCCACGGTTCGCGTCCGCACCAAAGCGTCTTCCGCCACATCCACCTCAACCACGGCCGCTACATCGAAGAGGCCATCGACCAGGTGAAGGAAGCCCTGCGCCGCGACGAGCAGATACGCCACCTCTACTCCACCCGCTACCTGGCCATCAAACTGCTGGAGCGCGATGCAGAAGCCACCGCCTTTGCCCGCGGCCTGCCCGATGCCGACCAACTGCTTGCCACACGCGACCGTGCCGCCGCCCTCATCGAGGCGGAACTGAAGGAAGACAGCGAGACGGCCATCATGAACGCCAAATACGCCTTCATCCACGGCGCCCTGCAAGAAGCCCAGTTTGCCGAAGGCACCGAGACGGACATCTACCAGACCACGCACGTCATCGACCGCCTGCTCACCAACCGCTACCTCGGCTTCCCCCTCTTCTTCCTGCTGCTCTACGTCATGTTCCAGGTCACCTTCTCGCTGGGCCAGTATCCCATGGACTGGATTGACGCCGGCGTGCAGGCCCTCTCGGACTGGCTCGCACGCACGATGCCTGCCGGTGCCTTGCGCGACCTCCTGGTCGACGGTGTCGTCGGGGGCGTGGGGTCCGTCATCATCTTCTTGCCGCAGATTCTGCTGCTATACGGCTTCATCTCCTTCATGGAGGACAGCGGCTACATGGCCCGCGCCGCCTTCATCATGGACCGGCCGATGCACAAGATAGGCCTCCACGGCAAATCGTTCATCCCCCTCATCATGGGCTTCGGATGCAACGTGCCCGCCGTCATGGCCACCCGTACCATTGAGAGCCGCCGCAGCCGCCTCATCACCATGCTGGTGGTGCCGCTCATGAGTTGCTCGGCCCGCCTGCCCGTCTACGTGCTGTTGGCCGGCGCGTTCTTCTCCACCCGCTACCAGGGACTTGTGATGATTCTGCTCTATGCCCTGGGCATCCTTGCCGCCGCCCTCATGAGCCGCCTGTTCAGCCGCTTCGTGGTGCGGGGCGACGATGTCCCCTTCGTCATGGAACTGCCTCCCTACCGCTTCCCCACGGCCAAAGCCATCGTACGCCACACCTGGGCCAAGGGACGCGAATACCTGAAGAAGATGGGCGGCATCATCCTGGTGGCCTCGATAGTGGTCTGGGCGTTGGGCTATTTCCCCCGGGCCGACCATCTGCCGCTGCGCGAGCAGCAGGAACAGAGTTACCTCGGGCGTCTAGGCCGCTGCGTCGAGCCGGTGTTCCGTCCGCTTGGGTTCAGTTGGCAGTTGGATGTCGGCCTCTTGTCCGGCGTCGGAGCCAAAGAGATTGTCGCCTCCAGCCTGGGCGTGCTCTACGGCCAGTCGGGCGACGAAGCCGAGACAGCGGATCCCGACGCATCGACAGACCGCAGCAGCAGCCTCTATGCCCAACTGACGACCGACGGCGTCACCCCTCTCACGGCCTTCTGCTACCTGCTGTTCGTCCTGCTCTACTTCCCCTGCCTGGCCACGTTGGCCGCTATCCGCAACGAGTCCGGCCGCTGGCGTTGGGCCTTGTTTGCCGCCGCCTACACCACCCTGCTGGCCTGGTCGGTGGCCTTTGTGGTCCGCCAAGCAGGACTCCTGTTCGGCCTTCAGTAAGCGTAAAGCCCATGGATGTTCAGGAAGTAATCGTCGTCGTCATCGCTCTGCTGTGTGCCGCCCGCATCGGGCGGCACCTCTACCGCCTCTTCACCACCCCCCGAGGCGGTGCAGGCCCCTGCGCCCACTGCTCCGGCGGATGCGCCCTTCGCCAGCAGGGATGCGACGGCAAGCCGGGCAAAAGCAACGAAAAATGCAGCGAAGCGAAGAAAAACATCAAGGGATAGTTGCATATTCAAAAAATAGTCCTACCTTTGCAACGCAATTCACACGAAACAGGGTTCCTTGGATGAGTGGCTTAGTCAGCGGTCTGCAAAACCGCGTACGGCGGTTCGAATCCGCCAGGGACCTCCACTTTCAGCCTTCTCAAGTCCGCTTGAGGAGGCTTTTTGTTTATGCACCCCCGAAGCCTCACGCAGGGCCGCTGGCCCAGCCGCACAGGCCCGCACCATGTACGATTATTAATCGTACAGCCGTACGATTGTTAATCGTGCACGTGTACGATTAACAATCGTAATCCATCCAGGTGTATAAGCGGCACAGTAGCAAAAAGGTGTGGGTATAAATAAAAAATGTTACCTTTGCAGTTA
>JBJEHD010000036.1:0-3296 GCA_051875715.1 Bacteroidaceae bacterium
GTACTCAGCCCTAATTTCTATCGTCTCCAAAAGTTTTACCGGACAGCAATAATTTTATAACTTTCTGATAAACAATATTATGCATCTTTGTGCCACCTGATATTGGGCGACACGAAAGGTGTTTTAACTGTGTTTGTCCGCACAAAGAAATATCCATTTGGCAATATCGGAGTTATTGTTGTTGAGAAAATCGGTGACAAGATGAAGGAACTTGCAACGATTGGTGTTGCATATAGTGAAGATGAGGTTGAAAATCTTGTCAATGAAGCCAAGGAATGGATTTCCAGAGAGCACACGCCGCCATCCCCAGCTTGACCTGTTCGGTGAGGAGCGTGAGGCGTGTGACCGTGAGCGTGGAGAAGTCCGCCGCGTTCTGTCCAATGCCGAAGCCAAGAGTGTTGTCATCTCCGGTAATATTCATAGTCACTATTTTTGAGGAGTCAATTTATCCAAAATACTTCGAAATGGCATAGAGTGAAATGTTTTCCATCCAATCTTGATCTTGATATCCCATCATGGAGATGCGCAAACCTTTCAACGAATATTCCGGATGGCTCTTGATGTACTCCGACATGGAGCGCGCACGCACATTCTCCTCGGCCTTTACCTCTACCGGAATCACGCGTTGGTCCGTCTGCAACACAAAGTCAATCTCGGCGGGTGTTTTGTCGCTGCTCCAATAATGGGGCGAAAATCCTTGTGCCACCAATTGCTGCAACACAAACTGCTCGGTAAAGGCTCCCTTAAACTCCTTGAACACATTATCGCCCACCAACATCTGACTGGCTGGTGCTTCGGTCATACATCCCAGCAAACTTCTTTTATTCTTTTGACTCTATGAAAAAATACATTTTTTCGAGGATAAAAACCGGCAAACATCACACTTTTTCGATGATATTATTGCTTTAAACCTACACTTTTTCGAGGATAACTCCTTGCGATCCCACAAAAACCCTTCATCCATCAAATATTCAACAAAAAATCCTATCTTTGCTTTCCACAAAGTCAGCAAAAGGACTTCATACAAAGGAAGCAAAACAGAGACTTTGGATATATCGAAAGCACGAAAAAGCGCCGGAATAGCAGCGTTCGAAGTTGAAGAAACTCAAGCCAAAACTTGAACCACTATTCCTCCATGAATTCAACGTCGAATAAGCTACCTCTGAACAAGGAGGTTTACACCCAAACAATGCTGATGGCAAGACATCAGAAAATAGCTAAACTCTTTGACGAAGAATTTTGGGTGACACGATGACGAAGTCAGGAGTCAATCGCCAGTCGGTTGGCTGCTATTTTCCTGTGTGCGAGGATGGTGTCTTCGCCACCGACGGAGTGGCGGTTTGCACCGCTCGCCTCCAGATAGTTGTTTACTGCGTCACGCATGGTGAACTGTCTCATGCCTGTCTTTGCCCGGTAGATAAGGGCATCAACAGCAGTCTTTCATGTCTCGAAGTATTCGTTGTCTGTCATAATCTTGAAGTTTTGAGTTTACAAAATAGCGGGGATAACGTGATTTGGACGGAAAATATTTTGTTGATTCGCAAATATTATTTTTATTTGCGGTGTCGAAAGAAGACAGAAACATTGAATATTCATACCTAAAAGAAATTGCCTATCGAGAAAACATTACTCTAAAGAAACAAAAAACAAGACGTAATGGATAATTTGCGAAGAATGACCGACGAGCAGTTGGTCATGGCTTACTCGAAAGGCGACAATGCATCGTTTGATGCGCTGCTGGGCAGGTATGAGGAAAAATTGTTCTCCTATATCTTTTTCTATGTCCGCAACCAGGAGTTGGCGGAGGATATCTTTCAAGATACCTTTGTCAAGGCCATCGTGACCATCAAGCAGGGCCGCTATGCCGAAAGCGGCAAGTTTCAGGCCTGGATTACCCGCATCGCGCACAACCTGATCATCGACTATTTCCGGCAGGAGAAGAACGAAAACCTGATTTCGAACGACGAAACGGACGTGGACCTGCTGAACAACATCAACCTCTCGGAGGGAACCATCGAGCGTGCGCTGATAGAGGGGCAGATTCGCGACGACGTGCGTGCACTGGTCCGCCTGCTGCCCGACAACCAGCGGGAGGTGGTGTATATGCGTTTCTATCAGAACCTGAGTTTCAAGGAGATAGCCGAGCAGACAAACACCAGCATCAATACGGCCCTGGGGCGTATGCGCTATGCCATCCTCAACCTGCGTCGCATGGCGGAGGAGAAGAACGTCGTGCTGACGCTGGACTGAACGCGATAGGTGGGAGCGGAGGCGGACTTTTTTCCCGGTGGGGATATAATAAAGCACGACGGCCTTCGTTTACATAGGTGAAACAACCTGTAATGCGATAGCCTATGAAGCACGTGTCTACCCCCATGAATCCCGAACGGGAAAAAAACGGCAAACAGGCGTCCGCCCCGAAGGCGGTGTTGCGCCCAAGCGAGCGTGCCATCTCATTCCTGAAAATGTTTGCCCGCACTTACCATGTAGAACCCTCGTTGCCCGAAGGGCTTCGCGGACTGGTTCTGAACTGACTGTCGGATGCTGCATCGGGGCAGGACGAAAAAAGCTCGTCCTCCGGATGCAGTATCTGCGTATTCTCCACATTTACATAGTAAAACGTATTGGATTGTGCGATGACTGAACGGGAATTGTCAGAACGTTGTCGGAAGCAAGATGGCAAGGCCCTCAGAATGCTGTACGAACGCTATGCTGGCCAATTGATGGCCGTCTGTCTGCGTTATGTAGCCGACCGGGAGGTGGCGCAGGATGTGTTGCACGACGGCTTCTTGAAGATATTCGATGCCTTGCAGCACTTCACCTACCGCGGAGAAGGGTCGCTGAAAGCGTGGATGAGCCGCATCATGGTCAACCTCTCCATCGAGCATCTGCGCAAAACCGAGTCGGCGAGCCTGTACGTCGCAGTCGACGAATTGGCGGAAGACATCCCCGACGTGGACGAGGAGGTGGTGGAAAGGATTCCGTACGACGTGTTGATGCGCTTCATCGGCGAACTGCCGGCCGGATACCGCGCCGTGTTCAACCTGTACACGTTTGAGGAGAAGACGCACAAGGAGATTGCTGCCGAACTGGGCATAGCTGAGAAATCGTCGGCTTCGCAGTTGTTTCGGGCAAAAGCCTCGTTGGCGAAAAAAATAAAAGATTACTGGAGGGACCAATGAAAGCGGAACCGAACGAAAAGTGGATGCAAGGGCTGAAACGGCGGATGGAGGAATGCTCCGAACCGTTGCCAGACGAACTGTGGACGCGCATCGAACGCGATTGGACTGCCGCCC
>JBJEHD010000037.1:0-63652 GCA_051875715.1 Bacteroidaceae bacterium
AAGTAAACTCGTAAACAAACAAATAATCTGTGAAGTAAAATCAGTCATAGTCAACGTCTTGACACCTTCGTCTGCGCCTGTACACACAATGGCCTTCACGTGTACACGTAACTGCCTTCGCGTGTACACGCATCAGCCTTTACGTGTACACGCATCGGGATGGGAGTTGCAACACCATTGCAACGCCATTGCAATGCCATTGCAACAGCGTTGCAACGGCATTTAAATTTATTCGAAGGGGATGACCATGTTCCACGAGTGGGTGGCGTTTTCGAATCCGCCGGGGCCGTCCATGGTGGCAAAGAAAATCAGGCAGGGTTTCCCTTCCTGGTCGAAATAGATGAAGGGACGCTCCAGCTGGCCTTGCAGGGCCACCTCCCCGTCTTCCCATTCCACCGTGCGCGAGTAGGCTTTCGCATCGGGGTCGACGGTCCAGTGTATGCCGTCCTTGGAGTGGGCCATGGCGCCTCCTCCCTTCTCGCCGGTGAACTTCGCCACGTGGTCTTTGAAGATGATGTGGAATCCCCGTTCGTCTTCCCAAAGGAAGGGGTCTTCCGCTTCGCCCTGCCCGTCTACCTGGAAGATGGGCTGTCCGCCGTTGAGCACGGTGTACGGCCCTTCGATAGAGGGTGCCGAGGCGATGCCTAACGACATGCTCGAGTATCCGTCGTTCCCCTTGTATGAGCGTCCTTTGAACAGCATCATCACCGATCCGTCGGGGCGGATGACGGGCGACGGGTTGGAGATGAGGAAACTATAGAACGTGCCCGGCTTGGTGTCGAGCAAGGGCTTGTCCAGGCGGGTCCACGGACCATAAGGACTGTCGGCCACGGCCAGTCCGATGCGTTTGTTCGCCCGGCCGACGAGGCACCACGGGCTGTCCAGCGTCAACTCGTTGTAGGTCGGTTCGCGGAAGGGATGGGTCGACCCCATGTAGATGAGGTAGTATTTCCCTTGGTGGCGCAGGATGCGTGGGTTGTGCGTGGAGCGGCCGTCCCAGTATTCGGCCCCCCGCTCGGGCAGGGCCACGTCGCTGAACGTAAACGGGCCTTGCGGCACATCGGCAACGGCATGGACTATTTCCGACGCAATCATCCATCCCGGATGGAAAGGAAGCCGTTTGGGGAAGCGGGAGACGTAGAGGTGGTATTTCCCGTCGTCGCCTTGAATCATCGAACTGCCCCATGTCCAGTAGCCTTCGCATTCGAAGGCCGGCGTGCGGTAGGCTTTGCCCAGGTGATGGAACAGTTCGTTGTGCGAGGTTTGCTTCAGCTGGACGAGGTTGTCAATCTTCTGTGCCCGGACGGGGCCTATGTGCAAAAACGCGCTCCACAATAGGCAGCAAGCCACCAATGTGGGTGCAATCATAGTTCTTTTCATATCAGATGTGTTTAAAATTAGGTTATTCAAGACAAAGAACGTCATTTATTCCCAATTTCTCTCTACTTAATCGCGAATTTTCTTACTTTTGTCCGATTATGTGGAAGGATGCCAGGCATCCGCAGAAGTAGAGAGAAAGATGAAAGTGATAGATTTGATCAAGAGTCGGGAGAAGACAGCCTTCTCATTCGAAATACTGCCCCCTATCAAAGGCACGGGCATTGAAAAGGTATATGAAACCATCGATACGCTTCGCGAGTTCGACCCGAAGTACATCAACATCACCACGCACCGCAGCGAGTATGTCTACAAGGAACTGGGCAACGGACTGTACGAGCGTCGAAAACTGCGCCGTCGGCCGGGCACGGTGGCCGTAGCGGCTGCCATCCAGAACAAGTACGGCATCACGACGGTGCCGCACATCCTGTGCAGCGGATTCACGCGTGAGGAGACGGAGTACGTGCTGCTCGACCTGCAGTTCCTGAACATCACGGACCTGCTGGTGCTCCGTGGCGACAAGGGCAAGCATGAATCGATGTTTACGCCGGAGGGAAACGGCTATCATCATGCCGTGGAACTGCAAGAGCAAATCAACAACTTCAATAAGGGCGTGTTTGTCGACGGATCAGCCATCAAGGTGCCGAGCACGCCGTTCTCGTACGGAGTGGCCTGCTATCCGGAGAAGCACGAAGAGGCCCCCAACATGGAGAGCGACATTTATTGGCTGAAGAAGAAGGTGGAGGCCGGAGCGGAATACGCCGTGACGCAGTTGTTCTTCGACAATGCCAAGTACTTCGACTTCGTCCGCCGTGTGCGCGAAGCCGGCATCCAGATACCCATCATCCCGGGCATCAAACCCTTTGCCAAGTTGTCCCAACTCAGCATGGTGCCGAAAACCTTCAAGGTGGATATCCCCGAGGCGCTGGCAAAGGAAATCGTGAAGTGCAAAACCGACGAAGAGGCCAAGCAGGTGGGCGTCGAGTGGGGCATCGCCCAGTGCCGCGAACTGATGCAGCACGGGGTGCCCAGCATCCATTTTTACACCGTGTCGGCGGTCGACAGCATCCGCCAGATAGCCAAGGAGATTTACTGACCATGTTTTTCAGGGACATCATAGGACAGGAGGACGTGAAGAACCGCTTCCGGATGGAGGTGGCCGAAGGGCGTGTGCCGCATGCACAGTTGTTGTGCGGGCCGGAAGGAGTGGGCAAGTTGCCGCTCGCCATCGCCTACGCCCGCTATTTGTGTTGCTCGCATCGGACGGAGACGGACGCCTGCGGCACATGTGCTTCGTGTGTGAAGTTCAACAAGCTGGCGCATCCCGACCTGCACTTCGTGTTCCCCGTGGTGAAGAAGAAATCGTCGAGCCGCGAGGCGGTGTCGGACGACTACATCGCCCTGTGGCGTTCGTTCGTGCTGGCGAATCCGTATTTCAGCTTCCATCACTGGCTGGACGAGATGAACGTTGAAAATGCACAGGCCATCATCTACAGCCGCGAGAGCGAGGAAATCGTACGGAAACTGAGTTACAAATCCAGCGAAGGCGGCTACAAGGTGATGATTATCTGGCTGCCGGAGAAGATGAACGCCACCTGTTCCAACAAACTGCTGAAGATGCTGGAAGAGCCGCCTGCACAGACGGTGTTCCTCTTGGTGTCAGAAGCCCCCGACATGATTTTGCCGACCATCCTGAGCCGGACGCAGCGCATACAGGTCTCCAAAGTGGACGAAGCGGACATCCGTGCCATGCTGGAGCAACGCTACGGCCTGCTCCCGGGCGATGCGGAAGAGGTGGCCCGCTTGGCCAATGGCAATGTGGTCAAGGCCTTGGAGGCCATCCACCTGTCCGAGGACAACAAACGCTTCTTCGACCTGTTTGTCAGCCTGATGCGCCTCTCGTATATGCGGAAACTGAAGGAGATGAAGCAATGGAGCGAAGAGGTGGCCGGCATGGGGCGCGAAAAACAGAAGAACTTCCTGGCCTACTGCCAGCGCATGCTTCGCGAGAACTTCATCAGCAATTTCCGGCGGAGCGAACTGGTGTACATGAACAAGGACGAGTCCGGCTTCTCCACCCGCTTTGCCCCCTTCATCAACGAACGAAACGTGATGGGCATCATGTACGAACTGAGCGAGGCGCAGCTGCACATCGAGCAGAACGTGAATCCCAAGATGGTGTTCTTCGATTTCTCGCTGAAAATGATAGTACTATTGAAACAATAATAACCTTATAATCGAAAGGAAAAAGAATAGATGGACGACTACAAATGGAAGAACGGAAGCGGCCGCTTGTGCTGCAAAGGATGTTCTCGACAAGATAATAAACTGAACACCTACGACTACATGGCCGACATCCCGGGCAATGCCGAGGAATGCGACCTGGTGGAGGTGCAGTTTAAGAACACGCGGAAGGGATATTACCGCAACACCAACAAACTTCCCCTGGAGAAAGGCGACATCGTGGCCGTCGAGGCGACGCCGGGACACGACATCGGCATCGTCACGCTGACCGGCCGTCTGGTGCCGCTGCAGATGCGGAAAAACAATCCGAAGGGAAACGACGCGGACATCAAGCGCATCTATCGTAAGGCCAAGCAGGTCGACATGGACAAATATGCGGAAGCCAAAGCGAAGGAGCACGACACGATGATTCGCTCCAGACAGATTGCCAAAGACCTGAAACTGGACATGAAGATTGGCGACGTGGAATACCAGGGCGACGGCAACAAGGCCATCTTCTACTACATCGCCGACGAGCGGGTGGACTTCCGCCAACTCATCAAGGTGCTGGCCGAGGCCTTCCGTGTCCGCATCGAGATGAAGCAGATTGGAGCCCGTCAGGAAGCCGGACGCATCGGTGGAATCGGCCCCTGCGGACGGGAGTTGTGCTGTGCCACATGGATGACCAATTTCGTGTCGGTGTCGACCAATGCGGCCCGTTTCCAGGATATCTCGTTGAATCCGCAGAAACTGGCCGGACAATGCGCCAAGTTGAAGTGCTGCCTGAACTACGAAATCGACGGCTACGTAGAAGCCCAGAAACGCCTGCCCTCGAAGGAAATCGAACTGCAGACGGAGGATGGCACCTACTATTTCTTCAAATCGGATATCCTGAAGGGACTGGTCACTTACTCGACAGACAAGAACTTTGCCGCCAACGCGGTGACCATCACCGGACGCCGCGCCTTCGAGATTATCAGCATGAACCGCAAGGGACAGAAGCCGGAGAGCCTCCTTTCGTCCGAACATCAGTCCGAACAGAAAGTGTCGACCGACCTGCTGGACCAGGACAGCCTGACACGCTTCGACAAGCGGAAAGGCTCGGGCGGCAACAACCGGAAGAAGAAAAAGAAGAAACCGCAGGCTGCGGAAGGCGGACAACCGGCTGCCGCACAGACCGCAGGAAAGAAGCCGCAGACGAAGAAACCGAACCCGGAGGCCAAGCCGGCAGAGAAGAAGGAGGGTGCTCCCAAGGAACCTGCAAACCGGCCGCCTCGTCCGAAGAACAAACCGCAAGACAAGCCGCAAAACAATGCTCCGAAAGAGTAACCCTTGGATGGCGGGCGTATGGATGCTGGTGGTGCTGGCAGGTCTCTCGGCCTGCCGGAAGGCCACCTTGTATCATGCGTTCTGTCCTGTCCCGGTGGAGGGATGGCGACAGACGGACACGCTGTATTTCCCTGTGAGCGTGTCCGACACGTTGTCCGTCCTGCGCTTGTCGGTCGACGTGCGCCACACGGATGCCTACCCGTATCAGAACCTGTATTTGTTTGTCGAAGGCGACACGGTCGAATGCCGTTTGTCCGACCGTCAGGGCCGATGGGTAGGGAAGGGACTGAGCGCGTCCTATCAAAGCCGGTTTCTGTGGCGCAGGCAGGCCATTCCGCACTCGGACACGGTGCGGATTCGCATCTCGCACGGCATGTCCGATCCCTTGTTGCCTGGCATTCAGGACATAGGGCTGTGTGTAGAGAGGCCCGATTGAGACTTACTCGCTGCGGGCCGCGTCGATGCGCAGGAAGATGAAGAGCAGACAGGTGAACCCCCACAGCGACGAACCGCCGTAACTGAAGAAGGGCAGCGGGATGCCGATGACCGGCGTCAGCCCCAGCACCATGCCGATGTTGATGAACAGGTGGAAGAGCAGGATGCTCACCACGCAGTAGCCGTAGACACGCCCGAAGGTGTCGCGTTGTCGCTCGGACAAGATGATTAGCCGCAGAATCAGAAACAGGAAGAGCAGCAGGACGGCGGCGGAGCCGATGAACCCCTGTTCCTCGCCTACGGTGCAGAAGATGAAGTCGGTGTGCTGTTCCGGCACGTACTTCAGTTTGGTCTGTGTGCCGTTCAAGAATCCTTTCCCGACAAATCCGCCCGACCCGATGGCGATTTTCGACTGGTTGACGTTGTATCCGGCACCGGCCAGGTCCTCCTCCATGCCCAGGACGACCTTGATACGCACTTGCTGGTGCGGTTGCAGCACCCGGTTGAACACGTAGTCGCTGGAGTAGAGAAACCCGATCGACCCGATGGCGAACAGGGCGATGAGTGCGAAGTTCTTGCTGCGGCGTGCGATGCTCAGATACAAGAGGTAGACTATGGTGGCTGCACAGATTCCCCACAGCACGTACGACACGTTGAAGGGGAACCACACGCCCGAGATAATCAGCGACAGGACGATGAGGACCGCGCTGCCCAGCAGTATCTGGAAGGCGGCCTTGTCGCGCTTGCAATAGATGCGTATCATGCCGACAACGAACAGCAGGATGAGGCTCAGCACGGCAAACTCTCCGACCACGGTGGGCGTTTCGCCGATGAAGGTTTCGCCGAACCGGATGCCCACGACGAAGTAGACCACGGCGCTGATGCCGGCAAACAGAATGGCACCCGGCATCCCCTCCCGGTAGAGCATCAGGAAGAAGGCCGTGTAGACCAGTGCCGACCCCGTCTCCTTCTGCATGATAATCAGTCCCATCGGCAACAGGATGAGGAAGACCAGCATCAGCATGTCTTTCCACCGACCGATGTGGAAGGAATAGGCGTTCATGTATTTGGCCAGGACCAGTGCGGTGGCGAACTTGGCGAACTCGGCGGGTTGCAGGCTCACCGGACCCATCACCAGCCACGAGCGCGAGCCCTTCGTGTCGGGGGCGATGAAGATGGTGACCAACAGCAGCAGCATCATGCCGATGTAGATGAGGTAGGAGAACATGTCGTAGAACTTCTCCTCCAGCATGAGCAGGACGAAACCCAACCCCAGCGAGCATCCGGCCCACATGAGTTGTTTGCCCGGAAAACTCTGGAAGGAGAAGAAGTCGATTTCTCCGTAATTGTAGGTGGCTCCGCAGATGCTGAACCATCCGCAGACAATCAGTATCAGATACAGGAAAAGGGTGGTCCAGTCCACCGTCTTCCATACGCTAACGTTCCTGGTTCCCATAGTTGATGATTCGTTTGCTGATATCTTCGGCTTTCACTTTGCTGTTCTCCGAGAGTTCGCCGTTGAGGTACTGCTCCATCAGCAGCGCACCGATAGGTACGCCGTAGACGGCACCGAACCCGCCGTTCTCCACATAGACGGCTACGGCAATCTTGGGTTTGTCCATCGGGGCGAATCCCATGAAGACGGAGTGGTCGTGTCCCCGGTTCTGGGCGGTACCGGTCTTTCCGCACACTTCGATGCCCGGCAGGTTGGCCCCCCGGCAGGTGCCGCCCAGCACGGCGTTGCGCATTCCTTCCACCACGGTCTCGTAATATTGTCGGTCCACCTTGGTGTAGTGGCGGTTCGTATAGGTGGTGTCGGGCGTTTCGCCCTCGACGGCTTTCACGACGTGCGGGGTGATGTAATATCCCCTGTTGGCGATGGTGGCTCCCAGGTTGGCTATCTGCAGAGGGGTGAGCAGCACTTCGCCCTGCCCGATGGCGATACTGATGATGGTCAGGCCGTTCCACGAGCCCCGGTAGGCCTTGTCGTAGAACTGTGCGTTGGGAATCAGACCCCGTTTCTCGCCCGGCAGGTCCACGCCCAGTTTGTAGCCGAAGCCCATCGACACCATGTAGTCGCGCCACGTGTTCATGGCGTTTTGCGGCCGTCCGTACTTCTTCATGCCAATCATGCGGTACAACCCCCAGCAGAAGTAGGAGTTGCACGACGTGGCGATGGCCGGCACCAGGGGCAGCGGGGCCGGATGTGCGTGGCATCCCACGCGGAGTCCGGCATGGACGAATCCGTGGAAACAGGGGAAGGGGGTGTTGGCCTGTATGACTCCTTCTTGCAGGAAGGTGAGACCCTGGGCGGTTTTGAAGGTCGAGCCCGGAGGATAGGCACCCATGATGGCGCGGTTCAGGAGCGGCTTCTTCTTGTCGCGTTCCATGGTCATGTGGTTCTTCCCTCGCTGGCGTCCGATCATCATGCGGGGGTCGAACGAGGGCGAGGAGACCATGCAGAGGATTTCGCCCGTTTCCGGCTCGATGGCCACGATGCTGCCAATCTTGTTCTGCATCAGTTTCTCGCCCAGCATCTGCAGCTGGATGTCCAACCCTAAGGTCAGGTTCTTGCCGGGGATAGATGTCTCGTCCAACTGGCCGTCCATGTATCGGCCTTGTATGCGTCCGTGGGCGTCGCGCAAGAGGATTTCTACTCCTTTGACGCCTCGCAGCTGCTTTTCGTACGAGCGTTCCACTCCCTGCTTCCCGATGAAGTCCCCTCGGACGTAGAACCCGTCTTCGTCTCCCTCGATGTCTTTCATCGACACTTCGGCGATGTCTCCCAGCACGTGGGCGGCCGAGTTGTAGGTGTATTGGCGGATGGTTCGGCGTTGGATGTAGAAGCCGGGAAATTTGAACAGTTTCTCCTGGAAGATGCCGCATTCCTCGGCCGACAGTTGCGTGAGGAACACCTGATGGGTGTAGGGCGAGTAGCCCGGATTCATGCGCTTGTTTCGTACGTCCTGCATGCGGCGGACGAAGTAGTTCGTGGTGATGCCCAATGCGTTGCAGAAGTCCAGCGTGTCGAGGTTCGTCACCTCGCGGGGCACGAACGTGATGTCGTAGGCCGGTTGGTTGTACACCAGGAGTTCGCCGTTGCGGTCGTACATCACGCCGCGTGCGGGAAACTGGATTTTCTTCAGGAAGGCGTTGCTGTCGGCGTTCTTCTTGTAGTCGTCCGACAGAATTTGCAGGGAGAACAGCCGTATCAGGTAGATGAGCACGATGGCGATGGCTGCTCCGCCGATGATGTATTTCCGTTTTTCAAGCGTATAGTCCTTTGCCACTGTCCTAACGTTTTATGCCTTCCAGGCTTAAGATACACAAGATGGAGAACAGGCTGCTGGCTGCAATCTTCAGCAGCAGCATGGGCAGGTTGAAGAACGAGAAGGCTTCCAGCGTCAGCAGGAACGTATGGTGCATCAGGGTGCCCATGACGACGTATTTGCAGAAGGCGGCCGTGCCGATGGTCCCGAATCCGGGCTCGAAGTTCTCCTGCTTGTCCCGCGAGGAGAACAGCCGGAGCAAGAGCGGACGGCTGGCGGCCAGGAAGACGGCGGCTGCGGCATTCATGCCGGGGGTGCAGGAAAACATGTCGAGCGTCAGGCCCAGGAAGAATCCCCAAAGCATCAGCGCGTTGCGCGATACGCCCGTGTCCATCTTCAGCAAGAAGTAGATGTACAGGAAGGGGGTGGCATATCCGGCGATGTGGATGTGGTTGAGCACCAGCACCTGCACCAGCAACAAGCCGGCAAACCAGAGCAACCTGCGTATGTAGATGTGTACCATTCGTTATTTACGTGCTTTTCGTTCCACTTCTTTTTGTTCGCTTGCCGACAGGTGCGAGATGATGCGCACCTCTCCAATCCGGCCGAAGTCGGTAGCCAGTTTCACCCGGAGGAGGTAGGAAAGCCCGTCGTGTGAGTCGCTCATCTCGGCGATGGTCCCCACGAGGATACCGGCCGGGAAGACCGACGAGTAGCCGTTGGTCACCACCGTGTCGCCCAGTTCGAACTGCGCGTGGCGCGGCAGGTCTTTAACGTAGGCGTATTCCGAACTTCCGCCTTCCCACTTCAGGTAGCCGAAGTAGTCGCTCCCTTTGATCTTGCAGTTGATGCTCGATTTGCTGTTGAGGGCGGAGATGGCCACGGAATAGTGGGGCGAGGTCTGGTAGATGATGCCTACCACGCCGTTGCCGTCGACAACGCCCATCTCGCTGCGCACACCGTCGGCGGTGCCTTTGTTGAGGGTGATGTAGTTGTTGAGGCGGTTCACGCTGTTGTTGACGACTTCGGCCGGGATGATTCGGTAGGCCGACAGGGCCGAGTCGCCCACGTAGGAGAAGGCCGTGGAGTCTTTCGTAAGCGTCCACAACTGCCGTTGCAGGGCTTCCACTTGCTGCTCCAGCACGAGGTTCTTGTCCATGAGGTCCTTGTTCACCGTTTTCAGGTGGAAGTAGGACGAAACGCCGCCCAGCACCTCGTACGTCGTCCCGACGACTTGGTTGGCGGAGGTGAAGAACACGCTTCCCTGGTAGTAGTTGAACCGGAATAATAGTACAAAACTGGTTGCCTCTAACAAAAGAAAGAGGAACCAGTGATTGTACTTGATGAGAAAATTCAGCAGATTCTTCATTTCCGATTATCGCATCAGGAACGAGAAACGGTCTACGTTTTTCAGGGCCACCCCTGTGCCTTTGGCCACGGAGTGCAACGGGTCTTCTGCGATATGGAAAGGAATGTTGATCTTGTCCGTCAGACGTTTGTCCAGTCCGCGGAGCAATGCGCCTCCACCTGACAGGTAGATTCCATTGTGCACGATGTCGGCATACAGCTCGGGCGGTGTCTTCTCCAATGCGCTGAGGATGGCGGTCTCTATCTTGGCGATGGACTTCTCGAGGCAGTGTGCGATTTCCTGGTAGCATACCGGCACTTCCATCGGGAGGGCGGTGATGCGGTTCGGACCATACACGATGTAGTCCTCGGGGGCTTCTTCGCCGAGGTCGGTCAGTGCGGCTCCTACGTGAATCTTGATTCGTTCGGCCATGCGCTCGCTGACCTTCACGTTGTGCTGGCGTCCCATGTAGTCGCGGATGTCCTCCGTCAGGTCGTCGCCGGCCACGCGGATGGAACTGTTCGAAACGATGCCGCCCAACGAGATGACGGCGATTTCGGTCGAGCCGCCGCCTATGTCGACAATCATGTTGCCTTCGGGGGCTTCCACGTCGATGCCGATGCCGATGGCGGCCGCCATCGGTTCGTAAATCAGGTAGACGTCACGTCCGCCGGCATGTTCGGCCGAGTCGCGCACGGCACGGAGTTCCACTTCCGTACTGCCCGAGGGCACGCCGATGACCATGCGCAGGGAGGGCGAGAACAACCGGTTTCCGGTGTTCACCATCTTGATCAGACCGCGCATCATCTGCTCGCAGGCGTAGAAGTCTGCAATCACGCCGTCGCGCAGCGGACGGATGGTCCGGATGGTGTCGTTGGTCTTTTCATACATCATTTTGGCTTTTTCGCCTACGGCAATCATCTTGTCCGTACGCTTGTCCAAAGCCACGACCGACGGTTCGTCCACCACAATCTTGCCACCGTTGATGATGATTGTGTTGGCCGTACCGAGGTCCATCGCTATTTCTTGTGTGAAAGAGAATAATCCCATTTTTCTATTCGTCGTTGTAAAAAAGTGAATGTTAGTGCTTGAAGTGACGGATGCCGGTCAGCACCATGGCCACTCCGTGTTCGTTGCAGTAGTCGAAGGTGAGTTGGTCTTTCACCGAACCGCCCGGTTGGATGACGGCCGTCACCCCTTCCTTGTCGGCAATCTCCACGCAGTCGGGGAAGGGGAAGAAGGCATCGCTGGCCATGACGGCTCCGTGGAGGTCGAAACCAAACGATTTGGCTTTCTCGATGGCCTGTTTCAGGGCATCCACGCGCGAGGTCTGTCCGACGCCGCTGGCGAGCAGTTGCTTGCCCTTGGCCAGGACGATGGCGTTCGACTTGCTGTTCTTGACAATCTTGTTGGCGAAGAGCATGTCTTCGATTTCCTGCTCCGTGGCTTTCTTTTCGGTCACCGGCTTCAGGTCGGCGGCTGTTTCGATGTCGAGGTCGCGGTCTTGCACCAGGACGCCGTTGAGCAGCGAGCGGAACTGGCGTTTCGGGAATTTGGCTTCCTTGCGGACCAGGATGATGCGGTTCTTCTTCTGTCCCAGTATTTCAAGGGCATCGACGTCGTAGTCCGGCGCGATGATGACTTCGAAGAAGATTTTGTTGATTTCCTCGGCCGTCTCCTTGTCGATGGCCGCGTTGGTGATGAGCACGCCTCCGAAGGCCGATACGGGGTCGCCGGCCAGGGCATCCTTCCAGGCTTCGAGCACGGTGGGACGCGAGGCGATGCCGCAGGCGTTGTTGTGCTTCAGCACGGCGAAGGTCACCTCGTCGAACTCGTCGATCAGGTCGACGGCGGCGTTGATGTCCAGCAGGTTGTTGTACGAAATCTCCTTGCCGTGAATCTGGTCGAACACGGCATCGAGGTCTCCGTAGAAGGCGCCCTTCTGGTGCGGGTTCTCGCCGTAGCGCAGGGTCTTCTGGTTCTCGCCGGCATAGCGGAAGGCCGACCCTTCTTCGTTGTCGAAGTAGTTGAAGATGGCGGAGTCGTAGTGCGACGAAACGGCGAATGCCTCTTTGGCCATCCAGCGGCGTTCTTCAATCGACGTCGTGGCTCCGTGCTCCATCAGCATGTCCAGCAAGGGCTTGTATTGGGCCTGCGAGGCTACGATGACCACGTCCTTGTAGTTCTTCGCAGCGGCGCGGATGAGCGAGATGCCGCCTATGTCGATTTTCTCGATGATGTCGGCCTCGGATGCGCCCGATGCCACGGTGGCTTCGAAGGGGTAGAGGTCGACGATGACCAGGTCTATTTCGGGGATTTCGTATTTCTCAATCTGTTGCAGGTCTTGTTCTACTTCGCGGCGGCAGAGGATGCCTCCGAACACTTTAGGGTGCAGCGTCTTCACGCGTCCTCCCAGGATGGAGGGGTAGGTGGTCAGGTCTTCTACGGCCTGGCAGGGATATCCCATCGATTCAATGAACTGGCGCGTGCCTCCTGTTGAAAGGAATTGTACACCTTCCTGGTGCAGTTTGGTGATGATTTCGTCCAAACCTTCCTTATGGTAAACCGAAATCAAAGCGGTTTTAATCTTTTTCGTTTCAGACATGTATTTGCAGATTTAATATTGATGTGCAAAGTTAAACATTTCCCCTTGAACAACACGCATAAAACACATATTTTATCAAAGTTGCGCCGTCGTCTTCCGTTGTTTCTTGTTGCTGCCCCGGCAGGCCATGCAGACCGATGCGGTTTCGAGTCCGTTCTTTCGGCGGAGGCTTCGCCGTGTCGTGCGCTTCTGCCTATAGGCGTATGTCAGGTACGATTATTAATCGTACTCGACTACGATTATTAATCGTACTGCGTTACGATTGTTAATCGTACCAAAGTGGTGTCTATAGGGAGGGGCGGATGCGGATGGAGGTAGGGGGCGTCGGGTGCGTGGGCGGCCTGCCGGTCGGTTGGGGAGAAACGGCAGAGGCTGTGCCGGAGGGAAGTGGAATCCCGGCACAGCCTCTAAAGGGGTTCTCCGCAGGGGCCTTGATGCAAGGCACCGTTTGGCTTTCCTGCTCGCTTTCGCCTGCCGCACGCACGCGGCGGACGGGGGGACGGTCAGAGCGCGTTCTCCTTCAGCAGGTATTCGGCTATCTGTACGGCGTTGAGGGCGGCTCCCTTCTTGATTTGGTCGCCTACAATCCAGAACGTCAGTCCGTTGTCGTTGGCCAGATCTTTGCGGATGCGGCCTACGTAGACGGGGTCTTTGCCGGAGAGGAACAGCGGCATCGGATACTTCTTCTCGGCCGGGTTGTCTTCCAGCACCAGGCCTTCGCCTTTTGCGAAGGCTTCGCGGGCTTCTTCCACCGAGATGGGGCGTTCGGTCTCCACCCAGATGCTTTCCGAGTGGGCGCGCAGGGCCGGCACGCGCACGCAGGTGGCGCTGACGCGTACGTCGGAGTGCATAATCTTACGGGTTTCGTTGTACATCTTCATCTCTTCCTTCGTGTATCCGTTGTCCGTGAACACGTCGATTTGCGGGATGAGGTTGAAGGCCAGCTGGTAGGCGAATTTCTCCACCGTGACAGGTTCGCCGGCCAGGATCTGGCGGTATTGGGCGTAGAGTTCGTCCATGGCGGCCGCACCTGCCCCGCTGGCGGCCTGGTAGGTCGACACGTGCACCCGCTTGATGTGCGAGAGGTTTTCGATGGCCTTCAGCGCCACGACCATCTGGATGGTGGTGCAGTTGGGGTTGGCGATGATGCCGCGCGGACGGGCCTTGGCATCGGCTGCATTGACTTCGGGCACCACCAAGGGCACGTCGTCGTCCATGCGGAAGGCGCTCGAGTTGTCAATCATCACGGCGCCGTATCGGGTGATGTCGGCGGCATATTCTTTGGAAGTACCGGCTCCGGCGGAGGTGAAGGCGATGTCCACCCCTTTGAAGTCATCGTTGTGCTGCAGAAGTTTGACCTCGATTTCTTTGCCGCGGAAGGTGTATTTTCGGCCTGCGCTGCGCGTCGAGCCAAACAACACCAGTTCGTCAATCGGGAAATTTCGTTCATCAAGCACCCGCAGGAATTCCTGTCCTACGGCTCCGCTTACACCAACAATCGCTACTTTCATTTTCTTATTTCTTTTACTGTTTCAGTGAATAATGGTTGATTATTGCGTACATTTGTCTGCAATAAATTGGGTGCAAAAATAGGACATTTTGCGATATGAAGATACAGAATATGAGAACATTTCTTCTTTGGGCGATGTTTTTGCTGCCATGGTGCGCCTTTTCGCAGGTGACGGACGATTTCTCCGATGGCGACTTCACGGCCGACCCGGCCTGGGAGGGCGATGCAGACCGCTTCGTGGTCGACGCCCGGGGGCAGTTGCGCCTGTCGGACGAGGGGAAGGTGGGCGATGCCCGTCTGTCCACCCCTTCGCGCCTCTCCACCGGGGCGGAGTGGACGTGCTACGTACATCTGTATGACAATCCTTCCGCCAACTTCTACGCGTTGTTCTACCTGACGGCCGACCGGGCCGACCTCTCGGGCCGGGGCTGTTGCGTGCAGATAGGCGGTGCCGACGATGCCGTGAGCCTGCTCATCTACGAGGGCGCACGGATGCAGGAGGTCATCAAAGGGAGTGCCAGCCGGCTGTCGTCGGCGTCGCCGGCCGTCCGGGTGCGGGTGACGTGCACCCAGGAGGGGACGTGGTCGCTGTACACGCAGGTCGTGGGCTCCGACGAAGCCTGGGTGCAGGAAGGCGAACCGACCGAACAGCGGGTGCCGGCGAGCGCGTATGTGGGCCTCCGATGCGTCTACACCGCCAGCCGCAACAAGGCGGTCGCGTTCGACGATGTTGTCGTCCGGGCCTGGGACGGCGCGGACGGGCCGGGCGATTCGGGCGGAACGGAGCAGCCGGACGAGCCTGAACCTCCGGTGGAGGAGGGCGACCCCGACGACCATACGCCGCCGCGCCTCTTGACGGTGTGGCCTTCGTCGGCCAGCGAGGTGGTACTGACGTTCGACGAGGCCGTCCGTACCTCACGCGCCACCTTCTGGATGGACGGCATGGGCGCACCTTCGTCGTGCCGCTCGGAGGCGGAGGGCCGCCAACTGGTGCTGGCGTTCCCCTCCGCATTTGCCGATATGCAGTCGTACGAACTGACGGTGCAGGGCGTGGAGGACCGCTCGGGCAACCGGATGGCCGAGTGCCGGATGCAGTTCACCTACTACGATCCCTCGCTCCATGCCCTGGAGTCGGGCGACGTAGTGTTCAACGAGGTGATGGCCAATCCCGTCGGTGCCGCCGGACTGCCCGAGGTGGAGTATCTGGAACTCTTCAACCGGACCTCCCGGACGGTCGACCTCAAGGGCTGGACCCTCTATTACGGCACGCGGGCGATAGCGCTTCCGGGCGGTACCCTGCCTGCCGGAGGCTATGCGGTGCTCTGTGCGGCGGCGAAGGTCGGCCTGTGGGCCGATACGGGTGTAGCACCGATAGGCGTGCCTTCGTTTCCCACCCTGGCCAATAGCGGCAAGTTGTTGTGGCTGACCGACGCAAGGCAGCACGTCGTGGCCTGGGTCGACTACACCGATGCGTGGTACGACGACGACTTCCATCGGAAGGGAGGCTTCTCGCTGGAGTGTGTCGATGTGGGCAACCGCAGCGGCGATGCCGCCAACTGGCGTTCGTCGGCCGACAAGCGGGGCGGTACGCCCGGCATGGCCAACTCCGTGCAGGGCGTCTGTCCGGACGAAACCCGCGGAACGGTCGACTACGCCTATCTGTCCGCCCCGGACACCGCGGTGGTGCGGTTCACCAAACCCATGCTGGCGGCCTCGGTGGAGGACGTGGACCACTACACCGTCTACCGGGGCAGCGTCGGCATACGGGCGGCGGTGGCGCAAATCCCGGATGCCCGCGAGGTGCACCTGGCCCTTTCCGACAGCCTGCGCCCGGGCGAGGTGTGGCAGGTGGAGTGGCAGCAGCTGACCGACGTGTCGGGCTATCCTTTGGAGGGCGATCGGATGCTGACGTTGGGCCTTCCGCAGGAAGCCGCCCCGGGCGATGTCGGCTTCAACGAATTGCTGTTCAACCCCGTATCCGGCGGTTCGGATTATGTGGAATTGTATAATCTCTCGGAAAAGTTCGTCGACCTCCATCGGCTCTATCTGGCCGACGTGTCGGCCGACGGCCGTGGCGAGGGCCGGTTGCTGGCCTCCCTGCCCGTGACGCTCGAGCCGGGCGGCTATCTGTGCCTGACGGCCGATGTGCCGTCTCTGATGTCGACTTTCCCGGAAGGGGTGGGTGCCGTGTGGCAAGTGGGCCGTTTGCCCTCCATGCCGGACAAAGCCGGTACGCTCTTGCTGCTCAACGCATCGGCCGAGGTGGTCGATTCGGTGGCCTACGAGGCGGCCATGCACGCCCCCTTCCTGTCCGACCCCGAGGGCGTATCGCTGGAGAAGATTCATCCGACGCTCTCCTCCGCCGTCCCCGGACATTGGACGTCGGCCTCCACCTCGTCGGGCGGAGGCACGCCCGGCCTGCCCAATTCGCAGTTGCGCGAACCTACGGAGAAGGACGGCGACGATGGCTTCTGGCTGGAGACGTCCTCGTTCTCGCCCAATGGCGACGGGTGGGACGACGAACTCCTCCTTCGCTATCGGGGCCTGCCTGTCGGCACGTCGGTTCGCATCCGCATCTACGATGCTGCCGGTCGCCTGGTGCATCAGTGGGCTGCCGCCGACCTGTTGGCTGCCGAAGGCGTGTATGCGTGGGACGGGCGGCAGGCCGACGGCTCGTTGGCGCGGCCTGGCATATACCTTATCTATATAGAACAAATCGTCCCCTCCGGGAGCCGGAAGGGACAACGGATGGCGGCCGCACTGACCGAGTAGTGCGGGCGTCAGAGGTAGTCCACCACTTGGGGCAGTTTCATGCTGTTCGAACCCTTGATGAGGATGCAGAAGCCTTGGGGCGGATTCTGCTGCAGCACCTGTATGGCCGCGGCAGCGTCCGCCACCACGGGCAGCGTGGTCCGTGTGGCCTGAAACTCGCATCCGGCCAGCAGCACGCGTTCGAATCCGCATTGCTCCACCAGGTCGGCAATCTTCTGGTGCTCCTCGGCGCTGGCCTCGCCCAGTTCCTTCATGTCGCCCAGGATGACCATCTTGTGCGGGGCGCGGATGTTTCGGAAGTTCTGCAGGGCGGCGGCCATGCTGGTCGGGTTGGCGTTGTAGGCGTCGATGATGAGTTGGTTGCGTCCCGTGTCCTTCAGTTGCGACCGGTTGTTTTGCGGGTCGTAGGCCTCCAGGGCGTGAACGATTTGTTCGGCCGGCACGCCGAAGTATGTGCCGACGGTTACGGCGGCCAGGGCGTTGTCCAGGTTGTAACTCCCGATGAGGCGCATCCGCACGTCGTGGCTCGCCTCCTCGCCCGCCTTTCTCCAGCGGAAGGCCAGGAAGGAGCTGCAGTCCGTCAGTTGTCCGCTGACGTACAGACCCTCCTCCGTGCCGTAGTCGGTATGGGGCAGTCCGGCCGCGATGGCGGTCAGGTGGGGGTTGTCGTGGGCCAGGAAGATGTGGCCTCCCGCTCGCTGGCGCAGGAAGTCGTAGAGTTCGCCTTTGGTGCGGATTACGCCTTCGAACGAGCCGAAGCCCTCCAGGTGTGCTTTCCCTACGTTGGTGATGAGTCCGCAGTCCGGCTCGGCTATCTCCACCAGTTCGCGGATGTCTCCCGGATGGCTGGCGCCCATCTCCACGACGGCCAGTTCATGCTCCGGCTTCAGGCGAAGCAGGGTGAGGGGGACGCCGATGTGGTTGTTCAGGTTTCCTTGTGTGCAGAGGATGTGGTATTTCTCGGACAGCACGGCGGCAATCAGTTCCTTGGTGGTGGTTTTCCCGTTGGTGCCCGTGATGCCGACGATGCGCGTCCCCAGCATGCGCCGGTGCAGACGGGCCAGTTGCTGCAGGGCGGCGAGGCAGTCCTCCACCAGAATGATGCGCCCTTTCGGGTCGTTGGCGTATGCCGGTTCGTCGACGACGGCGTAGGCGCACCCCTTCTCCAAAGCCTGGGTGGCAAAGGCGTTCCCGTTGAACGAAGCCCCTTTCAAGGCGAAAAAGATGGAACCTTCCGGGCAGTTCCGGCTGTCGGTCGTGACGGTGGGGTGTTCGCAAAACAGCGTATAGAGTTTTTCCATTTCCATGATAGTCTGTGGCTTTAGTCGGGTGCAAACTTACATAAAAAAAAGTTTTTGCGTACTTTTGCTCGCTGATTTTACGGGTATGCGTTATCTGATAAGTGTTTGTATGTTGATGGCCCTCACCGAGGGGTATCTGTGGTGGACGTTCGTGCGCCGGTGGCGTCGGTGCGTCCGGTGGGTCTGTGCGTTGCCGCTGCTGGCGGCAGCAGCCGGTCTTCTTGTGGGCTGGCTGGCCGATTGGCCGCAGGTGTGGCTGATGAGTTTCCTGTCGTATGCCCTTTTCTTCTTTGTCCCGAAATTGCTGTTTTCGGTCTGTTCGGCGGTGGGGCGGCTGGTGCGACGTTGGTCTCCGCGCCTGTCCCGGCTGGCCGACGGTCTGGGCCTGCTGGCCGCCCTTGCCGGCTTGTGCATCACGCTCTACGGCTCCGTGTGGGGTTGGCGGCGGTTGGTCGTGAACGAGCGTGTGCTGACGTTTCCCGACCTGCCGGTTGCTTTCGATGGATATACGCTGGTCCAGCTTTCCGATTTGCACATCGGCACCTTTGCGTTCTCGCCTGCCACGGTGGACGAGATTGTCCGGCAGGTCAATGCGTTGCAGCCGGACGTGGTGCTTTTCACCGGCGACCTGGTCAACCGCTTGCCTGACGAGTTGAAGCCTTTTGTCGACACCTTGTCCGGGCTGCGTGCGCGCGACGGCGTGTTCTCGGTCATGGGCAATCACGATTATGGCGGCTATGTGCGTCATGCCAGTCCCGACAGCAAACGGAGAAGCCAGAAAGAGTTGCAGGCCTGCCAGCAGGCGATGGGATGGCAATTGCTGCGCAACGAGCACCGCCTCATCCGTCGCGGGACGGACAGCCTCGCCGTGGTGGGTGTGGAGAATGCCGGGCTTCCTCCTTATCCGGCGTATTCCGACCTCCCGGCAGCCCTCGAAGGCCTGTCGGCCGGCTCGTTTCAGATACTCTTGAGTCACGACCCCACCCATTGGAGGCGCGAGGTGTTGCCGCGTTCGGCTGTTCAACTGACGCTCTCGGGACACACCCATGCCATGCAAGTGCTTATTGCCGGCTTCACCCCCTCCCGTTGGACGTATGCCGAGTGGGGCGGTTGTTACCGCGAAGGGGCCCGGGTGCTCTACGTCAACACGGGTACAGGCAGCAACCTTCCCTTCCGTTTCGGGGCCTGGCCGGAAATCACCGTCCTGCGTCTGAAGAGGGGGCATGACTGAACACTTCATCTGCGGGTGTCAGCACCGGCATTGGGGAAGATGGTCCGATGGCGTTCCTACCGTTTGACATTCATGCTTTTGCGTGCCTTGACGCGTTGGATGAAGAACGTGAAGATTTTCTTGGCGTCTTCCAACGATGTGAACTGGTCCTTGTTGGCGGCACCGGTAAGATGTTTGACAATGGCCGCTTCGGGATGGAATTGCAAGCCCATGACCAGTGTCTTGTCGGTTCGTTCGATGGCTTCAATCATCTCCAGATTGTTGACAGTGGTGTAGCCAGTCATTCTCAACGGCGTCTCTTCCACGCTAAGCAGCGACTGATGATGCCAAGAGGGAACATTGCGCATCTCGTCGCCGGCCATGTCGTGGAGGATGGATCCCGGCACTACGCTGACGTTGTGTGGCGAATAGTCGCGGTAGGCATCGGGACTTGTCTTTTCGTTGCGATGGATGTAGTTGTATTCTTCTCCTCTTTGGGCAAAGAAGGTGGGGATGTCCTGTATCACGGTTGCTCCGCTTGCTACGCCAAGCATTTGCATCCCGCGGCAGAATCCTAACACGCTGATGTCTTGTTTCAGGCAATAGCCCATGAGCGCAAAGTCGTTCACGTCTCGCGTGGCGTTGTAGTCCCGTTCGGCTTCTATCCCGTGCCAAGGTTGAGGTGTGGCAAACAAGGAGGGGCTGATGTCTTCTCCGCCTGTAAAGATGATGGCATCGATGTCTTTGGCGATGTCGGCGGCATTGTTTTTACTCTCGGCTGCCCGCAATTTGCCGGCAGCCGAGAGTGTGAGGCATCCCACCTCGTCCACGTTCTCCTGGCTTACCTGGTTGCCGGTATAGGAAAGGTCATGGCAAACGACCTGTTGCAAGAGTACCGGGGTGGCTCCACACGCTTCGAGGGTGGTCACGACGTTGGTGTAAAACTCGGAATCCAGATCACTTCGCCATGATATGCCAATTCGGACAGGGTCGTCGGGACGCGGTTGGTCGGGGTTGTGGCAAGAGGCCCAAAGCAGGGCTGCAAGTGCTATGAGCAGCACGGAGAATTTGGATGTAATGTCTTTTCTCATCACGAAATGTTCCCTCATCGGGATTATAACAGGTTGTTTAATCAGAACTGCACCTATAGGTGCGTATACAGCAATGCAATGTTCGCAAAATAGTTCGGTATTGGCAAGCTTGGAACGAAAAATCTGGAGCAGATATGGTAAGTTGGTAAATCAGATATATTGCAATAGCAATTACAGCCCATGCTGAAGTCCTTTTAGGACAAGAATCTATAGCATGGCTCGTGTGAAGTTTTGCTGTGGCATCTCTTGCGAAAGGGATGTGGATGTATTCCTCCTGTCGAATCTTTAGGTGTCATGGATGACGTTTTTGCCTCTTTAGTAAAGCAACCCGAATTTCATGGCCCAAGTTTTTTGTCTTGGTGGTAAATTTGGCATTTTTGCACTCACGCAGTGCATTATTTGCGAAAAAATGCACTATGTGAGTGCATTTTCGGGTTGTTATGTCCAAAAGCGATGCAATTGCTGCCTCTTTCAGGCTTCAGTTTAGGACGAAAAAAAGAGGCAAGCGGGATGGCTTGCCTCTTTATATATAATAGGATGGAGGATTAGTCCAGTTCCTTCAGTTCCCATGCCAAAGCACTGGCACCGAGCACGGCGGCATCGGAGTCTTTCAACTCGGAAATCAACAGTTTCGTCTTGCCTTTGTAGATGTTCAGGACGTTGGCTTCGATGGATTCGGCTACCGGCTTCATGATGTAGTCGCCGGACTTGGTCAATCCGCCAAACAGGATGATGGCTTCCGGGCTGGAGAAGGAGATGAAATCGGCAATGGCCTCACCCAGGATGTTGCCGGTGAAGCGGAAGATTTCTTTCGCCAGTTCGTCGCCTTTGACGGCGGCATCATACACGTCTTTCGACACGATGTCTTCGGCCGGAATGTCGCGCAGCAAACTCGGTTCGGTGCGTGCGGCCAGGAATTCGCGTGCTGTGCGGGCCACACCCGTGGCCGAGCAGTAAGTCTCCAAGCAACCTTTGCGGCCGCATCCGCAGAGTCGGCCTTCGCGGCGGATGATGACGTGGCCCAATTCGCCGGCAAAACCGTCGTGGCCGTACACCAGTTGTCCGTTGATGACGATACCGCTACCTACGCCTGTGCCCAACGTGATGACGATGAAGTCCTTCATGCCGCGTGCGGCTCCGTAGGTCATTTCGCCAACGGCGGCTGCATTGGCATCGTTGGTCAGTGCCGTGGGGATGCCGAGTCGTTCTTCAAACAAGGCTGCCAAGGGGATGACGCCCTTCCAGGGAAGGTTGGGGGCGAACTCGATGGTTCCACTATAATAGTTTCCGTTGGGAGCACCGATACCGATGCCTTTGATTTTTTCCACACCGCCTTGCGACTCGATTAGCGGAAGCAGGTTGGAACATACGGCATCAACGTAATCTTCGATTTGCGTGTAGGCTTGGGTCTTTACAGAACCGATGGAAAGAATGTTGCCTCGTGCGTCAACAATGCCGAAGACGGTGTTCGTTCCACCTATGTCAATACCCACCACATAGGGTTTTTCCATGTTTGTCATCATGATATTGATTCTTTTATAGGGTTAGTTTACTGGTTCACAAATTACGGAAAGAAGAACGAAACGACAAAATGTTTTTTCGCTTTTCTTGAACTACTTTATCATTTTTTTGTGAGATGCGCTGCCGCTATGCCAGGCGTGTCTCTTCGTCGTCCAACACGACAAGCCGTCGTTTGTAAAGGTCGCCCAGGGCCTTTTTGAAGGTTTTCTTGCTGACCTGGAAGGCGTCGTAGATGGCGTCGGCGGGCGATTTGTCGCCGTAGGGGATGCTGCCGCCGCGTTCGCGAAGGATGGCGAGGAGGGTTTCGGCGAAGTCGTCTACCTTCTGGAAACCGGCCTTTTGCAGTTCCAAGTCGATTTTCCCGTCGGAGCGTACCTGTTTGACGTAGGCCGTCAGTTTGTCGCCTATCTGGAGGGGACGGAAAACCTCGTTGGCATAGATGAGGCCGCCGTATTGTCCTTCGACGATGGCCTTGTAGCCCAGATGGCTCCGTTGCCAGATCAAGACCTCCACCCGGTCGCCGGGGAGGTAGGCCGGCATGGTCCGGGAGAGGTACCGCTCCACCTTCGACGAGGCCATGATGCGATAGCTTTCTTCGTCGATGTGCGCATGGACGACGTATCGCTGTCCGATTTGCATCCGTTCTCGTTGTTCGCGGAAGGGGACGAACAGGTCTTTCATCAACCCCCAGCGGAGGAAGGCTCCGTATTCGTTGGTCCACGCCACCTCCAGACAGGCGAACTCTCCTACCTGGATGAGTGGTTTGAGCGTAGTGGCCACCAATCGTTCTTCGTTGTCCAAATAGAGGAATACGTTCACCTCGTCGCTCGGCTGGCATCCTTCGGGCACATAGCGGGCTGGCAACAAGATTTCTTCACCGTCGCCGCCGTCCAGATAGACGCCGAAGTCGACTTCCTTCACTACCTTTAGCCGATTAAATTTTCCTAATTCTAATTGCATGGTTGTAATTTTGTGGCCAAATGTAGATATAAATCATGACTTTCTCGACAGACATCACGAAAAATAGAGGCTTCCCGTCTCTTTTATGGTCCGATTTGTGGAAACTTGTTGGCTGAGGAGTCTTGTCGTGCATCGGAAGGAGAGAGCGGGTGCGAATAATCGGAGCGTTTTGTGGCGGAAAGAACAAAAAGCATTACCTTTGTTGACCTAAACGAACAAAACGATAGAAAGATGGATAATTTTATTTTTCAAAATCCCACTCGCCTGATATTCGGCAGGGGGATGATAGCGCAGATTGCGAACGAGATTCCGGCAGGAAAGAAAGTCATGGTCACCTTCGGTGGCGGCAGTGTGAAAAAGAACGGTGTATATGACCAAGTGATGGCGGCATTGAAGGATTTTGATGTGATCGAGTTCTGGGGCATCGAACCGAATCCGGCTGTCGAGACGTTGCGCAAAGCGATTGCTTTGGGCAAGGAGAAAGGCGTGGACTTCCTGCTGGCCGTGGGCGGTGGCTCGGTGCTGGACGGAACGAAACTTATCTCGGCCGGTCTGCTCTACGAGGGCGATGCATGGGAACTGGTGATGAAGGGCAGCTGCAAGAACACGGTGCCGATGGGCACGGTGCTGACACTCCCTGCCACAGGCTCGGAGATGAACAACGGAGCGGTCATCTCGCGTCATGAAACGCAGGAGAAGTATCCGTTCTACTCCAACTATCCGGTGTTTTCCGTGCTGGATCCCGAGGTGACGTTTTCACTGCCGCCGTTCCAGGTGGCTTGCGGCATGGCCGACACGTTCGTTCATGTGATGGAACAATACATGACAAAGACAAACCAGTCGCGTGTGATGGACCGCTGGGCCGAAGGCATCTTGATGATGTTGACCACGATTGCACCGATGATAAAGGAAAACCAGCAGGACTACGACCTGATGTCGCAATTCATGCTGGGCGCTACGATGGGCCTGAACGGGTTTATCGGCATGGGTGTTCCGCAAGACTGGTGTACGCACATGATTGGACACGAACTGACGGCTTTGTGCGGACTGACACACGGGGCTACGCTGGCCATTGTGTTGCCGGGCACGTTGCGCACGTTGTTTGCCAAGAAGCGTGACAAATTGTTGCAGTACGGCGAACGCATCTGGGGCATCTCGTCAGGCCTGCCTGAAACGCGCGCGATGATGGCAATCGACAAGACGGAAGATTTCTTCCGCAACCTGGGACTGGCTACCCGCTTGGGCGAAGTCGGCATCGGCGACGACATCATTGACGAGGTGGAACGCCGCTTCAACGAACGCGGTGCCGCCTATGGCGAGGATGGAGATGTGACAGGTGCCGTAGCTAAGCAGATATTGCTGAACTGCAAATAGACCTGTTTCGGAAGGGCCCGATTCAAATAGGGTAAAGAATGCCGGCAAGGGCGTGTTGGTCTGTCAGTGGCCGGCACGCCCTTGTCTATGCCATTCCGGCAGGAAGGGAAGGCCGCGTCCGTGACAGAAGAGGACAGAATGGCAGTGATTGGCGTTCGTCCAATTGTGGCACGCTTTTCGCAAAACACTGGTGGCCGAAAGGCAAAAACGAAATAAGGAATGTACAATTAAAAAATAGAAGCAAAATGATGAACATTAAACCTTTGGCAGACAGAGTGCTCATACTCCCTGCCCCCGCAGAAGAAAAAACAATTGGTGGTATCATCATCCCGGATACGGCCAAAGAGAAACCCTTGAAAGGCGAAGTGGTGGCTGTAGGCCATGGCACGAAAGACGAAGAGATGGTACTGAAGGTAGGCGATACGGTATTGTATGGCAAGTATGCCGGTACGGAACTCGAAGTGGAAGGCACCAAGTACCTGATTATGCGTCAAAGCGACGTGCTGGCCGTGCTGGGATAAAAGAGAGAAAGAAAACAGAATCACACATAATATAAGGAGATAATTATCATGGCAAAAGATATTTTATTCAACGTAGAGGCTCGTGAACAACTGAAGAAAGGTGTGGACGAGTTGGCAAATGCAGTGAAAGTGACGCTTGGCCCGAAAGGTAGAAACGTCATCATTGAAAAGAAATTCGGTGCTCCCCACATCACCAAAGACGGCGTAAGCGTGGCCAAGGAAGTGGAACTGGCTGATGCATTCCAAAACACGGGCGCCCAGTTGGTGAAGAGCGTGGCTTCGAAGACCGGTGACGATGCCGGAGACGGTACGACTACGGCTACCGTATTGGCCCAATCGATTGTCAACGTCGGCTTGAAGAACGTGACGGCTGGCGCCAACCCGATGGACTTGAAACGTGGTATGGACAAGGCTGTGGCCAAGGTGGTGGAATGCATCAAGAATCAAGCCGAAAAGGTGGGTGACAACTACGACAAGATTGAGCAAGTGGCTACTGTTTCGGCCAACAACGACCCGGTTATCGGTAAGTTGATTGCTGATGCCATGCGCAAGGTCAGCAAGGACGGTGTCATCACCATCGAGGAAGCCAAGGGTACGGATACGACCATCGGCGTGGTGGAAGGTATGCAGTTCGACCGTGGCTACTTGTCGTCGTACTTCGTGACGGATACGGAAAAGATGGAGTGCGTGATGGAACGCCCATACATCTTGATTTATGATAAGAAGATTTCGAACCTGAAGGATTTCTTGCCCATCCTGGAACCGGCTGTGCAGAGCGGTCGTCCGTTGCTTGTCATTGCCGAGGATGTGGACAGCGAGGCTCTGACGACCTTGGTCGTAAACCGCCTGCGTTCGAACCTGAAGATTTGCGCCGTGAAGGCTCCGGGCTTCGGCGACCGTCGGAAGGAAATGCTGGAAGACATCGCCGTATTGACCGGTGGTATCGTCATCAGCGAGGAAAAGGGTCTGAAACTGGAACAGGCTACGCTTGAAATGCTGGGTACGGCGGACAAGGTGACCGTGACGAAGGACAACACGACCATCGTGAACGGTGCCGGTGCCAAGGAGAACATCCAGGAACGCGTCAACCAAATCAAGGCTCAAATCAAGACGACGACGAGCGACTATGACAAAGAGAAACTGCAGGAACGTCTGGCCAAGTTGTCCGGCGGTGTAGCTGTACTCTATGTCGGTGCTGCTTCCGAAGTAGAGATGAAGGAAAAGAAAGACCGCGTGGACGATGCGTTGAGCGCAACCCGTGCTGCTTTGGAAGAAGGTATCGTGCCGGGTGGTGGCGTAGCCTACATCCGTGCAACGGAAGCCTTGGAAGGCATGAAGGGCGACAACGACGACGAAACCACGGGTATCGAAATCATCAAACGCGCCATCGAGGAACCGTTGCGCCAGATTGTGGCCAACGCAGGCAAGGAAGGCGCTGTAGTGGTTCAGAAGGTACGTGAAGGCAAGGGCGACTTCGGATACAACGCCCGTACGGACGTGTATGAAAACCTGCACGCTGCCGGTGTGGTTGACCCGGCCAAGGTGGCCCGTGTGGCTTTGGAGAATGCCGCATCCATTGCCGGCATGTTCCTGACCACGGAATGTGTCATCGTGGAGAAGAAGGAAGACAAGCCTGAGATGCCGATGAACCCGGGTATGGGCGGCATGGGCGGTATGATGTAACAAGCAGTCGTTCTGAGGCTATCAGATAAAAAATGGAAAAGCCGTTGCTCGTGATGGGCAACGGCTTTTCGCGTATCAAGGGGCAGGACTACTTGTTGACGTCCAATTGAACCACCTGTGTGATGCGTACTTGTTTGCGGCCATCTTTCTGTGCTACGGTGGGGACGAGCACGCCCCGGAACTGGCCTGATAGAACCTTGTCGGTTAAGCCAAGGCTGTCGGCCATGGATTGCAGGCTGGGGTAGATACCTTCGGGGAGGACGGACCATACTTCTCCGCCCGACGTGTGAACAAAGGTGCCGGTGTCGGCGGACAGGTGCAGACTCCCTTCGAGGTAGAGTTCGGTGGCGATGTTGACTTGGGTGGCGGCAAGCGTGTCATAGTTGATGACTGCCTTTTCGCCGTTTCGGTTGCCTTGGCAGGCGATAGTCGTCAAGGTGGCAGCCAGAAAGACTGCGGTGTGGATGCGGACGGATGTCCGGCGGGAGATGATGCGATTCATACGAATTGATGTGTTAGAACTGAAAATAGATAAAGGGTTGTATCTCGGTGCTTTTCAACTGGATGACGATGTAGACCCAAAACAGGACCAGGAGAATCTTTCCGGCCAAAGGTAAGGCGATGACGGCACGCTCGCCCATTTTCTGCCACCGGTCGGGGAGGAAGTGGAGCGCGAAACCCAGCCCGATGAAGGCAAACACCTGCCAGTAGCCTGTCACCAACTGGCCGAAGAGTTGGGGCGTGAAGTGGCCGAATATCTGCTCCAACATGATGAGCGAATGTTCGAACGACGTATTTCGGAAGAAAATCCAGCAGAAGCAGACAAAATGGAAGGTGACTATGGTGCCTACCACCCGGCGCCATCCATGGCTGTGGTATCCTTTGGGCTTTCGCATCAGGCCGCGAATCCATTTGTGCAGGGCCAGTGCAAGACCGTGTAGGCCTCCCCAGATTAGGAAATTCCAGGAGGCACCATGCCACAGCCCGCCAAGCAGCATGGTGACCAGCAGATTGACATACGTGCGTAATTGCCCTTCCCGATTGCCTCCCAGCGAGATGTATAGATAGTCGCGCAACCAGGTAGACAAGGAGATGTGCCATCGGTGCCAAAAGTCGGTGATGCTGTCGGCCTTGTAGGGCGAACGGAAATTCTCCGGGAAATGGAAACCCAGCAGCAGGGCAATGCCGATGGCCATGTCGCTGTAGCCGGAGAAGTCACAGTAGATTTGCAGGGCATATCCGTAGATGCCGAAGAGATTCTCGATGCCGGAGTACAGTCCCGGATTATCGAAAATGCGTTCGACAAAGTTGATGCTAATGTAGTCGGACAGGATGGCTTTCTTGAACAGACCGCTTAGGACGAGGAATGCCCCTTGTCCGAACATCTCGCGTGTAACCACGAGAGGACGGTGTATCTGGGGTAGGAAATCGCGAGCGCGAACGATGGGGCCGGCTACCAGTTGTGGAAAGAACGACACGTAGAAGGCATAGTCGAGCAGGCTGTGAAGCGCACGAATATCTTTGCGATAGACATCGATGGTGTAGCTGAGGCTCTGAAAAGTAAAGAAAGAGATGCCTACAGGCAGGAAGATGTCGAACGTAGTCTGGAAAAAGAAATTGGTGTATTTGAAGTAGACCAGCAGGCCCAGGTTGGTGAGCAAACTGGCCGAAACAAGCAACTTTCGCAGCAAGGGACGAACGGTTTGTTCCATCAGACGGGCCAGCGTGTAGTCGGTCAGCGTGACGAGGCCCAGCAGGAAGAAATAAAAACCGCTGCTCTTGTAGTAGAAATAATAGGAGAACAGGATGACGAAGGCCATCCGGGCTCGGTCATGCCGGCTGAGGCAGGCATAAACTACACTGAATCCGAGGAAAAGCCACAGGAATAGTCCACTGCTGAAAATCAAGGGTTCTTGCGGGTGGTAGGTCAGTATGTCGAGCAAACGCTCCCAATCAAATAGATACATATTCGTTATAGGCTTTTATCAGTGCATCATAGAGGAGGTCGCCCTGCAGGGTGTATCCTTCGCGGGTGTAGTGAATGCGGTCGCGCACCATGTAGTCGCCGGTAATCCAGTTGCGGCAGGCATTGCTTGCTCCGCCCACGGCGTTGAAGAGGTCCCATGCGGCGTACCCGTGACGGTCGGCATAGTCCACAATGGTTTGGGCCACAAGCGGCGTGCGGGTGTTGATGCTGCGTTGCTTCCGATGGCGGATGTAGGATCCGGGCGGGGTGGTGAGCAGGATGCATGCCTTGGGACATTCGTTCCGAAGACGGGTGACGAGTTCGTCCATTTGAGCCATGTGCCGAACGGGATTGTAGGCGCCGTGGCTCTCGTTGGTCCCGAACGAAAGGATGATCAGATCCGGATGCAAGGACGGTATCTCCTCCACTTGCGAGGCGTTGGCAAAACTGTGGCAGGTGGCACCGTTGATGCCAATCATGTGGTAGACAACGCCTGGCCTTCCGGTTTCGCGTGCCAGCCCGGAAGTCTTGTAGGTGATGGTGTCCGGATAGACGGCCTGGTTGCCGAAATCGCGTTCCAGATGACGGCGCACGACGAGTGGAAGCACATGGCCGCGGATGTGGGAGTCGCCTATGTGGACAATGCGGACAGGATTCCGACGAGTTCGCAGCTTCTCGAAAAAAGGCGTTAACGAGTGGCTTGGGTCGATGAGGTGATTGTCTGCGCAGCCTCGGAACAGAGGCGAAAGCGTGTAATGGAAGGAAATCTGCGTCGAGGGTTCCTGATATGGGTCGGTTTTGGCTGGCAGCTGACTGGGCAGGCCGGCTGGCCAGGCATCGGGCAGGCGGTCTTGTCCGTGTGCAGCCGTTGCAACCGACAACGTCAACACGGCAAGCAGGAGGATGGGCCATGGAAGGCGACGCTTAGTGTGCATTTCGTCTGTCATATTGCTCCTTTCCATAGCACAGGGTTTGATAAAGCAGGTCGGCCAGATGCTTCCCACCCAAGAAGTTGATGTGTGTGTAATCGTGGTTGGCCATGGCGGGTGTGGCGTGTACCAGACGCGCCATGCTTTCCGGGCCGCCCATGGCCGTGAACAGATTCCAAAAAGCGATGTGGGTGTTGGCGGCAACGGCTTGCTGGTAACGGATGAGGCTTGTCACGCATGGCATGGTGGCTACCTCGCCCGTTTCGGTGCGTGCATCGCGGTCTCCTATGCCTACAAGAAGGATGCCCGCTTGCGGAAAACACGCCTTCAGATATTCCACTGTTTCTTCCATCCCTTTCCGGTAGGCATCGTAGTTGGTTTGTCGGGCATTGGCCACGTTGAGACCATATTGCAGGACAATCAAATCGTAGGGTCGCAGGCGGTTGAATGCTTGGAGCGTGGAACGAGGGATGCTGCGCAGGGATAGCCCGGTGCTGCCGCGCACGCTGAAATTATCGAGCGAGATGCCGTGCTGCCCGTCGAGGGCTACGCCGTAAAAGAGGGCCGAGTCGGTCCGTTCGGCTTGCCAGGTGATGCGTCCGATGTTGCCGTCTACGGTCCAGGCTTGCAGGTCCGGTGCGCCGGTGGCCATCAGACGCCGGTTGTCCGTCTTGTTGATGGTGGCCTGAAGCAAGAGCGTGTCGGTGGTGTGGAAATAGAGGGTGGCCACCTCGAACGTGTCGAGATGTAGGGCGTATCGGTTTTGCCCCTTGATTTCGATTGTGGCACCTTCCCGGGCACGGAAGTAACTGTGGGCAATTCCTTGCAGGGAGGGATCGAAGCGGGCACTGTCGGTGGTCTGATGGCTTTCCCAGCCATTGAATGAATGTCGTAGGGTAGGACGGAAACCGGGGATGGGAGAGGTGATGGGGACAAACCCTGCGCCGCATCCTCCGTAGTGTGATTGCAACTGGCTGCGCAGGTCGGCGGTGAGGATGTCGGCTTCGATGAATGAGTCGCCGAAGTAGGCGATGCGGACAGAGCCTTGCTCGTGTGTGCATCGGCCGAGTGCGGCATAAAAGGCATCCATGCCCCGGCGTGTGGAGTCGGCGTAGTCTTCGATGCAGGTCAGCCCTGTCTTGCAGGTGTCGACAAAGACGGGCTTTTCTATGGGCGGAAGGAGAAGCGTGTCGGGGGCCAAGACAGGCGCAGGCGCGGCTTTGGGCCGGATGTCAGCCAACAGGTCCACCTGCCGCAGCGAGGCATCTCCCCATGGTATGGCGGGAAGAAAATGAAGGGCGAGCAAACCTGCTACGACTCCTCCGACGAGCCAACAGACGTGTGATAAATAGTTCTTCATGAGCCGATAGAAAGACGGGTGCAAAGGTAGCAGGAAAAGCAGTATGTGCGGAGAAATGAAGAATGATTTTTTCTTTGGACTTGTCGGGAAAAGGTTTACCTTTGCTATTCTTAAAAGAACAAGGTTATAAAAAGTAGAAGAATATGAAAGATTTCTTGAAGTTTACGTTTGCCACGGTGGTGGGAATCATCTTGACTGGTTCTCTCTTTCTGATTGTGGGGTTGATCGGACTGGCCGGACTGATCAGTGCGGCCGATACAGAAGTGAAGGTGAAAGAGCATTCGGTGTTGTTTATGGACATGAATGGAACACTGGAAGAACGCTCGCAGGACAATCCGTTGGCTGGCTACATGGGCGAGACCATGAAAAGCTATGGCTTGGACGACGTACTGACGGCCATTCGCAAAGCCAAGGAGACCGACGAGGTGGAGGGCATCTATCTGCAAGGAACGGCTATGCAGGCATCGTATGCTTCGTTGGAGGAGATTCGTGCTGCGCTGCTTGATTTCCGGTCGAGCGGCAAGTTCATTGTGGCGTATGGTGATTTGTATGCGCAAAACATGTATTATCTGGCGAGCGTGGCCGATAAGGTCATCTTGAACCCACAGGGTACGCTGGACTGGAAGGGCCTTGTGTTGCAACCGATGTTCTTCAAGGATTTACTGGATAAATTGGGCGTGGAGATGCAAATCTTTAAGGTGGGCACCTATAAATCGGCTGTGGAACCTTATGTCAATACGGAAATGAGTGAGGCCAACCGTGAACAAGTGACGGCCTTCCTGGCTTCCATCTGGGAACGGGTGACTGCCGATGTGTCGGCTTCGCGCGGCATTTCGGTTGATTCGCTGCAGGCATTGGCGGACCTCCCGTTGACTTTCTGTCCGGCGGAGGATTTGGTGGCTTGCGGCATGGTGGATACATTGTTGTATAAAGATGGGGTGCGCAACTATCTGAAACAGCGCCTGGGCATGGACGATGACGATGAGATACGCACTGTCTCCGTCCGGGAAATGGCGCGTGTGAAGCGCCACGAACCGAAGGACAAGAGTGGAAAAGTGCTGGCGGTGTATTATGCGTACGGAGAAATAGACGGTATGGGGACAGACGAGGGCATCGTCTCGGACAAGGTGGTGCGTGACTTGCGCCGTTTGCGTGAGGACGAAGATGTGAAGGCCGTGGTGCTGCGTGTCAACTCGCCGGGAGGAAGCGCGTTTGGCTCCGAACAGATATGGAATGAGGTGCGCTTGCTGAAGGCCCAGAAACCGGTCGTCGTGTCGATGGGTGATTATGCGGCTTCGGGAGGCTACTACATCTTGTGCGAGGCCGACAGCATCGTGGCTGAACCGACCACGTTGACGGGATCGATTGGCATCTTTGGCATGGTACCGAACGTGACCGGTTTGACAGACAGATTGGGCTTGGATTTTGATGTAGTCAAAACCAATGCGCACGCCGACTTTGGCGCGATGGGGCGCGGCATGAGCAGCGACGAAAAAATGATTATGCAACAGTATATCAACCGGGGGTATGAACTTTTCGTGAAACGTTGTGCCGACGGGCGGAACATGTCGACCGAAGCCATCAAGCGCGTGGCCGAAGGACGCGTGTGGACGGGTGTCATGGCTAAGGAACTCGGTCTGGTGGACGAACTGGGCGGCCTTGATAAGGCTATCGAAATCGCTGCCGGCAAGGCCGGGTTGGAACACTATACGCGGATGGATTATCCGGAAAAGACGGATTTCCTGTCTTCGCTGTTGGACCAAAAGGTGGATGGATACATCCAAAGCCGACTGCAGGAATGTTTCGGCGGTTATTACCGGGGTTTCAATCTAATCCGGAGTTTGGAGGCGCAAGACCATGTGCAAGCACGTATGCCAATCGACTTTGAAATCAGATAAGTAATGGAGGACAACTTGATCAAGATAAACCGTGGACTTTATCCACTGGCCTGGCTGTATGGTCTGGGGGTGAATTTTCGAAATCTGCTTTTCGATTGGGGAATTTTGCGTTCGCGTTCGTTTGATATTCCTGTCATCTCTGTAGGGAATATTACGGTGGGAGGAACGGGCAAAACTCCTCACACAGAATATTTGGTGAGGTTGTTGCAGTCGGAGTTTCAGGTAGCGGTGTTGAGCCGGGGTTACAAGCGGAAATCGAAAGGCTTCCGGCTGGTCGAAACGGACATGCCCGTGGAACAGGTGGGTGACGAACCCTACCAGATGAAAAGCAAGTTCCCGGATGTCTACATCGCAGTGGATAAGGATCGGTGCCACGGCATCGACCAGTTGTGCAGTGGACAAATGGGAAAGGACATCGAGGTAGTGCTGTTGGACGATGCTTTCCAGCACAGGTATGTACAACCGGGCATCAGTATTCTGCTGGTTGACTACAACCGGTTGATTGAAAACGATGCCTTGCTGCCTGCCGGACGGCTGCGCGAACCGGCCTCGAGCAAACATAGAGCGAATATGGTCATCGTGACGAAATGTCCGGACGACATCAAACCTATGGATTACAGGGTGTTGTCGAAACGACTGGATTTGTATCCATATCAGCAACTGTATTTCTCCACGTTGCGCTATGGTGACTTGCGTCCGTTGACGTCGGATGCTGCGTCGGAACGTGTGAGTCTGAAGGACTTGTCGGCAGAAGACGAGGTGCTGCTTTTTACCGGCATCGCTTCGCCAGTCCAAATGGCGGCGGATTTGGAGCGAATGTCTGTTCGTGTACGAACAATGGCATTTGCCGACCACCATTTCTTTTCGCTTAAGGATATCCGACGCATGGAACAGGTGTTTCAGCAGATGAAGGCGGAACGGAAGTTCATTGTGACGACCGAGAAGGATGCCGTTCGGTTGGTGCGTTTGCCATTTCTGGACGAATCGTTGAAACGGCATATCTATGTGCTGCCGATAGAAATAGAGTTTTTACAGAATCAACAAGATAGATTTAACCAAAACATCATCGGTTATGTTAGAAAAAATAAAAGAAACAGCATCCTATATCAAGGAACGGATGCAAACAAATCCTGAGACGGCTATCATATTGGGAACGGGTCTGGGCAGTCTGGCCGGCGAGATTACCGAGAAATATGAAATCAGTTACCAGGAAATACCCAATTTCCCGGTATCGACAGTGGAAGGCCATAGTGGCAAACTGATTTTCGGAAAACTGGGCAACCGTGACATCATGGCCATGCAGGGACGTTTCCATTTCTACGAAGGATATTCGATGAAGGAGGTGACTTTCCCGGTGCGCGTAATGTACGAATTGGGCATCAAAACATTGTTTGTGTCCAATGCGAGCGGTGGTACGAATCCTTCGTTCCATATCGGCGATTTGATGATAATCACCGACCACATCAATTATTTTCCTGAACATCCGTTGCGTGGGAAGAACATCCCGTACGGACCTCGTTTCCCGGACATGAGCGAAGCCTATGACAGAGATTTGATTCGCAAAGCCGATGCCATTGCGGCGGAGTTGGGTATCAACGTACAACATGGTGTCTACATCGGCACACAAGGACCTACGTACGAAACGCCGGCGGAGTATAAACTGTTTCGTTTCATGGGGGCCGACGCTGTGGGCATGTCGACGGTCCCTGAAGTAATTGTGGCCCGGCATTGCGGCATCCGTGTTTTTGGCATGTCAGTCATCACGGACCTGGGTGTGGAAGGCAAAATTGTGGAGGTGACGCATGAAGAGGTTCAGAAGGCGGCTGATGAAGCGCAGCCCAAGATGACAGCCATCATGCGTGAATTGATCAACCGGTTCTAACAGGAACGAACAGAAAGCATGGAAAGAAAACGAACGGAAATCGCCACGTTGGGTGAGTTTGGTTTGATACGTCACCTGACCGAAGGCCTTGAGCCGATGAATGCGTCCACCCGCTATGGTATTGGCGATGATGCGGCTGTATTGGAGTATCCGGACAAGCAGGTGCTGGTGACGACGGACCTGCTGATGGAGGGTGTTCACTTCGACCTGACTTATGTGCCGTTGAAGCATCTGGGTTATAAAGCGGCCATGGTTAATTTGTCCGACATTTATGCCATGAATGGTACGCCCCGACAGATGACGGTCTCGATGGCATTGTCCAAGCGATTCAGCGTGGAGGACATGGAAGCCTTTTATGCTGGTGTACGTTTGGCTTGTGAACGTCATCACGTGGACATCGTAGGAGGGGATACAACTTCGTCGCTGACGGGTTTGGCCATCTGCATCACATGCATCGGTGAAGCGGAGAAGGACCGTGTCGTCTATCGGAACGGGGCAAAGGAAACCGACTTGATTTGCGTGAGTGGCGATTTGGGGGCGGCCTACATGGGGCTGCAACTGCTGGAACGTGAGAAGGCTGTATTCAAAGGCGAGGAGGATGTGCAACCTGACTTTGCCGGGAAAGAGTATCTGCTGGAACGGCAGTTGAAACCGGAGGCAAGAGGCGACATCATACGCCGGCTGGCCGAATTAAACATCCGCCCGACGGCTATGATGGACATTTCGGATGGTTTGTCGTCGGAATTGATGCATATTTGTACACAGAGCCACGTCGGATGCCGGGTTTACGAGGAACATATCCCGATTGATTATCAGACGGCTGTGATGGCAGAAGAGTTCAACATGAACCTGACTACTTGCGCCATGAATGGAGGCGAGGACTATGAACTGTTGTTCACGGTACCCATTGCCGATCATGAGAAAGTGTCGAACATGGAAGGTGTGAAGTTGATAGGACATATCACGAAGCCAGAATTGGGTTGTGCCCTCATCACGCGTGACGGACAAGAGTTTGAACTGAAAGCCCAGGGGTGGAATCCGCTGCGTGAATCGTAATGTGGAAACAGAAAAAGTGCAGATGGATGGTGTCACAGCCTGATATCTGCACTTTTTTATGAAAAAAGATTTGCGTATTTGAAAATAATGCCTACCTTTGCACCGCAAAAGAAAAATGGTGTCATAGCTCAGTTGGTAGAGCAAAGGACTGAAAATCCTTGTGTCCCCGGTTCGATTCCTGGTGACACCACTTACGAAGAGGTCCCGATTTCTCATGGAAACCGGGACCTCTTCGTTTGCCTGCATAGTTTTCTTCTACGCAAAGAGGCAGTTGCGCGGTCTGGTGCAACTGTCTCTTTGTGTAGGTGCAGGTATTATAGATTGTTCTTGAAACGTGCTGCTTGTTCTTCGATTAGGGCTAAATCGTCGAAATAATTGATTTTCATGGCGCGACGGACATCGTCCAAAGTGGAGGCGGCTGTTTCGCGTGCTTTGAGGCAACCCTCTTGCAGCATCTTGTAGATGGAAGGAATGTCTTGCTCGAATTCTTTGCGACGAGTGCGGATGGGTTCCAATTCTTCCTGCAGGATGGCGTTAAGGAATTTTTTGACTTTCATGTCGCCTAAACCACCTCGCTGATAGTGAGCCTTCAGTTCATCGAGATTGGGGTAGTCGGGCAGGTAACGTCCGAAGTGCTCCGGACGGCAAAAGGCGTCCAGGTAGGTGAAGACCGTGTTTCCTTCCAACTTACCTGGGTCTGTCACGCGGAGGTGTCCCGGGTCGGTGTACATGCTCATGACTTTCTTCTTGATTTCGTCGGCTGTGTCGGACAAATAGATGCAGTTGCCCAGTGATTTACTCATCTTTGCCTTGCCGTCGGTGCCCGGAAGACGGAGGCAAGCGGCGTTGTCGGGCAGGAGGATTTCCGGTTCCACTAATGTCTCACCATAAATGTAGTTGAAACGGCGGACAATTTCGTTGGTTTGCTCAATCATCGGTTTCTGATCCTCGCCGGCAGGGACGGTCGTCGCGCGGAAAGCTGTGATGTCGGCAGCCTGGCTGATGGGGTAAGTGAAGAAGCCGACAGGTATGCTGGTCTCGAAATTGCGCATCTGAATCTCGGTCTTTACGGTCGGGTTCCGTTGCAGGCGCGACACGGTGACGAGATCCATGTAATAGAAGGTGAGTTCGCATAGTTCGGGGATTTGTGATTGGATGAAGAGCGTGGACTTGGCGGGATCGAGTCCGCAGGCCAGATAGTCGAGCGCTACTTCGATAACATTTTGCCGAACCTTTTCCGGATTGTCGATGTTGTCGGTCAGGGCCTGGGCGTCGGCTATGAAGATGAACACCTTGTCGTAGAGGCCGGAGTTCTGCAATTCAACCCGACGTCTGAGTGAGCCTACATAGTGCCCGATGTGCAGGCGGCCAGTGGGACGGTCGCCGGTCAATATGATTTTTTCTCTTTCCATTTTTTTGTGTGATAGATGTATGTTCTTGTGAGGTTTTAAACTGCAAACATAAAAGTTTCGAGCGGAATCAGATGTGTGAATACATTTTTTAACTATCTGTTTTGTCTCTTTGGGGAATAGCGGGGAGGATTGAAAGATTTTGTGGATGGCAAGCACCAAAGTTTGATTGAAATAAACAGACTTTGTGAAAGAAAACCCTTACCTTTGGATGCTGAAATTGTAAATTGTGCAAAGATGAATCAGAAAGCAAACAAATGGGGTGGACTGTTGAGTGGATTGCTGCTGTCTGCCATGCTCCTGGGCGCGTGCTCCGATGATGAAGTGGCATTGCCTTCACGGGTGATAAAGCAAATAGATATATGGGAAACGGGTAGTGTACAGTCCAATCTGCTTTCGACGTTGAAACTGGTGTATGACCAGCGTGGAATGTTGAAACAGATAAGTGGCGACAAAGCCTCGGGCGAGCCGTTGATGGATGTCAATTACACCTATCCGGATGATTGTTCTTTCCTTTTTACGTATGCAGCAGACGGTGGCTCGCTGGGCCGTATCTCGGGTACGTTGGAGAATGGAAGGGCGTATGCCTGCAAGTTTACAGATGCCGCCTCGCAAACGACTTATTCTTATAGCAAAGATGGATTTATGACCCGGAGCGACGATGGAATGCAGGTCATGGAATTCGTGTGGAAAGACGGCAATCTTGCTTCAGTCAAGTCGACATCGCGCGTATACAACATGGAACTGCGCAGTACGACGTTGGCAAATAATTATAGTGTCGACCTCACCGTCCTTCCTCATTTATTGGAGGATGCCGCTTACCGACGTGCGATGAATACCTATTGCTGGCTGGCTGGCGTGCTGGGAAAAAAGAGTAATGCTCTGGTTGAAGACGACACGTATAGGTATACCTATCATTTCGACGAAAAAGGACGTTTGAACGAAATAGAACTGGCGCATTTGCTCAGTTCGACCGATCGTGCGTATAGTTTTCGGTTCACGTATGAAGAGTAGATAGAAATCAATCAATAATCAACCAACAAGATAGACCATTATGATGGAAAAGAAATTGAAAAAGGTGCTGGTGCTTGGCTCCGGTGCGTTGAAAATTGGTCAGGCCGGCGAGTTCGACTATTCGGGTTCGCAGGCACTTAAGGCTTTGCGTGAGGAAGGCATCAGCTCGGTGCTGGTCAATCCGAACATTGCCACGATTCAAACATCGGAAGGCATTGCTGATCGTGTTTATTTTCTGCCTGTAACACCTTATTTCGTAGAAGAAATTATTAAAAAAGAACGTCCCGACGGCATTTTGCTGGCTTTTGGTGGACAGACGGCTCTCAACTGTGGTACAGAACTTTATACGAACGGCGTGTTGGAACGGTATGGCGTGACGGTGTTGGGTACATCGGTCGAAGCCATCATGTACACGGAAGACCGCGACTTGTTTGTGAAGAAACTGGATGAGGCTGATTTGAAATCGCCGGTGAGCCAGGCCGTAGAAACGATGGAGGATGCTTTGGCTGCTGCACGTCGCATAGGCTATCCCGTTATGGTGCGCTCGGCATACGCCTTGGGTGGCCTGGGCAGTGGTATCTGTCCGGACGAGGAAAGTTTCATCAAATTGGCCGAAAGTTCATTCACCTTTTCCAAACAGATTTTGGTGGAAGAATCGCTCAAAGGATGGAAGGAAATTGAGTTCGAGGTGATTCGTGATGCAAACGATCATTGCTTCACTGTGGCCAGCATGGAAAATTTCGACCCGTTGGGCATACATACGGGTGAATCGATTGTGGTGGCTCCGACCTGTTCGCTTGATGAAGGCGAATTGAAAATGTTGCAGGAGCTGTCTGTCAAGTGCATCCGTCATCTGGGCATCGTAGGCGAATGCAACATCCAATATGCATTCAATTCTGAAACGGATGATTATCGTATTATCGAGGTAAATGCCCGCTTGAGCCGCTCGTCGGCTTTGGCCTCCAAAGCTACCGGATATCCGTTGGCATTCGTGGCAGCCAAAGTGGCTTTGGGCTATACTCTGGATCAGATTGGCGAAATGGGAACTCCCAATTCCGCTTATGTGGCACCCAACTTGGATTATTTGATATGTAAGATTCCTCGTTGGGACTTGACGAAGTTCGCAGGCGTTTCGCGTCAGATTGGTTCGAGCATGAAATCAGTGGGCGAGATTATGTCCATCGGCCGTTCGTTTGAGGAAATCATCCAAAAGGGTTTACGTATGATAGGCCAGGGAATGCATGGGTTCGTAGGCAACGAAGGGACTCGTTTTGACAACCTGGATGAGGAACTGGCTAATCCGACGGATTTGCGTATTTTTGCCATAGCGCAGGCGTTGGAAGAAGGGTACACCGTAGAACGTATTCATGAACTGACGAAAATCGACCCGTGGTTCCTGGGAAAGTTGAAAAATATCACCGATTACAAGACTCGTCTGTCGGCCTATACGTCCTTGGAGGAAATTCCGGCAGATGTGCTTCGTGAGGCCAAGGTGTTGGGCTTCTCCGATTTCCAGATTGCCAGATTTGTGTTGCACCCGCAAGGTAATATGGAAAAAGAGAACCTGCAAGTGCGCAACCGCAGAAAAGAACTGGGTATTCTGCCGGCTGTGAAGCGCATCAACACGGTGGCTTCGGAGCATCCGGAACTGACCAATTACCTCTACATGACGTATGCGGTGGAAGGCTATGACGTCAATTATTATAAGAATGAGAAATCAGTTGTTGTGCTGGGTTCGGGGGCTTATCGCATCGGAAGTTCGGTGGAGTTCGACTGGTGCTCGGTCAATGCCGTACAGACGGCACGCAAGTTGGGCTACAAGTCCATCATGATTAACTACAACCCCGAGACGGTATCAACCGACTATGACATGTGCGACCGTTTGTATTTCGACGAACTTTCGTTCGAACGTGTGCTGGATGTAATCGACTTGGAACAACCTCGTGGTGTCATCGTTTCGGTGGGTGGGCAGATTCCGAACAATCTGGCCATGAAATTGCACCGCCAGTCTGTGCCTATCCTGGGTACGTCGCCGATTTCCATTGACCGGGCGGAGAATCGCAATAAGTTCTCGGCCATGTTGGACCAACTGGGCATCGATCAGCCAGCTTGGCAGGAACTGACCAGCCTGGAAGATGTGAAAGGCTTTGTGGAGAAGGTAGGCTACCCGGTATTGGTGCGTCCTTCGTATGTGCTTTCGGGTGCAGCCATGAATGTATGCTACAACGACGACGAACTGAAGGAGTTTTTGCAAATGGCCAAAGAGGTGTCGAAAGAATATCCGGTGGTAGTTTCGCAGTTTATGCAAAACACGAAGGAAATCGAATTTGATGCCGTAGCTCAGAATGGAGAGGTGGTGGAATATGCTATCTCCGAACATGTGGAGTTTGCGGGCGTTCACTCGGGAGATGCCACACTTGTGTTCCCGGCACAGAAAATTTATTTCGAAACAGCGCGCCGCATCAAGCGTATCAGCCGTCAGATAGCCAAAGAACTGAATATCTCCGGCCCGTTCAATATTCAGTATTTGGCGAAGAATAACGACGTGAAAGTGATTGAGTGCAACCTGCGTGCATCGCGTAGTTTCCCGTTTGTGTCGAAAGTACTGAAGCGCAATTTTATCGAGACGGCTACCCGGATCATGTTGGATGCTCCTTATAGTAAGCCGGACAAGTCGGCTTTCGACATTGACTGGATTGGTGTGAAAGCGTCGCAATTCTCCTTCTCTCGTTTGCACAAGGCTGACCCCGTGCTTGGAGTAGATATGTCCTCGACCGGCGAAGTGGGATGCATGGGCGATGATTTCTCTGAGGCCCTGTTGAATGCGCTGATTGCTACGGGTTTCAAAATTCCAAGCAAGGAGAAGGGTGTCATGGTGTCGTCAGGCGCCATGAAATCGAAGGTGGATTTGCTGGAGGCCACTAAGGAACTGGATGCGCAAGGTTACAAGATTTATGCGACGGCCGGCACGGCACAATTCCTCATCGATAATGGTGTGAAGGCGGAGCCTGTTTATTGGCCTGATGAAAACGATCAGCATGAAAACAACGTGATGAAGATGATTGCGGATCATCGGTTCGACTTGATTATCAATATTCCGAAGAATCATACAAAGCGAGAACTGACAAATGGGTATCGTATCCGCCGTGGCGCCATCGACCATAATATTCCGTTGATTACAAATGCGCGTCTGGCAAGCGCGTTTATCCATGCGTTCTGTGAGATGCGGATGGAAGACATCTGCATTAAGAGCTGGCAAGAGTATTAATCGGGCGGACAGCCATGTTGATACTTTTGTCTTGTGCGAAAACAATGGTGCCTGTGTCAAAAACGCAGGCACCATTGCTCACCAAACCTTGTTTCGAGGACAAGGCGCATGACTTGGCCATGCGTATGGCCGGTTGTTCGGTAGAAGAATTGGAACGCCTGTTGCATGTCAACGCGAAAATTGCCGTCGAGAATTTCCATCGGTATCAGTCATTTTTCTCTTTGGACAATAGACCGTTGCAGGCGTTGCTGGCCTATACGGGTATCGTCTTCAAAAGATTGAATCCGAAGGACTTTTCAGAGGATGATTTCCGATATGCGCAGGACCATCTTCGCATCACTTCATTTTGTTATGGCCTGCTTCGCCCGCTTGACGGCATACGTTGTTATAGGTTGGAAGGAGATGTGCGACTGCCGGAATGGGGTGGGCAATCGGTGTTCGACTATTGGAAAGATGTGTTGACTGATGCGCTTATCCATTCTGTATTGCAGCAAGGTGGGATGCTTGTTAATCTGGCAAGCGAGGAAATGAAATCGTTGTTTCATTGGTCGCAGGTGGAGGAACGTGTGCAAGTGGTGACGCCTACTTTTCAGGTGGAGAAGAACGGGAAGTTGAAGACAATTGTGGTCTATACCAAGATAGCCAGGGGCGAGATGACACGCTATCTTCTGAAAAACCGCATAGAGCAGGTGGGAGATTTGTGCCGTTTCGCTTTCGATGGTTTTGCGTATCGTCCAGACCTGAGTGATGACCGTACGTGTGCTTTTGTCATGGCCGAGTAGGGCGATAAGAATCGTGCTTCAAAATGTTGTTTGTCAGCAGATTGCTGAAGATGGCATAAAATAATTGCAAAAATAATTTGCGGAATGCTTGCGAGTTCCAAAATAATGCGTACCTTTGCATCGCTTTTGAAACGAAAGAGCAAGGGCGTTTAGCTCAGCTGGTTCAGAGCATCTGCCTTACAAGCAGAGGGTCGGGGGTTCGAATCCCTCAACGCCCACAAGGACGAGTGGCCAATATGGTTGCTCGTCTTTTTTTGTGTCGAGATTAAGATGATGTGCGTACCACTCTGAAGCACCCTGGCGGCTGTGTCGAAACTTGAGATTTTGACACAGCCGTCAGGTGCTTGTTGTTATGGCCTGTCTGATTCGTTTGTCCCCCATGAAGACGGCTCGGGACCCATTGTCAGTTCCAATGTTCCTCCTTGAAGGATTATCTCATGTGTGATGTAGGAACGGGTGTAAGGGTGTCCGTTGAGTGCTGCATATTGGATATAACAATTTTGTTGACTGTTGTTGTGGGTGACTATTCGGAATTGCTTGCCTTCTGCTACGCGGATGATAGCTTCGTCGAAAAGAGGTGATCCGATGACATATTTCCCTCCGGCGGGTTCCACCTGATACAGGCCGATGGCAGAGAGTACATACCAGGCAGACATTTGGCCGACGTCTTCGTTTCCGCATAGTCCGGCGGGGTCGTCGTGATAGAGGGTGGTCATGACCTTACGCAGCAAAGGTGCGGCTTTCCACGGCATCCCGGCATAGTTGTAAAGGTAGATGACGTGATGGCTTGGCTCGTTCCCGTGGGCGTATTGCCCAATCATTCCGCTGATGTCGGGAGAAGCGTCTTCTCCTAAGTCCCCCTCGGCAATGAAAAGAGAATCGAGCTTCTCGACAAAGGGCTTCTCTCCTCCGAAAAGGTCAATTAGTCCGTGCGCTTGATGTGGCACCAACCAAATGTATTGCCAGGCGTTCCCCTCTGTGTAATCGCCTTTCCTGTGCTCGGTGTAGAAGGGGCTGAAAGGCTGACTGAAATGTCCATCTGAATCGACTCCTCTCATAAATCCGGTTTCCTTGTCGAAGTATCGGGCGTAGGTGTTGCTTCGGTTAGTGAACAGTGTGGCCTCCTTCTGACGTCCCAGTTTCTCGGCTACGAGGGCAATACAAGCATCGGCCAGTGCATACTCCAAACCTTTTGCTACGGTTTCGTAAGTTGGGTCTTTATCGCATGGGATATAGTTGTGGTGTTGAAGCAGATCCAGTGATCGCTCGTTAAGCAGCGCTGATTGCACCATGGCCTGAAGGGCGGCTGTTTGGTTCATAGGTGTTCCTTTAAGAAGCATGTCGGCCAGCACGGGGATGGCGGGATTGCCTATCATGCAGTTTGTTTCGCATCCCATCAGGTGCCATACGGGCAATTTCCCTTGTTCCTGACAGATGTGAAGCAGCGTTTCCGCCCAGTCGTGCAGGCGTTCCGGGTGGATCAGCGTGGCCAATGGGTGGGCGGCCCTATAGGTGTCCCATAACGACCAAGTGGTGTAGTTGGTGAAGTCTGCATTGCGGTGAATTTCGCCATCTGCTCCACGATAATCGCCGTTTACATCGCAAAACACGGAGGGTGCTACCATGGTGTGGTAGAGCGAGGTGTAGAAGATACGTCGGGCGGTGGAATCGTTCGTGGATATCTGTATCTTCCTCAGTTGCTCGTTCCAAAGATTGTCGGCTTGGGTTGCTACATGGTCGAAGTCCCAATCAGGATTTTCCTGGTTGAGGTTGAGTTGCGCATTGTCTGAACTGACGGGCGAAAGCCCAACTTTGAGCAGGAGTTTTTTATCTGCCGGAACGAAGGATAGGACGACGGCTCCTGCGTCCTCAACCTGCAGGGATGAGACAGGGGAAGAGAATTGGGCGGCAAAAAAAACTTTTTGGTCGGAAGCCCATCCGTGAGAAAAACGAAAACCTGTGATGGCTGTGTCTCCCTGCATATTGTAACGGTATTCTGTGGGGGTGTCCCATCCGATTCCTTGGTGGAGATCAAGACGTAAGTGCAGCGTGTCTTGGTCGCGGGTTAAACGGTAGCGGTGGAAGCCTGTTCGTGCTGTAGCAGTCAACTCGACCGAAACACCTTCATCGTCCAATGAAATGGCGTAATAGCCTGGACGTGCCTGCTCGTTTGTGTGGGTGAAATGAACCTGGCGTTGGGAAGGTTGGCTGACTGGCAGAAAAGCGATGTCTCCCAATTCGCCAATGCCTGTTCCACTGAGGTGCATATGGCTGAAACCTATCAAGATGGAGTCGGAGTGATGGTAGCCCGAACACCAATCCCATCCGCGACAGGGCTGCGTGGGCCCTAATTGGACAAATCCGAAGGGAATGTTGGCGCCAAGAAAGACATGTCCGTGGTCGCCGGTACCGATGAATGGATTTACATACTGTGTGAGTGGAAACGGTTGGTCGTCTGCCGAAGTGCAGCATGTGCAGGCGGTTAAGAGGCAAACCCCAAAACAGATTCCGAAAAATTTCCTTGTTCTTTTCATAGCTGGATTTATAGAATAAGATATGAGGCAAAGGTAGTAAAATCTGCAGAAGTGGGATCCTGTGATGTGCGATTATATTAAAAGGAGTAATGGGGTGTACGAGGCAAGCAAGTAAGAAGATAGCATAGAGAATGATTGAAATAGGCGAATATTTGGTTTTGTGTTGATTGACTTTTGCTGGAAAAGAAAATATTTCATTCCTTCGTTTCGATGTTAACATAAATCGAAATAAATGAAAAAGTATTGGGTGATATTGCTGATGCAAGTGCAATTTGTCGTAGCGTGGGGCGCAACGACGATTAAAGAAACGTTTGCCACATTCAGTGGGACTTATGGTACGGCTACTGTGGTTAGTCTGCCGTCGGGTGATTGGACCATGTGTGGGGTGGCTGCGAATCAGTCGAATGGTGTTGTGGCGGTGAAATGCAATGCGAATAATGCATACTTAATTTCTCCCCGATTTGAAAATTTGGTCAAGGTTTCATTCGCTTACAGATCGGGCGGCAGCAATAAAAAGGTACATGTTGATTGTACGGTCGATGGCGGTGCCACATGGATGCCACTTGATGAATTTACCATTGCTTCTTCCTCGTCGTCGTATGCGACTTATACAAAGTCGCTCTTGCTGGAGGATGCAACGGGGGTACAGGTGCGGGTCTTCTCTGTCTCGTCGAACGTATACATCAAGGATTTTGTAGCAACGCTGGATGCAGAGGGCGCAGGAGGGGAAGAGCCCATTCCGAGCGATCCTACGTACGACCCGGCTGGGGTGCCTGTTCCGACAAAACCGTTTGTGGAGGCAGTGAACACTTATTATATATCTCCCAAGGGAAACGACGAGACGGGGAATGGTTCAATGGAGGCTCCGTGGTACAATATCGCTGTGGCATATGATGCCGCACAACCAGGCGATCACATCGTTTGCCGGGGAGGTACGTACCATATCAGCAAGTATGGAACGGATGGGAAACTGACCGTCCGTATGAATAAAAAGGCTACGAGCGACCGGCCTATCACAATCCGTTCTTATGAGGATGAAATTCCGGTGTTTGACTTCGAACAGCAGTTGTTGGATTGTAACCGAGATCGCTCAAAAGTGGGCGATAGAGGCATCATGCTGACGGGAAATCATCATGTGCTGTTTGGCATTCATGTAATGCATGCGGCCGATAATGGCATCAAGTTGGAAGGCTCGTACAACCGCATAGAGCGCTGTGTGTTCTCCTATAACTTGGATACTGGGCTGCAATTGGGCTTTGGACATGATTTCTCGGCTTCATTTCCGGGAATTTCGCACAATGACGGGACGTATTGTGCATACAATGACATTGCCGATTGCGATTCACACCATAATTGCGATTTTGACATGAATTATGGATCGGATGCCGATGGCTTTGCTTGCAAGATGCACAATGGGATAGGCAATCGGTTCATCCGATGCCGGGCATGGCACAATAGCGACGATGCTTGGGACCTTTATGAGACGGACTACAGTGTAGTGATGGCCGAATGTTGGGCTTGGGAGTCTGGAAAGGCTTCCGACCATTTGTGGGTGAAAGATTATCTGGATGGAAGCGCCTCTTTTTCAGGAAACGGGAACGGTATCAAACTGGGTGGAAATGGATCTGGTGGATCATCCAAGGGAGTTCACTATGCTTATAACTGCATATCGTTCGGACATAATAAGACGTCTTCGGTAAAAGGGTTCGACTGTAATAGCCATAAAGATGGCCACGTGCTGATTGGTTGCTTGGGCTTCGATTGTGGTTATGACTTTATGTTTGAGTCGGGAGGGTCGGATGAGAAAACGGCTTTCTACAACAATGTGTGTTTGGGCCGGCAAGAAATATGTGTTGGATCGGATGCATATAATGCCGTCTGTACGCCTCCATCGAAGAATGCCTGGTCGGTTCATTTGCTTACAGGTGTGACAAAGGACGATTTCGTATCGCTTTCGGAGGAAGATGCTCTGAAACCCCGTTCGGCGGATGGTTCATTGCCTCGGGAATTTGGCCGTATCAGACCGGATAGCCGTTTGGTCGATGCGGGTTCTTCGCAATATGGCCTTCCGGAGGAATTGCTTGCTGATTTTCCGTTCCTGCGTCAGGAGGTAAGTGGAAACCAGCGTGATATGGGGCCTTATGAGTACGTGAATCCTGACCCGTTGTCCATCCGTGGTGTGCGGACGGGAAACAGCAAGGACGCGCGGATGTATAACCTTTATGGGCAACCCGTAGACGAACATTATAAAGGAATCGTGATAAAAGAGGGAAAATGTTGTTGGGTGTGGTAAAGGGTTAAGGAGATTCGCCTCGAGGGGGATGGGAGGGAAATGTGAGACCTTTTATTGCCTGATAAAGAGATAATTCAAGGATGTGAGTTGAAAAAGATGAAAAAATAATTTGTGGAATGCTTGCGAGTTTCAAAATAATGCGTACCTTTGCATCGCTTTTGAAACGAAAGAGCAAGGGCGTTTAGCTCAGCTGGTTCAGAGCATCTGCCTTACAAGCAGAGGGTCGGGGGTTCGAATCCCTCAACGCCCACAAGGACGAGTAGCCAATACGGTTGCTCGTCTTTTTCTTTATGTGTCTATGGGTTTGTTCCCCTGAACTTTTTGAATTGCATACGTGTTAATATGGAAATAAAATGTTTCTTTTGCATTTCATTACGATGATAGACATTTCATGGCTCGAAGAATATTGCGATTGACGGCATGGGTTTTACTGACGCCCTTGCTCTTGTTCCTGCTTGTTTTTGCATTGTTGTATGTGCCACCTATCCAGAGTTTCATTCGGGAGAAAACTACGACAATGGCATCGGAGGCTACTGGGATGCAAATCGGTATACGTAGCATTCGGTTGGCTTTCCCATTGGATTTGCGAGTGCAAGGAGTGGAGGTGGTTGATATTCCTGACACCTTGATTCGCGCTGAGGAATTGCGCATCAAGGTGCAAATGTTGCCGTTGTTCCTTCAGAGGCTGGAGATTGATGGAGTCGCTTTGAAAGAGGTGCACGTCAATACGGCCTCGCTGATAGAGGGGGTACACGTAGAAGGTTCGTTGGGTCATTTCGATTTGCGATCGCATGGTGTCGACCTCAGCAAGGAAACAGTCGTACTAAATCGGGTTGCTTTGTCGGACGCTCGTCTGCGCGTCTGTTTGAATGATACAACCTCGGCAGAACCGGATACTGCTGACACGGAAATACGATGGAAGATACGTTTGCATGAACTACGTTTGGAGCGCATAGAGGCCGATGTGGATATGCCGGCAGACAGCATGGCCTTGCGTGCAGTCATTGGGGCTGGGCATGTAAGGGAAGGTTTGGCTGATTTGGGGATTGGACGCTATGAATTAGAGGAGTTGAGCCTGTCTGACGGTGAAGTCCGCTATGATTTAGGCGAAAGAAATATTTGTGCGGGCTTTGATTCTAATCACATTTGGTTGCGGCGTCTACAGATGGAATTGGCTGATTTGTCTTATCAAGGCACGTCGGCAACAGCTTCCATTCGGACTCTGAGTATGGAGGAACGGAGTGGGTTGAATCTGGTCTCGCTGACGGGAGAGTTGACGGCTGATTCAAGCCGAATACGTGTTCCGTTCTTGAGGCTGAAGACTCCGTATTCGTATGCGAATCTGATGGCAATGGCCGAATGGCGTTTGGTTGACAACCTGCAAGAAGGAATGATGTCGGTTCAGATGGATGCCGATTTTGGAAAGGAGGATCTGATGCTTTTCCTGGGACATTTATCGGATGATTTTCATCGGGCATATCCATATCGCCCATTGATGCTGAAGGCCGACGTCGATGGTAATATGGCACGTCTGAACATAAATCAGTTGCGCGCAGAACTGCCGGGCGCATTTCGAGCGGAGATAAAAGGTAAAGCCGCAGCGTTGTTGGACAGTGTGGCGCGAACTGGAAGCATGGAATGCAAAGTCCGTACGGGAGATTTGAACTTTTTACTGACTTTGTTGGATGAAGCATCGCGACAAACGTTGGCTGTCCCTTTGTCCATGTCGTTGGACGGACAGGCGTCGATGAAAGGAGAACGCTACGAAGCGAATCTCCATTTTCAAGAGAATCAGGCAAAGGTTGATTTGTGTGGCTATATGGATGGACGGTCGGAGTCTTACGAGGCAACCTTGGATGTGGACAGTCTTATGCTAACCGATTTTTTACCGAAGGATTCGTTGCGTAGATTGTCAGCGCGGCTGAAGGCAAAGGGGGTGGGATTTGATCCCTTCTCCCACCGTACCAGGATGGAGGCCGAAGTAGAAGTGGATGAATTCTCTTACGGGAATTTTGACTTATCGGATGTGGCGCTGAAAGCATCGCTGACTGATTGTCGGGCCGATGCAACTTTAGGATGTCACAATTCGCAGGTTGACATGGATTCAAGGTTGATGGCTCTGTTTGAAAAGAACAAGGTGAGTGCCAAATTGGACTTGGACATGTGGAACGCCGATTTGTATGCCATGAAACTGATGGAAACTCCGCTCGATCTGGGCTTTTCATTGCGAATGCAGGCGGCTTCGAATCTGGAACAGACTCATCAAGTAGAGGGTTCAATGAGCGATATACGGATGCAGTTGGCACAAGGGGCCTTCCAGCCCAAAAACATTTATCTGGATGCATTTACCGATTGCGATACCGTGCAGGCACGGGTCCGTGCTGGCGATATGGAGATTTCGTTGGCTGCCGGCGATGGGATGGAGGTCTTGCTGGCTCAAACGACGTCTTTCATGGATGTGTTGAATGAACAATTGGAAAGTAGGCAACTGAATCAGGCAGAATTGAAGACGTATTTCCCTCGTTTGTGTCTGCGCGTGTCGGCTGGAACTGACAATCCATTAAGCAATACGCTGACGGGTTTCAGCGGGGCGGATTTCCAGGAACTGTTAGTGGATGTGGACACCTCGCCTGACGAAGGAATCCATGCTGACGGTCATATATATGCGTTGGGTATAGATAGTTTGCAACTGGATACTATTTACATTCGAATGCGACAAGATACGGCCTGCATCCGGATGCAGGCTGGTGCGATAAATGGGCCACAGAACAAACAAATCTCTTTCCGCTCATTGGCGGAAGGAGAATTAGGAAATAACAGAATGAACCTGTTGCTGCAATATTTCAATGCGGAGGGAGATTTGGGAGTCAATTTAGGTCTGCGGGCCATGATGCGTCGGGAGGGTGTTTCTTTCCATTTCTATCCGGAATCGCCGACTGTGGTGTATCGGCCCTTCTATCTGAATCCACGTAATTTCATCTACGTAGGCAAAGACATGCACGTACGGGCCAATGTGTCTTTGCTTGACTCGGCAGGTACGGGTGTGAAACTCTATTCGTTGCCTTGCGATACTACGGTGTTGCAGGACATGGCTTTGGAGATAAGGCGCATCGAATTGGCCGATATCTGTGAAATCGCACCATACATTCCCAAGTTGAGTGGCTTATTTACGGCTGAAACACATTTGGTGCAAACGCAGCAATCCATCCAGTTGGCAGCCGACGTCCAGATGAAGGATTTCTGCTATGAAGGCAGTCGGTTAGGAGACATGGGTCTGGAGGCCGTATATCTTCCCGGAGAAGGAGGAGAGCATTACGTGGATGCCCGATTGAGCCACGAAGGTAGGGAAGTGTTGGGCGTAGGAGGCATGTATGATGCTTCGGGAGAAGGGGCATTGGATGCAGAGATTGAGGTGGTACGTTTCCCTCTGTGTCTGGCTGATGGATTCGTGCCTGACCGAATGGCACAGCTGAAGGGATATCTCAACGGAGAACTGAATGTGCAGGGGCCCTTAGACAAGCCAACGATGAATGGCGAGTTACGGCTGGATTCCGCAGCAACTCAGTTGCCCCAGTTTGGCGTGCGATTGCGAATGGATTCTCAGCCGCTTCGTGTACAGAATAATAAACTCGTGTTTGATAAGTATCGCATCTATACGAGGGGCGAGAATCCGTTCATTGTTGACGGCCAGATTGATATGAATAATTTTATAGACATGACGGCTGATTTGCGTCTGATGGCTCAAAATTATGAATTGATCAATGCTCCGAAATCGCGTGAGTCGATGCTTTATGGCAAAGTGTATGTTGATGTGTTTGCTCGAGTCAAGGGTGCTTTGGATGCCCCGCGGGTTCGCGGTAACATCAACTTGTTAGGCAATACCAATGTGACGTATGTGATGGGGGATTCGCCGCTGACGGCCGCTCAAGATCGTTTGGGCGAACTGGTGACGTTTGCCAACTTCAACGATACCACAACGGTGCTTCAAGAAGAACAACCGAAGGTGGCTTTGGGAGGTATGAACATGCTGATGGTGGTGCATGTCGATCAGGCGGCCAGGGTGAATGCTGAACTGAGTGCAGACGGGTCAGACTATGTCCGATTGGAGGGAGGTGGCGACTTGTCATTGCAGTACACCGAATATGAGGGACTCCGGCTGAATGGTCGGTACACCTTGTCAAGCGGACAGATGAAATATGCCTTGATAGTCGGGCTTAGCCGGGAGTTCTCTATCAAAAATGGAAGTTATGTGGATTTCAGCGGGGATCCGATGAATCCTAAACTGAACATCATAGCCATCTACAAGAATCGTACGTCGGTGACTGAAGATGATGCGCAACGGATGGTGACCTTTCATGCCAGCATCGCGATTACAAATACGTTGGAGAACCTGGGACTGGCCTTTGATCTGGAAGCACCGGAGGACGGAACAATACAGAACGAGTTGGCTGCCATGTCGGATGAGGACCGTAGCCGGTTGGCTGTGACGATGATTGCTTTGGGCATATATCAAGGTGCCGGCTCGTCGGGATTTGACATGGGCAGCAGCATGAACTCGGTGTTGAATGGTGCGATAAAGGGAATTACCAACAACATCAAGGCTGTTGACATCAGTCTGGGCGTAGAAACCGGAGATAGGGGGGCGGGTAGTCATACAGACTATTCCTACCAGATATCCAAACGTTTTTGGAATGATCGTTTTAACATCATTATTGGTGGAACCATTTCGACTGGAGAAAATGCTCAGCAGGGGCAACAGACCTTTATCGACAATATCTCGGTGGAATACAGACTTGATAATTCGGGAACGCGGTATGTTCGTCTGTTCCATGACAAGAACTATGACAGCATATTGGACGGTGAAGTGACAGAAACAGGTGTGGGCGTGGTGTTGAGGAAGAAGATGAACCGGTTGGGCGAATTGTTCATTTTCCGACGGAAGAAGAGTACAATGGTGCCTGCACCGCCAAAAGAGACAAAGCGAGATGAAAAGATGTAGTGAAAGAGGTGTTCTGGTGGTAGCCGTGATGCTGCTGCTCGCGGGGCTGAATTCTTGTTCGTTGACAAAGAATCTGCCCGAGGGTGAGGTGTTGTATCGTGGTATAACAGCCATTGACGTGGATAATGCGGATAAATCGTCAAACGGAGAAGATGCGTTCGTAGAGGCTGAGGCTGCTTTGTCTTGTGCGCCAAACAATGCGATTCTGGGCAGTTCGTCGATGAAATTCCCTTTCCCATTAGGCTTGTGGATATATAATGACTTCGTCAATGCCAGACGAAAATTCGGGAAATGGATTTTCAACCGTTTTGCGGCCAAGCCTGTTCTGATTTCTTCCGTGAACCCTTCGTTGCGTGCACAAATAGCGCGCAACATCCTGCACGACTATGGCTTTTTCAACGGAACGGTGGACTACCGGGTTTTGCCCGATGCGAAGAATCCTCGCAAGGCCCATATTCGTTATCATGTGGACTTTAAGAACTTATATCGGCTGGATTCGGTGGCGTATGTGGGATTCCCTCCGGCGGTAGACACATTATTGCAGGCGGAACGAACCGCCAGCCTGATTCGGAATGGTGATCCTTTCAGTGTAATCAAATTGGATGAGGAACGACAACGCATGAGTTTGTTGTTGCGTGATAATGGCTACTATTATTTTCGACCGGATTTTGTGACGTTTCGGGCCGACACGTTGATTAAATCGGGTTGGGTTCATCTGCAGATTCTGCCGAAAGCGGGTGTTCCCAATGAAGGAATGCGTCAGTGGCGGGTAGGCAACATCTCATTTAACTTGTCGAACTATCAGCGGGCACAGAATGTACGTAAGGATTCGTTGATGTACAAAGACATGAAGGTGTATTATACGGGGAAACGGCCACCTGTCCGTCCTTCGGTCTTGTATGAGCGGTTGCGGTTTCATACGGGAGAACTCTACAACGGAAGTCAGCAAAGTAAAACACAGGATAAGTTGAGCCGGTTGGGCGTTTTCCGTTATTCGGAGTTTCAGTATATCCCGCGCGATACGTTGGGGGGCAATGACCGGCTGGACGTGCGGATAGATGCGGCGATGGATCAACCTTTGGATGGAGAATTGGCCTTGAACGTGACGTCGAAAAGCAATGACCAGGTGGGGCCTGGTGCTACTTTCAGCGTTTCGCGAAAGAATATTTTTCGTGGCGGTGAAACTTTCTCCGTGAAACTGAAAGGCTCGTATGAGTGGCAGACGAAGTCGTCGCCCAAGGCGGGACGATCGGCGATAAACTCCTATGAGTTGGGCGCGGAGGCGTCTTTGGACTTTCCGTGGGTCGTTTTCCCATGGGTGCATCGTGTCGATTTCGATTTCCCGGCCACGACTACGTTCCGTCTTTACGCCAACCAATTGAATCGGGCCGGCTTTTTCAAGATGCTTTCTTTCGGTGGACAAGCAACCTACAACTTCCAGCCTACTTCGACTTCGTATCATTCCATCACGCCGTTCCGGTTGACGTTTAATGCACTGCAGAGTACGACTGCTCGGTTCGATTCCATCATGGATGCCAATCGGGCTTTGTATCAGAGTCTGAAGAATCAGTTTATTCCGGCCATGTCATATACATATACGTATGACGACACACGTTTGTCGGACAAATTGAACCATTTGTGGTGGCAAGTGTCCGTTACATCGGCCGGCAATGTCACATCGGGCCTCTATGCGGCCTTCGGGCAGCGGTTCAACAAGCAGAATAAACACCTTTTTGGCAATCCTTTTGCGCAGTTCATCAAACTGACGGGAGAGATTCGTTATAATTATCGGATTGACCTGAAGAATCGCCTGGCCATGCGTTTGATGGCTGGTTTTATTTATTCGTATGGCAATATGGTCGTATCACCCTATAGCGAACAGTTCTTTGTAGGAGGTGCCAACAGCGTACGAGCATTTACGGTACGTGCCTTGGGGCCCGGACGCTATCGGCCGGCGGAGGAGAACAAGTACTCGTATATCGATCAGACGGGAGATTTTAAACTGGAGGCCAACTTGGAATATCGTTTCCGCATCCTTGGCGATTTGCATGGCGCGGTGTTTTTGGACGCGGGCAACGTGTGGCTGCTTCGTGAGGACGCCGACCGCCCGGGAGGGAAACTCGATTGGAGCCGCCTTGCCAAAGACATAGCCTTGGGTACCGGGGCCGGTGTCCGATATGACATGAACTTCTTGGTCATTCGTTTTGATGTAGGAGTCGGTCTTCATGTGCCGTACGAAACGGGGAAGTCAGGCTATTATAATCTTCCCTCGTTCAAGAAAGGTCTGGGCTACCATCTTGCCATCGGCTATCCTTTCTGAATCGGCCAAGGCGACCTGGTTAGAATCCTGAAGGGCTTTTTTTTGATGTGTTTGGGTGTAAATGATTTATATTTCGTATTTTTGTTGGTGAAAAATGTATATCACTATTGTTGAACTAATCAGATAAATGCAATGAAACCAACTTTATTTGCTTTGGCGGCCGGTATGGGCAGCCGATATGGCGGTTTGAAACAATTGGACCGTTTGGGACCGAGTGGCGAAACCATCATGGATTACTCCATTTATGATGCTATCCGGGCCGGCTTCGGCAAGATCGTATTTGTTATCCGCCATGATTTCGAAGAGGACTTCCGCAAGATTGTCTTGAGTAATTACGAAAACCATATCGAGACGGACGTCGTGTTTCAGGAACTGGACAAATTGCCGGAAGGCTTTGTGTGTCCGGAGGGACGTACCAAACCCTGGGGAACGAACCACGCCGTGTTGATGGCGAAGGATGCCATACATGAGCCGTTTGCCGTCATCAACACCGACGACTTCTATGGACGTCATAGCTTTTCGGTGATGGCAAAGGCTTTGACGGAACTCGATGGAAAGTCCAACGAGTATTGTATGGTAGGTTTCCGCGTGGGCAATACCTTGTCTGAGGGCGGCACGGTGTCCAGAGGTGTATGCCAGACCTCGGACGGCTACCTGACCAATGTGGTGGAACGTACGGAGGTCATGCGCGTGGATGGAAAGGTCTGCTATCGTGACAACGGCGAATGGGTGGCCATACCGGACGAGACGCACGTGTCGATGAACCTGTGGGGCTTTACGCCGGACTACTTCGTTCATTCCGAGGAATATTTCAAGGAATTCCTGACCGAGAATATCGGCAATCTCAAGTCTGAATACTTCATCCCGAAGATGGTGAACAAACTGATAGAGGACGGCACTTCCCGCGTGCGTGTATGGGATACCACCTCGAAGTGGTTTGGCGTCACCTACCCGACCGACCGTCAGAATGCAGTCGACCAGATTCGTGCGCTGGTTGATGCCGGAGAGTATCCGAGCAAGTTGTTCTGACGAATCAGAATCCGAACGGACAAATAGAACGAAATTGCCCCTGCCGCAAGCAATTGCAGCAGGGGCAATTTCTGCATAGAAGGTGTGTTGGCACGGCCTTGTCTTCGCGTGCATACGTATCTGCCTTCACGTGTATACGTATCGGTCTTCGCGTGTATACGTATCGGTCTTCACGTGTACACGTATCGGTCTTCACGTGTACACGTATCGGCCTTCGCGTGTACACGTATCGGCCTTCGCGTGTATACGTATCGGCCTTCGCGTGTATACGTATCGGAAGAGGTGTTGCAACACCGTTGCAACGGCATTGCAACGGCATTGCAACGCCGTTTAAATGGCGTTTAAATGGTCCGCTTGTTCAGGGCTTGCCTTAGTATTTGAGCACCTTGGCTTTGACTGATTTGTACTGAGGCATCGTCATCCCGATGGACGCTCCGATGTAAGTGGGGTCGCAAACGGTATATTTCTTCCCGTCTATCATGAGATAATCTCCTCTGACGTCGTTCTTGAACTTGACGGCTGTTGCAATATGATTCGGATAATCGAGTAGAACGACCTCGAGGCCAAGGATGTTTCGTACGAGATAGGAGAACAGAATGGAGCGGTCCTCGCAGTCGCAAGAAGGGTAATAGAAGAGTTCCTCTACGAAGAATGGTTTCTCGTATCCGAATTGCTCTCCATCTGTGGCATAATCGAAGCCCGTCTGCACGAAATTGATGAGCAGATTGGCGGCCTCTTCTTCGCTCTTGCCTTTTACAAGATTACGAAGCGGGGTGAGAATGTTGGCGGCCATGGTGGGGTTGACGGGGGCCTTGACATAGACCTCGAAATCGCACTGGGGATAACTGCCATAAAAGTTCATGAGTGCTTCAGGCACGTCTGTTTCTACTTTCGCGTTGCTGCCGGTGGCTTTATGGATTGTGTGGGTGGTCGAACCCTTGAGCCTCGGGACCGAGTTGATCTTCATGGAAATGGGTCCTCTTGCCTGCGGGGCGTTTTGCGTATACATGTAGAAAGGACAGGCTGTGGCATCCTTCTGAAGATAGTAGTAGTTGAGGCCTTCGAGGGTGATGTACGGATGTCCATAGATCATGCAGTCGGAGGAGAGGAACAGCATGAGTGTGCTGCCGTCTCCTTTACGCGCCATCTTGACCTTGTATCCGAGTTGGCTTAAGAGGAAATGTTGCATGACGATGCTCTCGTTGTGGTTGGTCGTGCAAGCCTCGGTGAATGATTTTACAAAGGTGTACATGCCCCAGTCGTTGAGCGAGAGGCCTTCTTTGACGGATTGCAGCTCTTTGATGACGTTTGCGCAGTCGGCCTTGTAAAGTTGCTCGTAAGCATCGGCTACGTGGTTTTCTGTCAGACCGGCAAGACGCAACTTTCCTTTGAGCGATGCCGAGACATAATATTGGCCTCCACCGTAAGGGACGGCTGTTTTACCTGGCCCGTTTTGTGTGAGGGCTGGTGCCGGGACTGATGAGGCCGGTGTTTCCGTCGAAGTGGTAGGAGGGCCTGCGGGTTTGTTCGTCGGGGCTGTGGGTTTGGCGACTTTGCCGGAAGGAGGAGTTGGCCTTTCTCCTTGGGGAGATTGGTTGAGCGGACATCCTGATTTGGGCTTGCCTGCTTTCCCGGAGGGAGGAACCACGTTTCTTTCTTGCGGTTTCTTGTCTTGAGGACAATCAGGTTTGGCTTTGGGCTGGTGCTCTTCCGCATTGGGCTTTTTAGGGGCAGAATCGGGGGCCTGTTTCTCTTTCCCGGCTGACGAGCGGGGCTTCTCGTCAAAATCAAGCACCTCGATGTCCGGGTTGCCTTTTTTTTTGATTTGCTTGCCTTCGCTTGTGGCAAGGTCGAGTATTTCTTCTATGCTTAATTGGGTGGGCTCCCGGTCGGTAGGATTGTCCTTCTCATCGTAGACGGTGGGCTGAACGGGCTCCGGCTTCTCTCTTTGTACGAGCGGTTCCTCTGAGTGCAGTTGCTTCCATGGCTCACGCATGAAGTTTAAGAAGTCGCGATTGGCGGCATCAAGAAAGTCGTAAAAGGACATGGTCTCTTTCTTCATGAATGTGTCGAAATCGTCAAGTTCCTGGGCTGTGATTGTGGTGTAGCCAAGAAACAAGCAGGTCCATATTAAGAAACGTTTCATAGGGAGAAATGCTAAAAGGTGATGATTGAGGGACGATGTAATGGGATAAAGGCAGGTGAGGCGGAAATGGCCTCTCCGTCTACCTGCCTTTGTCTGATTGGCATTAATATTCTTCTACAGGTTCGCCGATGAAGTTCTCTACTTGCTCGGAGAGGTCTTCAAGACGGGCTTTCTGACGGGCTTCTTTTGCTGCTGCTTCGCGTGCCTTTCTTGCCTGTTGCTCGTCGATGGACATGAAAACCTGGAATTCTTTCTTGCCATCTACGTCGCGCACAAGCATAAAGTGTTGCTTGACCAGACCTGCGATTTTGGTGTTGACTCCCATTTCGTAGGCGGCTCCGAAACGGTCGATTTCCTCTTCTGACACGCCGTCGGCTTCGGCGGACATGAGCGACTTGATTTTACCAACTACTTGTGCTTTGGCACGACCTGCATAACTGGTGATACCGTTCATGATGGCATTCTCACGGCCGATTTTGATGTTCTTGCCGGAAGAAAGTCCCGTGAGTGCGATACGGTTCTCCTCGTCTTCTTCCATATAGGAACGATACTTGGTGAGTGCGTACTCGAGCGTGGAAGCCTGGCCGTAAATCTCCCAACCGGCTTTTTTCATCTCTTTGATAGTCTTTTTAACATCCTTCTTCAAGGCTTTCGACTGTGCTGAGGCTGCTGTTGCTCCTCCAAATACGATGGCGAGCAGAAGCATGGCTTTTAGAATAAAACTTTTCATAACTGTAAAAATTGAGGTTATTAAATGATTAAATATTGAAATTCAAGTGTGGGGGCTATCGGGAGTTATTCCCAATTGGTTGTATAAGGCAACGCGATTCGGATGCGCTCAATACGTTCGGTGTTGGGGTTGACTACGGTGATAGCGCCTCTGACCAGGCCGGAATTGCTCGATTTCTGTTTCCGTACGGTGAATTTACCTTCTGAGACCACTCGCAGTTGAATGATTCCTTTGGTCGAGTACACGGCGTCGATGTCGTCGAAGATAAGCGGCGTAGTGAGGTCGGGGACTTCGAGTTCGATGGACTTGATGCCAAAGGCCGTCTCACCCTTGTTGTTGAGGGTCATTCTGAGGCTGATATCGGTCAGCTTGCGTGCTTCAGCATCCACGTCCGAGGCGATGAGGAACAATTTCCCTTCAGCAACCACGGAAAAATTCTCTGTTTGTCCCTGGTTGAGGTAGGCTTTGTGGGTCAGTCGTTTGCCTTCGATGATGAATGCGATGTCGAGGAAATTCTCTTCATCGGGCAGGCAATCGGTGGCATCGTATGAGATGAGAAATGCTCCGTTGGAAGGCGATATGCCAATTTGTGATGCGCAATTGGATTTAACCACCGGCGCCTTCGATACGCGTATAGGACGACCGTCCAGCATGACCGTGCATCGGATATCGCCGTTTTCGGTGAACTGGCCCGTTACGCTCAGCGCGTTATAAAGGGCTTTGTACCGTTCTATCAACCCGTTCACTTCGCTCTGTCTCACGTCATCAAAGAAATACTCTTTCAAGGTGTTTAGCTTGGCCAGGGCGGCAGGAATGTCTTCGATAGCCTCAAGCCGGTTTATCCCATCCTCAAGCGCTTTGAGGTCTGCGACCTTCTCTGCATCGATTCGTTCAAATTCTGCGCGAAGTCTACGTTGTTCGATGCTGCTGAAGGGGTACTTGATGGAGTACTCGTAGTATTGCCTCTTTGTGGCTTTTTCCTGTTTCTTCTCCCAATAGAGTTCCGTGACTTTAGCCATGGAGATACCGTTTAGAAATGGTATGTTGGCCGATTTCATCTTGGCCACTCTTTTGAATTCGTCTACAGACTCAACGTTGTCGTTGGTGATTGTCTCCGAAGAATTATTGATTTGGGTGACGGATACGTTGCTGGCCACCGATAGGATGATGCGCTCTCTGACTTCAGCTATGGCCTTTGATTGTGCCTCTGCTATTGTGGAGGCATCGACCGTAACCACGAGGAAGTTGGGCGTGGCCGTGTTGAGCCATTCGGGCGCCTTCTTTGCGCTTCGCTCGATGACCTTGGTTTGCCCGGTAAGTACTGTTGGCATGAGCAACAGGGCTATGACTGCTAATAATTGTTTCATACGTTTTAATTATGCATTGTTCATCTTTGGTTATGAAAACTCGCAGGATTGTCTGAGCCTCACTACAAGCCCGAACAAGCCCCTTCTTCGTCGGAAATAAGTCTGAGCAGTTCGGATGCCTGGTCGTAGCAGGAGAGTGTCTCGGAGACTGCAGACAGATAACTTTTGGCCTCTTCGTATCTTTTCGTCTGGAAGAGGGCCTGTGCCTTTTGCAAGATCACATTGCAATTCTCTGCGTAGTAGTTCTCTATTTTCTCTCGTGCCACCCGGATGAAGCGGGTGAATTGTGAGTCGGTCGACTTGATGGATTGTATCATCGCTTTATAAGGGTCCTCTTTCGTGCGAACTTGGCCGGAAAGGGATATGGTCACGCTATGATAAAGGCTGCCGTCCGCCCGGTTGAGGGCTACGAGGGTAAGTTCGCCTTTGACCAATCGCAGATTCTGGGTGAGCCCTGCGGTGGACTTTTCTTCCAGGATGTTGAGCTCCGGCCGAATGGCAAAGACGTTTAAATCCTGGGCCGCTCCCGCACTGTTGCGTGTGAGAATCTGTTTCAGCCTTGTCTCAAGCAGTTTGGCTGCATCTGCAGACACTTCGCTTCCTTCTGCCAAGGGTTCGATGTTGAATTGTATGGTCTGGGCCAGCATTCCCATGGCCATAAAGGTGCAAAGGAACAAGGATATGAGTCTCGCTTTCATAGGTTTTTACGTATTAGTGGTGTGACAAATTAGATTGCTCCCGGATGTCATTGCCCGTCCTTGATAAGGAACTGCACATATTGTCCGGAGGCTGCCTTGTTTACGCAGGTGTACCCCTTCGACTTGATGAGTTCGTTGATGAAACGGCGCATTTTGCCTGTCTCTTGCCGGATTGTGCGGGGTTTCCCGTTTTCGTCGTATACGGGCACTCGCATGAAGACGTTGATGCTGTTTCCGGCTCCGCGTACTTCCCCTGTGTTCTTGTGGGCGTTTTCAACGACCCATTCGTCTAGTTCTTCCAGAAGCGTCATGTTCTGCGAACCGACCGTCATTTCCTCCATGTCGAAATCGCAGGCCCCGTCCACGTTTACGACAACGTTGACTTCGCGGCCATTGTTGATCATGTCTTGGAAGGCAAGTTTGACTTGGTTGAGGAAGTTTTCCGAAGGACTATCGTCGGGGTCGGAGAAGATGGTCTCGATGAGTTGTTCTTTGGAGGCTTTGTTTTTGATGCTTTGGATGCTCGCGTTGGCCAGCGAGAAGGCGGTTTCGGTTTCTTTGGCCTCAAGCACGAGTGTAACGATTCTGGAGCCATTGTCAAACTCATAGACGTCAATCTTTACGGTCACGTAGATGTCTGCACGGGCGTTTTCGACGTACCGTTGCAGCCCTGTACTTTTTGCGTCAAGAGTTGAAGCGGCAAAATCGCGATTCTGTACCCGTTTCCATTCTTGAATGAAATCGATGGTGGGGAATTGCCTTAGGCTGAACTCTTCTTTGATTTTCGACATGGCAAGTGTCGTGGCCGGGTCATTGGCGATGATCTGGTTGATTTGTTCGCCTTCGTTGTCGCCCGGGGTTACGAATGGGACAACAATGACGTTCGGGTTCTTTGCCCTGCTTTGTGCGAAGACTGGTAAGGCCAGTACGATAGAAAGCAATACGGTGAGTGTTCTCATAGGGTCAAATTTCAGTAGTGGAAACATAATTCAGGGATAGTGTGTCCTTGGTCTTTGGGGATTAGAAGCCGAAGCGCTCCAATCCCATTTCGGATACTTTCAGTTTTACGGCATCATAGTTGACGGTGATGTCGTATAGTTGGCTTTTCACTTTCTCGCCTTTGACTTTGCTAAGCGAGCCTTTCGTACTGACTCCAACGATGCAGTCCATGTACTCTTTGTTTTCGAAGAAGGCTTCGAGTTTGCCGTTGCTTTGCGCTTCGGCTTCCGTTTCGTTCAGCGAGATGACCTTGGGCAGATTGCGGCCAAACCCTACGTAGAGGATGGCTCTGATGGCTCTCACTTGCGCGTCGTCTTTGGCCAATCCTTCGTTTTTGCCGTATCCGTATGTACGTAACACCAGTGTTCGGGCTCCGATTTTGCCTTTTGTATCGATTAGGTTGACTTGCCCGCCATAGTTGACTGGCTTGACTTTTTGTGCTACTGCCGGGGTGATGCAGAGCAAACAGAGTATCAAACTGAACAATTTGTGTTTCATTTCTTTAATTATTTAAGTTGGTAAGTTTCATTAAATCTTTTTCGCTGAGCGTGTCGGTCAGAAGAAGTCTGCACTGGATGAAACTTTTCTGGTTCACTTTGGACATGGCATCTGCTACCTTGTCTTTTCCGTGGGTAATCTTGACAGTCGAACTGACGTCGCCGAGCACGTCGATTTTCGCCTGGCCGATGACCTCGCTTCTGCGTTCTCCTTGTACATACTCAATATAGAGCAATTGGAATTCCGAAGCGTCGGACAAGTGGAGGTTTCTGCCGCACGACACCGTGTAGTGGTCTCCTTCGTAGTCAAGGACACCAAATATTGGGATGTTGTTCATAAAGAACAGTGTGATGTCATTGGTGATGGTGGACAAAGCGTCTTGCAGTGCGCCGTTTTTGTCTTTGCGGATGTGTGTTTCTTTGATGTTGGTCAGGAATTCTCTTGACACAAGGGCGGCTCCTGCCACTTTCCCGCTTTCTTGACGTGCGTTGAAGAGGCTGACTTTGAGGCGTGCCACGCACGAATATCCTGCGCCGCCGGCTTTCTTCATCATCTGGCATTGGGTGATGTCGCACGTGAGAACGTAATCGTTCTGCTTGGTGGTGATGTATTGTATTTGTTCAGCCTTCGGAAGTCGGAGAAACGCTTCGTCTTGCATGTCTTCGTTGAGGGTTTGTAGGACTTTTTCGTCCAAGATTTCGAATCGCCTGCTTGCCTTGGCTACCTCGTCAAGTTTGTTCCTGACGATGTCGCAGTAGGCTTGCATGCGCTGTGTGGGCAGCATGTTGCCTTGCGCAGCCTGTGCTTGTGCCGTTTCGACTATTGTGGGGTCGCTTACGGTTATATCTCCCACTCGTAATGTCACGGTGGATTTGCTCGAACTTTGCGCCTGACTCGTGAGTGAGGTTGAGAAGAATAAAATGATTGTGATGAATAGTGCGTGTCGCATAATTGATAGAGTTCTTTGGATATAATATAACAGATTCTTCTACTCGTCCTCCATGGAGTCGTCGCCTTCATTGTCCAGTTGAAACCCGAGATATTCCATGTTTTTGTTGAGATGGTAGTTCATGGCTCCTAATCCGAAGCGAATGAATTTGGCCTGCTTGATAAGCCGGGTGGCCGATAAGCCAAGGACGACTTTGTCGGCTGGGGTGAGGTTGGCCGCCGCGATGCCTGCCCCTGCGTTCGTGGCTTCAATCACCAGCAATCCTGCTTCTGTTTTCTTGGCGATGATGTTCATTTTCTGCGCTCGGAGCAGTTCCTCCGCTTCGTCGTTGGAGTAGGTCTTTTGTGTGAACCGATCTCGGGCTGACCAGATTGTGCCGGGTATGCCGTCTTCGTCTACGTATGCTTCACTCACCATCTCAACAGAACTGAATGCTTTTTCCAGCAGAATAATGTCGGACATCATTTCATTCATGTGCCCTACCAGGTTTTTTAGCGGAGTTACGTTTTTGGTGTCCATCTGAACAGGTTCATAAGTCCTTACCATTTCAAGAAATTTGGCGAACCTGGCTTCACGTTTGGCCGCTTTTTTGGCATCTTTTTGGTTCTCTTTTTCTGTTTTGCTTTTGGCCTTCTCTGCAGCCTTGATCTCTTTCGCTTGCGCCTTCTTCTCTTTTTTTGTCAGTTCCTGTGCGCGGACTGTTGTGATGCCGAGGGCAAGTGTGCATAGTAGTAATAATGTCAGTTTCTTCATCGCTGTTTTTTTCTTTAATGCTATGACGTTATGCCGAAATTTGATTCTCTTTGTACGTGGTTTCCACGTCTCCTTGGGGGATTGATACCTCGCAAAGGTAAAATAAATCCTCGTATTAGTGCAAGAAAAAAGATTGGAAAACGAAGGCTTGTTGCAGTTTTTGCATCTGTGAAACAAAAAAGGGACTTGTGACATGATACAGATTTACTTCACACGTAATTAACAATTAAAGTGTGTAGTAATT
>JBJEHD010000038.1:0-15900 GCA_051875715.1 Bacteroidaceae bacterium
GAAGTAAACTCGTAAATAAACAAATAATCTGTGAAGTAAAATCAGTCATAGTCAGACGGATACCCTCCCCGGGCCCGGAGGGTATGCTCCCGAAGACATGAGAGTATGCTCCCGAGGCCGAGAGAGTATGCTCCGACGAAGGAGCGCATCGCCACACACGGGCGGAAACGGAGGGCGGAGAAACAGTCCTGCCATTTTTCTTGGGTATTTGAAAGTTTTTTTTCTACATTTGCCCCCAAACCTGAAAAACAGACATCATGCAGAAAAACCTGGTCATAGTGGAGTCTCCAGCCAAGGCGAAGACCATCGAGAAATTTCTTGGAAGCGATTATAAAGTCCTGTCCAGTTACGGACACATCCGCGACTTGAAGAAGAAGGAATTCAGCATCGACATCGAGCACGGCTTTGCCCCTCACTACGAAATACCCGCCGACAAGAAGAAACTGGTGACCGAACTGAAGGAGGACGCCAAGCGGGCAGAAGTGGTATGGTTGGCTTCCGATGAGGACCGCGAAGGAGAAGCCATCTCGTGGCACCTGTACGAGGTGCTTGGGTTAAAACCGGAAAACACCCGCCGCATCGTCTTCCACGAAATCACCAAGCCGGCCATCCTCCGGGCCATCGAGCATCCGCGCTCCATCGACCTCAACCTGGTGAACGCACAGCAGGCCCGCCGTGTGCTCGACCGCATCGTCGGTTTCGAGTTGTCGCCAGTTCTGTGGCGAAAGGTGAAGCCGGCCCTCTCGGCCGGACGTGTGCAGTCGGTGGCCGTGCGGCTCATCGTCGAGCGCGAGCGTGAAATCCAGGCGTTCAAGACCGAGGCCTCTTTCCGCGTGAGCGCCACCTTCCTCGTGCCCGACCAGGACGGACAGCCCGCCGAGGTCAAAGCCGAGCTGGACCGCCGTTTTGCCACCGAGGACGAGGCAAGAGCCTTCCTGGAGAAATGCAAGGACGCCGTCTTCACGGTAGAAGACATCGTGACGCGCCCCGTCCGGAAGTCGCCTGCCGCACCGTTCACCACCTCCACCCTCCAGCAAGAAGCTGCCCGCAAACTGGGGCTGACGGTCTCGCAGACCATGATGCTGGCCCAGAAACTCTACGAGTCCGGAAAAATCACCTACATGCGTACCGACTCGGTCAACCTGTCGGAACTGGCCATCGCCAACGCCAAAGAAACCATCACGGAGATGCTGGGTGAACGTTACCTCAAGATCCGGCACTACGCCACCAAGATAAAGGGAGCCCAGGAAGCCCACGAGGCCATCCGACCCACCTACCTGAACCAGGCCAAACTGGAAGGGCCCACGCAAGAGAAACGCTTGTACGAACTCATTTGGAAGCGGACCATCGCCTCGCAGATGGCGGACGCCGAACTGGAAAAGACCACGGCCTCCATCTCCATCAGCGGCATGAAAGAACGCTTCGTGGCCACCGGCGAAGTGGTCAAGTTCCAAGGCTTCCTGCGCGTCTACAAAGAGACCTTCGAGGAGGACGAATCGGAAGACGAACTCAAGTTGCTGCCGCCGATGGCGCAGGGCGAAACCCTGGAGCGCAAAACCATCCAAGCCACGGAACGTTTCACCCAGCATCCGCCCCGCTACACCGAGGCAAGCCTCGTGCGCAAACTGGAGGAACTGGGCATCGGACGTCCGTCGACCTACGCCCCTACCATCTCCACCATCCAGCAGCGCGAATACGTGCTGAAAGGCGACCGCGCCGGCGAAGAACGCCAGTCGCACCAGTTGACGCTGAAGGGCGGACTCATCACTCCCTCCGTCAAGACCGAGGTGGTGGGTGCGGAAAAGGCCAAACTGAGCCCGACGGATACGGGCACGGTGGTCAACGATTTCCTGACGGAATATTTCCCCAAGATATTGGACTACAACTTCACGGCCAACGTCGAGAAACAGTTCGACGAGGTGGCCGAAGGCGAAAAGGAATGGAGCGACCTCATGGAGAAATTCTACCAGGATTTCCACCCGTCGGTCGTAGCCACCCTGGCCCAACGTTCGGACCGGAAGGTGGGCGAACGCATCCTCGGCACCGACCCCTCCAGCGGAAAACCCGTATCGGTCAAGATCGGCCGCTTCGGCCCGGTCGTGCAGATTGGTTCGGCCGACGATGCCGAGAAGCCCCGTTTCGCCCAAATGAAGAAGACCCAGTCGATGGAGACCATCACCCTGGACGAAGCCCTGGAACTCTTCAAACTGCCCCGTACGCTGGGCGAGTTCGAAGGCAAGAGCGTCGTCATCGGAGCCGGACGCTTCGGCCCGTACGTCCACTTTGACGGCAAATACGTCTCCCTGCCGAAGGACTCCAACCCCATGACTATCAGCCTGGACGAAGCCATCGCCCTAATCGAGCAGAAGCGGAAGGCCGAGGCCGAGCGCATCATCCGCACCTTTGCCGAAGAGCCGGAACTGGAGGTCCTCAACGGCCGCTACGGCCCCTACATCGCCTACAAGGGGAGCAACTACAAGATACCTTCGGGCATCAACCCGTCGGACCTGAACTACGAAGGCTGCATGAAGGTCATCCAGTTGTGCGAAGCCAAGTCCGCCTCGCCCAAGCGGGGCCGCTATGCCAAGAAGAGCAAGGCCGAATAGCCGGCCTCTGAGGTCTGGGCGGATGTATCCTGGCGGCCAATCCGCGGACGCCAGCATCCCGTTGTTTTGACACGCCTCAGGGATTCTGACACAGCCCGGACGCCAGCAGGCGTTCCACTCCCTGCCGGATGGATGTCAGGCCGAACTCTTCCGGCCTGATGCGGTGCAGCGGCAGGAAGAAACTCTCGGCTACATCGTCGGCTGCAAAAAAGCGGTCGGTGTTCTCCACCCGGCACAAAAAGAAGAGGTCGAGCGTATGCACCACGAAGCCGGAGAACTCGTATTGGTTGGGCAGCGAGAACAGATACCGGGCCTCGGACACGTGCATCCCCGTCTCCTCCCTTACCTCCCGGGCCACTCCCTCCTCGGCCGTCTCAAACAGGTCGAGGAAGCCGCCGGGCAGGTCGAGCGTCCCCTTGGCCGGTTCCTTCGCCCGCCGGCACACCAGCAGTTCGTTTCGTTCGTTGAAGATAAGCGCCACCGTGGCCGCACTTGCATTGTAATAATAGGTGAAGCCGCAGTCGTCGCAATGCTTGGACTTCTCGTTGTGCTCGCCAAAGCGCCGCGAGCCACATTTGGGACAATAGATGAATGGTTCGAAAGGGTGCATACGTTTCTTTTTATGACGGTTTGCCAATGGCAAAGATACAAATATTCCTTATTTGACGGTGTGTCCTGGCGGCCAATCTGCGGCGTTGCTATCGGCATTCGGGTTCGGCCGTGTACGCCAGCACGTTCCCTTCACCCTCAGCCTCAGCACCTTGCATATCGACCATTCTGACGCACCTTTGAGGCTGCGCCAAAACTCTGCGTTTCGACACAGCCTCAAAAACCACGGCCGCCTCTTCCTTGCCCTAAGTCAAGCAGAATATTCGGGCGCAAGCTTGCATAATCTCGCAGAATATCCCTACATTTGTTTCGAAGGTGTTTCAGGATAGCAGGGAGGCCGGCCGTTATGAGACACCGATTTTTAACCTAACGTGATATCGTGCCATGATTACAAAAGAACTGCTGCACCCTGAAAGCATCGTGATAGTAGGTGCATCGAACAACGTCCACAAACCCGGTGGAGCCATCCTGAAGAACCTGATTGAAGGCGGCTATGCAGGCGAACTTCGCGCCGTCAACCCGAAAGAGAGCGAGGTGCAAGGCGTGCCCTCGTATGCCGACGCCGCCCTGATTCCCGACACCGACCTGGCCGTGCTGGCCATCCCTGCCGTCGCCTGTCCGCCAATCGTAGAAGTGCTGGCGCGCGACAAGCACGTCCGTGCCTTCATCATCCTCTCGGCCGGCTTTGGCGAAGAGACCGCCGAAGGAGCCGCCCTCGAAGAGCAGATACTCGACACCGTGAACCAATATGGCGCCTCGCTGATAGGGCCCAACTGCATCGGTTTCATGAACAGTTGGCACCACAGCGTGTTCTCGCAGCCCATCCCCCATTTCCATCCACAGGGGGTCGACTTCATCTCCAGTTCGGGCGCCACGGCCGTCTTCATCATGGAGAGTGCCATCGCCAAGGGCCTCTCGTTCAACTCCGTCTGGTCGGTGGGAAACGCCAAGCAGATAGGCGTGGAAGACGTGCTGCAGTACATGGACGAACATTTCGATCCCGCGAAGGACTCCAAACTGAAACTGCTCTACATCGAGAGCATCCGCAACCCCGACAGCCTCCTCTTCCACGCCGCATCGCTCATACGGAAAGGATGCCGCATCGCCGCCATCAAGGCCGGCAGTTCGGAGAGCGGCAGCCGCGCCGCCTCGTCGCACACGGGAGCCATCGCCAGTTCCGACTCGGCCGTAGAGGCCCTGTTCCGCAAGGCCGGAATCGTCCGCTGCTTCTCGCGCGAAGAACTCACCACCGTGGGCAGCATCTTCACTCTTCCGCCCCTTAAAGGCAAGAATATCGCCATCGTCACCCATGCCGGCGGCCCCGGCGTCATGCTGACCGATGCCTTGTCGAAGGGCGGGCTAAACGTGCCCCGGCTGGAAGGCCCCGTTGCCGACGAACTGAAGGCACAACTCTTCCCCGGCGCCTCGGTGGGCAACCCCATCGACATCCTGGCCACGGGGACGGCCGAACACCTGGGGCTGGCCATCGACTATTGCGAAGAGCGGTTCTCCCACATCGACGCCATCTGCGTCATCTTCGGCACACCCGGCCTGGTCAAGATCTTCGATGCCTACGAGGTGCTCCACCAGAAGATGCTCACCAGCACGAAACCCATCTACCCCATCCTGCCCTCGCTCTATACGGCCGGCGAGGAGGTGAAGGATTTCCTGGCCAAGGGACATGTCAACTTCGCCGACGAGGTCACGCTGGGCACCGCCCTGACCCGCGTCTTGGGCGTGCCTGCCCCAGCCTCGCAGGAGATTGAATTGTTCGGCGTCGACATACCCCGCATCCGACGCATCATCGACTCCATCGACCATAGCGGCTACATCGCTCCACACCTTGTCCAGGCCCTGCTCAGCGCGGCCGGCATTCCGTTGGTCCAAGAGTTTGTCTCGGCCCACAAGGACGAAGTCATCAACTTTGCCCGCCGGGTGGGCTTCCCCGTGGTGGCCAAGGTGGTCGGCCCCGTCCACAAGTCGGACGTGGGCGGCGTGGTGCTCAACATCAAGACCGAAGAGCACCTCTCCCTCGAGTTCGACCGCATGATGCAGCTGCCCACGGCCACTGCCGTCATGGTGCAACCCATGCTGAAAGGCACCGAGTTGTTCATCGGAGCCAAATACGAAGAAACCTTCGGCCACGTGGTGCTCTGCGGCCTGGGAGGCATCTTCGTCGAAGCGCTGAAAGACGTGTCGTCGGGTCTGGCCCCGCTTTCGTATGCCGAGGCCTACTCCATGATCCGTTCGCTGCGTGCATACCCCATCCTCCACGGCACTCGCGGCCAAAAGGGCGTCAACGAACACCGCTTCGCCGAAATCATCGTCCGCCTCTCCACCCTCCTCCGTTTCGCCACCGAAATCAAGGAGATGGACATCAACCCCCTGCTGGCCACCGAGACGGACATCGTCGCCGTCGACGCCCGCATCCGCATCGAGAAATAAGGCGTGCATCCCTGGGGGAGGAAAAAAATAGGCCGTCTGCCATGCAATATGCGGCCTATTTTCCGTTTATAAGATGACGGCCCTCCCCCAGGGGCGAGCCATCGCGCACACACGCTAAAGCGAACGTCATGAAGCAGAAGAACTGGAAGGCCATGCGCCTGCATCTCTACAACCGATGCCTAACGGGCTTGTTGTCCGTCTTGGGCTACGCCCCTTGTTCCGACAAGAACGAAGAGGCCGCTGCCGTCGCCCCCATGTACGGGACGCCACCCGTCCGTCCGCCCCGCCCTGCCGAAGCCCGGGAGGAGGCCGAAGCCCCATGTGCCGCCCCTTCTGCCTGCGAAATTCCCCGCCCCGCCTATGCCGTCTGAACTCTCGCTGCGCAAGCGGCTGGCCCTGGAGGCCGCCCGCCAGATTCGCCGAAATAACATCGCCCTCCATCCGTTGAGGCAATTGTTTTGGGAGTGTACCCTGCGGTGCAACCTCAGTTGTCGCCATTGCGGGAGCGACTGTCGCGCCACATCCGCACAGCCGGACATGGCCCTGAACGAGTTCCTGTCCGTTGTCGACTCCATCACGCCCCACGTCCGTCCGCACGAAGTCAACATCATTCTGACGGGTGGCGAACCCCTGCTCCGGTCCGACCTGGAGGCCTGCGGTCAAGCCCTCCACACCCGTGGCTATCCGTGGGGGCTGGTCACCAACGGCTGGCTGCTGACCCCCTCACGCCTGCAGAACCTGCTGCAGGCCGGCATGAGTGCCACCACCGTCAGCCTCGACGGGTTCGAGGCCGAGCACGATTGGCTGCGGGGTGTCGAGGGCAGTTTTGCCCGGGCCTCCGAAGCCATCCGCCTGCTTGGCCAAACCGACGGCCTGCTATGGGACGTGGTCAGTTGCATCCACCGCCGCAACCTCCACCAACTGGTGCCCTTCCGCAACTACCTCGTCAACCTGGGTGTGCGAAACTGGCGCATCTCCACCATTTTCCCCGTGGGACGGGCGGCGCAAGAACCCGACCTGGCACTCAACGGCGCAGAGTTGCGCACCCTGATGGAGTTCATCCGCAAGATGCGCCACGAGGGCGGTCTCCACATCGACTTCGCCTGCGAAGGCTTCCTGGGTGCCTACGAGGGTGAAGTGCGTGACCATTTCTACTCCTGCAATGCCGGCATCTGCATCGCCTCCGTCCTGGCCGACGGCAGCATCTCGGCCTGCCCCAACATCCGTAGCGGCTTCCGCCAGGGCCACATCCGCACCGACTCCTTCATGGACGTATGGGAACATCGTTTCCGTCCCTTCCGCGACCGTTCGTGGGCCCGCCAGGACGACTGCGCCCGCTGCACCATGTTTCGCTACTGCGAAGGGAACGGCCTGCACCTGCGCGACTCCGAAGGCCACCTTCTGGCCTGCCACTACCGAAAGATGCAGGAGGAATGAATACTCTTACACTTTGCGTTCAGCCTTGGCTGAACGGTCATAGAATATATATTCAACGGCAAAGTTGGATAACCTACTTGACCGTTCAGCCAAGGCTGAACGATTAACTACAATGCCCTATTTGGGGGCAGTCGTTGTATGGTCAGGACAACACAGATGCACTGCGTTGAATTCTACAGTCTGTTCAACAATCCCGGAAAGCCTGGAAGATCCTTCTCAACAAGGCATCTGATGCCCCACCGAATCCGTCGATGTTCGACCAGAGGGGGTGTAAGTCAAATATCGGGCTCAGCCACCGTGCAATTAGCTGTCGAGCCTGAGATATTTGTGCCGTCAACTTTTACCGGACAGCAATAATTAGAAAACTTGAACGAGCTTACCAAGGTTCTATCCGTTAAAGAACAAACCCAGAAGTAGCTTTTAGTCGTTTGCTCGCGGTTCATTCATTGAAGCTCAATCGGTCATTTCCCTAAAATGGGCACAATGGGAGGGCAATCGTTTCGCTTTTCTCTGCATTCATTCGGAAGAGGAGAGAGCCGTGCGGAGGAAAGCGGTTTTTTTCGTGTATGCACGCGCCTTTCCATAAAAAAAATCCATACCTTTGCCCCGTCTTACTTCCTCTTCTGACGATTAGGAAAAGATTGAAGTAAAAAAGATAAGTATAAGGCGTAACTGGACGCTTTGGTTTTGACTACCTGAAAACTCGCAACTTTCATCTATATCTGTCAAAACAAAGCAACGGGGACGCCTCATGCCGTGTATCGTGCAGATTCGCCTTCTTCATTTGTGCCTCGGCACATGAAGAAATGCCATCCATCATACATGGGCGTGGGGCCTTCAGCGTTGCTCGTTTCGACAGATAGGGCAATGCGAGGCCTCAGGTAGTGGAACGAGCATCAAGACTGGCTCCACGCTTTTTATTTTTTACCCAACAGCATGGAGCCTGCTGCAAGCAATACAAGTAGTGGACTGATGCTTTTCAACTCATTTAAATACCTCCTGTTCTTACCGACCTTCTTCATTCTCTATTGGTTTGTCTTCAAACAAATGAAATGGCAAAACCTGCTCGTTGTCATAGCCAGTTACTTCTTCTATGGCTTATGGGATTGGAGGTTCCTGTTTCTCATAGCCCTTACCAGCCTCTGCAGTTTCATCACCGGCATCTATATCGACCGCTTCCAGCAACGCGGGAAACACCGCCATGCGAAATACATCTGCCTTAGCAATGTGGTTATCAACCTGGCCATCCTTGGTGTCTTCAAATACTACAATTTCTTCGCCGAGAACCTCGTCCAGCTGCTTTCGGCATTCGGGATGCACGTGAGTTGCCCCCTGCTTTCCTGGATTCTGCCCGTAGGCATTTCGTTCTACACATTCCAGGCGCTGAGTTACAGCATCGACATCTACCAACAAAAGATGAGAGCGACCCACGATGTCGTCGCGTTTTTCGCTTTCATCAGTTTCTTCCCACAATTGGTTGCCGGCCCGATAGAGCGTGCGACCAACCTGCTCCCGCAGTTCCAACGCGAAAGATGCTTTCACTACTTCCAAGCCACCGACGGACTCCGACAGATCCTATGGGGACTCTTCAAGAAAACCGTCATCGCAGACAATTGCGCCGTATATGTGGACCAGGTATTCAACCACTATGACGCATACAGCGGAACAGCATTGGCACTGGGAGCTTTCTTCTTTACTTTTCAGATTTACGGCGATTTCTCCGGCTACTCCGACATGGCGATTGGGACAGCCAAACTACTCGGCATCTCGCTGCAAGACAATTTCAAGACACCTTATTTCAGCCGAGACATGGCCGAGTTTTGGAAACGATGGCACATCTCGCTTAACAAGTGGTTTGTCGATTATGTATACATCCCCTTAGGAGGCAGCAGAGGGACAAAGTTTCAAGTTGTCCGAAACGTGTTCGTCATCTTCCTTCTCAGCGGACTTTGGCACGGAGCCAATTGGACATACATCAGTTGGGGTTTGTATCACGCCACATTGTTTCTTCCTCTTATTCTGCTCAACAAGAACAAACGATACAGCGGAGTGGTTGCTGACGGGAAAATGCTTCCATCGGCAAAAGAGGCTACAGCAATGGCCCTGACATTCCTTTTGGCAATGATTGGCTGGATACTGTTCCGTTCTGAAAACATTCATGCCGCCTGCCACATCTTTGCAAAAATCCTCACAGAAAGGCCCGACATGAACCTGCCATTAGAGGAGCACAGTTATAAGGCGCTTCTTGCCATTCCGCTATGCCTTGCCTTCGAATGGGCAAACCGGGCACACCGGCACGGGTTGGACATTGCACGAGTCAGACAGCCCTGGGTACGCTTCCTGCTCTATTACATCATACTGATTTCCATCGTCCTGTTTTCGGGAGAGGCCATTACCTTCATCTATTTCCAGTTCTAATCATGCGTAATTTCATCATCAAAGTATTGGGAGCGTCCGCTCCCGCGCTATGCGCCATTCTTTACTACAATATTGCCATCAATCCTCACAGACACGGAGACCTCGGGAAATTAGGCTTTATCCCTTTCGATGATGACTATGACCCATCTGTCGAACTCCAGGCACTCGACAGCACATTTGTCGTGGAGGCATACATCGACCAAGTCAAATGTGATTCTTCTATTCTGACTATCGGTGACTCATTCTCGCAAAAGAAAAGGCACGGGTATCAGAACTACTTGTCGACGCTATATCCGAAATACACGGTCTACAATCTCCATCCAGGATACGACTACCAGTTCGTTGTCGATTTACTGACCCATCATGATGAGTTGCCCGAGATGATTGTTATTGAAACCGTCGAACGATATCTGGTAGACAGATTGGCCCGGCTGGAGTTCAATCGTAGTCACAAGCAGTACGAATCATCCCTACATTCCAAGACATCCCCTTCCAATCCAACACAGGACAAAGGCAATCATCTCTATCAACAAGCAAAGACTCTCTACAAGAAAGTAGAGCAATACATCTGCTATACACAAGAGTTTCTCAAGAAAACGCTTCACATAGGAAACCCGGTCAAACATCTGCCACTAAAACAACCCTTGTTCTCTTGCAAAGGGGCCTCCACCGACCTCTACTTCTATTACGAGGACCTAAACATGCCATCGGACGAAGACGTACAGTTGAGTCTGTTTAAGTTGGATTCCCTGTTCGCTTTAGCGGAGGCACGAAACATTCGCTGCGTACTACTTGTTGCCTCCGACAAATACCATCTATACCAACCACACATCTCTTCAGACCCTTATCGCGTTGAAGGCGAATTGGAGTACTTCTCCCGGTTTGAAAAAGACGCACGTTTTCTCAATAGCAGAAGTCTGTTAGCCCCATGCCTTGCATCGGGCGAGAAAGACATCTACCTATGCCACGACACCCATTGGTCCATCTTCGCCGCACGCTACGTGGCCGAGGAAATCAAACGGAGACTCGATGCACAAGCCCAACAATCTGACTGATTACCCCGCCCAGTCCTCGCGGTCGAGGTTGCGGTAGCCGACGGCCTCGGCCAGATGGTGCGACTGGATTTGCTCGCTGCCATCCAGGTCGGCAATGGTGCGCGACACCTTCAGAATGCGGTCGTACGCACGGGCGGAAAGGTTGAGGCGGTTCATCGCATTCTTCAGCAGGGCCAGGCCCGTCTCGTCCAAACGGGCGTATTCACCAATCAGCCGGCTGGTCATCTGTGCATTGCAATGCACGCCCGGCACGTCGGCATACCGTTGCTCCTGCACCTGACGCGCACGGATGACCCGCTGGCGTATCACCTCGCTCGATTCTCCCGGAGCACGATCGGCCATCTTCTCGAAAGGAACGGGGATGATTTCGCACTGGATGTCGATGCGGTCCAGCAGAGGGCCGGAGATGCGGCTCAAGTACCTCTGCACCTGGCCCGGATTGCACACACATTTCTTCGTCGGATGGTTGTAATAGCCGCACGGACAGGGATTCATCGAAGCCACCAGCATGAAACTGGCCGGAAAGTCCACACTATAGCGCGCCCTCGACACCGAAATCTTGCGGTCCTCCAACGGCTGACGGAGCACTTCGAGCACCATGCGCGAGAATTCCGGCAATTCGTCGAGAAACAAGACGCCGTTGTGGGCCATGCTGATTTCGCCCGGCTGCGGGAAGGCACCCCCTCCCACCATGGCCACCTGCGAGATGGTGTGATGCGGCGAGCGGAAAGGACGCGTCGGTATCAGAGACGTTTCCTTCCCCAGTTTTCCTGCCACTGAATGTATCTTGGTCGTCTCCAGGCTCTCGGCCAGGGTGAGCGGAGGAAGGATGGAGGGCAATCGTTTGGCCATCATCGACTTTCCACTGCCCGGTGCCCCCACCATCAGCACGTTGTGGCCTCCTGCCGCCGCCACCTCCAGCGCACGCTTCACGCTTTCCTGCCCCTTCACGTCGGCAAAATCAAAATCGAAACGGCTCTGATAGGTATAGAACTCTTCGCGCGTGTTGACCACCGTCTGCGTCAATGAAGGTTCGCCGTTGAGGAAGGAAACCACCTCGCTCAGGTTTTCGGCACCGTACACCGCCAGTTTGTTGACCACAGCCGCCTCACGCGCATTTTGTTTGGGCAGAATCATGCCTTCGAAGCCGGCTTCACGCGCCCGGATGGCGATGGGCAAAGCCCCCTTGATGCTCTGCAACGTCCCGTCCAGGCTGAGTTCGCCCACCAGCAGGTATTTGTCCAAACGCTCGGCCGACACGGCGTTCTCAGCCGCCAGGATGCCGACGGCCAGCGGAAGGTCGTAGCCCGAGCCTTCCTTGCGGATGTCGGCCGGAGCCAGGTTGACCACAATCTGCCTCGTGGCAATCCGATAACCGTTCACCTCCAGGGCCGACATAACCCGTTCGTGACTTTCCTTGACGGCACTGTCGGGCAGTCCGACCAGAAAAAACTTGAATCCAGGCGACGTGTTCACCTCCACATTGACGAGGGTCGCCTCGATGCCTTGCACGGCAGCACTATATAGTTTGACCAGCATTACTTCTTCTCTTTCGTTTGGGCCGCCAGCGTTTTGGCCTCCTTCAAGGCCTCATCCAGCAGCGAAGTTAGACTCTCCTCCGACGGATTGACCACACGCACCCTGCGTTTCGCATCGACGAGGAAGCAGGTCGGAATCCGTGTCACCCGAAAGGACTGCACATGCTTGCTGCAAAAGCCCTCCGGGTCGACGACCTGCCGCCAGGCCAACGTATCGGCCTTCACCCGGGCGGTCCAGGAGGGCACATCCGTATCGAATGACACACCCAGCATGTCGAACGCCTTGTTGGTCTTGTATCGCCGGTATACGCGCTTCAACTGGGCCAGGGAACGGGCGGAAGCGGAATCGTCCGACATCCAGAAATGAACCACATACACGCGGTCGCGAAACGTGGCGGGGGTGAGCGTCTGTTCGCCACACTTCCAACTGAATCCAGGCACGTAGTCCAACCGCCCCGACGCACGCCGCTTGACGGTCTCGTGGAAGCGACGCGTGTAGAGCGCGTCCTGCACATCGCCGTTCATGCCCTCCACTATCCGCTTCAGCCGCCGATAGTCGATCGAATCTTGCCGGACAAAATAGGTCTCGACCAAGTAGAGGTTGGCATACGAGCCGGGGTGCGAGCGGATGCAACTGTCCGCCAGATTGGCCTGCCGGTCTGGCCGGGACTCTTCGCCCAGACGGAGGCGGTCGGCCGCCAGTGTCTCGTTGTGCACACCGCCGGCCACGACCCATTGCGAAGGGACGCGCACGTCGGCCGTCAGCATAGCGGTCAGACCCCGCTCGGCATAGACAGAATAACGGCGCACGCCGTCGGCCAGCAAAGTGAAGGGGGTGACGGTGTCCACCCGGGTGGCGAACTCGAAGCGCCCGTCATGGGCCACGACGGTGTCCACTACGCCGTCGGGCGAGTATTCGTTGAACACCAGCAGGGTGTCGTGCTGCAAGCCTTCCAACTGGCCTCGCAGCACGAACCGCCCCTCATCGGGACGGCAGGATGCCAGAAGGAGCAGCCCCGTCCACAGCATCCACGGAAATAAGCATCGTTTCATCATCGGGTCTGTCTGTTTGGGGCGAAAATACGGAATATATTTCACATGCGGGCCGCCAAGTGCAAAAAAGGATACGAATTTGCTATCAATTCGGCGGAAAGTCCAAGGCGGTTTGCTCCGTTCCTCGTATCTTTGTCCTCGCCTTACTTAGTTCTGTACAGAAAAAAAACGATGACACACCTCACCGCACCCCTCTCTTTCCGCCTTGCGGCCTTCCGGCCCGGACTGCTGGCCGTCTGGCTCGTCTGGCAGGTCGCCTGCCTTTGGGGAATGCCCGTCAACCGGTCGTTCCGCCAGTTGACCGTGGCGGACGGTCTGTCGAACAACTCCGTCAAGGCCATCTACCAAGACTCGCTCGGCTTCGTCTGGCTGGGTACGAAAAACGGCCTGAACCGGTTCGACGGCTACCGATTCCGAAACTACCCGTGCGAGGACGCCTCTTTCGTGGGACAGACGGACGACGTGGTGCAAATCACCCCCGACGGCAAGGGGAACTTGCTGATTGGCACGTTCAACGGCATCATCGCCTTCAATCCCTACACGGGCCGATACCAAGACCTGGGCACGACCTATCAGGGTGAACTGCCTCGGGGCGTGGTGGTCGGTATTTGGGTGGAGAACAGCGAACGCACCTGGGTGGCCACCAAAACGGGACTCTACGTGCTGGACGGACTCAAAAGCGTCCCCATCGAGGCCCTGCGGGGGAAGTATATCAACGCGATGGCCTCGGACGGACGGCACACGCTGCTGCTCGACATCGTCCAATACGGCCTCGTCGGTTTCGACGTGCGCACGCAAGCCATCACACCCTACCCGACCGAGCCCGACCGTCCCACGCTGACCAAGATATTCCTCGACCGCAGGGGCCGGCTGTGGGGTGCCTCGGACCTCAACCACCTGTTCCGCATCGATGCCACCCACCACCGGCTCGAGCGGGTGGACGTTCAGCCTCCGTGCAGCGGACACAAGCAGGTGCAGGTACACGACCTGCATGAATACAACGACTCCACCCTGTTGCTGGCCACCGACAACGGCCTTTACGCACTCCAGGCCGGACGCCATGCGGTACTGTACGTCCCCACCGACCTGCTTCCCACCGACCTGCTGCAAATGAGCCGGCAGATGGCCTTGTTTCAAGACGCACAGCAGTCGTGGTGGATAGGCACCTTTAACGAGGGCGTACTCCACTTCAACCCTCAGGGCGAACAATTCCGTTTATACCGCCTCGAAGCGGAAGAGGAAGCCCGGCAGATGCCCCTGCGCGTGGTGGGACGCATGATGGAACACGACCAAAAGGTATGGGTGGTCAGCAACAAGGGCATCGGCTACATCGACCTCCGCACAGGACGCACACACCCGATAGACTGGCAGAAGCAGGTGGAGGGTGCCGCTGCCGACGCGGAACCGTACTGCGCGTACCCGCTTGACGAGCACCGACTGCTGTTCTACCTGCTCAACCACGGCACCTATTGTCTCGACCTGCGCACAGCCCGCATCGACCGCTTCGATACCGGACTGCCCGGCAGTGCGCAGATACGCGCCTTCTCGAGAGACTACGACGGGAGGCTCTGGATGGCTCAAGACGAACTCTCGGTTTTCGACCCGACGCGCGGACAGGGTTCCATTGATTTGTCCACCAACTACGAGGGCACGACCCGCTTCATGTACACCCAGGACATCCAACCCTATGGGAAAGGAATGCTGGTAGGCACACGCACCCGGGGCGTATGGCTGTTCCCTTGGCACGACGAAAATCCCCTCCACTATTTCCGGGGCGAACCGTGGGGCGGACGCGAACTGGAGAACAAGAACGTATGCACGGTCTATGCCGACCCACACGGGCGCGTATGGGTCGGAACCTATGGCTCGGGACTATACCGTTGCCGGGCAGACGGGAAGGTGGAAAAGCACTTCACGCAGGCCGACGCCTTACCCAACAACACCGTGTGCGATGTGGTGCAGGACGGGGAAGGAGACGTCTGGGCAGCCACCCTGACGGGCATCGTCCGTTTCGTGCCGGACGGACGCATGCTGGCGTATACGGAAAGGAACGGTTTCCCGCTGAACGAACTGTCGGGGCGCGCCTTCCTGCAGGCCTCGAACGGGAACCTGTTCGTAGGGGGAAAGAACGGGGTGGCGGAGGTCTTGCTCGACAAACTGCGGCATACGCCGCAAACGGACCTGCACGTACGCATCGCTCAGGTAGAAACCCTCGACTCGCCCACCGCCACGGGACACTTGCTGCTGACAGAACCTTCCGCCATGAGCCGCATCGAACTGGGACACGGAAGTCCCTCCATCCAGATATTGTTCTCCGCCATGGATTACCTTCACGCCGCTGGCATCCAGTATGCCTACCGCCTGGAGGGCATCGAGAAGGAGTGGAACCACACCGACCGGGCCGAGGCCATCTACACCAATCTGCCGGCCGGCGAATACACGTTCGAGGTAAAGGCTTGCGGACCCGACGGCGTCTGGGGCAAGCGGACGACGAAGATGGCCCTCGTCGTGCATCCGCCCCTATGGCTCAGCACCGGTGCCAAAACGGTCTACTGCCTCGGCCTCATCGCCCTGCTTGGCTTCATAGCGCGGTATTATTACCTGAAAAAGACCAGCCAGTACCGCCTGCAAATCGAGACGATGGAGAAAGAGAACCTCGAACGCAACTATCGGACGAAAATCGAGCTGTTTACCAACTACTCACACGAACTGCGCACTCCACTGACCCTCATCAAAGGA
>JBJEHD010000039.1:0-15591 GCA_051875715.1 Bacteroidaceae bacterium
GGTACTCAGCCCTAATTTCTATCGTCTCCAAAAGTTTTACCGGACAGCAATAATATTTATTTGTTTTTTCTGCAAAATTACACTAAGGGTACGCCAAGCTGTGACAGAGGTTGGAGGAAAAAGAGGATTTTGTTAAAAAATCATCTATATTCAACTTTTAGGAACATCTAAAGCCCGGAATTTTTCTTGAAGGTTCGTTATCTTTTCCATTAACTCACCGAAAGTCAGAGGTTGTCCATAAATGAAATTCTCCTTCATTTCGTTGTAGTCAGCTTCGTAAGCCGACATTAGTTCTTTACAGGGTACAATCTGGATATTGGCAGGTAGCTCTTTGTCGTAATCCACATAACCAACATGATAGAACTTGCGACGATGTTCCACAATCTCATGATAGAGCACCAAATCATTAAGAGCTATTTCCGCATATGGGGTATGCATCAGCTTCTCCAAGTCATAGAAATGACGTGTTATTCTGTGCGTCCTCGGTTTGCCTTTTTGGAACTCTTCACACAAGAGGAAAGCTTTTTCCAAGAAAGTCCTGGCGGGACTGACAGTGCGGATTGTCTGGACAAGGTCGGAATCCACATCTTCATCCTTGAACGTTTGTTCTATAAGTGATGAAATTCTTCTCTTCTCGTAAGGCTCGGACATTGACAACACGCTAATCTCTACTTTAACCGTTGGTATTGCGTATGCGGCTTGGCTATCGTAGAGTGAGGGATACTGAACGTAAAGCACAGAAGGGTCTTTGTCATGTGGAACCTTTTGGGGCTCACCGTTTTCATTGGATATGTCATTGTCTGTGAGAACCGTTACTTCAAGCCCCATTTCGACAAGTTTCACCGATAACTCGTCTTTGAACTCGCCAAACAGGAACTCCTGACCTTTCTCTCGAAGATTATGTATTTGCGTATTACTGGTGCAGCTTGCACAAGAGAGTTGCTTAACGTTCAGAAAATAGTCACGGCTCAATGCTAAATCAATATCTTCACTGAATCGGTTGATGATATCCCAGCCTTTACTGAGACTCGTACCACCTTTGAACAAAAGATATTCTGATACACTGGTATGAAAAAGGGCATACAACACTGCTGTTACCCACCAGTCCTTCTCGGCAGCAGCTTCATCAATTTGCCGTGCCTCGACCACACCTTGTATCATCGCCTTTCGCTCGTCGAGCGAGAAATCAATCCATTTACTCATTACTTTATTCCTTTCTTTATAATTTGTCGCATCCATACAGGAGCCAACAATAAATCATATTCTATGGTGTCAGTCTCAGGTGTTTCCGAGAACAGTTGTCCAATCCTCGCTTCAACATCCTGAGTGATGTTATGCTCACCAATGCTGCGTAATGCCTGTACCAATTCTGGCATCAAACGTCCTCGAAATGCAAAGTTCTTAGGTGCCCCATGCTTCAGAGTCACTGTTCGATTCCCTAATTTCAATTTTCGCCCAGACCCAGTAGTCAGAAAAATAGTATTCATGGGTACTTGCGTTGAGAATCCTAAGCGATTAGCAGCAGTGGCTCCCGTAGGTATAACTTTTGCCTTATCTCGTTTGGCAATCTCTTTCACTAATTCGTAAGCCGAAGGGTAAAGGATGCCAAAACGTGTCTTACGTGCCTTAACATACACTCCTTTGGCTATACGCGTAACCAATCCTTCTTTCTCAAATATGGCGAGCAGCTTGGTGACGTACTCAACATCATATTGGGGAAAAGATGAAACAAAGAATATCTCGCCGAACTTACTGCGAGTAATCCTTTTTCTAATCTGCTGTACTACTGCATTCTCCATTGATTTTGTATATAAATTATGGTCGGAATGATAACAAATATTTCCGACCGTAAAGATGCAAAATTTTTTTTTATACCACAATACTGTAAGAGTTGAAATTAAGTTTCATTGGCTAATTATAGCGTTTTTCTTATTGTATAGATGGCATTCCGATATAAATAATGTGTCGCTTTTTACATTAGGGGGCAATATTGCCAGAAAAGACGACTTCAAGAAGAAAATGCCATGACTTGATCAATTCATTGCACACTTGTATGCTATTTGTGGTTCAAAAAAGTTAAAAACGTTAAATATTCGTCTTTTCTCCAATCTTTAGAATCTACGTAATCACTTTTCTACCGTTTAGTACATAAACTATTGATATAAAGAGATTTGCAAATACAGGAATTGCAAAGGCCTAACGTCCATCTTCATTCCCGAATCCGTCACAATTATAGGAGACATTTGCTTCGCTGGCGGCACATATCCCATCTACTGCTACCAAAACCTTTTCGATCAACTGAAGGGCGCATACGGAGATCGTGTCATTCTCTACGACCCTGTCGGCATCGACGAGGTCGTCGGCACAGGTGCCGGAACGCAGCCCATTGTCGGCTACTACGATCTGAGTGGACGGCCCTGGCACGGCCGCCTGCAAGGTCTGGTTGTGGTGCGCTACGCCGACGGCATCGCCCGAACGGTCTACATGAAATAGTTCATTGGCCGTCTGGCCGCATACGATGACGTAAATCCCATCTTGCTTTTCTTTCGCGCAGTGGGCTCAGAAAGTTCGAGTCGGTGTGTTCAAAATCGGTATCTAATTGAGATATCTGCATGGAACGTGGAGCGGAGACCGATATTTTCTGTACTTTTGCCGATGTGAGAATCCGCCCGGATGGGTGGGAAGAGAAAACGTAGATTGCATGAACCATGGGAAAGAACGAAGAAAACTGGTTGGAGAAGTACGCCGGGCTGAAGGATTACATTTCCCTTCATCGCCACCTGCCGAATAAGAAGAAGGAGGAGTGCCGGGGACTCTTGAATTGGTGGAAATACAATAAGAAACTGATAAAGCAGGGAAAGCAGAAGCCGGAACGGATGCGTATGCTGATGGAACTGGACGCCATGCGCGACTTGCCTGCGCGGCCCGATTCGCAGTCTCTTTGGAAGGAGGGCGCACAATGACGTTGCAGCAGTTGGAATACGTGGTGGCTGTCCACCGTTACCGCCACTTTGCCAAGGCGGCGGACCATTGCGGTGTGACGCAGCCCACGCTGAGCGCGATGATACAGAAACTGGAGGCCGAACTGGACGTGCGCCTCTTCGAACGAACTTCGCAGCAGGTGGTTCCGACGGCCATCGGGGCGTGCGTGGCCGAGCAGGCCGAGCGCGTGTTGCTCGAGGCCAATCGCCTGCGGGGGATGGTGGCGGACGCGCGGCAGTCGTTGGCCGGCACCTTCCGCCTGGCCATCCTGCCCACGATAGCACCCTATCTGCTGCCCCGCTTCTTTCCCCGTTTGTGTCGCGAGCATCCCGAGATGGACCTGCGGGTGGTGGAGATGAAGACGAACGAGATTCTTTCCGCCTTGCAGCAGGGGACGGTGGATGCCGCCATCCTGGTCTCGCTTGACAGCATGAACCACTTGGAGCAGACGCCTCTCTACTACGAGCAGTTTCTGGCCTATGTCTCGCGCGACGACGCTTTGTTCTCGCATCGTTCCATCCGTTCGGCCGACTTGAACAACGAGTTCCTCTGGCTTTTGGACGAGGGCCATTGCTTCCGCGACCAGTTGGTGAAGTTCTGCAGCCTGCAGTCCGCCCGTGCCAGCAAGGAGACGTACGCCTTGAGCAGCATCGAGACCTTCATGCGGATGGTGGAAGGGGGCAGGGGAGTGACCTTCATCCCCGAACTGGCCCTCGAACAGCTTACGGCACAGCAGCGCGAACTGGTCCGCCCGTTTGCCTTGCCCATCCCTACGCGCCAGGTCGTCCTGCTGACCGCCCACCATTTCGTGCGCCAGGCCGTGCGCGATGTGTTGGTGCGCAGCATCGTCGGTTGCGTGCCGGCTTCCATGCGGACGCTGAACAATACGGAGCAACGGGTGTGAGACGTGCCGGATTGACAAACTGACACTTTGTATTTTCAAACGCGTGTGGCTGCCGTATTTCCGGGCGTGTGGTGGCTTGGTGACTTCTGCGCGAGTGGATGAGGTCTAATCAACTGACAATCGGGCGAATCGCGAAATGTTTACAGAAATTCTGGCGCGGAGGAGGGGCCTTCGGCGTGCGGAGAGGCGGGCAAACAGGTGTCCGATAAAAGTCTTTTACGTATTTCCCGGGGTGCGGGTAGGCGCATCTCCCTCCGAACCTGCTTGCCCGGACGCGTGCGGCTGCCTTCTTCGGTAGCATAAATATGCAAAAAGGCCGAAACCGACCCCATTGGCAGCGGTGTCTGTGTGCATAAAAATGCCGTGATGGATTTGTATGCACGCCGGATTGGCTTTTCTTGAAACGGGATGTGTTAGCGGAGTGGGTGGTTCTGCTGTCGGAATGCTCCTTTTGTGTGGCTTTTGCTTTCTTATTGCTTTCGTTCGGCCCGGGTATGAAAAAACCGCCTCGCCAGGCGGTGTCCTTCTTGGGGAGACCATATACAATGGTTAAGAAGGCTTGATACGAGAACAACAGGTTCTTTCTTTATTCTCTATAGGATGTGAGGTTTAGGTAGCGTGATTTCTCCGGCCAGGGGTTCGGCCATCGCCTGACGGATGCGGGCGAAGGGCAGTCCTTTGCCGAGCAGGAACATGAGTTTGGTCAGGGCGGACTCGGTAGTGCTGTCGTATCCGCACACCACGCCGGCCGCCAGCAGTTGGAGGCCCGTCTCGTAGCGGTCCATCTCGACGGTTCCGGCGCTGCACTGGGTGACGTTGACCACAACAATCTGCCGCTCGTAGGCTTCCTTCAGCAGGCGGATGAGCCAGGGTTTGCGCGGGGCGTTGCCTGTGCCGTAGGTCTCCAGCACCACGCCTTTCAGGCCCGGGGCGGTCAGGACGGCTTCGGCCACGTTTTCCTGGATGCCCGGGAAGAGTTTGAGCACGGCCACGTTGGTGTCCATCTGCGTGTGGGGGCGCAGCGTGCCGGGACCGTATGCTTCGGGCGTATGGATGAATTGCTTTTCGTATTTGATGTGGATGCCGGCTTCGCCGAGGATGGGGTAATTGAACGACCGGAAGGCGTTGAAGTTCTCGGCGTTGATTTTGGTGGTCCGGTTACCGCGCATGAGGTGGTTTTCGAAGAAGATGCACACCTCCGGCACGATGGGGCGTCCGTCTTGCTGCTCGGCGGCAATCTCCAGGCTGGTCAGCAGGTTCTCCTTGCCGTCGGTGCGGAGTACGCCGATGGGCAGTTGCGAACCGGTCAGGATGACCGGCTTGCTGAGGCCTTCGAGCATGAAACTCAGCGCGGAAGCGGTGTAGGACATGGTGTCGGTGCCGTGCAGGATGACGTAGCCGTCGTAGCAGTCGTAGGTCTGCCCGATGACGTCGACCAGTTTGTTCCACACGGCAGGCTCCATGTCGGACGAGTCGATGGGCGGGCAGAACGAGTAGGTGTCGATGTCGAACGACAACTTGCTCAACTCGGGCAGGTAGGTCTGCAGTTGGTCGAAATCGAAGTTCTCCAGGGCCCCCGTTTCCGCATTTTCTATCATGCCGATGGTTCCACCGGTGTAGATTAACAATATGGAAGGTTTTGTAGGGGCCATAGATGACATTTTCTGCTTTATGGTTTGCAAAGATAGTGGAATAAATGATATATCATAACAAAATGTAAGAAAAGTGAGTCGGCAGACCGCCTGCCCGCGCTCGAAAAGGCGAAAGAATCACACCGGAAAGGCCTTCTTGCTATACATTTATCACGTTTTTTTCGAGATACGCGATAGTTTGTATCGGATAATTGCTACATTTGCAGCATAAAAATAAAATGCATGAGGACTCGATACGACATACGAATGGCCGGCTTTCCGGGGATGACCCTTCGGGGTTGAGGAAGAGTATCGAGTGTTTCTACGTGATTCACGCTTGCCGAAGCAAGCATTCAGCCATTAAATTTAATTCATCCGAATTGTGGACTGCCTGTCGTTTCTCGGGGAAAGGACGGGCGGCCGGTCACATAAATTGAAAAGAATCCATGAAAGTAATGAAATTCGGCGGAACGTCTGTTGGTTCCGTAGACAGTATCTTGCAAGTGAAACGCATCGTGGAGGCTGCCGACGAGCCGGTGGTCGTGGTGGTATCGGCCCTGGGGGGCATCACCGACCAACTGATTCGGACCGGGCAGACGGCGGCCCTGGGCGATGCGGCCTACCGCACGTGCTACGAAGCCATTGCCCGCCGCCATGCGGACGTGGTGCAGGGGCTGATGGAGGGCCCGAAGCGGCAGGAGGTGATGGACGGCGTGAACGCCTTGCTGGACGAACTGCGGAACATCTTCAACGGCATATTCCTCATCAAGGACCTGTCCGCCAAAACCTATAACACCATCGTCAGCTACGGCGAACGCCTCTCGTCGCTCATCGTGAGCCATGTCATCGACGGGGCGGTGTGGTTCGACTCGCGCCGCTTCATCCAGACGGAGCAGAAGCACCAGAAGAACATCGTCGACACGGAACTGACCAACCGCTTGATACGCGAGACCTTCAGCCCGATGCCCCGCGTGGCCTTGGTGCCCGGCTTCATCGCCAGCGACAAGACGACGGGCGACGTGACCAACCTCGGACGGGGCGGCTCGGACCACACGGCGGCCATCATCGCCGCTGCCCTGGAGGCCGACACGCTGGAGATATGGACCGACGTGGACGGCTTCATGACCGCCGACCCGAAGGTCATCTCCACCGCCTACACCATCCGCGAACTGAGCTACGTGGAGGCCATGGAGTTGTGCAACTTCGGCGCCAAGGTGGTCTATCCGCCGACCATATATCCGGTGTTCCACAAGAACATCCCCATCCGCATCAAGAACACCTTCAACCCCGAGGCCGAGGGTACCTACATCACCAGCGGCAAGAGCCACGGCGGCAAGCCCATCAAGGGAATCTCCAGCATCAACGACACGAGCCTCATCACGGTGCAGGGCCTGGGCATGGTGGGGGTCATCGGTGTGAACTACCGCATCTTCAAGGCCTTGGCCAAGAACGGCATCAGCGTGTTTCTGGTGTCGCAGGCCTCGTCGGAGAACTCCACCTCCATCGGTGTGCGTCAGGCCGATGCACCTTTGGCCTGCGAGGTGCTCAACGAGGAGTTTGCCAAGGAGATAGAGATGGGCGAAATCAGCCGCGTTGCCGCCGAAACGGATCTGGCCACGGTGGCCGTCGTTGGCGAGAACATGAAACATACGCCGGGTATCGCCGGTAAATTGTTCGGCACGCTGGGCAAGAACGGTATCAACGTGATTGCCTGTGCACAAGGTGCCTCGGAGACCAACATCTCCTTCGTAGTGGAAAAGGATTCGCTGCGGAAATCGCTCAACGTGATACACGACTCGTTTTTCTTGTCCGAATACCAGGAACTGAACGTCTTCGTCTGCGGCGTGGGCACGGTGGGCGGAAGCCTGATTGAGCAGATACGCATGCAGCAGGAGAAACTGATGCGCGAGAACGGGCTGAAACTGAACGTAGTGGGCATCGCCGACGCGCGCCACGCGCTGTTCTGCCGCGAGGGGCTCGCCCTGGACGACTACCGCACCGACCTGCGCGAGAAGAGCATCCCCAGCAACCCCGACGTGCTGCGCGACGAAATCATCCGCATGAACATCTTCAACTCGGTGTTCGTGGACTGTACGGCCAGCCAGGCCGTGGCCGACCTGTACAAGGACCTGCTGTCGCACAACGTGTCGGTGGTGGCGGCCAACAAGATTGCCGCTTCGTCGCGCTACGAGAACTATGCCGAACTGAAGCACATCGCCCGGATGCGCGGCGTGAAGTTCCTGTTCGAGACCAACGTGGGCGCCGGCCTGCCCATCATCAACACCATCAACGACCTGCGCAACAGCGGCGACAAGATTGTGAAAATCGAGGCGGTGCTCTCGGGCACGCTCAACTACATCTTCAACACGCTTTGTGCCGACGTGCCGTTCAGCCGGACTGTCCGGATGGCCCAGGAGGCCCGCTACTCCGAGCCCGACCCGCGCATCGACCTGAGCGGCAAGGACGTGATACGCAAACTGGTCATCCTGGCCCGCGAGGCCGGCTACCGGCTGGAGCAGGAAGAGGTGGAGAAGAACCTGTTCGTGCCCGACGCGTTCTTCGAAGGTTCGCTGGACGAATTCTGGACGCGCCTGCCGTCGCTCGACGCCGATTTCGAGGCGCGGCGCAAGGTGTTGGAGCAGCAGGGCAAACGCTGGCGCTTCGTGGCCCGGCTGGAGGACGGGAAAGGAACGGTCGGCCTGATGGAGGTGGACCAGGCGCATCCTTTCTACAACCTGGCCGGGAGCAACAACATCATCCTGCTCACCACCGACCGCTACAAGGAGTATCCGATGCTGATTCAGGGCTACGGCGCCGGGGCGGGCGTGACGGCCGCCGGTGTCTTTGCCGACATCATGAGCATCGCCAACATCTGACCAATACCGATTGCGCATGAAACACATCATTATCATAGGAGACGGCATGGCCGACTGGGCCGTGCCCCGGCTGGGCGGGCAGACGCTGCTGCAATATGCCCGCACGCCCTATATGGACGAACTGGCCCGAAAGGGCCGCACGGGCATGCTGCAGACCGTGGCCGAGGGTTTCCACCCGGGCAGCGAGGTGGCCAACATGTCGGTGATGGGCTACGACCTGCCGCGCGTGTACGAAGGGCGCGGCGTGCTGGAGGCAGCCAGCATCGGCGTGGACCTGCAGCCGGGCGAGATGGCCATGCGGTGCAACCTGGTGTGCATCGAGGGCGACATCCTGAAGAACCATTCGGCCGGACACATCACGACCGGGGAGGCCGACGAACTGGTCCGCTTCCTCCAGCGCGAACTGGGCGGCGACGACGTGCATTTCCACACGGGCGTGGCCTACCGCCACCTGCTGGTGATGCGCGGAGGCGACAAGCGGATAGCGTGCACGCCGCCCCACGACGTGCCCCTGCATCCGTTCCGCCCCTTGCTGGTCCGGGCGCTGGCCCCCGAGGCGCAGGCCACAGCCGACCGCATCAACGACCTCATCCTGCGCTCGCAGGCCCTGCTGGCAGACCATCCCGTCAACCTGCGCCGGAAGGCCGAGGGCAAGGACCCGGCCAACAGCATCTGGCCCTGGTCGCCCGGCTACCGGCCGGCCATGCAGCCGCTGTCCGAGCGTTTCCCGTCCGTCCGACGCGGGGCCGTCATCTCGGCCGTGGACCTGATAAACGGCATCGGGGCCTACGCCGGCCTGCGCCGCATCCCGGTGGAAGGGGCTACGGGCTTGTATGACACCAACTACGAGAACAAGGTGGCCGCTGCACTCGAGGCCCTGCGGACCGACGACTTCGTCTACCTGCACATCGAGGCCAGCGACGAGGCCGGCCACGAGGGCGACGTGGACCTGAAACTGCGCACCATCGAGAACCTGGACGCCCGCGCCGTCGGGCCCGTCTACGAAGCGGTGCGGACGTGGGACGAGCCGGTGGCCATCGCCGTCCTGCCCGACCACCCGACGCCGTGCGAACTGCGCACCCATACGGCCGAACCGGTGCCCTTCCTGATGTGGCACCGCGGCATCGAACCCGACGCCGTGCAGACCTACGACGAGCAGGCCTGCCGCGAAGGTGCCTGCGGATGGCTGAAGGAGGACGAGTTCATCCGCCTGTTCCTGCAAACCGAAACGAATCAGCAACCATAACCGACCACACACCATGCTATACTACAGTACCAACCAAAAAGCCGCCCCGGCCTCGCTCGAAGAGGCCGTGGTGAAGGGACTGGCCTCGGACAAGGGCCTGTTCATGCCGCAGTCCATCCGGCCGCTGCCCCGCGCGTTCTTCGACGAAATCGATACACTCTCCTTCCAGGAAATCGCCTACCGTGTGGCCGATGCCTTCTTTGGCGACGACGTGCCGGCCGCCACGTTGCGCGACCTGGTGTTCGACACGCTGCAGTTCGACGTGCCGCTGGTGCAGGTGGACGACGACATCTACGCGCTGGAACTGTTCCACGGGCCGACGCTGGCCTTCAAGGACGTGGGCGCGCGCTTCATGGCCCGCCTGCTGGGCTACTTCATCCGCAAGGAGGGCAAGCGCGAGGTGAACGTGCTCGTGGCCACTTCGGGCGACACGGGCAGCGCGGTGGCCAACGGATTTCTGGGCGTGGAAGGCATCCGCGTCTTCGTGCTCTATCCGAAAGGCAAGGTCAGCGAGATACAGGAGAAGCAGTTCACGACCCTGGGCCGGAACGTCACCGCCCTCGAGGTGGACGGCACGTTCGACGACTGCCAGGCGCTGGTGAAGGCCGCCTTCATGGACGGCGAACTGAACGCGCACATGCAGCTGACCTCGGCCAACAGCATCAACGTGGCCCGCTTCCTGCCGCAGGCGTTCTACTATTTCTACGCCTACGCCCAACTGAAACGGATGGGCAAGGCCGACCGCATGGTGGCGTGCGTGCCGAGCGGAAACTTCGGCAACATCACCGCCGGCCTCTTCGGCAAGCGGATGGGCCTGCCCATAGCCCGCTTCATCGCCGCCAACAACCGCAACGACATCTTCCTCCAGTATCTGCAGACCGGCGAATACCGTCCGCGGCCCTCGGTGTCCACGGTGGCCAACGCCATGGACGTGGGCGACCCGAGCAACTTCGCCCGCGTGCTCGACCTCTACGGCCGTTCGCACGAGGCCATCTGTGCCGACATCAGCGGAGCCGCCTACACCGACGAGCAGATCTGCGACACCATCCGGCAGACCTTCGCCCGCACCGGCTACCTGCTCGACCCGCACGGGGCCTGCGGCTACCGGGCCTTGGCCGAAGGGCTGAAGTCGGACGAGACGGGCGTCTTCCTCGAGACGGCGCACCCAGCCAAGTTCCTCGACACGGTGCAGGCCGTCGTGGGGCAGCCGGTGGAGGTTCCTGCGAAACTGCAGGCGTTCATGCAGGGCGTCAAGCAGAGCGTCCCCATGACGAAGGACTTCTCCTCGTTCAAGGCCTATCTGATGCAGGCCTAAAACGCCTCCGCAGGCGAGGCCCTTCGCGTGTACACGCATCGGCCTTCGTCTGTACACGCGAGTGCCTTCGCGTGTACACGCGTCAAACCCCGTCTGTGCAGGGCCTTCGACGGCCCTCCGAAAGGCGGCATTTAAACATCGTTTAAACATTGTTGCAACGCCGTTGCAACGGTCTTGCAACAGCGTTGCAATCGCCTTGCAAGGCGGACAAAAACCGATGGCCTCCTCGCCATGCCAAGTGCGGCAGGCGGGGAGGCCATTGTCGTATCAGAAGGGCCGGTCTTGTCAGTGGGTGATGATTACCTTGCGCGGTAGGGGCGTGTGCCGTCAGCGTATCTTCTCGCGGATGCGGCTGAGGTACTTCTTCATGCCCTCGGCGTCGCGCTGGCTGATGATGTCGAGCAGTTTCTTCAGTTCCACGCGGATGCCCTCCACCTGTGCCGGTGTGCGCGGATTGAAGAGAATCTCCTGCAGCAGGTAATCGTCCTCGCTCAAGAGCCCCTTGGCGATGGCCATGTGCTTCTTGAACGTCGTCCCGGGCGCTTCCTGGTGTTTCATCACGGCGGCGAAGACAAAGGTGGAGACAAACGGGATGGACAGCGAGTAGGCCACCGTCTCGTCGTGCTCCTCGAAGGTGTACTCGAAGATGTTCAGTTTGAGCGACTGGTACAGGTCCTTGAAGAACACCTTCCCCAGGTGGTCGCTCTCGCTGATGATGATGGCGCTTTCGTTGCTCAGGTTGCTGAGGCTGGCAAAGGTGGGGCCGAACATCGGGTGGGTCGACACATAGCGGAAACCGCTTTCCTCGTAGAACTTCTTCAGCCCGGTCTTGACCGAGGCGATGTCGCTCAGGATGCAGTCCTTGGGCAGCACGGGGATGACCGTCCGGAAGGCGTCGAGGGTGTACTTCACCGTGGCCGCATTGATGACCAGTTCGGGCTCGAACTCACGGATTTCGTCCGTCGTGGTGAAGCGATACGTGTTGTAGACGAAGCGCAGTTGGTGCGGATTGACGTCGAACACGGCCGTCTCGTGCTGGAAACTCAGCAGGTCGGTGAAGAACGAGCCCATCTTCCCGGCTCCTAATATCAGTATGCGCATGGCGGTCCGGCGTTTATTTGTTGATGATTTCCATCTGCTGGCGCACGCTCTCTTCGTGGATGGCCTCGAACACCTTCTTGATGAAGTCGGCGTCCATGCCGCAAAGTACGCCCTGCGAGGCCCGCTTGTCGAGGATTTCGTTGTAGCGGCCGGTCTGCAGGATGGTCATGTTGTGCTCCTTCTTGAACGTACCGATTTCGCGGCACACGCGCATCCGCTTGGCCAGCAACTGAATGAGGTCGTTGTCGCACTCGTCAATCTGGTGGCGCAACTCGTTCAGGTTTTCCGTGGTCTGCGTCTCCTTGCGGATGACGAGCAGGCTGAGGATGTAGTCGAGGATGTCGGGCGTCACCTGCTGGGCGGCATCGCTCCAGGCGCAGTCGGGGTTGCAGTGCGACTCGATGATGAGTCCGTCGAAGTTCAGGTCCATGGCCTGCTGGCAGAGCGAGGCCACCAGTTCGCGCTTGCCGCCGATGTGGCTGGGGTCGCAGAAGAGGGGCAGGTCGGGCAGGCGACGGCGCAGTTCGATGGGGATGTGCCACTGGGGCAGGTTGCGGTAGATTTTCTTGTCGTACGAGCTGAAGCCCCGGTGGATGGCTCCGAGCCGTTTCAGTCCGGCGTTGTTGATGCGTTCGAGTGCGCCTATCCAGAGTTCCAGGTCGGGGTTGACCGGGTTCTTCACCAGCACGGGCACGTCCACGCCCTTCAGCGCGTCGGCTATCTCCTGCACGGCGAAGGGGTTGGCCGTGGTGCGCGCTCCAATCCACAGGACGTCGATGCCCTGCTTCAAGGCTTCGTAGACGTGTTTGGCTGTGGCCACCTCGGTGGCTACGTACATGCCCGTCTCTTTTTTCACCTCCTTGAGCCAGGCCAGTCCTTCCACACCGATGCCTTCGAAGCCTCCCGGTTTGGTGCGCGGCTTCCAAATGCCGGCCCGGAAAATCTTGATGCCCTGGTTGGCCAGTTGGCGGGCGGTGTTCATTACTTGTTCTTCAGTCTCTGCGCTGCACGGGCCGGCGATGACGATGGGGCGTTTGGCTTCGATGCCCGGCAATAAAATAGATTCCAGTTCCATGGTTGTATCGTTTTTTGTTTTCGTTCGTTCGGTTGAGCGATTGGGGTTAAAGATGGGTTCGGATGCGGCTCAGCGCCTCCTTCAGTTTGTCCTCTGGGCAGCAGAGTGACAGGCGCACGTAGCGGGCTCCGTTGCTGCCGAAGATGAATCCCGGTGTGATGAACACGCGGGCCTCGTGGAGCACCTTCTCGGTCAGTTCCTCGACGTCGGCATACCGGTCGGGGATGCGTCCCCACAGGAACATGCCCACCTGGGCGGGGTCGAACGTGCAGCCGAGTGCCTGCATGATGGCTTCGGCCAGGTCGCGACGACGGCGATATAGGTCGATGTTCATGGCGCGGTGCCATTCGTCGGGGTTGTCCAACGCCTGTACGGCGGCCAGTTGGATGCCTCGGAAGGTGCCCGAGTCGATGTTGCTCTTCACCTTCAGCACCCATTGTACGAACTGGGCGTTGCTGGCCAGCATGGCTACGCGCCATCCCGGCATGTTGTGGCTTTTGCTGAGCGAGTTGAATTCGATGCAGCATTCCTTCGCCCCCGGCACGCTGAGCAGGCTGACCGGCCGTTCGTTGAGGATGAAACTGTAAGGATTGTCGTTCACCACCACCAGGCTGTGCCGTCGGGCGAAGTCCACCAGCCGTTCGTAGGTGTCGAGGCTGGCCTTGGCACCGGTGGGCATGTGCGGATAGTTGGTCCACATCAGTTTGACGCGGCTCAGGTCCATGCGCTCCAGTTCATCGAAGTCCGGCATCCAGCCGTTCTCCTCACGCAGGTCGTAGGTCACCACCTCGGCCCCCAGCAGCCGGCTGAGCGAGGTGTAGGTGGGATAGCCCGGATTGGGTACCAGCACCTGTTCGCCCGGGTTGACGAAGGCCAGGGTGACGTGCAGGATGCCTTCCTTCGAGCCGATGAGCGGCTGGATTTCGGTGTCGGCGTCGAGGTCGACGCCATACCAGCGTCGGTACCAGCGTGCCATGGCCTGGCGCAGTTCGGGGATGCCCGCGCAAGGTTGGTAGCCGTGCGTATCGGGCCGTGAAGCCACCTCGCAGAGGGTTCGTACGGTGTCGTCGGAAGGAGGCATGTCGGGGCTTCCGATGCCCAGGCTGATGATGTCCTGCCCGGCGGCATTGAGCTTCGCAATCTCTTTCAGTTTGCGCGAGAAGTAGTATTCGCTGACGCTTTGCAGACGTTCGGCCGGTCGTATGGGGGATGCGTTCATGGCGTTTCTGTTTTTAGCGGGTTAAGCGTAGGCGACGTATTCGCCCAGAATCTTCAGTTCCTTGGTCAGCGGACCGATGGCGTCGAGCGCCTGCCGGTAGCGCAGGTAGTCGGCGAAGGTGAGGTCGACGTAGAATAGGTATTCCCACTCCCGTCCGATGATGGGGAGCGACTGGATTTTGGTCAGGTTCATCTTGTAGAACGAGAGGATGGACAGCACCTGCGAGAGGCTCCCTTCGGTGTGCGGCAGCGAGAACACGATGCTGGCCTTGTCGGCGGCCTTTCCTTTCCGGCGTGCTTCGTCGGCCCGCCAGGCGTCGGCCACCACCAGAAAACGGGTGAAGTTGTGCTTGTTGGTCTCGATACCTTCTTGCAGCACCTTCATGCCGTAGCGTTCGGCGGCGGCTTTCGAACAGATGGCGGCGTGGCCGTGCAATTGCTGTTCGTGGATGAGTTCGGCGCTGCGGGCGGTGTCTTCGCCTTCCACCACCTTCAGCTGGGGGTGCTGGTTCAGAAATTCGCGGCACTGCATCAGGGCGATGGGGTGTGAGTTCACCTCCTTCAGGTCGTCCCACTCCTCGTCGGGCAGGCAGACGAAGCAGTGCGAGATGCGCAACTTGTATTCGCCGATGATTTGCGTGTTGCTGTCGCGCAGCAGTTCGTGGTTTTGCAGCAGGCTGCCGGCGATGGTGTTTTCGATGGCCAGCATCCCGAGGGTGGAACTGTCGTGGCGGATGCTGCCGAACACGTCGGCAAACGTGGCGCAGCACTCCAGCCGGATTTCTTCGTCGCTGAAATAGTGGTGGGCGGCAATGTCGTGGTACGAGCCCAGCGTACCTTGTATGGCAATGGTCTTCATACGTGTTGTTTAAAAAAAAATCCCGCCTCATACGGAAGCGGGATTCGGTTTTATCGGATTGATGTTTTTGTCTCATTCACCGGCTACATACGATTTCCCGCTTCACTTTGTTGCTAAAGTAAAAGTAGAAAAAGTAGGTAGACAGGTTGGTATTCATTTCTTCTCTTTTGTTATGAATATGCGGCAAATGTAGTGCTTTTATTCGAATGTCAAAGCGTTTGCCTGTCTTTTTTCGTCGAAAAGCACGAGATTTCGCTCAGCACGGCCGTTTCTAAAGTGGGACGTTGGCATAGAGGTCGTTGAAATTCTTGAATTGTCCGCTGATGTCGGTCTCGGCGTCGGGGTTCAGTTCGAGCGAGAGTTTCATGTCCTCCACCGACCCCT
>JBJEHD010000040.1:0-2903 GCA_051875715.1 Bacteroidaceae bacterium
TAAAGGAAATCCCCTACGGAGTGGCGGACTTCATCACGGTGAGGACGCAGAACCTGTACTATGTGGACAAGACGATGTACCTGCCCCAGTTGGAGCGTCAGCCCCGTATGTTGTTCTTCATCCGTCCTCGCCGTTTCGGCAAGAGCCTTTTCCTGAGCATGATGCGCGCCTATTACGACAAGTCTATGGCCGGCGAGTTCGACGAGTTGTTTGGCGACCTGTGGGTGGGCCAGCACCCTACGCCGCTGAAGAACCGCTACCAGGTGCTCTACCTGGACTTTTCGCGCGTGGGCGGCGACATGGACTCGCTGGAGCGCGAGTTCAACCAGTATCTCGGCAACCGGCTGAATGACTTCATGGACACGTACCGGAACGATTACCCGGCTGACAAGGTGGCCTACTTCCTTCAGGCATCCAGCGTGACGGAGAAGTTGAACCTGCTCAACGACATGGCGTTCAAGTACCAGCGGCCGTTGTACCTGATTGTGGACGAATACGACAATTTCACCAACGTGGTGCTGAACGAACAGGGCGAGGCCATCTACCATGCGCTGACCCATGCCAGCGGTTTCTACCGCGAGGTGTTCAAGAAGTTCAAGGGAATGTTCGAGCGCATCTTCCTGACGGGCGTGAGCCCGGTGACGCTCGATGACTTGACCAGCGGTTTCAACATTGGCTGCCACATCTCCACGTTGCCCCAGTTCGACAAGATGCTCGGCTTCAGCACGGAGGACGTGCGCACGATGTTCACCTACTACAAGGAGGCCGGTTTGCTTCCCGCCGGAAGCGACGTGGAGGCGATGATAGCCGAGATGAAGCCGTGGTATGACAACTACTGCTTTGCCGAGGAATGCCTGGCGAACGATGTGCGCATGTTCAACTGCGACATGGTGCTGTATTACTTGAGTTATTGCGTGAGCAACGGCTGTCCTCCGAAGCAGATGCTCGATGTGAACACGAAGACGGACTACGCCAAGATGAAGAAGTTGCTTCAGTTGGACCACTTGGACGGCGACCGCAAGGGCATCATCCAGCGGGTGGCCGCGGAGGGCAGCATCGTGGCGGACCTCTATACGTCTTTCCCGGCCCGCGACCTGGTGAACCCGGAGATTTTCCCCAGCCTGCTGTTCTACTACGGGATGCTGACCCTGGTGGGCACGCGTGGATCCCGTTTGGTGCTGGGCATCCCGAACAACAACGTGCGCAAGCAGTACTACGAATACCTGCTGGAAGGGTATGAGTCGAAACATAACATAGACATCAGCCGTTTGACGGATTTTTATTACGACATGGCCTTCGACGGCCGTTGGGAGGAAGCGTTGCGTTACATTGCGGACGCCTACCGCAACCTGTCGTCCGTGCGCGACTCCATCGAGGGCGAGCGCAGCATCCAGAGTTTCTTCCTGGCCTACCTGAGCCTGAACGGCTACTACCTGACGGCCCCGGAGTTGGAGTTGAACCACGGCTACTGCGACTTCTTCCTGCTTCCGGACCATACGCACTACCATGCCAACCACAGTTACATCCTGGAGTTGAAATACCTGCCGAAGAAGGATTTCGAGTCTCGCGCCGACGAGCAGTGGCGCCAGGCTGTGGAGCAGATAGGAGCCTACGCCCGTGCCCCGCGTGTGGAGGTCCTCCGCCGCGACACGCAGCTCCACCGCATCGTCCTCCAGTTCTGCGGATGGGACCTCGTGCGGATGGAAGAGGTGCTTGCGTAATTCAATCGGTTTTCCTACATTTGCCTGATAAAGCATAGAGTCGTATCAAAGAGAAGAGAGGAGCAAGCGTTATGGAAGGAGTGAAAAGAATACCCTACGGAGTGTCGGATTTCATGTCGGTGAAGCGACGGAACTTGTACTATGTGGACAAGACGATGTACCTGCCCCAGCTGGAAGAGCAGTCGGACACGTTGTTCTTCATCCGTCCTCGCCGTTTCGGCAAGAGCCTTTTCCTGAACATGATGCGCGCCTATTACGACAAGTCCATGGCCGGCGAGTTCGAGGCGTTGTTCGGCGACCTGTGGATAGGCCAGCACCCCACGCCGCTTCGGAACAGTTACCAGGTGCTCTACTTGGACTTTTCGCGCGTGGGCGGTGACATGGACTCGCTGGAGCGCGAGTTCAACCAGTATCTCGGAAACCGGTTGAACGACTTCATGGACACGTACCGGGACGATTACCCGTCCGACAAGGTGGTCTACTTCCTGCAGGCATCCAGCGTGACGGAGAAGTTGAACCTGCTCAACGACATGGCGTTCAAGTACCAGCGGCCGTTGTACCTGATTGTGGACGAATACGACAATTTCACCAACGTGGTGCTGAACGAACAGGGCGAGGCCATCTACCATGCGCTGACCCATGCCAGCGGTTTCTACCGCGAGGTGTTCAAGAAGTTCAAGGGGATGTTCGAGCGCATCTTCCTGACGGGCGTGAGCCCGGTGACGCTCGACGACCTGACCAGCGGCTTCAACATCGGGTACCACATCTCCACCGAGCCGGCATTCGACAAGATGCTTGGCTTCAGCACGGAGGACGTGCGCACGATGTTCACCTACTACAAGGAGGCCGGCTCGCTTCCCGCCGGATGCGACGTGGAGGCGATGATAGCCGAGATGAGGCCGTGGTACGACAACTACTGTTTTGCCAAGGATTGCCTGACGAACGATGTGCGGATGTTCAACTGCGACATGGTGCTATATTACCTGCGCAACTATGTGAATCGTGGTGCTGCACCCGAACAGATGCTCGATCCGAACACGAAGACGGACTACGCCAAGATGAAGAAACTTCTCCAGTTGGATCACTTGGACGGCGACCGCAAGGGCATCATCCAGCGGGTGGCCGCGGAGGGCAGCATCGTGGCGGACCTCTATACGTCTTTCCCGGCCCGCGACCTGGTGA
>JBJEHD010000041.1:0-15317 GCA_051875715.1 Bacteroidaceae bacterium
GCGAACGCGAAATGGCCTATGCCCTCTACCTGGCCGGCTTCGACGTGAAGGACGTGACCATGACCGACCTTGTCAGCGGACGCGAAACCCTGGAAGACGTGAACATGATTGTCTTCTGCGGCGGATTCTCCAACTCCGACGTGCTGGGTTCGGCCAAAGGATGGGCCGGTGCGTTCCTGTTCAACCCCAAGGCCAAGGCCGCATTGGACCGCTTCTATGCCCGCCAGGACACGCTCTCGCTGGGCGTTTGCAACGGTTGCCAGCTGATGATTGAGCTGGGCCTCATCAACCCCGAACACGAGCAGAAAGCCAAGATGCTGCACAACGACTCGCACAAGTTCGAGTCGTCCTTCCTCGGCGTGACCGTCCCGATGAACCAAAGCGTCATGTTCGGTTCGCTCAGCGGCAGCAAACTGGGCATCTGGGTGGCTCACGGCGAAGGCAAGTTCTCGCTGCCGTATGACGAAGACCGCTACAACGTGGTGCTGAAGTACTCGTACGACGAATACCCCGGCAACCCGAACGGGTCGAGCTACAGCGTGGCCGGCGTGGCCAGCGCCGACGGACGCCACCTGGCCATGATGCCGCACCTGGAACGCGCCTTCTTCCCCTGGCAGAACGGCACCTACCCGGCCAACCGCCTGCACACCGACCAGGTGACTCCGTGGATCGAGGCCTTCGTCAACGCCCGCAAATGGGTGGAAGCGCACCGGTAAGCCCCACGGCATCGTATAGTCCTATCAGCCCGTCGGCCTTTTCTGCACCATGCCGTGCAGAAGGCCGGCGGGCTTTTGCTTTCGAAAGTTTTTGCTACATTTGTCCGTGTTAAACGAGATACCTATGAACTGGACTCTACTCTTTCTCCCGTTCTGCGGGCTGCTCCTTGTCGGGCTGGGATGTGCCATCCGGCATATTCTCCGGCTTCGGAAACGACTGCACGACATCCACGGCCTGCTTCAGGAAACCCTGCAACGCGAGCCCCTCACCGCCGAAGCGAAGGGCAATCTGCTGCTGGCACTCCGCCGGTGCGACCCCAAGGGGAACCCCGAAAAGACTCCAGCCAACACCGACCTGACCTTCGTGCTCCGCGTCAAGGAACTGGTGCAGCAACACCTGGACGACCCGGCCTTCAACGTGAACCAACTCTGCCTGGCCATGCACATGAGCCGCACCGCACTCTTCCAGAAGCTGAAGGCCCTCACGGGCCTGGCACCGGCCGAATTCATCCGCACGGAACGGTTGAACCAGGCCAAGCGACTGCTACGGGAGAGGCGGTACAACATCACCGAGGTGGCCGAACGGACGGGCTTCTACGATGCCCGCTACTTCCGCGAGGTGTTCAAGAAATACTACCACATAACCCCAAGCGAATACATCAACCAATTCTCATAAACCTGACCACAGAATCATGAACATCTATCTGCAAGCATTCAGCATCTTCTTCAAGATAGGCATCTTCACCTTAGGAGGGGGCTACGCCATGGTGCCGCTCATCGAAGAAGAAATCGTCAAGAAGCACCAATGGGTGAACAAAGAGGACTTTCTGGACTTGATGGCCGTGTCGCAATCGGCCCCCGGCATCTTCGCCGTGAACATGTCCATCTTCATCGGCTATAAGTTGCGAGGCGTGCGCGGCAGCCTCGTCACGGCCCTGGGCACGGTGCTCCCGTCGTTTCTCATCATCCTGGCCATCGCCATCTTCTTCCAGGCGTTCCAGCACAACCCCTACGTGGAGCGCATCTTCAAGGGCATCCGCCCGGCCGTGGTGGCCCTGATTGCCGCCCCGACCTTCAGCATGGCCAAATCGGCGAAAATCAACCGCTACACGGTGGTCATCCCGGTGGTGTCGGCCCTGCTCATCTGGCTGCTGGGCGTTTCGCCCATCTACATCATCCTGCTGGCCGGCATCGGCGGCTTCGCCTACGGCAAGTTCACGAAAGCCGATACGAACGACAAACAATCTCACTCTTAAAGGAAACAGCCCATGATTTACCTACACCTGTTCAGCACATTCTTTCAGATAGGCCTCTTCGGATTCGGAGGAGGCTATGCGATGCTTTCGCTCATCCAGGGCGAAATCGTGAACCGCTACGGCTGGATTTCCTCGCAGGAGTTCACCGACATCGTGGCCATCAGCCAGATGACGCCCGGCCCCATCGGCATCAACTCGGCCACCTACGTGGGCTACACGGCCGTGCAGCACGCCGGCTACGCGGGTCCTGTCTATGGTTTTCTCGGCTCGTTCACGGCCACCTTCGCCGTGGTGCTGCCCTCGTTCATCCTGATGCTGCTCATCAGCAAGTTCTTTCTGAAGTACCAGAAGCACCCCACGGTGGAGGCCGTCTTCCAAGGACTCCGCCCGGCCGTGGTCGGCCTGCTGGCTTCGGCCGCCCTGCTGCTGATGAACCGCGAGAACTTCGGCGACTGGCAGACCGAGCCTTACGCGTTCGCCGTCAGCGTGGCCATCTTCCTCATCACCTTCGTGGCCACCCGGCGCTACAAGGTGAATCCCATCAAGATGATTCTCCTCATGGGCCTGGCCGGACTGCTGCTCTACTGAGTCCGTGGCATTCCTTCCCCAACAAAAAAGGTGCAGCCTCGCGCGAGGCTGCACCTTTTTTGTTTGTCTCAGCAGGGGAGGCTTACTTCACCCAGACCTTGCGTCCGCCTCTCAGGTAGAGGCCCTTCACGGTCGGTTCGGCCACGCGGATACCCTGCAGGTTGTACCACTCGCCTTCGGCCTCATCGGCCTGGATGCCGCTGATGCCCACCTCGTCGGCCGGCTCGTAATAGTCGAACAGATAGGTAGCGCCGTCGGTCGGCAGGATGATGTATGCCTGCATGGCCGGGATTTCCATTGCCTCCGTGACGGCCTTGAAGCTGCCTCCGCTGACCGACAAGGCGTAGTTTCCGGCCTCGGCAGCTACCGGCGTGCTGTGGTAACAAGCCTGGAAGGTGCAGCCGCTCAGCGTGGTCGACGGTTCGGCCAGGGCTTCTACAATCGCCACCTCGTCGAAGACGGTGGATGCAATCGGAGCCGACACGCGGATCAGGTAGGGTACGTTGGCCTGGATGCCGCCTTCGGTCTCTGCCTCGAACTGGAGGGTGAGGGTGCCGTTGTCGCTATCCACATTGGCCAGTTTCTTCGCTTTCACGTCCACGCCATAAGCGTTTTCCAGTTGGGCCTGCGTCAGTGCGAACGGCACGCAGAACGTATTCCATCCTTCGTGGAGCGAACGGCGCAGTTCCACCTTGGCCGCAGCCACGTCGGCCGTTGCCACACGGCTGTTCTCGTCGAACACGTAGGTCAACGCCCCGGCGTTCACCGGAGCCAGTTCGTAGATTACCTCGGTGGCATTCTTGGGCAGGTAGGCAATGACGATGGCGGTCATGTTCACCGTCGCATCCTCGTAGGGAGCCTTGAGGCCGGTCTTGAACTTGTCGTAATAGGTCAGTCCGGCCTGCGTGCCGTTCGAGAGGGTTCCGTCGGCAGCCACTTGGGCAAGGTTCACGCGGACAAGGTCGCCCACATGGGCCGCAGCCTCGTCGGTGTTCAGCACGTAGGGTTCTACGGCAGCCTCGGTCGGAACGGCGTCCACCGTAGCCTTCGTCAGGCGCGGCATGCCGTAGCTGAAGCCGTAGATGGCGTTGATGTAGCCGTTCAGCACCATGCCTTCGACGAACGGATAGGTCACGTCGTAGAGTTCGATGGCGGCCGAGGCATCGCGCAGGTAGACGTTCTTACCGTTGACGTACACCACTTGGGCATCGGTCAGTTTCACGCGAACCAACTCGTCAGAGGTTGCGCCGGACTTGGCGGCAGCGATGTCGGTGTAGGCGGCCTTGTTGTAGTGCAAGGTATAGGTGCCGTCCGAAGCCAGATAGCCTTGGATGCCGGCAAACGAAGCCGTCACCGTAGCCGTGCCCGGTTCGGCATCGGCCTGGAGGGTGATGACACCCGTCTGGGCGTCGATGGTGGCAAACGAGTTCTCGCTGATGGTGTAGGTCACTGTGGCACCTTCCACGGCATCGCCGGAGGCGGTGGTCACTGCAGCCGTCGGGCTTTGGAACTTCGATTCTTCGCCTTTATAAGCGTGGTAGTCGGTCTGGTCGAAGGCTACCACGGTGGGCTGTGCCTGCGGCGTGGTGTAGGGGATGACTTGAATCTTCTCGACCACGGCATAGGCACTGCCGGCGGACATCACAACACCGACGGTGCTGTTCAGCACGTCAATCTCGGCCAAGCCGTCGGCTCCGTCGACCGTCAGTTCGCCGGCCGTCAGTTTGACATTGTTCGTCTTCACGTTCACCACGAGGCGGTAGCCATACGTCGTCACGAAGGCCGGCAGGCGTACTTCGCCGGTCGTCTTCTTCATTTGGAGGCCACCGCTGTTGCGATAAGCGTCTGTCAGCTCGGCCTGGTATTCCGTGCCGTACTGGTCGAGCAGTTTGAACGTGCCGTTCTGATAGCTGGCAGACGGAATCGAGTCGAAGCCTGCATAAAGGGCTTCGAAGACGAGCACGCCTTCGTCCATCGTCGGCACATAGATAATGGTATAGGAGGAGGAGGCACCGTAGTAGGTATCGTTGCCGGCATAGGAGGCAGTGATGGTGACGCGGCCGAAGGCCTCGCCGAAGGTCAGCACACCCGTGTTCTCGTCGACGGCGGCTATCGTGGCGTCGCTCGAAGCGTAGGTCACCGTTGCGCCCTCGATGGCTACGCCCTCCACCGTGGTCGTCGTGGCCGTCTTGGCCGTGAACTCATTTTCCTTGCCTTGGAACACGCGGAAGGCCTGTTTGTCCACGTCCTCGCCAAAGGTCACTTTCGCACTCGTCTTGGGACGGGCCAGGTACGCCAGCGTATAGGATGCACTCGAGGAAGTGTACGACGCATTGCCGGCGAAGGTGGCCGTCACCGTGGCCGAGTTCGGCGCGGGAGCGTCGGACAACACCGTGATGACACCGGTCTGGGCATCGATGGTGGCAAAGGTGTTCTCGCTGATGGCGTAGGTCAGCAGACCTGTACTTTCGATGGGGTTGCTTTCGGCATCAACCACCGTGGCCACAGGGCTGACGAACTCGCTCTCCTGGTCCTGCTGGATGGTGTACACCTCTTTCTCGAAACCAGTCACCGAGGGCTGGGCCTGCGCAGTGGCATACTTCGTGATTTCGATGCTGCCTACGTAGGTGGCTGCACCGCCGGACTGGATGGTGAAGGAAGCCTCGGCCGACGGGATGGACAATTCGGCCGCATAGCCGATGCCCGTGGTGTTCGATCCGGTCTCGCCTGTGGCCACGCCTTCTGCCACCAGGGCACCGCTGGTCAGCGTCAGCGGAGTGGCATTATTGGAGATATTGTAGCACACGCGCACCTTGTAGCCGTAGGTGCTGCTGAACACCGGCGACACGGCCTTACCCGAACCGGACTTCATCTGCAACACGTTGCCACCGCTTTTCATCACATTCGTGCAGGCAAAGGAATAGGTGTTGCCGTCGCTGGCCGGGAAGGCGATGGCTATCTCTGTAGCCGATTCCGCATAAGTGCCAGCGTTGACAAACGAGCCGTTCTCAACGTTGAATGTGATGGCATAGGGGTTGTAGTACTTCACCACGTAGTAGTTGCTCGAACTGCCGTACGCATCCGTGGCCGCAAACGAGGCCGTGATGGTGGCCGTGCCCGTGGCGTGGAAGGTGAGGTCGCCCGTCTGTGCATCAACGTCGATGGCCGATGGGTTCGAACTGCTGTAGGTCAGCGTGCCGGCCCCGGCCGGGCTGAGCGTGGCCTTGGGGACAACGAAGGCACTCTCCTCGCCCACCTTCACCTCGAAGGTCTTCTCGTCCACTTCCGCACCGAAGGTGGTGGTGGTTTCGGTCAACGTGCTTCCTGTGTACGTCACTACAATCTTGGTGATTTTATTCGTACCAGTAGTACCCGTCAACGCCACAGCATTAGACGACCCTGTCCATTTGCCAGATGCTACATCTTTTAAGTAAGTAGTACCTGTAAAGGCAATTTCTGTAATGGTATTATCACCGGCATCGATGTGCAGAATATCTGCCGAGTACAAGCGCAAATTGGTGCCAGAAGCATACAAACCCGGAGTGTTAGAGGATTTCTTCTCGATGTAGATGGTGATTGCCCCTTGTTTGAGTGGAGAAGAAGCATCACAAGCCTTAGAACCAGAAGTGGGAGTGTAATCACTGATGGTGATTGTCTCCACCTCCGCCCTCACGGTTCCCCCCGCGAGGAACATCACACAAGCAATAAAAAATGCTTGAAACAGGAATAAATGTTTTTTCATGTCGCTATAAATTAAAATTATTGTTGCTTTCTGTCTGTTATTCCTTTCTTCTTGCCAGCATCCGTCCGGCCTATTCGGCTGATTTTCATGCCACAGGGTGGCAAATGTATACATTTCTCGCCGAATAAGCATAGGAAAGGAGAAGAATCTCAGCACAAAGGACCACAAAAAGCCGAAATATGACAGAGACGTTTCACCTCGGAAGCCGACAACATCCGCTCCGCGCACGCACAAATTCTATATTTCAAAGTTTGAAACGTACATTTCAAAGTTTGGAACGTACATTTCAAAGTTTGAAACATACGTTTCATGATTTGAAACATAGATTTTTCCGGCCCGCATCCGACTTTTTGTGTGCTTCCGAGCCATATTTCCACCGCTCGGATTAAACCTCCGCCCCCTTTCTCCATCCAACCGACAGTTGCAACCCAATGAGAAAGCCCCCGACGGGACGCCACGAAGGGGCACATGGTACGAACCTATAACTAATAAAGGAGAAACGAGACATGAAACGAATGACATGCATCCTGATGGCCTGCCTGCTGATGGGCGGCACGGCCTTCGCACAAGGACGAAAAGACAAACAAGAGAGACGCCCCCGCAAAGCCAACACCACCGAGCAGGCCGAACGCATGACCGAGCGCATGGCCGTGGAGCTGGACCTGACCGACGAACAGAAGACCCAGATGAAAACCATCAACGTGAACTTCTGCAAGCAGATGCGCCAGTTGCAGCAAAGCACCAAAGCCGCCAAGCGGCTCTGCGGGGCAGACACGGCCTTCTTCTCCAAAGACACCCGCCAGAAACTGAAGAAGATGCAGAAAGTGGAAATGCGCCGCGTGAACGACTTCGGCAAGGCCATCCGCTCCGCACGCGACGAGCAGATGAAAGCTATCCTGACGCCGGAGCAGTTTGCCAAAGTCCAGCAGATGAAGGCGGAACGCAAGGAAGCAAAGGCACAGCCCGGCTGCAAGGGAAAAGGCCAACGAAAGGGGGCGCAAGGCGCGAAGCCGCGTCGCGAGGCCGACGTGACACAAATGTAGCAGTGATTTAAACAATCGTGATAGTGATTTGCACAATCAAAAGGCCGTCTTCGGGCGGCCTTTTGTACATTTGCCCTCGTCAAACAAAACCGTTATTATGAGAAAACTTCACCCCGGAGTGGGCCTCTCGATGGCCGCCCTCCTGAGCGGACCGGCCGCCCTGCAGGCCGAAGCCGCCCCCAAACAGACAAACGAACGCCCGAACATCCTATGGCTGACGTTCGAAGACACCAGTTGGTACGAGTTCGGCTGCTATGGCAACCGGCAGGTGCACACCCCGCACATCGACAGCCTGGCCGCCAACGGCCTGCAATACATGAACGCCTGGTCGGTGGCCCCGCAGAGTTCGCCCGCCCGTTCGTCGCTCATCACCGGCTGCTACGCCACCACCTACGGCATGGACGTGCACCCCGTGCCCAACCCCACCCCCGACGGCATCTTCTTCCCCCAATGGCTGCGCGAGGCAGGCTACTACTGCACCAACAACAGCAAGACCCACTACAACACCACCGTCGACAACAAGAGTTGCTGGGACGAGTGCAACACGAAGGCCTCGTACCACAGCCCGAAGCGGAAGGAAGGACAACCCTTCTTCGCCGTCTACAACACCGTGACCTCGCACATGGGACGCGTGCGCACCTTCCACACCGACGGACGGCGCGACTACACGCAGGAGGGCATCCGCCCCGCCCTGCTCGAACTGCCGCCCCACGTGCCCGACCTGCCCGAGGTGCGCTCCGACTATGCCGGACACCTCGAAGCCTCGCAGGACGTGGACACCTGGGTGGGCTTCTTCCTCGATGACCTGCGCCAGCAGGGACTGGACGACAACACCATCATCTTCGTCTTCAGCGACCACGGAGGCTGCCTGCCGCGCGGCAAGGGCTACCTCTACGAGACCGGACTGCGCGTGCCCCTGGTGGCCTACTTCCCGCCCAAGTGGCAGCACCTGGCCGGAGGCCGAACCGGCGTGAAAGACTCGTCGCTGGTCAGCTTCATCGACCTCGGTCCCACCGTGCTCAGCCTGGCCGGCGTGAAACCGCCCAAGCACATGCAGGGACGCGCCCTGCTGGGCCGCCATGCCGCCCAAGCAGAACCGGAGATGCAGTTCGCCCTGGCCGCCAACCAGCTGCACCACTACATGCCCGTACGCGCTGCCATGGACAAACGCTACAAGTACATCCGCAGTTACCTGCCCTACCGCCAGTTCGCCCTGCGCAACTACTACCAGTGGGGAATGCCCTCGAACAAGGCCTGGGACAACTACGTGATGGGAGGCCATAACACCAACCCGGACTGGGCACAGCCCTTCGGCCACCATCCGGCCGAGATGCTGTTCGACCTCGAGAACGACCCCTTCGAACTGAACAACCTGGCCGGACAGGCCGAATACGCCGCCGTGCTGCAGCACTTCCGCGAAGCCATGGGCCGGCACCTGCGCGAAAGCCGTGACCTGGGCTTCTTCCTGCCCTCGTCAAGACAGGCCGACTGCCTGTACGACCGCGTGCGCCGCGACCGCTATCCGCTCGACGAACTCTACACGCTGGTGGAACGGGCCTCCACGGCCTGCGCCGCCGACTATACCGCCCTCTGCGGCTACCTGACCTCGCCCCACAAGGAGATGCGCTTCTGGGCCGCCGCCGGACTGGCCAACCTGGCCGCCAACGGCACGCTCCACACCTGTCCGCAGGCCCTGGCCGACCTGATGCGCGACGCCGACCCCTACGTGGCCGCCGAAGCCGCCTATGCCTGCGCTTACCTGGGACGCACCGACGAGGCCGTACGCCTGCTCTCCACCGCCGGCGGCCAGGCCTACCGCAAGGTGTACCTCTCCGCCCTCGAATGCCTCTCGCTCGACGAGCAGATGCAGCCGGCCCTGCGCCCCTGCCTGCCTGCCCTGAAAGAAGCGGCCGAGAACCTGCCCCACAAGGAGAACGAAGACGCCGGTCTGATGGCCCGAGGCATCCTGGTCAACCTGGGCGAACTGGACATCCGCCTGCTCCACGGCCCCGAGGCCTACGAAGCCGGACTCAAGCTGAACCACGGACGGCGCAAGATGGTGCCGCTGCCGTTCTGACCGCCGAACGACATTCGAATGGCGTTGCAATCGCATTGCAACGCCATTGCAACAGCATTGCAACAGCATTTTATAGCATTTTAAAACCCATTTAAACCCCATTAAAACCCATGAAAGTAATTACCGCTCTCTTCCTGGCCTGCCTGACCACCACGGCAGCCACGGCCCAAAAGGCCGACAAGACACTCGTCCCCATCCGCGGACGCGTCAACGTACAGGCCGACAGCGCACAGGCCGAACGCATCATCGACGGATGCTGGGTGGCCGTCGGGACCCACAAGCCGCACGCCATCCAGTACGACTACACCCGCCCCTACGGCGGAAAACCCTCGTACCGCTTCGAACTGAAGCAGGACGACAACACCCTCTCGGGCTATGCCAAAGGCGAAACGAAGGGACGCGCCGAACTGTCGTACTGCTACGCCACGACGGACGACTTTGCCAATCTGAGCGAAACCGACTACCACCACGCACAGGTGACGAAGACCGTCTACCACCACGGCAAGGGCATCTGCCCGCAAGGTTCGTCGTGCACTTACCGCTTCAGCGTCTACATCCCCTCCACCCTGAGCGCCGAGGTGTCGACCATCTTCGCCCAATGGCACGGCATGCCCGACCGCACCCTGGTGCAGACCCCGCAAGGCGAGGTGAAGCAACTGACCATAGAGGAGTTCGTGGAACTGGAGAAGACCACCTTCTTCAAGAAGAACATCGGCCACGAAAAGGTGCAGAAGAAGGACAAGAACGGACAACCCGTCACCGACAAGCAAGGCAACCCCGTCTACCGGGCCGGCAAGCCCAACGGCTGGCTGGTGGAGCAAGGCGGCTACCCGCCCCTCGCCTTCGGCTTCAGCAACGGCTACTTCTACATCAAGGCCAACTCCGACCGCAAATGGCTCTCGGACAAGGACGACCGCTGCAACGCCAACGTCGCCAAAGCCGAGGTGATGCGCCCGCAGACCTCGCAATACAAGGCCTCGACCATCGCCTACAAGATGCCTTTCGAGGACTTCCCGAAGGACTGCTGGATCACATTCGACGTAGCCATCGACTGGACCGTCTACGGGGCTGAGAAAGAAAGCATCGACAAGCCCGGCCGCCTGGACGTGGTGATGAACTACACCAACGCGAAGGGGAAACACATCTCGGACCACCTGGTGGACAACCGCCGCATCCTCATCGGCCGCAACGACAAGGACGGCTACTACTTCAAGTTCGGCATCTACCGCGTGGGCAACAGCACCGTGCCCGTGTGCTACAACCTGGCCGACTTCTCGCAGACGGTGAAGTAGACCGCCTCCTCTGCGAAGCCCAAACAAAAAAAACGTCGTCCTGCAAACCTTCGGACGACGTTTTTTGTTCTATCCATACAGGCGCACCCGCCAACCCGCGGAAACGCCCCGATTCATTCACCACTAATCAACAAGAAAGGAACAGACGTATGAAGAAACTGACCATCCTCCTCATCGGCATCCTGGCCTCGCTCCACATGGCCTGCGCCGACGACATCATCACACGCGACACGAACCGCCTGCCCGAGAAGGCACGCACCACCCTGCAAAAGCACTTTGCCGGCATCGAACTCTCGTACATCAAAATCGACAACGACCTGACGAAGACCTCCTACGAGGCCGTCCTCTCGGACGAGACCTCCATCGAGTTCGACAAGAAAGGCAACTGGACGGAAATCGACTGCCAACGCTCGCCCGTCCCCTGCGCCCTCGTGCCCGAAGCCGCAGCGAAGTATGTCCGCGAACACTTCCCGAACGAAAGCATCGTCAAGATTGACCGCGACCGACGGGGCTACAGCGTAGAGCTGGGCAACGGTCTCGACCTCGACTTCGATGCCAAAGGCCGATTCCTCCGTGCCGACGACTGACGGCAACGGTTCAGCACGGTTTGTCAAAACAGCAACGACGCAGATGGGCCGTTATGACAAGCCTTCGTCGAAGTAATCCTTGGCCAAGCCACCCTCGCCCGTCTCCTTGTAGAGGGACGGGAGGTCGTGGCCGGTCTGCTTCATCACCTCCACCACCTTGTCGAACGACACGCGGTGCATGCCGTCGGTGAACGACGAATAGATGTTGGCATCCAACGCCCGAGCGGCGGCATAGGCGTTTCGTTCGATGCAGGGAATCTGTACCAGTCCGCACACGGGGTCGCAGGTCATGCCCAGGTGATGTTCCAGCCCCATCTCGGCCGCATACTCAATCTGTGCCGGACTGCCGCCGAACAATTGGTTGGCAGCGGCCGAAGCCATGGCACAGGCCACGCCCACCTCGCCCTGACAGCCTACCTCGGCACCGGAGATGGAGGCGTTGTTCTTCACGATGTTGCCAATCAGGCCTGCCGTAGCCAGGGCGCGGAGGATGCGCGTATCGCTGAAGTCGCGGCTTTTCTGCAGATGGTAGAGCACAGCCGGCACTACGCCGCACGACCCGCAGGTGGGAGCCGTCACGATGCGGCCGCCCGAGGCGTTCTCTTCGCTCACGGCCAAGGCATAAGCGAACACCAGTCCGCGCGAGCGCAGCGACTCCTTGTAGCCCGTGGCCCGGATGTGGTAGGTAGCCGCTTTCCGCCGCAGGTTGAGCGGTCCGGGCAGCACGCCCTCCTGCTCCAGTCCGCGCTCGATAGCCGCCTTCATCGTGGCCCACACCTCGGCCAGGTAGTCCCAGCAGCCCTCGTCCTCGCACTCCTTCACGTATTCCCAGTAACTTTTCCCCGTGCGTTCGCACCAGTGCTGTATCTCGCTCATCGTTGTCATGGCGTAGATGTCCTCCATCGGCCGGTCGGCAATCTCGCCGTTCTTGTCGGCCAACGCCCCTCCGCCGATGCTGTACACCGTCCAACTTTCCTTCAGATGGCGGTCGGCATCGTAGGCGGCCAGCGTCATGGCGTTGGGGTGGTAAGGCAGGAACACCTTCGGCTGCCACACCGTTTCCACTTCGGCCTGCCGGCGCAGCACGTTCTCGATGGCCACGTCGGTCAAGTGCCCCTTTCCTGTGGCGGCCAGACTCCCGTAGAGTGTCACCCGGAAGAAACAGGCCTCGGGATGCCGGGCCAGGAACATTTCCGCCGCCTTCTTCGGTCCCATCGTATGGCTACTCGAGGGGCCGTTTCCTATCCGATAGATTTCGCGTATCGTCTTCATATCGTTTCTCTCTTTTACTCCTTTTATATATAATATAGCCTACGCCAGATCGACCACCGTAATGCCTGCTCCGCCGAACTGCACGTGTTCGTCCTGATAGCGGAGCACGCCGGGCACCGTGCGCAGGTAGTCGCGAATCAGCGTGCGCAGGATGCCGGACCCCGTCCCATGCAGGATGCGCACCCTCGACACGCCCAGCAGGATGGCGTCGTCGATGAAATACATCACCGCCTGCAAGGCCTCTTCGCCACGCATGCCGCGTACATCCACGTCCTGCTTGAAGTTCAGTTTCTTTTCGTAGACTTGGTCCTGCGTCTGCACGCTCACGAAACTTGCCTTCGCGTTCGTTTCTTTCGGCAGGTTCCGCTCGTCCACCCGTTCCAGCCGGTCGGCCTTTGTGGTCGTCTTCAGCATACCGAATGCCACCACCACGTTCTTGCCGTTCACCTCCATCACGCGTCCCACGCCGTTTTGCCCCTTCATCCGGACCGCGCAGCCCACCTCGATGGGCTTTTCCTTGGGTGCAATCGGTTGCGCCGGAGCCGATGGTGCGGTCTGAGCCTTTGCCTGACGGTCTTTCTTGCGGTCCTGACGAGCCCGGATCCGTTCCATCTGGCGAGCTATTTTCTCCTCCTTGGCCTGTGCCTCAAACTCCTCCATCCGCTGTCGGAACTCCTCCAGTTCCTGTCGGGCCTGCCGCGTTTTGTCCTTTTCGGCCTGCGATTCCTTGATGGTCCGGATGGTGTTCTCAATCTGTGCGTTCGATTCTTGCAAGAGCCGTTCGGCCTCCTCCCGTGCCTTCCGGATGATGTCCTTACGTTGACTCTCCACCTCGTGCAGGCGTTCTTCGTAGCGAGCCAGCGTCTCCTCCAACTGCTTCTCGCGTTGGCGGATGTGCTGTCTTTTCCCTTCCCAATAGCGTTTGTCGCGAACGATGTCCTGCAGGTATTTGTCCGCCTGGATGTATTCGCTGCCCACCCTTTCGGACGCTTCGGCTATCACCTCTTCGGGCAAGCCTATCTTGCGGGCGATTTCCACGGCAAACGAACTGCCCGGATTTCCTATCTGCAGTTGAAACAAGGGGCGCATCAGATGGCGGTCGTAGAGCATGGCTCCGTTCACCAGCCCTTCCTCCTCATCGGCCAGGTGTTTCAGGTTCTGATAGTGCGTCGTCACCACGCCGTACGCCCCTTTCCGGTTCAGCCGTTTCAGCACGGCCTCGGCCATCGCTCCGCCTATCTGCGGCTCCGTGCCGCCCCCCAGTTCGTCAATCAGGAGCAGGCTGTGCCCGTCGCACTGCTTCAGCATCATCTTCATGTGGGTCAGGTGCGACGAGTATGTGCTGAGGTCGTCCTCTATCGACTGCTCGTCGCCGATGTCGATGAACAGGTTTCGGAACACACCCGCCCGGCTGCTTTCGCTCACGGGGATGGGCAAGCCGCATTGCAGCATGTATTGCAGCAGGCCCACCGTCTTGAGGCAGACCGACTTTCCGCCGGCATTCGGTCCGGAGATGAGCACGATGCGTCGCGGCTCCTTCAGTTCGATGTCGAGCGGCACCACGTTCTTGCCCTGCCTCTCGAGCGACCATCGCAGCAACGGATGCACGGCCTGTCCCCAGTCGACGAGCGGAGCGTCGGTCAGTTGCGGCGTCACGGCCTGCATCTGGCGGGCCAAATATGCCTTGGCGCGGATGAAATCCACCTCGGCAAGAAACTCGTAGGCATCCGTCAAGGCCGGTATCTGAGGACGCACCAGCGCAGAGAACTCCACCAGGATGCGTACCACTTCGCGCCGTTCCTCGCCTTCCAGTTCGCGGATGCGGTTGTTGGCCTCCACCACTTCGGCCGGTTCGATGTAGACCGTCTTGCCCGTGGCCGACTCGTCGTGGACGATGCCCTTGATTCTTCGCTTCAGGGCCGGAGCCACGGGGATGACCAGTCGTCCGTCGCGCATGGTGGGTGTAGCCTCTTTGTCCACATATCCCTCCGCCTGCGCGGCCCGCAGGATGGACTGCAGGCTGCGCGAGATGCTGCCGGCCGTAGAAGCCAGTTCGCGCCGGATGCGCAGCAGGTCGGGCGAAGCATTGTCCTTCATCTTTCCGTAAGGGTTCAGCAGTGCATCGATGCGTCGGATGAGGTCGACGGGCACTTCCACCTCGGCGGCCAGTTCACGCAGGCGGGGGAAGTCGGCTTCCTCGTTCCGCACGAAGCGCACCACGTCGCGGATGGTCTCGAGCGAGCGTTTCAGGTCGAACACCTCGGCCTCGTCCATGTAGAGTCCCTCCACCCGGATGCGGCGCAACGAGTCGCGCACGTCCAGGAAGTATCGGTCGGGGAAGCCTTCGTCCTCGATGGCACGCCCCATTTCGTCCACCCGTTCCAACCGTCGGCGCACCTCGTCGTAGTCCGTAGCCATGCCCATCTCGTCCGCCCGTCCTTCGCCCAGTGTGCTCAAACAGTGCTCCTTCAGGCGTCGGCGCACCTCGTCGAACCCTATCTTTTGCTCAAAATTCTGTGGATAAATCATCGTATTCCTTCTTATTGGGGTGCAAAAATACGATTTTTCCCATCCGCACCCTTGCAAATCTAAAAATTAGTCATACCTTTGCAGCGCTTTTTTCTGAAAGGGCAGGCCCATTTGGGCTATCCAAGAAAAGGAGAGGTGGCAGAGTGATCGATTGCGGCGGTCTTGAAAACCGTTGAACTGAAAGGTTCCGGGGGTTTGAATCCCTCCCTCTCCGC
>JBJEHD010000042.1:0-2738 GCA_051875715.1 Bacteroidaceae bacterium
ATCCGTTTCTTGGAAAGAAATGGATGTAAAATAAAGACAATATGCACATGAGAGGTTTAATAGTATCAGCGTTCATGTTGCTCGGATGCATCCAGGCGTTCGGGCAAGAGAGCCGGAAGGAGGTCTGTATCGGATTCCCGGTCGGCAACTCGACACTGGACACGGCTTACGGCAACAACGCCGCGCGCCTGTCCGAAGTGGTGTCGTTTCTGGAAAGTGTGAAAAAAGACAGCACGCTCGAATTGGTCGAGGTGTCTTTCTGCGGTTCCGCCTCACCCGAGGGCGGCTTTGCCATAAACAGGGAATTGGCGGAAAAACGCCGCAATTCCTTGGAGCGTTATGTACGTGAACGCGTATCGCTTCCGGACGGCATCATTTCACGTCCCGAGGGATTTATCGCGTGGGAACGCCTCGCGGAGCTGGTCGAGGTGTCCGACATGCCCCACAAGGAAGAGGCGGTGGACGTGTTGCGCAACGTGCCCGAATTTACCTATAATAATAAAGGTGTATTGGTTGACAGCCGCAAGAAACACCTGATGGAACTGCAATATGGTCGTACCTGGCATTACATGCACAAGCATTTCTTTGACCAAATCCGCAATGCCAGTGTCATTCTCGTGACAGTCCGTCAAAAACCGGTAATCGAGGAAAAAACGGTAGTCAAGGAAGAACCGATTGTGCCGGTTCCTGCCGACACGACAGCCGTTGTGGAGAAAGCGGACACGATTGTAGCGGTTTCCCCCGAAACCTCAAAACCTTTCTACATGGCCCTCAAGACCAACATGCTCTATGATGTGCTGGCCGTTCCCAATATCGGGGTGGAATTTTACTTGGGCAAGAACTGGTCAATCAGTGGAAACTGGATGTACGGCTGGTGGAAAAAGAACAGCAACCACCGTTACTGGCGCATCTATGGAGGTGACCTTGCCGTGCGCTACTGGCTCGGGAAGAAGGCCCATGAAAAGCCGCTCACCGGACATCATATAGGCATATACGGGCAGGCGTTCACTTACGACTTCGAGTGGGGAGGCAAAGGTTACATGGGCGGTGAACCCGGCGGAACGCTTTGGGACAAGACGAATTACGCGGCAGGCGTGGAATACGGTTACTCGCTGCCCGTTGCAAACCGCCTGAACATCGACTTCACGCTTGGCGTGGGCTATTGGGGAGGGAAATACTACGAGTACATCCCCTTGGACGGCCACTATGTATGGCAGGCCACTAAAAACCGCCATTGGTTCGGTCCCACGAAGGCGGAAATCTCTCTGGTATGGCTTCTTGGAAGAGGCAACAGCAACAACAAGAAAGGAGGCGTGAAATGAAAAGGATATATACTGTAATGGAATACGTTCCCCTGCTCGCGGGAATGCTCATGCTGCTTTCGTCATGCGAGCACAAGGACTTGTGCTTTGACCACGACCCGCATGCCCCGAAATCGGAGGTGCGCATAGAAGCGGAATATGAAAAGGAATGGCAATACACCTATGAGAACGGTACGGATTGGAAAAACTTCCCGACTTGGCAGGAATCCTTCGGTATGGAATACGACGCGTTGCGACCCGGAATACCGGATGGATTGCGCGTGCAGGTGTACAACGCGGACGGTTCGGACGAGATCATCAACATAGCTCCCGAGGGGGATGTCGTTTATATGCGTCCGGGTGAACACTCCCTGCTGTTCTACAACAACGACACGGAATACATCGTGTTCGACGAGATGCAGTCGTTCGCTTCGGCAAAGGCCACCACGCGAACCCGTACCCGTTCCTCTTATCTCGGTAATTCTTATATGGACACGAAAGACGAGAACACGGTGAACCAGCCCGATATGCTTTACGGCAGTTACATGGAGTCATACGTGGCGGAACGCTCGACCGAGACCGACGTGATACCTGTCACCATGCACCCGCTGGTGTTCACCTATCTGGTACGTTACGAGTTTAGCCACGGGGTGGAATACGTGTCGCTGGCACGCGGTGCCTTGGCCGGTATGGCGCAGGCGGTATGGTTGAACAGCGGGCACACGTCAGATGAAGCCGCTACCGTGCTGTATGATTGTACGGTGGAAGATTTCGGCGCACAGGCTTTGGTGCGTTCTTTCGGAATACCTGATTTCCCTAACGAACACTACGGAACAAGGGCCGAACGTAAGTACGGGCTGAATCTGGAAGTACGCTTGAAGAACGGAAAAATCAAGTCGTTCGATTTCGACGTGACCGACCAGGTGGCGGCGCAACCGCAGGGAGGTGTCATCGTGGTGAAGGGCATCGAGATATCCGATGAAGAGGGTACGGAAGGCGGCTCCGGCTTCGACGTGGACGTGGAAGACTGGGGAGATTACGAGGACATAGAACTCCCTCTTTGATTTGCATAGAGAGTTATCAAAACATTTTTATTCACAATTTAATTTTAATCAAAATGAAGAAGTTATTTATGATTGGTTTGGCGGCAACAGCCATGTTGGCAAGCTGCAGCAACGACGAGACAGTGGAAATGGCCCAGTCTAAGGCCATCGGTTTCAGCAATGCGTTCGTGAACAACGGAACACGCAGTATCGTGGACCCGATTTTCACAACAGAAACTTTGGAAGATTTTGCCGTGTATGGTTTCACACAGGCAGGTCAGATCTTCAAGGGTGACAAGGTGTATAAAGGAGGTTCTGCCTCTACCGGATGGTCATACGATGTATTGCAGTACTGGGTTCCGGGCAACACTTACACTTTCGGTGCCATTGCTCC
>JBJEHD010000043.1:0-14704 GCA_051875715.1 Bacteroidaceae bacterium
GTAGGTCGCCGCCGTTTTTTTTCATCCCGAGAGGCCCGGAAGCATTCGCTCCGGGTCTCTTACATTTTGTACGCTCGGCATGAGCATTGTCTAACGGGTGCAAGTCCCTCCTACTCGATTGTACCCGCATCTCGCAAAGGTGCGTACCTTGTCGACCAGTCTTTTGCTTCAACGGAATTTCCATCCGACTGACCGTGAAATGCCGAGGCATGAAAAAAGGAGGTAAACAGCCGGATGAACGGCCGTTTACCTCCTTTGCAGTATCAGAGGGATGGGTGGGTTATTCGCCCATCAGCAGATCCAGGATTTGGCAAGCCGACTTGGCCACAGGGGTACCAGGGCCAAAGATGGCTGCAACGCCAGCCTGATACAGGAAGTCGTAGTCTTGCGGAGGAATGACACCGCCGGCAAAGACGAGGATGTCTTCCCGTCCGAGTTTCTTCAACTCTTCAATCAATTGCGGAACCAAGGTCTTGTGTCCGGCTGCCAACGAGGAAACGCCTACGGCATGTACATCGTTTTCTACGGCTTCGCGTGCGGCTTCGGCCGGGGTTTGGAACAACGGACCCATGTCGACGTCGAAACCACAGTCGGCATATCCGGTTGCTACGACTTTAGCACCACGGTCGTGTCCGTCCTGTCCCATCTTGGCGATCATGACGCGCGGACGGCGGCCTTCTCTCTTGGCAAATTCTTCGGTCAGTTCGCAAGCCCGTGCGAAATCTGAATCCTTCTTACTTTCTGATGAATACACGCCTGATATTGTTCTGATGATTGCTTTGTAACGTCCTACCACTTTCTCGCATGCGTAAGAGATTTCGCCCAATGTGGCACGAACGCGTGCGGCTTCTACCGCCAGTTCCAACAGGTTTCCTTTTCCTGTTTTTACGCATTCGGTGATGGCCTCCAATGCTTTGTCCACTTCGGCCTGGTTGCGTCCGTTCTTGAGACGTTCCAGGTTTTCGATTTGCTCCTTGCGCACTGCAGTGTTGTCCACTTCGAGGATGTCGATGGGGTCTTCCTTCTCCAGACGGTACTTGTTCGTACCCACGATGGTCTGTGCTCCCGAGTCGATGCGGGCCTGTGTGCGTGCGGCGGCTTCTTCGATACGCATCTTGGGGATGCCGGTTTCGATGGCTTTGGCCATGCCGCCCAGTTTCTCGATCTCTTGGATGTGTTCCCATGCACGATGGGCGATTTCGTTGGTCAGCGTTTCCACGTAGTACGAGCCGCCCCACGGGTCCACATTCTTGCAGATGTTGGTTTCTTCTTGAATGTAAATCTGCGTGTTGCGGGCGATACGGGCCGAGAAGTCGGTGGGCAGTGCGATGGCTTCGTCCAATGCGTTGGTGTGCAAGGACTGGGTGTGTCCGAGGGCGGCAGCCATGGCCTCGATGCAGGTACGTCCTACGTTGTTGAACGGGTCTTGTTCGGTGAGCGACCATCCGGATGTCTGCGAGTGTGTACGCAGGGCCAGCGATTTCGGGTTTTTCGGGTTGAACTGTTTTACAATCTTGGCCCACAGCATACGTGCAGCACGCATCTTGGCGATTTCCATGAAGTGGTTCATACCAATGGCCCAGAAGAACGAGAGGCGGGGTGCGAAGGCGTCGATGTCGATGCCTGCGGCCACGCCGGCGCGGAGATATTCCAGACCGTCGGCCAGGGTGTAGGCCAACTCAATGTCGGCCGTGGCGCCGGCCTCCTGCATGTGGTAGCCTGAGATGGAGATGGAGTTGAACTTCGGCATCTTCTGCGAGGTGTACTCAAAGATGTCGGAGATGATCTTCATGGAGAATGCGGGCGGGTAGATGTAGGTGTTGCGCACCATGAACTCTTTGAGGATGTCGTTCTGGATGGTACCGGCCATTTCTTCCAGTTTGGCGCCTTGCTCCAGACCGGCGTTGATGTAGAAGGCCATCACCGGGAGCACGGCTCCGTTCATGGTCATCGACACGGACATCTTGTTCAAGGGGATGCCGTCGAAGAGTACCTTCATGTTCTCCAGCGAGCAGATGGACACACCGGCCTTGCCCACATCGCCTACCACACGCTGATGGTCGGGGTCGTAGCCGCGGTGGGTGGGAAGGTCGAAGGCGACGGACAGACCTTTCTGTCCGGATGCCAGGTTGCGGCGGTAGAAAGCATTCGATTCTTCAGCCGTGGAGAAACCTGCATATTGGCGGATGGTCCAGGGACGCAGGGTGTACATCACGGAGTACGGGCCGCGCAGATAGGGCGGGATGCCGGCGGCATAGTCCAGGTGTTCCATGCCTTCCAGATCTTCTTTCGTATAGACGGGTTTGACACAAATGTGTTCCGGCGTTTTCCAGTCAGCCTCGATGCCGTTAGCCTTTTGCCATTCGGTGCCGTTTACAGGCTTGAATCCGGCATAAATATCTATGTTTTTGAAATTCGGTTTCATGATGTTCGGGGGTTATTTCAGTAATTTCTCGTTGAACTCTCTCAGCGTGTCCAGCACGTTCACCCGTACGTGGATGAAGTGCTCGATGCCGGCAGCCTTCAGTTCTTCCATGCATTCGGGGGCACCTGCCACGATGAACATGGCGCGTCCGTCGACGGCTTTGAAGGCGGGGACGGCGTATTCGGCATATTCCTCGTCGCTGGAGCAGAGCACCACGATGTCGGCTCCGGCCTTCATGGCGGCTTCTACGCCTTCTTCCACCGAGGGGAATCCGAGGTTGTCGATGACTTCGTAGCCGGCGCAGGCCAGGAAGTTGCACGAGAATTGGGCACGGGCTTGGCGCATGGCCAGGTTGCCGATGGTCAGCATGAAGGCCTTGGGGCGTTTGCCGGAGTGTTCGGTCTGCAGGCGCAAGGCTTCAAACTCGCTGGCGGCGCGGTCGAAGTTCAGCGTGTCGAATGCTTTTTCGCAGGTGTGTTCCTGATTGCCGCAGCAGCAAGCGTTTTCCACGGGTTGTTTGCCGTTTGCACGCTCGTTGAAGTTCGGATATTGGTTCGTTCCGAGCAGGATTTCTTTGCGTTTCGATACGGCGATGTGGCGTGCCTTGCCGCTTTCATTGATGGCGGCCTGCACTTTTCCGGCTTTCACGGCAGCCAGGAATCCGCCTTCTTCGACGACGCTCAGGAAGAGGTCCCATGCCTGCTTGGCAATCGAAACGGTCAGGTTCTCGATGTAGTAGGAGCCGGCGGCCGGGTCTACTACCTTGTCGAAGTGCGATTCTTCCTTCAGCAGCAACTGCTGGTTGCGGGCGATGCGTTCCGAGAATTCGTCCGGCGTTTCGTAGGCTTTGTCGAACGGGGTGACCGTCATGGAGTCCACGCCTCCCAGGGCTGCGCTCATGGCCTCGGTCTGGGTGCGGAGCAGGTTCACGTGTGCGTCGAAGATTGTGAGGTTGAAGGTCGATGTCTCGGCATGTACGGCCATCTTGCAGGCGCAGTCGCAAGCCGGTTCGTATTGTTTTACGATGTTGGCCCAGAGCATACGTGCGGCGCGGAATTTGGCCATCTCCATGAAATAGTTGGAACTGATGCCGAAGTTGAACTTGATGCGTTTGGCGGCTTCGTCCACGGCGATGCCGGCTTCGGTCAGTTGTTCCAGGTATTCGTTGCCCCATGCCAGGGCGTATCCCAGTTCTTGCGAGATGTATGCGCCGGCGTTGTTCAGCGTGAGTGCGTTGACGGCGATGCATTTATATAAAGGTAAGGGACGGAGTGTTTCTACCAGTTGCTTGGCGGTTTCGCCCATCTGCGGAACGTCTTTGCCGCGGCGCAGCATTTTGTTCATCGGGTCGTAGTTGACCGAGCCTTTCATTTTGTTCAGGTCGTATCCTTTTTGTTGGAAATAGCCGACGAGCAGTTGGGCAAGTTCTACGGTATGTCCTTGGCACGTCGAGAAGTTCAGTTCCACGCATTCGGCGCAGATGCCTTCCAGCAAGGCGGCCACGAATTCCGGGCACAGGTCTTTGGCTTTGATGTTGAATCCGATGGAGTCGACTCCTTTCATGAGGATGTCCAGTGCCTTCTTGTTGGCTTCCTGGACGTTGTCCACCCGGATGTCTTGACGCACCAGCCACACGTTGTCTTTCTTGGTGCTTCTCAGGTAAGGGAATTCTCCCGGAAGTGCGTTGGTGGTCTGCAAGCCTTCCAAGTCTTCTCTCCGGTAAAAGGGTTTCACCTTGAAGCCTTCGTTCGTTTTCCAAACGAGTTTCTTCTCGAAGTCGGCACCCTTTAGGTCTGCTGTGACTTTCTCCATCCATTTTTCGGTGGACACGGGAGCGAAGTCCGCAAAGAGTTTTTCTGTACTATCTGCCATAGTTAACTGTATTAATAAATAAGATTAGTGGTTTCGCTTATCTTTTGTTATGAGCGCACACGCAAATATAAACATTAACTCCAAATGCAGCCAATCTTTCCCGGTTTTTTCTTCCTTTTTGCTGTCAAAATGATATTTCCGTCCGGTATAGTGTCCTGTTTGCCCTTGCGGGTGCCGTGCGGTGTCGGCAGGGTCTGCTTGGCGGGCATCAAAAATCTGAAGCGAAAAGTGCGAGCGACTGAAATAGTTTGCTTACTTTTGCAGAAAGTTTAAAAAATGTATAGTTAAAAGGTATTATGGATTGGATTCTTGATTTATTGTGGAAGCCCGACTCTGTAGCCCATATCGTGTTTTTGTATGCCTTTGTCATCTCTGTCGGCGTCATGCTTGGCAAGATTAAGATTTTCGGCGTCTCGTTGGGGGTTACGTTCGTGCTCTTTACCGGAATCTTGATGGGGCATTTCGGCTTCACCGGAAGCACCCAGATTTTGCATTTCATCCGCGATTTCGGTTTGATTCTGTTCGTGTTCTGCATCGGATTGCAGGTCGGCCCTTCGTTCTTCTCTTCGTTCAAGAAGGGTGGGATGAGTTTGAATTTCCTGGCCTTCAGCGTGGTGCTTCTCAACGTGGCTGTGGCTCTCACGGCCTATTACCTGCTGGACGGCCGTATCAGCCTTCCGATGATGGTCGGCATCCTCTACGGGGCCGTGACCAATACGCCGGGTCTTGGTGCCGCCAACGAAGCGCTCACCCAGGTCGGCTATCAGGGCGACCCGATTGCGTTGGGCTATGCTTGTGCTTATCCGTTGGGTGTGATTGGCATCATCGGTTCCATCATCTTGGTCCGCTACATCTTCCGCATCAGTTTTGAGAAGGAGGAAAAGGACTGGAACCGGCAGATGGCCGATACGCACCATCAGCCTTGTTGCTTCCATGTGGAGGTGCACAACGAGGCCATTTTCGGTAAGACCTTGGGCGAACTGGGCCACCTGGTGGGTCGTCCGTTTGTGTGCTCGCGTATGAGCCAGCAGGGCGAAGTGTTCAGCCCCACCACGAAGACCGTGCTTCACGACGGCGACTACCTGCGCATCGTCTGCTCGGAGCAAGACAAGGAGTCCATCGAGGCGTTCATCGGCAAGGAGGTGGACATCGACCTGGCCGAACAGGCCTCGCCTTTGGTGTCGCGCCGTATCCTGGTGACCCGTTCGGAAATCAACGGCAAGCGTTTGGGCGAACTCAACTTCCGTACGCTTTACGGGGTGAACATCACCCGTGTGAACCGTGCCGGCATGGACCTCTTCGCCAACTACAACCTGGAACTCCAGGTGGGCGACCGCGTCATGGTGGTCGGGCCGACCGAGGCCGTCGAACGGGTGGCCAGCGTGCTGGGCAACTCGCTCAAACGCCTGAACGAACCGAACATCATCACCGTCTTCATCGGAATCTTCCTGGGTATTCTGGTGGGCAGCCTTCCCATCGCCTTCCCCGGCATGCCTACGCCGCTCAAACTGGGTCTGGCGGGCGGTCCGCTGGTCGTTGCCATCCTCATCGGCCGTTTCGGCCCGAAGATGCATTTGGTGACCTACACCACGCAGAGCGCGAACCTGATGCTGCGCGAGGTGGGCATCGTGCTCTTCCTGGCCAGTGTGGGCATCGAGGCGGGAGCCAACTTCGTGAAGACCGTGGTCGACGGCGACGGCTTGCTCTACGTGGGCATCGGTTTCCTCATCACGGTGCTGCCGCTCATCATCGTGGGCATCGTGGGCCGTCTGTACTTCAAGGTGAACTATTTCATCCTGATGGGTCTGCTGGCCGGTAGTACCACCGACCCGCCTGCGCTGGCTTACTCCAACCAGACCAGTGGCAGCGACGCGCCTGCGGTGGGCTACTCCACCGTCTATCCGCTGACCATGTTCCTCCGCATTCTGACCGGGCAGATGATCATCCTCTTGCTGCTCTGAGCCGGGCGGAGACAATAAAGACAACGTTATGAACCTCATTGGCCCCTTGTCGTTTTCCGTCCGCCTTCGTGCGGAGGGACGGCAAGGGGCTTTTTGTTTCACCTTTCCACTCCATCCCATGAAAAACCGTTCCTCCTTCTTCCGCCTTTCCTCGTGGCTTTTGGGCGGATGCCTGTGCTGCCTTTCCGCGTGCCGCCATGAGTCGGCCCCTCTGGCAGAACCGGGTGCCATCGAGGTGTCCTTGTCTGCTGCATCGCACATCCAGACGCGGGTGACCGACAATCGTTTCGAAGCCTCCGATGCCGTGGGGCTGTACCTGCTGCAGCAGCCGCAGACGCTCGATGCGACCCGTTGGGCCGACAATGTGCGTTTTGTGTTCGACGGGGCCGGCTGGCAGGCCGATGCTCCGCTCTACTATCCTCCGACTACCGATCCGTGCGACTTCTACGCTTACTATCCCTATCGGGCCGATGCTCTGCCGGCGGCTTCGTCGGCGTTGGCCTGCGAGGTGGCGGCAGACCAGCGTACCCCGTCGGCCTGGCAGCAGTCGGACCTGTTGGTGGCCGAGAAGTTCGGGGTGACGCCCAGCCCGGACCCGGTGCCTCTGGTGTTCAAGCATCGGCTGACGGAGGTGTGCGTCGAGTTGCTGCCCGGGACGGGTTTCGCCTCGGTCGAGGAACTGGCGGCCAGCCAGCCGGAGGTGCGGGTGAAGAACACTTGCCTGAAGGGCCGCTATGACCTGGCGGCCAAGACCGTGACCGACCTGAACGCGTCGGCGGACATCGTGCCGGCCGGCCAGTGGACGGTGAGCGGCGACCGCCTGGTGGGCAAGCGGGCCATCGTGCTGCCGCAGACGGTGGCCGGCGATGTGCCTTTTGTCGAGGTGACGGCCGAGGGGCGCACCTATGCGTTCTTTTTCGGCGAACGGCACGTGCTGGCTTCGGCCACGCGGCAGACTTGCACGCTGACGCTCAAGAAGGCGGCCACGCAGGGCGGCATCGCGGGCGAGGTGGCCGACTGGGAGAACGACGAAGCCCTGGAGGGCGACTTGGTGGAGACGGAGACCGACGAACCCGATCCCGCTTCGGGCAATTACGTGTTTGCAGTGCCCGATTTCGCCGATTCGGAGGTCTATCAGGCCATGGTCGGCGGGAAGGTGGTGGCTGAGATTTGCCGCGAATACCTGCGGGCCGACGGCGTGAATGCCCGGGCCGTGGTGGCCTATCCCGTGGCGGATGGAGCGACCGACCTCACGCAGGGCTTCGTGTTGCAACTGCTCGATGCCGACGGACAGCCGGCGGCCGGTGCTGTGCATGGCGGAAAGGTGGCCTGGGATGTTGACGCAAATGTGTTGAACTACACGGCCGGGACGGAGAACGCCCGTACGAAAATCCACTATAGCCGCCTCCTCGGCCTGACTTCCGAAACCCTGAAGGGGGCTAATCCTGTGGACCCGACGCCGTACCGGCTGGACGACGGACGCAATGGCACTTCCTATCCTATCGTCAAGGTGGCCACGCAGTACTGGATGGGGAGCAACCTGAAGGCCGAGGCTTGTGTGGACGGTACGTCCCTCCTGCGGGCGGACTCGGATACAGACTGGACTAAAGCCGTCTCCGACAAGACGCCGGCCTATTGTGTGAAGGACGGCAACTATTACTATACGTATGCAGCGGCCACGGCGACCGGCATCGCCCCCGATGGGTGGGCCTTACCCACCCTTGGCGAATGGATGGCTTTGGGTACTTATGTGAACAACGAGGGCGCGCTGCTTACCGCTTGGGAGGGCAGTTCGAACCTGACCGGGATGTCCATCGGACTGACGCGCCAGCGCAATACCGACGGCACTTTCACCACGGGCACTGCTGCCTACTTCTGGAATACCACGTGCGGCATCGCCGTCTATACGAAGGTGATTTCGGACCGATATCTGAACACCGGCAATTCCATCCGCTTCATCCGGGCCAAGTAGGCCGTATCAAAACGGTGTGAAATGGTATTTCAATGGCGTTTAAACACTGTTTAATTATTCCAGCGATGGCTCGTCGGCCATCTCCTGCAACGTGAATCCGGCTTGCTGCAAGTCGGCCCAAAAGCGCGGATAGGACTTGCTCACCACCTGTGGATGGTTCACCACGAGGTCGCCCCGGACCAGGCAGGCAGGGGCGAAGGCCATGGCCATGCGGTGGTCTTCGTAGGTGTCGATGGCAGGCCGGGCGTGCGGGGCGCAGCGTTCGCCTTCCCAGCGAAGCACGGATCCTCCCTCTTCGTGCATTACGTAGCCCAGTTTCCGCATCTCGCAGGTGAGGGCCGCCAGGCGGTCGGTCTCTTTTATCTTCAAGCTCTGCAGTCCGCTGAAGCGGAAGGGGATGCCGAGCAGGGCGCAGGTCACCACGAACGTCTGGGCCAGGTCGGGCTGGTCGACGAAGTCGTTGTCCATCCGGCTGAGGGTGGGCGTGGTCTTGACGAGCGTGGCTCCGCCGTCGTGGAAACGGGTGCCGACACCCAGCGGCGCGAACAGCCGGCTTACGTGGCTGTCGCCTTGGAGGCTGTCGGCGAAGAGGCCCGTCAGTTCCACCTCGCCGGCCGGGGCCAGTGCCAGCATCTCATACCAATAGGAGGCGGCGGACCAGTCGGACTCCACCTGGAAGGGCACCGTGCGGTAGCGTCCCGGGACCACTTGCAGGCAATGGTCGTCCAGCCAGCCTGCTTCCGCTCCGAAGCGTCGCATCAGCCCCAGCGTCAGGTCGATGTACGGGCGCGACACGATGTCGCCTTTCAGTCGCAACTGCAGGCCGTGCGTCAGGGTAGGGGCAATCAGCAATAGGGCCGACACGTATTGCGAACTTACGTGGCCGGCCATCTCCAGTTCGCCTCCGGCCAGTTCTTTCCCGTTGATGCGCAGGGGCGGAAATCCCTCTTCGCCGACATAAGCGATGTCGGCACCCAGCCTACGCAAGGCATCCACCAAGACGCGGATGGGGCGTTGACGCATTCGTTGTGTGCCCGTCAGGCTGCGGCCTCCCGGTGTCACGGCGTAGTAGGCTGTGAGGAAGCGCATGGCCGTTCCGGCAGCCCGGATGTCGATGGTATCGGTATGGGGGGCATTCAGTGCACGCACCATCACCTGTGTGTCGTCGCAGTCGGCCAGGTTCAGCAGCGGATGGTTGCCATCGGCCAGATGGTGGATGACAAGTGCGCGGTTGCTGATGCTTTTGGAGGCGGGCAGGACGATACGTCCCTGCAGGGCCTTCGGGGGTGTGATTCTGTAAGCCATAAGGTTGCTTTCTGTTCATTGAAATGGGTGGTAAAGATAGTTTTTTCTTGCCAATATCCCAGCGTGTGCCGGCGGGAATGGCTTGCGAGGGCATGGCACAGGGGGCTTCAACGGCCGTGGATCCTTGTGTGTGCCCCTACTCGCATCCGGTGGCGACGACGATGCTTCGGCCCGGTGTCTGCTTCGGAATGCGTACGCGGGTGTATGTCGTGCCGGATGCGGGCAGGCAAAATCTATGTTTCATGGTTTGAACTGTACGTTTCAAACGTTGAAATATAAAATTTATTGCTGTCCGATAAACCCGAAACTTGTCAGTCCAGTTTCTTGAAAAGCAGAAGTGGAACGAATTTAAAGACCGTTTAAAGGTTGTTGCAACGGCATTGCAATGGCCTTGCAATGCCGTTCAAACCTCATTCTGATGTGTGCGCACGTGAAGGCCGATGTGTGCGCACGTGAAGGCTGATGCGTGCGCACGTGAAGACGAAGGTCTGGATTATGAAGTCTCTTTGAGTTTTATCGGACAGCAATATATAAAATTCGTGCGTGCGCGTAGCGGATTTTGTAGGGTCGAACTACACTCCCCATTCACGGATTTGTGCTTTTCTCCCGAAAGGAGTAAGCATACGCCGCTGCTTGCCATGGGAAGAGGCCGTGGCCATGCTGGGAAGAGCGATTTCACACAAACGTAACACCGATATCATGATAAAGCAATATCGCATCCGTTCCTTTGCCGGCGAAAAAATGAATCTCGTAACCATGCAACAAGCAAAATTATTCTTGGCGTGCGCCTGCCTCCTGTGTGGGACGGCTGTGATGGCGCAGGAGAAAGCGCCAGCTGAGGTGTTCTTTGAAGGAGGGAAACTCCATATGCGCAGCAAAGGAGGCAACTTCCATCTGTGGTTCGACAACCGTGTGAATCTTGAGGCGGCCATCTTTTCTCCTACGGAGAGTGTGGACGGACTGACCTCGAAAACCAATAAGGACCTGGAGGAGGACGACGGTCAGTTCAGGTTCAGCAATGGCGTGATAATCAGACGTGCACGCTTCGGCATTAAGGCGACACTCTATGAAAAGTGGTTCGCTGAACTCGATGTAGACTTCGCCTTCAACGAAGTGGAAGTGAAGGATATGTTCATGGGCTACCGATTCAACGACCATTGGAACGTGAAGTTGGGCAACTTCAAGGTGCCGATGAGCATGGAGAGGGTGACCAGTTCGAAATATCTGATGGCCGCCGAGCGGCCCATGCCTGTGGAAGCATTTGCCGACGGGAGGAGACTGGGAGTGGCCGGAACAGGATGGGGCAAAGGCTGGTGGACTTCTGCCGGAGTGTTCGGACGCAGTGTGGACATCCTGCAGAAGGAACGCAATCGCGGCAACGACGGATGGGCGGTTGCCGCAAGGGCTGCGCTGAGTCCGGTGAACAACGAGGACATGACCGTGCACATCGGAGGCTACGCCAACTATCAGACCCCCTCGCACGAAGGAAGCAGTGACCCCGTGGTGCTCTTCCGCACACTGCCCGAGAGCAGGGTGGACCACCGCCGGTTCGTACAGACTGAAATCAAGAACGTAAACAACTACCTGACCCTCGGATGGGAGTTGGGATTCCGCTACCGCAAGTTCCTGGCCTACGGCGAATATATCTTCAACACCATATCCCGATACACCTACGAAACGAAAAACGTGAAGACCAATCTCAAGAACGCGCAACTCAACGGATGGTACGCGCAGGCCTCGTACATGATATTGGGCGAGAACCGCCGCTATAGCCCCGACAACGCCGAGTTTGGGCCGATGAAGACGAGGCGCAAGGGAGGCAACCTGGAGATTGCGGCCCGAGTGAGCACCCTCAACATGAACGACTGGCACGACGAGCGCGCATACGTCACCGGCGGAAAAGCAACGGCATGGTCGGCATCGCTCAATTGGTATCCGGTCAGCAACGTCGTACTTGGCCTCAACTACCTGTTCATGAACAACGACAAATATGCCGACTCGAAGGGACAGGTCACTGTGGCAGGCCAGCCGCTGAAAAACGCCCGCCCCGACGGGATAGACTTCAGCGTGTTCCAGATGCGCGCCCTCATTTCATTCTGACGAGATAATAAAAGGAGAAAAGGACATGAGAAACAAAAGAATCTATCTATCCGCGTGCTGCCTCACGGCCCTGTTGCTCGCCGGATGCAAGACCGACGAAGAACCGCAGTGGGAGGCGGCAAAGCCCGGGGAAACACCGGCAGGCGATAATAAACCCGGAGAGGGAACCGGAGACACGGCCGACTTCAGGGCAATCCGCCTGAATGAACTCGACGGAAACAAACCAAAGTTCATCGAACTGTACAACACCTCCGCACAGGCCGTGGACATCAGCGGGATGAAACTGCGCAAGAACGGTGACGAGATGGTGTACGAGGCACCCATGGGGACCGTCATCGCAGCCGGAGGCTATCTCGCCTTGCTGTCCGACCAGACGGACTATGCGATAGGCTTCTCGGCCGGCTTCTCGGCCAAGAAATCGGTGCAGGTGGAGTTGCTGGCACCGGACGGAACGGTGATCGACCTGTTCGTCAATCCGAGCAACGCGATGGGCCATGTGTGGGACGAGACCGACCCGAAATACAATGGCGACACCACGGGAGAGGCCTACGGCAGAAAACCCGACGGCACAGGCGAGTGGTATATGATAAAGAGTACGCAGGGGGCCTCCAACAACCAGGCCGCCACGTCGGACAAGATAACATGGTAATTCAATTTTAAAAAGGACAATGAATATGAGAAAGATTGACGCAATGAAAAACCTGGCCATTGCCTTGGCAGTGGCAATGGCCGTGCCTGCCGCTGCGCAGGCCGAGAATGAGACCAACGTGCTGTTCTACGAGTCGTTCAACGGACTTGCCGGCATGGGCGGCAACGATGGCTATTTCGACAACGACGCAACCGCCGGAGTCGAAGTGGGGGTGGAAGACCTCCTGACGGCCGAAACCCTCGACAACAAGGACGGCTGGGGCAACTTTGTCAAAGTGGCCATCTGCAACCAATGCGTACGCCTCGCCACCAAGAAGAACAGTGGAGAAATCACCACCCCGGCCGTTGCCGTCGATGGCGCGGCCACGCTGACCTTCAATGCGGCCGCCCAGTTGGGCGACGTGGTCACGTTGTATGTAGAGGTCGTGGGCGAAGGCAAACTGACATACGGAGAGCAGACGGACCAGAAGATAGCGATTGCACTGCCTGAAACCGTGGCCGGTGAGACCTCGCTTCCCGCCCAAACCTACTCGGTAGCCATCACTGAGGCGACGGGCAACGTCAGCCTGAAGTTCTCCACGGTGTCCAGTGCAGACAGCAAACAGCGCGCATACCTCGACGAAATCAAGGTCGTGAGCAACGCCAGCACTGCCCTCTCCCACATCTCGTCCCCGAAGGCCGACTCCGAGGTCTACGACTTGCTCGGCCGGAGAGTCAAGGACGTCGGCAGGGGCCTGTTCATCATCAATGGAAAGAAGGTAATTAGATAGGATAACAATCGGTACATCGGAATACCGTTTCCGGCACACTTAAGGGGAAGGAGGCTGTGTCAAAACTCCATGTTTTGGCGCAACCTCTTCGGTGTGTCAGAAGGGCCGAGATACAAGGCACTGAGGCTGAGGTCGAAGGGAGTGTACTGGCGTACATGACCAAGACCGAATGCCGATAGCAACGCCGCAGATTGGCCATTATGACACACCGCCTTATTTCTGAGAAGAACAATGACAGAGAAACTCGGTATTGTTAGTTGGGCTTTCTTTGGAGTACCGCAGAGACGTCTGTGCCCCTCAATTTTTATCGGAAAGCAATAATAATAATATATCTGTATTCATACGTCATCGTTTTCTTTAATCAAACTCTTTATGGATAACAAGTGCGGTGAGTAACTGTCACCGCTCTTGGTAATAGGAGTCAAATCCAATTCGCCAAATGCAGGAATTGCCTTTAGTTCTGCATGATAGACAAGATAGACAGATGCTCCTTTCTTTGTGGTCACCATATCTGCCATTTCATTTGCGGAAACCAGCCTCGGCCCTTTCCCGTCCACGAAGAATGCCGCATATTTGTTGCTCTTGTTGTGGATGATGAGATATTTGGCAGCGGTAAAGCCTTCAACCAATTGCAATGTAGCTCCGTTCATATTCAATGCGATGCCAAGTTTGCCTGTCTGCTTCATTTTTGCCACAGCATTGTCGAAATGTATTCCTTCCTTGGTGACACATAGAGCCAAGTCATGATCGGTTGGCTTTATTGCTACATTGGCAGCAACGGCAGGCAGCACCTCATCGGGATGCTGACCTAAACGGCAAGGTTCCACATAGAAGAACTCGGACAATGCAGCCTTGATATCTTCATTGTCTCCGTCTGGATCCTTATTGTCCAATGCAAGCGAATAAGTCTTTTCATCTGCGAATGGCGTATAAATCTTGCCTACAACTTGTTTGAAGTTCCGCCTGATATACTCTTCGTCATTTACTCCCGGACGAGCGCGCATGGCATAGAAGTCATAGTCCGTTTGTAGCCATTCTTGTATTTCTTTGCGGAATTTGTCTCGAATGTCATTCTTCCATCTGGCTTTCTGCGATATGTTGTCACGCGCATAGAGTGACAACACAAACAGGAAGTTCACATCGTAATGGAACAACAGGAGAGTGTCACGGTCGAACAGACGATTTTTGAATTGCTCCTTCTTGTGCTTGTTCTTCTTGCGGTCTGTCTGTTCAATCCCGTCCTTGCCATAATCAAAATCCTTATCCATCTTTGCACTGATGAAGAAGTTCGGGATAATGTTATAGCCTTCCGTCACATCATCGCGCAGACGTACACCCGATTCTGTTTCTCCTCCCACATTGAAGATGTCCAGATTCCATTGGATTACATTGCGTGCGTATGTATATTGTTTGTAGATGGATTCAGGAGTCAGTTCATGACCCAATTTATAGTACTTGCTGTCGCCAATATAATATGTCTGCTTTGCCTCGTCGTCAATCAGACTTGGCGCAGAGAAAAGATGGTCAACGATTTTCCCGTCCTCCTGTTTCTTTTCCATACCGTCTGGAAGCGGCTTGTCGCCAATCAGTTCGTCGATGATGGCTTCAAAGACGATATAGAAGTTCTTGACCAGCAAGTATTCTTTCTGCT
>JBJEHD010000044.1:0-59855 GCA_051875715.1 Bacteroidaceae bacterium
CGCAATTCGGGGTGTAGCTCAGCCCGGTTAGAGTACGCGTCTGGGGGGCGTGTGGTCGCTGGTTCGAATCCAGTCACCCCGACTGGTAAAAAGCATTGATAATCTGAAGGTTGTCGATGCTTTTTTTTGTTTTGTTCGGTCGAAGAATTCATTCTATCTCCCCACCATTTTCCAGTTGTATCTGGCGGTATTTCGTTGGCCGAGATGGAGACTCCGTTCATTATGATGGGTAAGGGTGTCCGTCGGGGTATCCCTATATTCTCGGGCTCGTGCCTCCTCAGGTGTGGGAGGGTCGTCCCGTGAAGCGAGCGTTCCGCTAAGTAGACCCCGGTTGGGACTAAAAGGTATCGACCGATGTGCCGAGTCGCTTGTTGATGAAGTGGATTAGGCAGTCGGTCGTTTTGTCTACGCCCAGCACCGACGAGTTGATGCAGAGGTCGTAGGAGGAGGCAGCACCCCAAGTGCGGTTGCTGTAGAAGTTGTAGTAGGCGGCCCGGCGTCGGTCGGTCTGCTCGATGCGTCGTACGGCTTCCGCGCGGTCGATGGAATGTCGTTCGCAAACGCGGGCGATGCGGTCCTCGAGGTCGGCCGTGACGAAGAGGTTGATGCAGCGAGGCTGTTCGCGCAGGATGTAGTCGGCACATCGGCCTACGAATAGGGCCGATCCTTCGTCGGCCAGACGGCGGATGACGTCGCTCTGAATTTGAAACAAGGCCTCGTGGCTGAGGCAGTTTCGGTCAGGAATGGCCCCCTCGGTGACAAACGGGAAGCGGGTGCCGAAAAGGCCTCCCAACAGGCTGCGAGAGGTGCGTTCGTCGGCCTGCTTGAACAAGTCGGGGTGGAGTCCACTGGATTGAGCTGCCAAGTCGAGGAGTTGTTTGTCGTAGTAGGCGATGCCGAAGGCGCGGGCCAGTTGTTCGCCTATTTGGCGGCCACCGCTGCCCAATTGGCGGCCCAGGGTGATGTAAAAGGGCTTGTTCATTGTGGTATGGCTTTAGAGGATGCGTGGAATTGGCGGAATTGTCCTATCAGCATCGTGGCTGCCACTACCGAGGCTGCGGCGTCAGATGCGGCCATGCTGGCCCATACGCCCTGTGTTCCGAAGAACCGGGGCAGTACCAGCAGGCAGGGGATGAGAAACAACACCTGTCGGGTGAGCGACAGGAAGATGGCTTTTGAGGCCATGCCGATGCTTTGGAAGAAGTTGGACGTGACCATCTGGAAGCCGACGATGGGGAAGAGGAGGGTGGTGATGCGCAGTCCCTCGGCTGCCAGCCCCACCAGGTCAGAGTCGGAAGTGAACAGGCCGACGGCTACTTCGGGGATGAGTTGCGCCACGCAGAAGCCGAGCGTCGTGACGAGGGTGGCGCCATAGATGGTGAGGCGCAGCACGCGGGTGACGCGCGGATAGAGCCGGGCACCGTAGTTGTAGCCCGCGATGGGTTGCATCCCCTGATTCAGTCCCATCACAATCATGACCACCAGAAACACCAGCCGGTTGACGATGCCGAAAGCTCCGATGGCAATGTCGCCACCGTGGTCTTTCAGACCCAGGTTGATCAAGATGACGATGAAGCACGAGGCCAGGTTCATCAGAAAGGGTGACATACCGATGGCCAGCGACGCTTTGACTATCTGCATCTGTAGGCGGAAGATACCTCGGTGGAAATGCAGTAGTTCGCGCCGGTCGGAAAATAGCCACAGCAGCCAACACAACGACAAGGCCTGGGCCAGAATGGTGGCAATGGCCGCCCCTCGGATGCCCCACCCGAATCCGTAGATGAACAAGGGGTCGAGCAGGGTGTTGACGATGACGGTGGCGATGGTGGCCAGCATGGCCTTCTTCGGATGGCCTGCCGAACGTAACACGGAGTTCAGTCCCAGGTAGAGGTGGGTGACGATGTTGCCCAACAGGATGATTCGCATGTAGTCGCGCGCATAAGGCAGCGTAGCCTCACTGGCGCCGAAGAAACACAGGATGGGGTCCAGAAATGCCAGACATATCCCGGTGAAGAGCAGGCCGATGCCGACGTTTAAGACCACCACGTTGCCCAACACGCGGCAGGCCGTGTCGTAGTCTTTTTGCCCCAATTTGATGGAAATGAGCGTTGAGGCTCCCACACCGACCAGCGAGCCGAATGCGGCCGCCAGGTTCATGAGCGGAAAGGTGATGGCCAGGCCGGAGATGGCCAGCGTGCCTACGCCTTGGCCGATGAAGATGCTGTCGACCATGTTGTAGAGCGACGAGGCGGTCATCGCCACGATGGCGGGGATGGCGTACTGCATCAGCAGTTTGCCTATATTTTCGGTGCCCAGTTCGGTGGGTGTACGTTGGTTTGCCATAGTCGTAATCGTCTTTTTTTTCTGTTCTTTCGTGGAACGGGTGCAAAAGTACGCTTTTCCACCCGAAGGTAAAAGTTAAAAAAAACGTGCGGAAGAATTGGAGTAACGTGGGAAACATGTATTTTTACAACCCCGAACCGACGGGGTGATAAGGATAGGGAATGGAAGGATGCATGACGCTATATGAACTGAACGCGCGTGTGCGCCAGGTGCTGGACCAAGGCATGGCGGACGAATATTGGGTGCAGGCCGAACTGAGCGAGGTGCGCATCCACGCCACCGGCCATTGCTACCTGGAGTTGGTGCAGAAAGACCCCGGGACTGACATGCTGCTGGCCAAGGCACGCGCTACAATCTGGCGTTCGGTGTTCTGCTTGTTGAAACCCTATTTCGAACAGGCTACGGGGCAAGTACTCGCTCCGGGCATCCGGGTGTTGCTGAAGGTAACGCCCACTTTTCACGAATTGTATGGCTACAGCTTGACGGTGACGGACATCGATCCTTCCTATACGTTGGGCGATACGGCCCGGCGGCGCAGGGAGATTTTGGAACGCCTCGAGCAGGAAGGCGTGTTGACGCTCAACAAAGAACTGGTGCTGCCGGCCCTGTGTCTGCGTATCGCAGTCATCTCTTCGGAGTCGGCGGCCGGCTATGGTGACTTTATCGACCAACTGCATCATTCATCCCGGAGGTATGCCTTTCGCACACACCTCTTCCCTGCCGTCATGCAGGGGGGAGGCGTGGAGGCTTCTATCATTCAGGCCTTGGAAACCATCTACCGCCAGCAAGCGCGGTGGGATGCAGTGGTCATCGTGCGCGGAGGAGGGGCTACCTCTGACCTGGCCGGTTTCGACACCTACCTGCTGGCGGCTCATTGCGCCCAGTTTCCTCTGCCTATCCTTACTGGCATCGGACATGAACGTGACGACACGGTGGTAGATGCCGTGGCCCATACGCGTGTGAAGACTCCTACGGCAGCCGCCGAGTTCCTTCTTGCCCACATGGACCAGACGGCCGCCTACCTTGATGAAACGGCCTCCCGCCTGGGCCTTGCTGCCCGCCGGCGCATGGAGGCTGAACACCTTCGTCTCGAACGCGTGGCCGCTTTGTTGCCCGCTGCCGCCCGTTTGCGCCTGACTACCGAGGAGCATCGCCTACAGGACGTGTCCTCCCGATTGGCCCTGCACTTACGTCTTCGTTTGACCCACGAGGAACACCGACTGGCCCTGCTGCAACAACGTTTGGACAGCGTGTCGCCCCAACGGCTGCTGCGCCGTGGGTACGCCTGGGTGGTGGGTTCCGACGGACGGGTACTGACGGACGCAAGCCGCGTGCGCCCGGGCGAGCAACTGCACATCCGGATGTGGAAAGGGCGCATCGAGGCGACCGTACAGACCGTAGAATTGATGCCGGACGAAACCGAACAGACAACAGACCATTAAAATAAGGAGGAAAACCAACGATGGCAACCCGAAAACAGACTTACGACGAAGCCATGAAACGGCTGGAGCAACTTGTTGCCCAGATAGAAGGAAACGAAGGAGGAATAGACGCCCTGGCCGAAAAACTCGAAGAGGCACAACGCCTGATGCGTTTCTGCAAGGAAAAGTTATACAAGGCCGATGCCGAGATACAGAACCTGCTTCAGGCTGACGAAGGCCAAGGCTGACAAATTTCCGCGAAAAGTACCGCCGCCACTGCAAATATCGGGCGGAAAGTGAGGGAATGTGAAATATATCCCCTACATTTGCTTCCATAACGAAAAAACCAACCATTTTGTGAATCGTATGAAAGAAATAGATTGGAGCAATTTGTCGTTCGGATATATGCCGACCGACTACAACGTGCGTTGCTACTACCGTGGCGGCGCGTGGGGAGAAATCGAAGTAAGCAGCAGCGACAGCATCAACATCCACATGGCGGCCACCTGCCTCCACTATGGACAAGAAGCCTTCGAGGGCCTGAAAGCCTTCCGCGGTAAGGACGGAAAAGTACGCATCTTCCGCTTGGAAGAGAACGCCGCCCGTCTGCAGAGTACGTGCCGGGGCATCCTGATGCCCGAACTGCCTACCGACAAGTTTCGTGAGATGATGATCCGGGTGGTGAAACTCAACGAACGCTTCATCCCGCCGTATGGGACGGGAGCCTCGCTCTACCTGCGTCCGTTGCTCATCGGGACGGGACCCCAGGTGGGTGTCCGTCCGGCTACCGAGTACCTCTTCCTTGTATTCTCCACGCCCGTAGGCCCGTACTTCAAGGGCGGGTTTGCGGCCAACCCCTACGTCATCACCCGCAAGTACGACCGTGCTGCTCCGCTCGGGACGGGTACCTACAAGGTAGGTGGAAACTACGCCGCCAGTCTCCGGGCCAGCATGGAAGCGCACGAAGCCGGCTATTCGGCCGAGTTCTATCTTGACGCCAAAGAAAAGAAATACATCGACGAATGTGGTGCGGCCAACTTCTTCGGAATAAAAGACAATACCTACGTTACCCCGTTGTCAACCTCCATCCTGCCGTCCATTACCAACAAGAGCCTGATGCAACTGGCGGCAGACATGGGCATGAAGGTGGAACGCCGCCCCATTGCTGAGGAAGAATTGGCCACCTTCGAGGAGGCCGGCGCATGCGGCACGGCTGCCGTCATCAGCCCCATCCAGCGCATCGACGACCCCGAAAACGGACGCAGTTACGTGTTTGCCCCCGACGGTAAGCCCGGACCCATCAGCGAAAAGTTGTACAACAAGTTGCGAGCCATCCAATTGGGCGAAGAAGCCGACCCGTATGGATGGATTACCCTTGTGGAATAAGTAACACATTTATAAACAAAAAACAGAAACGACATGAAAGAGAATTCAACTTTTCGCCGTGAGGCACGTGGAGTGCTGAGTGGCCAGTGGGGGCTCGCCGCTCTGTGTATGTTCATTACCTGTGTGCTGAGCGTTTTGGTGAGTTTCGTCTCCATGGTGGGTTGGGCCTTGAGTATCCTGCTCTTGCCCTTGAACTATGGGCTGGCACTGTTGTTCCTGCGCCTCTATCGAGGCACGTCCATTGAGATTCCCACCCTCCTCGAGGGCTTCAACGACTATGGCCGCATCTTCTGCACCTTGTTCCTGCAGGGCTTGTACACGGTTCTGTGGAGCTTGCTGCTCATTGTGCCGGGCATCATCAAGGCGTACTCCTATGCGATGACGCCGTACATCCTGGCCGATTATCCCGAACTGAAGAACAACGCGGCCATCGAAAAGAGCATGCGCATGATGGACGGCCACAAGATGAAACTCTTCCTGCTCGACCTGAGTTTCATCGGCTGGATATTGCTGAGTTTCCTCACGTTAGGGATCGGATTCTTGTTCTTGTCGCCTTACATGACCACGGCCCACGTGGCTTTCTACGAGGACCTGAAAGCTGAACAGCCGATGCTGAAGGCTTGACGCGATAAAGACGTTTGAGCGAAACGAAACAGAAAAGGAGGGGAGGGCTTGCCAAGGCTTTCCCCTCCTTTTCGTTGTATGTGGTCGAAGGCATCTTGCCGCGTACGGATGTACATCTTGCTTTTGTACGATTGTTAATCGTACTCGTGTACGATTATTAATCGTACAGCAATACGATTGTTAATCGTACAGGGATGGCGAGTACAGGCGTGTCGGGCTTGATGCGTTGGCGTGTCGGGAAGGGAGCGCGGCCCTTTCGTTACCGACGTATCGTTCGCACAGATGTTAATCGGACGGTCAACACTTGTTTTCTATCCGAAAAGTCGTACATTTGCCGCGTATTGGTGCGCGGTCTCCAATCACACACGGAGAAGCGCATAATAGGGAATGCCGTGAAAATCGGCGACAGTACCCGCTGCTGTAATTCTCGTTGAACCCGGACACCCTGTGTCACTGAAGGCCTGCGGCCTTTGGGAAGACGTCCGAACAAGGGGAGAGATAAGTCAGAAGACCTGCCAATCGCGAATCGATTATCTTATGCTTTCGGGAGTTAGAGCAGAGATGGGAAAAACTGACAGACGTCTTTCTTTGTCTCATTACGTGTCTTGATCTGAACAGGCGGCATAGGATAGTTGCTCAATGGAATAGAAATTATAGTGATTTATATTTTATTGTTTTAACTATTCTGGTATGAAAAGAATCATTCAAGCGTGTGTGGCGCTGTGGCTGTTGCTCTCGGGTGTCCCACGGTCTGCCTTGGCGCAGACGGAAGTGCTGATGCCTCAGTTCGGCAAAGTGGAAATGACGGTGCCTGCCGAGGGGCTGGACTTCTATGACATGAAAGGGACGGGTAGCATTTCCTCGTCCAGTTCCAACAACTCGTATGCGACCATCGTGTTCAAGCCTGCGGCTGAAGGACAGGTGGTTCGGGTGGACTTCAGCATGGTGGACGTGCGAAACGACGGCTCGTCGTGGCCGGCGTACCTCCATATCTACAACGGGACGTTCGACCCGGACAACACGGTGGCTTATCCGACAACGACCGGAGGCGTGGGTGCCTCCACGCCCCATTTCCCGGTGAATGATGATTTGCTGGCCGCGCTCGACGGACAATATGCCAACCTCTCCTATATCTCCACGGCCTCCGATGGTTGTCTTTCGGTATGTTATCATTACCGGTATGCCAAGGCATGTGAGGGCTGGGTGGCACGTGTGACGAGCATCGAGACGGCCGACATGACGTTGGCGGGAGCCGGTGTCTCGTACGAGGCTGTCGACTGCTCCCCGATAGGCCAGTCCGCATTGGGACTGTTCAGTTTCTATCTCGACACGGAAGGCTTTGCGAATGCCGATCATCTGACTTCGGTGAGCCTCACGCTGCCGTTGAATGAATCGGTGGCCGATCCATCCACGCTCAGCCTGTATGCCGGACAGTTGGCTTCGCTGAAGGATGCTTCGGCGCTGGAAACGTCACTGTCCACGGCCGGCGAGGTGTATACGCTGACGCTCGACCATACGCTCGCCACCGGACGCAACTGGTTCACCGTGGGGGTTGGACTTCGTGCGGAGGCCGCTTTCGGCAGTCGGCTGCAAGGTGTGCTGCAAGGACTGACCACGCGCCTGCATCCAGAGGGGCTCTCGGATTGGGTCGGGGCAGAGCCGGCCACCATTGTGCTGCCGGCTGTCGTGCTCATGTCTGCTGCACCGGCGGTCTACGATGTGACCGATCAATCCATCCTCTTCTACGACGACGGCGGCCCGGAGGGCAACATTTCTTCCGGTTTCGAGGGACAGGTCACGTTCCGTCCCACCACGCCTGGCAAGAAGGTGATGATTGACTTCACGAAACTCGACCTGTTCAATACCTCTTCCGTGGGCTATAACGATCGGATGAACGTCTACGATGGTTCGTCGGTCGACGAAAACCACCTGCTGGCCACCTACTTGATGGAGAAGGCAGCGACCGTGAAGTCGACGGCCGACGACGGCGCGCTCACCGTCACGCTGAAAAGTACGACAGGGGTGCCTAAATCGGGTTTCGAGGCCACGGTGTCGGAGTTTACACCGCAGCCGATGGTGGTGGAGTCGCTGACGCAGATGCCTTATACGACAGGAACGGTGGCGGCCGGCGACGAGGGCCAGCTCATCCTGGGGCTGAATGTGCGTACGCAGCATACGCTTGCGCCGATCGAGGTGCAGCGTTTGTGCTTCTCGGCCGAGGGCACCACGGTCTTGTCCGACCTGACGAAGGCCACGGTCTACTACACGGCGGGAAGCGCTTCGTTCGATTCTTCGGTTCGCGTAGGGGAGACCCTGCTCACGGGTGAAGGGACCTTTGAGGTGGAAGCCGCACAGGCATTGCGCGAGGGCGACAACTACTTTTGGCTGGCCTACGACCTCGACGTGAAGGCGGCGAATGGGCACACGGTGGATGCCTCCGTACGGCAGGTGGTATGCTCCGGCCGTGTGCAGGTGCCTTCGGAGAACAAGCCGGCTGGCGGACGAACGGTAGAGAACACCTTCGAGTCGCAAAACGGCTCTGCAACGCGCACCGTCTACGATGCGTGGAACTATACGCACACCTGCAATTATGCCGATGCGACCCAGCAAGTCACTTTCCTTCCGGCTACCGAGGGGTATCGGACCGAACTGGAGTTCTCGGCCTTCAACCTCTACGTGACCACCTACAACGTCCCCCGCTTTGCCATCTACAGTGGCACGGAGGTCGTGGCCGACAAACTGCTGTGGCAGTTGACGACAGCCGACAAGGCTCCGGCCTTGGGCGAGCGTTACCGTCCGTTGGAAGGTGATTGTGCCTTGACGGTTGTATACGATGTCAATGGTTCCAACCAGAGTTCCTATTACGGATGGACGGCCGTGGTGCGTGCCTATCGTCCGCAGCCGATGAAACTCGAGGGCGTGGAGGTGGCGCAGGCCGACGACCGCTTTGTGGCCGCTGGATCGGCCGACCAAAGCCTGCTTCGTCTGTTGCTGACCACGACGGGCGATCAGTCACCCCTGCCGCTCACCGGTGTGGATGTGCACCTGAAGGGACATCAGGCCGACCTTACGCGCCTCTCCTTATATTATACGGCCCGTTCCGATGCCTTTGAGACGACTCGTCTCGTGGGGAGCGTGGTTGTGGATGCCGGTAGCGAGACGGTCACTATTCCGCTGGAGGAAGACCACACGTTGGCCGAGGGTGTCAGTTACTATTGGATAGCGGCGGATGTGAGTCCGACGGTTGTCCCTGGCACCGGGCTGGACGTGGCCGTGCAGTCGCTCCATGTGGGCGGGCAGGCTTTCCCTGTGGCCGATGGCGATCCCGACGGCGAGCGAGAGGTGAAGAACATCTGCTACATGCCGACCGAGACGGGAGAGGTTGTCCGGGTTGGTGCTTATCCGTATGTCTTTTATGACGATGGCGGAGCCGACGGCAACTACAGTTCCGTCCAAAACGGACGCATCACTTTTGTGCCGGACGAAGGACAGGTGATTCGCCTGACGTTTGTTTCGTTCAAAACCAGTTATAACGACTATCTGCGCATCTATAGCGGTGATGCCTCCAGCACCGATCTGCTTGGCCAGTATGCCATGTATAGCGAGCCGGCGGAAGGACTGCAACTGCTGTCTACGGCTGCCGACGGCTCTGTGACGGTGATTTTCGACCGTAAGGGCTATAGCGTGAATACCGGCTGGGAGATTCTGGTGGAAAGTTATACGCCCCAACCTTTGACGCTGGCCTCGGTGACTTCTGAGGCGGTCGGACGCAAGCAGATGCTGGCCGGGACGAAGGGCGAAAAACTGCTGCGCATCGCCTTGCAGACGCAGGGCGACCGAGGTGAGATCTCCGTGGACCAGTTGGATTTCCGCGCAGCCGGAACGCCTGCGGCTTTCGCCATGCAGGCTTATTATACGGCCTCCGACAGCACCTTTACGCAGAATGGGGCCGCGATTTACGGAGAAAGCCAAAGCGGAGCGACACCCGTATTCTGTGGAACGCAGACGCTGACTGCACCGGGTCGTTATTTCTTCTGGCTGGCCTGCGATGTCCAACCGGATGCCCAGGTAGGACAGGAGGTGTCAGCCGAACTGGTATCTGTGGAAGCTTCCGGACAACGTGTGGAACCGGCCGAATCGGACGTAGCCACCGTACGGGTAAAAGACGGATTCCATGGCCTTCACACCGTAGGTGCCGGAGGTGAGTATCCAACGTTGGGCGAGGCCGTGGCCGATATGGCCGTGGATGGCATCAATGGTCCCGTGGTCCTCTCGTTGGCGGCCGGCACGTATGACGAGGCCGTCATCATCCCGGAGATAGCAGGCACTTCGGCCACCAACACGATTACCATCTGTTCCGCTTCCGGCAATCGCGACGAGGTGGTTCTGTGCTCTTCCCACTATATGGCGGGAGACTATGGCTCGTCCGACAACGGCATGCTGACGCTTGACGGGGTGGACTATCTGACACTTCGCGATCTCTCGTTCGAGACCACCGACCAGAACTATCCGTATCTGTTGGACATCCGCAATGCCAGCACCCATGTCAGCATACTCGGTTGTCGGTTCACCCGGCCGGTGGAGGCCACGACGAAGCGCCATCTGGTGCATACCGATTATGTGAACAATCCCGTAAACGGGCGGCCGAACACCGACATGACGCTCGAAGGCAACTTGTTCGAGGGCGGATACATCGGGGTCGAGGTAGGCGGACTAAACACCACGGAGGCCAACCGTAACAGTGGCACCCGCGTCGTGCGCAATGTCTTCCGCAATCAGTATAGCAAAGCTCTCTATGCCAAATACGATACCGGCACCCACATCGAAGGCAATGTCATCGAGTGTGCCACCAACGGTGCGTCGGAGTTCGATGCGATGGATCTTTTCCTCTGCTATGGTAACGTAGTCGTGGCCGGCAATGCTATCACCCTCACGGGCGACTATGCCTACGGCCTCAAACTCCGGCCGCTAGTCGGGACGGAGACGGATCGAGCCCGGGTATATAACAACACGCTGAGCCTCGCACCGGTCGGGACAGGTTCCGCGTCCTATGGTATCTACCTCTCGAACAGCCTCATGGCCTATGCCGATTTGGCTTACAACACGATTCGGCTGGTCGGTACGTCGACGGGCAGCGCCGCCTTCTTCAGTACGGCCAAATCGACCGGTGTGGAGGTGATGAACAATATCTTCCAGAATGAAGCGGCCGGGTATGCTTATCGGCTGAACGCCACTTCGCTCAACGCCCTGACGTTCCACCACAACGTGCTCTATACGACGGGCGAGACGCTGGTCTATACGGCCGATGCGTACGACATGGAAGGATGGGTGGCGCTGGGACGCGAGACCGACAGTTACAACGAGCCGGTTGTCTTCCAGTCGGACGAAGTGCTCAGCCCCTTGTCGGTGGGCAATCTGAATCATGCACAGCCACTCGATTATGTTTCGACCGACAAAGCCGGTGTGTCGCGTGACGGCGTACTGCCCACCATCGGAGCATATGAATACGTGGCACCGGTGCGGGCGGAGATGGACGAGGGCTATCCGAAGTTGCAGGGTGAGGCCGGTGCACGTGCGGCCACGGTGCTGATTCGTGCCACCGAGCATGCCGAGGCCTTCTTTCTGTGTGTCGGCCCGGCCGACACACCCGATGCCGACGAAGTCGTAGCCGCCGGAAACAAAGTGACAGCAGTCAAAGGACAAGAGACGGAGGTGATACTGACCCCTCTGGTGCCGGGTACGTCCTATCGGGTGTATTTCGTGCTTCGGACGCTGGCGGACCCTTCTCTACTATCTGCCCTCAATGAGCCGCTGGAGTTCACCACCGCGCTCTTGCCCACTGCCGTCTCCACCTTTGAGGAAGCGGTCTCCGATGGTGCAGACTTTGAAGACGGCACTGCCCTGTTCCATGGCTTCCGGGTGGAGGACATTGCCGACGGACAAGGTGAGGACAACTACCGGGCTGCCCGCATGACCGGGTCGGAGGCCTCCATCACGCTGACCAACACCACCGACGGACTTGAACTGACAGGCTTCTACCTGAAGTCGGATGCCGACGTGACGGTGACTCCTGCAGGAGGAACGTCCTACACGATAGCCTCAACCGAAGGCGAGTGGCGCTTCTGTAATCTGAAAGACCGGGGCCCGATTACGTCGCTCCAACTTTCCACGGAAGGCTCCTCTGTCTGGATTGACAATTTCAGCGGACAGCCGCAGCCGCTTACCTTCTTCATCGACTCCTCTGTGGCCGAACGCGTGCAGGCCGGCTCCGATGTCGCGCTTTCGCCTTACCTGTATGGCGGTGTGCCTCCTTATACCTATGTGTGGATGAACGCGGGTCGGCAGACCGTGTCGACTGACGAAACCTATATTTTCCCGGCCGCGCATACGGCCGAGTACATCCTGGCGGTGACCGATGCATGGGGCGTTACGGAGGAACAGCGCAGTGTGGTACTCGTAGAGAGCGAGCCGGTTCCAGCCACGTTCGACGATCTCTATCTGGAGGACGAGCACTTCGACAAGCGTGAGGCGGCCGATGACGGGAACTACTTCCTGTACAGCGGCACCTATGCTTTTGCCAATCGGGTGGGCACGTATGACGGCATGAAATATTGGAGCGGATTCTCCTACTCCAATGTGACCGCGACGGCCTTCACCGGCAACTACCTGCGCGAACAGTACTATTCGGCCGCAGGATCGGGTGCCGACGGTTCGCGCAACTATGCCGTGGCCTATGCTGGAACGGACGGACAGGCGCAGGTGTGCGTGGAACATTCCGCGAACGGTGGAATCGTGTCGGGCTGTTATGTCACCAATTCCGCTTGGGCGCAGGATGCCATCCGTTACGGGGACGGACTCTCTGTCCCCCGCGATAATGGCTTCGCAACCGGCGATTATTTCCGCTTAACGGCTACCGGCTACGATGCGGACGACGTGCTGACTGGCACAACTGATTGCTATTTGGCCGACTTCCGTTCGGACAATGCAGCCGAACACTACAGCCTCGACACGTGGCAATGGTTCGATCTTCGTCCGCTTGGCTTGGTCAAACGAATCGTCTTCAGCCTGTACACGACCAAACACAATTCTTTTGGCATGACAACTCCGGCTTATTTCTGCTTGGACGGATTCGGGGCAGAGGCTCCGCAAGATCCGACGACCTTGCGTGATGGACGGGGGCGTGAAGCCGTGGTTTGTACCTGGTTGACATCCGACCTGATTCAAGTCTCCGCTCCTTGGGAGAATTATCGACTGGAGGTGGTTGATGTCAGTGGATGCACGGTATATGCAGCCGACAATTGTCGTAGCACGCGGACGATTGCAGTGAATGGCTTGCCAGAAGGGGTATATCTGCTGCGTCTGACTGACGGCAAGCATACGGTGGTACGTCGTTTCCTGAGGATGAAGTAGCCCTGCATGCTGAGTTGGAAATCGCCGGCCGGACGAGGTGCACCCTTTCGTCCGGCCGGCGTATGTTTGTTCGATTCGTAAAGAAAGCGTATCTTTGCCGGACAAACAGACTCTGACAGATATATGGGAAAAGGAAAATTAGCCAAGTTTGCCGAGATGGCAGTTTTTCCGCACGTGTTCGAATACCCCTTTGCAGTGGAAGAGGAAACGCCATGCCCCATGAAGGGACGATGGGCCAGCGACTTCTTCCGAAACGACCATCCCATCGTGCTCGAACTGGGATGCGGAAGGGGAGAATATACCGTGGGACTGGGACGCTTGTTCCCGGACAAGAACTTCATCGGCGTGGACATCAAGGGCGCACGCATGTGGGCCGGAGCAAAGGAATCGGCGGAAACGGGCATGACGAACGTCGCCTTCCTGCGTACGAACATCGAAATCATCGACCGGTTCTTCGCTCCCGGTGAGGTGAGCGAAATTTGGCTGACCTTCTCGGACCCGCAGATGAAGAAGGTCACCAAGCGGCTGACGTCGACCTACTTCATGAACCGATACCGGCGCTTCCTGACGGACGGCGGACGAATCCATCTCAAAACGGACAGTAACTTCCTGTTTGCCTACACACGCTGCATGGTGGAACACAACCGCCTGCCCGTAGAGGTGGCGACCGACGACCTGTACCACTCCGGCATGGCCGACGAAATCCTGGGCATACGCACGTATTACGAACAACAGTGGCTGGACCGCGGACTCAGCATCAAGTACCTGCGCTTCTGCCTGCCGCAGGAAGGCGTGTTGGAAGAACCGGAGGTGGAAATCGAACTGGACGAATACCGCAGCTACAACCGAAGCAAACGGAGCGGACTGGATAAAAGCAAATAAAGATAGGAGAGAGGAATATGCTGAAACACATTGTCATGTGGCGGTTCAAGGAACAGACGGACGGAAAGTCGCGCCAGGAACACGCCTGCTGGATGAAAGAACAGTTGGAACGCTTGGTTGGCGTGGTGCCGGAAATCAGAGCTCTGGAGGTGGGTGTGAACGTCAACCCCGGACCGATGGCATACGACGCCGTGTTGGTCAGCCTCTTCGACGACGCCGAGGCATTGGCCCGATACAAAGCACATCCGGCCCACCGGGCGGTGAGCGACTATTGCAGACAGGTGCGCGAAAGCCGGACGGTGGTGGACTATGAAGTGAACGAATAAAAATAGGAGAAAAAGATGACACTGTATCCGAAACTGATAACGGACGCGCTGGCCACCGTGCGCTACCCCGGCAACGGGAAGAATCTGGTGGAGGCCGACATGGTGGCGGACAACATCCGCATCGACGGCATGAAGGTGAGTTTCACATTGGTGTTTGACAAACCGACAGATCCGTTCATGAAGTCGATGGTGAGGGCGGCTGCAACGGCCATCCATACATATGTCTCGCCCGATGTGGAGGTGGAAATTGCCACTGAAAGCCGGCAGACGGCACGCCCCGAACCGGGCAAGATGTTGCCGCTGGTGAAGAATATCATTGCCGTCTCGTCTGGAAAGGGAGGCGTGGGTAAGTCCACCGTGGCGGCCAACCTGGCAGTGGCGTTGGCGGCCAAAGGCTACCGGGTCGGTCTGCTCGATGCCGACATCTTCGGCCCTTCGGTGCCGAAGATGTTTCAGGTGGAGGACGCACGCCCGTATGCCGAGGAGAAGGACGGACGGGACTTGATTGTTCCTGTCGAGAAATACGGTATTAAACTTCTTTCCATCGGCTTCTTTGTTGACCCCGACCAGGCCACGTTGTGGCGGGGAGGCATGGCCAGCAATGCGCTAAAACAACTCATCGGTGATGCCGACTGGGGTGAACTGGACTATTTTGTGCTGGATACTCCTCCGGGCACCAGTGATATCCATCTTACATTGGTTCAAACGTTGGGTATCACGGGGGCGGTCATTGTCAGCACACCGCAGGAAGTGGCCCTGGCCGATGCGCGGAAGGGCATCAATATGTACACCAACGAGAAAGTGAACGTACCTATTCTGGGCCTGGTGGAGAATATGGCCTGGTTTACACCGGCCGAACTTCCGGAGAACAAGTACTACCTATTCGGCCGCGAGGGTGTTAAGCGGTTGGCCGAGGATATGAATGTGCCTTTGTTGGGACAGATTCCTTTGGTGCAGAGCATTTGCGAGGGGGGCGATGCGGGCGAACCCGTGGCCTTGAACGCCGACAGCATCACGGGGCGGGCGTTTGCCGAACTGGCCGACCGCGTGGTGGAACAGACCGAACACCGCAACCGGACGCAGGCCCCGACGGAAATCGTCAAGACACACAAGTAAGGAGGCGGCGGGGCTCAGACCTGCTGCATGTCGCACAGCCGCTTGTAGTAGCCGCCCAGGGCGAGCAGTTCGTCGTGCTTGCCCCGCTCGACTATGCGCCCTTCGTGGAGGACGCAGATTTCGTCGGCGCCTCGGATGGTGGACAGGCGGTGGGCTATGGCGATGGTGGTGCGGTTTCGCATGAGGTGTTCGAGGGCTTCCTGCACCATCTTTTCCGATTCGGTGTCGAGGGCCGAAGTGGCTTCGTCGAGGATGAGGATGGGCGGATTCTTCAGAATGGCCCGGGCGATGCTGATGCGCTGACGCTGGCCGCCGGACAACTTGCCGCCACGGTCGCCTATCATCGTATCGTAGCCATGTTCGCTGGCCATGATGAAATCGTGTGCATTGGCTATCTTGGCGGCTTCGACCACCTGCTCGAGCGTGGCGTTTTCCACTCCGAAGGCAATGTTGTTGAAGAAGGTGTCGTTGAAGAGGATGGCCTCCTGGTTGACGTTGCCCATGAGGGCGCGCAGGTCTGTCGAGGTGACATCCTTTACGTTGACGCCGTCGATGAGTACTTCGCCCTCCTGTGCATCATAGAACCGGGGAAGCAGGTCGACCAGGGTGGATTTGCCCGACCCTGACTGGCCCACCAGGGCGATGGTCTTTCCGCGCTGGATGGTCAGGTCGATGTCTTTCAGCACCCATGTGGAACCGTATCTGAAGGAGACGTGGCGGTACTCAATCTGGTGGCGCAGCGCGTCGATGTGCACGGGATGATCCGGCTCGCGGAGGGTGTTCTCGGCCAGTAGTATCTTGTCGATGCGCTCCATCGATGCCATGCCTTTGGGGATGTTGTAGCTGGCCTTGGAGAACTCCTTCAAGGGGTTGATGAGGCTGTAGAGCATGACCAGGTAGAAGATGAAGGCGGGGGCGTCGATGCTGGAGGAGTTGTTGAGGATGAGCGTTCCGCCGAACCAAAGGACGATGACGATGAGTACCGTGCCCAGAAATTCGCTCATCGGGTGGGCCAGTTGCTGGCGCGTGTTTACGCGGGCAATGGTGGTGCGGTAGGTCTCGTCGGCTTGAACGAACCGGTGCTCCATCTTCCGTTGGGCGTTGAAGGCCTTGATGATGCGCAGGCCGCCCAACGTTTCTTCCACTTGCGACATCAGGTCGCTCCACTGGTTTTGCGCGGCCATCGAGCGCCTCTTCAGTTTCTTACCCACCGCGCCCATCAGCCATCCCATAAAAGGAAGCACCACGAGGGTGAACAGCGTGAGTTGCCAGCTGACGGCTATCAGCGTGCCGAAATAGGCGAGGATGAGGATGGGGTTCTTGAACAACATGTCCAGCGAACTCATGATGCTGGTCTCCACCTCCTGGACGTCGCCGCTCATGCGGGCGATGATGTCGCCCTTGCGCTCTTCGGAGAAGAAACCTAAGGGCAGGGACAGGATTTTGCGGTACAACTGGTTGCGGATGTCGCGCACGACGCCGGTCCGGATGGGAATCACCGTGGCCGAGGACAGGAAATAGCAGCCCGTCTTGAGAAAGGTGGTCCCGGCCAGGAAGAGGCCCAGGATGAGCAGCGTGGTGCTGGGCCCGCACTGCTCGATGAGGCGGGTGACGTAGTAGTAGAAGTTGTTGATGGCGATGTCTTTCAACCCGGCCTCGGAGTCCCACGGCATGAAGGCGTACGTCTGCTCGGACAATTGGAAGAGGATCTGCAGGATGGGGATGAGCAGCGAAAACGAGAAGATGTTGAGCAAAGCCGACAGGAAATTGAAACCGATGGTCAGGGCCAGGTATTTCTTGTAAGGGGCTACAAAACGACGCAGCACGCGCAGGAAGTCTTTAATCATAATAGGTAAACGGGTTTTGCGACAAAGATAGTGCAACCCGAGCGAAAAACAATCAAGCCTTGGCTTTAAATTGCTTTCGGGGCGCAGCCTGTGTCATGAAACGATAGTGCAGGCCCGTCGGGCGGGCGTACGACTTTCATCCTTCCTGCCCATCTGTTTGTTGTTGCGCGTATGTAAAATCTATGTTTCAAGTCGTGAAACGTACGTTCCAAGCCGTGAAACGTACATTCCAAGGCATGAAACGTACGTTTCACGACTTGGAATATAAAATGTGCTTACTCACGACGGATGTTGCGAGTAGGGATGATGCCATTTATCGGATGACACCGACGGCCTTTTGCAGGCATATCTCGGTGAGGCGCACGTCAATCTGGGCGTCAATCTTGTCCGATTGGGCCGACAGCCAGGCGGTATGGGCTTCGAGCACGTTGCTGGGCGGAATCATGCCTTCGTGGAAGCCCAGGTTGGCGTAGCGCAGGTTCTCGTCCGCCTTCTCCATGTTCTTTTGGGCCATGGCGAGTTTCTTGGCGGCTTCGTGGGCCTGGTAGGCCGACTGGCGCACCTGCAGGGCTATCTTCTCGCGGGCATCGGCAGCCTGGTAGCGGGCGATGCGTGCCTCGGCCTTGGCGGCCTTGGTCTTGTAGAAGCCTTCGCCCCAATGGCAGAGCGGTATCTGCAGCAGGACGCCTACGCTGAACATCCCGCCGAACTTCTTCTCGAAACTGTTGAACACCGAGGGGTTGGAGAGGAGGTAGTTGCCCGTCAGGGCGAGCGACGGCAGGTAGTCGGCGCGGGTGACGTGGACTTTTTGGTCGTAGATTTGGGCGGCCAACTCCAGACTTTGCAGTTCGGGCCGGTTGCGGTAGGCCTGCTCCACGTCGGCCGTAGTGGTGGCGGCAAGGAGGCCCAGGTCGGCCGTGGTTTCGTCGGCCAGGCAGATGTCGGCGTCCAAATCCAGTCCGCACAATTGGCAAAGCAGCATGCGGGCCAGGCTCAGGCCGTTCTCCACCTTGGTCAGGGTCATCTCGGCTTCGTTGACTTTCACTTTGACGGAGAGGCCGTCGGCCTTCGTGGCCATGCCTTGCTGCATCATCTTCTCGACATCGGCATCCAGCTTCTGGAGCAGTTGGACGAAACTCTCGGCCAGCCGTTTCTTATGCGCCAGCGACACCACCTGCCAGTAGGCTTGGTCGGTGCTGAGGATGAGGTCCTGGAGTCCGCTGTCGTGCTGCGTGCGGGCCAGCGCCTCGGCGTAGCGCGAAATCTTGTTGTAGGCGATGATTTTCCCGCCCATGTAGAGGGGCTGTGTCAGGGTGATGGCGCCGGCATAGACGTGGCGGGTGTCGGTGCGGAAGGCATCGGCCAGTCCGGCTCCGGCGGCGTTGAGCGGCGAGGCCAGGTCGGCGGCCGAAAGGGCCTGCACCAGTTGCATGAACAAGGGGTTCTGCGCCAGGGTGGGATTGCTTTGGACTGCTCCTTGGAGGCCGCTCTGCAGTCCTCCCTGCATGGCATCGCCCAGCGAACCCAGCGAGGCCTTCTGCTCGTCGCTCAGGAGGGCGAACTCTTTCTGGTTGTACACGTAGGTGCCGGTGGCCGTCAGGCTGGGCAGGTAGCGGGTGAAGGCGGCTTTCTGTTGGTAGTGGGCGGCCTTCGTTTTCTCGTGCGCCATCTTCAGGCTTTTGTTGTTGGCGATGGCCAGTGCGCGGCAACTGTCCAGCGTGAGGACGTTTTGGGCGTGTGCGCCCGTGGCCAGAAGGCCCACGAAGAGGAAGAGGAGGTATATCCGTTTCATGTTCATGCTTTTTGGGGTGAAACAATTGTACGCCGCCAAGGGGGAGCGTATGCGGGGCAAAAGTAGGGCGAAATGGCGAGGCCGCCAAGCGCATTTTTTGCTTTTTATTGGTGGATATGTCGGTCGGGGGCTATATGTCCCCGGGTCGGTCGTCAGGCTGCCGGGGGGTGCACGAAAGCCGTTGTCGTCATGACGATGGCTGCTCCCATCCGTAGACCTCGCGGTAGAGGGTGGCCCGCAGGGGAGCGATGTCGGCGACGGGGTGGCCGCCTTCGTGCACCATCAGTTTCATGGGCAACGGTGTGTCGCCCTTGCGGTAGGGCGGCTGCACGTATGCGTCGGGCAGGAGGCGGTAGCCTTGCCGCTGATAGAAGCCGATGCGCCGGCGGCTCAGCTCGTCGGTGGGCAGTTCGACTTCGAGCACGACGGGCCGGTCGTGCTGCTGGTGCAGCCAGTCCAAGATTCGCTTTCCGTAGCCTCCGCCCCGCAGATGGGGCGAGGTGGCCAAATGTTCCACATAGCAGAAGTCGGCAAAGAGCCAGTAGGCGAGGAGGCCGACGGGCTGCGTGCCGTCGAAGACCACGGTGTGGTGGAAGAGGGGGTTGTGGTCGGCATTGCGGCGTTGTTCGGCCAGGTCGCGGTGTTCGTTGTCGGGGAAGGCCGACAGCAACAGTTGTTCGGCAAAGGCGTAGGCCTCGTCGGTGGTCCGGGTTCGGAGGAAGTGGAGTTCGCTCATGGTTGTTCGGTATAAAAATGGATGATGCGTTCGAGGGCCCGTTGGCAGACGGGGCAGAACTGGGTGGCGGCGTTGCTGCGCATACGGCAGTCGTAGGCCGGCCGGTAGGCACCCTTGGCGGTGTAGTGTGCTCCTTCGTAGACGCCTGTCCGATAGGGGTCGGCGGGGTCGGGGGTGGTCGGTATGGGCGTGCCCTCGGGCAGCATGTCCGCCCATTTGCTGCCGAAGTCCACCAGCGTGGTCACGTTGGGCTCCCAGGGCTCCACGTCGTGCGGATTGCTGTCGGTAAAGAGGTCGTTTTCGTAGAAATACTCGTCGCCCAGGCCGCCGAAACTGTGGCCGAACTCGTGGACCACAACGGGCTCGAACTTGTCGTGGTGGGCCGTGGTCAGGGTGTAGGCGTTGTAGATGCCGCCTCCGCCATACGTGTCGGTGTTGGCCAGGATGATGATGTGCTCGTAGGGGATGTTCACCAGCTGGTCGTGTATGGCCCGCACGTGCGACGTGGTGAGGTAGCGCTCGGAGTAGAAGGTGTCGAAGTGCGAGCCGAACGCCGTCTCTTTCCAGACGTCGGCCCGGGGGATGCTGACACCCGACTCTTTCGACTCGCAGGCCACGGCCACGATGTTGAACTTATGGCGCAACCGGCCGAAGGGTTCGTGGGCCAGCAGGCTTTGGCAGGCCCTGCGTGCATCGGTGTAGAACAGTTCCCGCTCCTCGGCGGTGTATCCTTCGGCCAGAATGACCACGTCGATGCATTCGGCAGGGCTTCCGCTGCGCAGCAGGTCGATGTGCTCGGGTGTGTCGGCATGGCGCGGGCGGCGTATCAGAATGTCGTCGGGACGGACGGCGTGGGTGAAGCGTGCGGTAGCCTGTCCGCGTTCGTCGTAGAGCGTGAGGCTGACGTCGGCTTCCGCCTTCGGGTAGGGCAGCAAGAAGGTGTTTTCGAAGCCCCGGTCGGTCTGGGCGGCTTCGTCGGTCTGGAGCCATTCCTGGAAGAGGGAGGAGAAGGAGGTCCGGTAGATGACCTGTCCCGAGGCATGGTCGCGCATGCAGAGGTCGCCGTACCCCCTCAGGGGCGTTTCGTCCAGGTGGTGGCGCCGGCCGGCCCAGGTGGGGAGTTGCGTCATGCCGCAGAGACTGACGGATTGGCGCAACCGGTTGCCGCTGAAGAGGTAGTCCATCCGCAGGGTCTTGTCGACAAAATAGGTGTCGAACGTCTGGGCCCGGGCGGTGGCCAGGCAGGTCGTGAGCAGTAGTGTGGTAAGAATCTTCTGGTTCATAAGGGGTGGTTCATGAATGTTCTGCCGGCAAATGTAAACATAATTATTGAAAACAACTTTGGCCAGTAGCTTGCGTATTGTGAATAATCCATAAGACGGCATTTCATGCCGGCCAGTCTTGGCCTTACATTCCGACTATTTTGAAGCATTGTAGAGAATGTACCGCCCGATTTACTTAAAAAATACGAAATTGCCTCGTTTGTACATAGAAAAGTGTCAATCCGCAGAAGAGTGCGGCGAAAATGATTAACTTTGCAATCGCAAAAAGCATAATCATTCAAAAAGAGAGGAATAATCGTATGGGACATCATCATTTGGACCGGCTGGACGAGCAGATACTGAAGCTGATAGCAAGCAACGCACGTATCCCGTTCCTGGAGGTGGCCCGCGCCTGCAACGTGTCGGGGGCGGCCATCCATCAGCGCATACAGAAACTGACCAACCTGGGCATCCTGAAAGGCTCGGAGTTCGTCATCGACCCGGAAAAGATAGGGTATGAGACGTGTGCGTACATCGGGTTGTACCTGAAGGATCCCGGTCAGTTCGAGGGCGTAATGACCCAATTGGAGAAAATCCCCGAGGTGGTGGAGTGCCACTTCACGACGGGACAGTATGACATGTTCATCAAAATCTATGCGAAAAACAACCACCACCTGCTGAGCATCATCCATGACAAGTTGCAGCCTCTGGGCCTGTCGCGCACGGAGACGCTGGTGTCGTTTCACGAGGCCATCAAACGCCAGATGCCTATTCAGGACATTGCCGACGAAGAGGAGGAATGACTCCCGAACCGGCAGACTGAGAGAGCGGGCGCAACGGAAAAACATCCCACTTAAACACGTTTATTGGCCGCATAGGCGGCTTGGAAGCCCGATAAACGGAATGTGCGGATGAGGCCGTTTCCCGAGAAACATATCTTTTGTACCTTTGCCTGCGTATCAGGAAGGGCACAACACGCACACTAAATACACTGAATGTTTTACACACTCTCTTAGTTTATCTAAAAATAGCAAGGCGGTGTTTGGCTCTGTGAAGAGGTGGACATGCAAAAGAAAAGATGCAGAGGCGGCGGTTTCCGCGTTTGCATCTTTTTTTGTATGTTTGCGCCACGAACATACATCTGGAGAACATGAAACAATACCTGGAACTGCTGCAACGCGTGATGGACGAGGGTGTCCGAAAGGACGACCGGACAGGGACGGGGACCCTCAGCGTCTTTGGCCATCAGATGCGCTTCCGCATGGAGGACGGATTCCCCTGCCTCACCACCAAGAAACTGCACCTGAAATCAATCATCTACGAACTGCTCTGGTTCTTGCGGGGTGATACCAACGTGAAATACCTGCAGGAACACGGCGTGCGCATCTGGAACGAATGGGCCGGCGAGGACGGCGACCTCGGACCCATCTACGGATACCAGTGGCGCTCGTGGCCCGACTATCGGGGCGGACATATCGACCAGATCAGGCAGGTGGTGGAGACCATCAAACACAATCCGGACTCGCGGCGGATGCTGGTGAGCGCCTGGAACGTGGCCGCCCTTGACGAGATGCACCTGCCTCCCTGCCACATCCTTTTCCAGTTCTACGTGGCCGACGGAAGGCTCAGCCTGCAACTGTATCAGCGCAGCGCCGACATCTTCCTGGGAGTCCCCTTCAATATCGCCTCGTACGCACTGCTGCTCATGATGGTGGCGCAGGCCACCGGACTGAAGGCCGGCGACTTCGTACATACGCTGGGCGACGCGCACATCTACCGCAACCACCTGGACCAGGTGCGGCTGCAACTGACGCGCGAACCGCGCCCCCTGCCGCAGATGCACCTCAACCCGGACGTGAAGGACATCCTGGATTTCCGCTTCGAGGATTTCGAACTGACCAATTATAATCCGCATCCGCACATCGCAGGCCAGGTGGCCGTATAAAAGAAGAAGGAGGACACGCCTATGCAGATTGCGCTCATTGTCGCCGTGGCCCGAAACGGGGCCATCGGACACGAAAACCGTTTGCTATACTGGTTGCCGAACGACCTGAAACGCTTCAAGGCCTTGACCACCGGACACACCATCGTCATGGGACGCCGCACGTTCGAATCGCTCCCCAAGGGAGCCCTCCCAAACCGACGCAACGTGGTGCTTTCGCGCCGTGGCTTCGAGGCTCCCGGGGCCGAAGTGTTCGCTTCGCTGGACGAGGCCTTGCAGACCTGCCGACCCGACGAAGAGGTGTTCGTCATCGGAGGGGCCAGCATCTACCGCCTGGCATGGCCGCACGCCTCGAAAATCTACCTGACCTGGGTGGACGACGTGCCGGCGCAGGCCGACGCCTTCTTCCCCGACTGGACCGACGGCCAATGGAAAGAGGTGGAACGGGAACACCACGAGCCCGACGAGAAACATGCGCTGCCGTACGATTTTGTCCTGCTGACGCGAAACGACGTTTCATGACGGCCAATGTGCGGCCCGGTTGTTCTCTCCTTTACGCCTGCTGGAACTTGCGGCTCACCTTCAGCAGGTTGGCCGTGTAGGTCGTGACGTTCTGCGCCTCTTGAATCAGGCTCAGGTAGACGAGGCTGACCTTGATGCTTCCGCTTTGGCTCTGGATGCGCTTCAACTCCTCACGCCTCAGGTGCGCCAACTCGTTGTGGATGCGCCCGGCCCGGACGAGGATTTCGGACGTGGTGCCGTAGTCGCCTTGGGCGAGCAGGGTGCGTGCGTCGTGCAGGAAGGTCGTAATCTCTTCCGCGACGAGCGAGAACTCGGCTTTCTGCACGTTGTCCAAAGGCTTGAAGTTGTTGTCGATGTGCTCGAGGCAAGGCTCTATCAGCCGCCCGATGCTGTAGACCAGTTCGCTGGCGAAGTCGTTACCCTGATAATAGTACAATCCCTTTTCCAAAACCATGTCGTGCTGCAGCCGGCTCATGGCCAGCGTGCCGATGCGCTTCATCTGTTTCACCTCCTGTTTCTCGAATTTGGTGGCCCCCATGGCCTTGCGCAATCCGCGCAGGTTTTCGTTCATGAACGAACCGACGGCGCGTCCGAAGTTCTCTTCGACGAAGGCCAGGACGCGGCCCAACTCCTCGCGGGTATGGTGGCGGAGCAGGCTGAGGGCTTCGTCCGAACCGGAGGCCTGCAACAGGCGTCGTGCGGTGGTCTCGTCCTGCGCCTGCTTGTTTTTCCGTTTGTACACCAACTGGCTGCGCACCAGCAGGAATACGCTCAGCCCGATGAGGACGAGGATGGCCACCGTGCCGACGTAGTGGATGAACAGGCAGACGAAGAAGCAGATGGTGAAGGCGGCTCCTGCGGTGAGAAACCATCCGCCGATGACGCTCAGCACGCCTGTGATGCGGTAGACGGCGGAATCGCGTCCCCAGGCCCGGTCGGCCAGCGACGTGCCCATGGCCACCATGAAGGTGACGTAGGTGGTGGAAAGCGGCAATTTGAGCGACGTGCCCAAGGCGATGAGCAGGCCGGCCAGCACCAGGTTGACGGAGGCGCGGACAAGGTCGAAGGCGGCTCCGCCTGCCAGAATGGCCTCATCGGCCCGGAAGCGGGTATTGACCCACTGCTTGGCCGGGGCGGGAATCAGACGGAGCACCCCGTTGGCCAGGCTCATGCTGAGGCGAACCAGCGTACGGGCGGCCGGCGTGCTGCCGAACACCTCGGTGCCTTCGTCCTGGCGCGACAGATCGACGGACGTTTTGACCACGGCCTGGGCCTTCTTCGAGGTGGTCAGCGCGAAAACCATGATGATGCCGGCTATCAGCAGGAAATACCACGGCGTGCGGGCCGAACCCTGCAGCGAAGTCATCAGCAGCGAGTCGGGGTCGGCCTGGCTGCTGACGAGGTCCTGGTAGGAGGCGAACCCGGCCAAGGGGACACCGATGAAGTTGACCAGGTCGTTGCCGGCGAAGGCCAGGGCCAAGGCGAACGTGCCGAACAGGACGACGACCTTGAAGACATTGACACGCAGCAGGTGGAGCAGCTGCATCAGCAGCGTGAAGACCACGAAGCAGCATCCGATGAGCATCGGGGTGTGGCCGGCTATCCAGTCCTTGGCTTCGGGGGTCATGAAGGCGCTGCTCTTCAGTCCTTTGATGAGCATGAAATAGAGGATGGAGGTGGTGGCCAGGCCGCCGAACAGGCCGATGCTCCACCGCAGGTGTTTTTTGTAGTTGAAGGTGAAGACAAGTCGTGCCAGCCACTGCACCAGCAACCCGAAGAAGAAGGCGATGGCTACGGACACGAAGATGGCCATGATGACGGAGAGGGCCTTGTCGGTGTTGAGGTAGTCGCCCAGGGCGAGGCCTCCCTCGGTCCGGCTCTTGACCAAGGCCAGCGCGAACGAGCCGCCCAGCAACTCGAACACCATCGACACGGTGGTGGAAGTGGGCATGCCCATCGAGTTGAATACGTCCAGCAAGACCACGTCCGTCAGCATCACGGCCAGCAGAATGCACATGATTTCGGAGAAGTAGAAATACTGGGGTTGGTAGATGCCGTGGCGGGCGATGTCCATCATGCCGTTCGACAGCGCCGCACCGAGCAGTACGCCCACGGAGGCGATGATGAGAATGGTTCGGAACGAAGCGGCTTTGGCTCCGATGGCGGAGTTGAGGAAGTTGACGGCGTCGTTGCTCACTCCGACCATGAGGTCGAATGTGGCCAGACAGAACAGGAAGATGACAATCAGTAAATAGAATAACTCCATAATGCATTGTTTGTTGACGGGACAAAGAAACGCATTGGATGTTTCGTGCGTATGTCACACGTGTGACAGAACGGTTACACGGAGGCAAATGTATCAAACGGTGCGCACGCATCGGCCTTCACGAGCGCACGCATCGGAATGAGGGGTTCATCAATGGCGTTGCAACAGATTAGCCCACTTCTGCTTTTTAGGAGGTTGCTTGCCGGACAGCAATGCAGCAAAAAGAAGCCCTCCCGGCAGGGGAGGGCTTCTTTACACATATCCTTGGCAGGCGGAAGACCTGTCTTATTCAGCCGTGAACCAGCGCGGGTCGCCGGCCTTGTTGTATCCCTGGAAGAGGACGTCCTTGATGCCGAAGTTGCCGTTGGCGGCATCCTGGAACAAGGCCTTGGCCGAGCCTTCGTAGTCGTTGAAGCCTTCGATGGCGTTGCCCTTCGTCTGATCCCAGTCGGTGGTCTTGTACGAATCCTGGATGTTGAACGAACCGCCGTTGGCCTTGTTGCGTCCGCCCTTGGCAGCCGCCAGGGTCTTGCTGACGATGGTGTTGGCGATGGTCACCACGGCGCCGCCCGTATCCTTGAAGTCGATGAAGTACTGGCCTTCGCCTACGATGCCGTAGAACGTACACTGGTTGATGTCGATGCCTTGCGTACCGATTGTCGTACTGTTCTCGAACTGCATGAAGCTCTTCATCGGGCTGAGGAAGTTGTAGAGGGTGGAGTTCGTGAACTCAATCTTGTCGATGGAGCCTTCGCCGGCCTTGGCCTGCATGAAACTGTAGTTGTTGCCTCCGAAGTCGTGAATCAAGCAGTTGTTCACCTTCACGGTGTTGATGAGGCAGTTCTTGCTCTGCAGACGGACGAGGCAACGCTGGTAGTTGCGCAGTTCGCAGTCGTCGAACGAGAAGTGTCCGATGTTGAACGATTCGCCGCTGCCGGAGTCGAGGATGGACAAGACGTTCTCCGTCCCGACGATGGAACCGTCGATGACGAGGTTGTAGAACGTGATGGCTTCGTGCTTGCCCGGCACTTTCAGGCCGGTGGTGCCGATGCCGCTTTCGCCCATGCCGCCGAGGTAGAGTGTCGGACGATCGCCGCCGCCCATACCGTAGAAGTTGACGGACAGACCGCTCGGGATTTGCAGCGAGCCGGCTGCTTCGTCAAGTACCTCGACGGAGAGCACCTCGTTCGTAGCCTCGTCGATGGTCTTGTTCACCTTGTGCACGTACCAGAAGGCACCTGCCGGGAATGTGAGCGTGATGGTCTGGGTGTTCTCGGCCGAGACGGCGTTTTCAGCCACGTATTGGTCGATGAGGTACTGCGTGAGCGGGTTCTCAGCCGTGATGGCGATGGTGGCGTTCGATTCGGGGATGCCGGCGTTGGTCTGGAATTCCACGTATCCCTTGATGTCGTCGTTGTTCATCAGGTATACCGTGTAGCGCGTCAGCGGGGTCAGGCCGGTGATGGTGATCGAGCAGTTGGTCTTGTCCTCGTCGGTCAGGCTTACTTCGCGGGCCTGGTCGGTCAGCATGTTTCCTTCTGCATCGTGCGGGATGACTTGGACGTGCGTCAGCGTATAGCCGTTGCTCCACGTGAAGGTCATGGAGTTTTCGGTCTTCACGTAGTCGGTCACGATTTGCTCCTTCTTCGTCTTGAAGTAGCGTTTCTCGGTGTAGGCCCACTTCGATTCCTTTCCGTTCAGGTCCTTCGACTTCATACGGATGTAGTACTTCGTGTCCTTCTGCAGGCCGCTAATGGTGCAGGGCGTCGTCTTGATGCTTTTGTCTTCGCCATACACCAGGGCGTTGTCGCCGTGCATGGGCACTTCGTCATACAGCGTGTCGGTGCTGACCTCGATGACGTAGTAGTCTGTCTGCGTGGTGCGTTTGAAGGTAACCTTGGCTTCGTAGAGGTCGGCCTCCACAGCCAGGCTGTTGGTGCGGAACAGGCGGTCGTGGCTTTCGTCCACTTCCCAGTCGTTGGCATCGTCGCAGGAGGTGATGCCTGTGCCGGCCAGGAGCAGGGCAGCTCCGGCCAGCATCATGTATTTGAATTGATTCAGTTTCATAAATGCTTTTGTTTGATTCGATTAGTAACCGTAGGAGTTCTGGATGGCGTTTTTCGAGTCGCTGATTGACGTGTTGCCGAGCGGGAGCAGGTGACGGCCTACGACGCCGCTTTCTTCACCGGTCAGTCCGGCACTGATGAACACGAGGTAGCCGGCGTTCTTTCCCTTGTCGTCTTTCTGGAACCAGTCGACCTTCTCGTAGCCCGTCTCGTCGGCCGGTGCACCATACCAGCATACGCTGCTCATGTCGATGATGCTGTTGCCGTTCTCGTCGGTGGTCAGTTTGTAGTAGAGCACTTCGGGGGCACGTTCGCCGCTGAATCGGTTCTTCGAGCCTGCATTCATGCTGGCGTAGTCCTTGGCCATCTGGGTGATGCAACGGTCGTAGAGCAAGCCCCAGCGTACGAGGTCGTATTTGCGGATGCCTTCGCCGGCCAACTCCCAGGCACGTTCCTGCACCAGTGTTTCGAAGAAGCCCACTTTGGCGATGTACTTGTCCACCTCGCTGTCGGCCAGTGTCTTGTCGGCAAAAGCACGTTCGTGAACCAGTTTCAGGGCATCGGTCGCACTCAGGTTCTTGGCGGGGCCGGCCACGGTGGCGTCTTGCTTGAGTTCATACAGGGCTTCGGCGTACATCAGCAGCACGTCGGCGTAGCGCATCACAATCCAGTTGACGCCATAGCCCACCTTGTCGGTCGAGGCCTGTACGACGTTCAGCCAGGCGGAGTTCTTCTCCATCTTGCGCACGTCCCATTTGCCTACGTAGATGCCGAAGGGCGCGTTGGCCTGCATGGTTTCTTCGGTCTTGCCGGCCAGGGTGGTGCTTGCCTTGATTTCGAACGGGGCGAAGGTCACGTCGCGGCGCAGGTCGTTGCGATGGTACGACATGAGGTGCATACCGGTCAGTTTCACCTTACCGGACGAGTTGCCCTTCACGCCGAAGCGGTTGCTCGATCCGTTGATGCGCACACCGGCGGTGTAGCCCATTTCGCCCGAGTAGTTCAGTCCGTGGGCCACCTCGAAGAGGTTCTCGTTGGAGGGTTCGGCCTTCATCATGTTGCTGTTGGTCCAGAGGTCGTCGAACGAGGGGTTCAGCTGGTGCGTGCCGTTGCTGATGATGGCGGCGGTGTGGTCGAGGGCCGTCTGATAGAGTTCAGCGCGTTTCTCGGCACCCGGACGCTGGGTCGGGTAGGTGGGGTCGCTGTGCTCGGCCAGGGTCTCATAGCCTTCCTTGGCGCTTTCGCGGATGGAGTAGCCGGCATAGGCCAGGGCGATGCGGGCGGCCAGGCCATGGGCAAAGCCTTTGGTCACGTGTTCGGCCGTGTAGCCTTCTTCGCCAATCCAGGGCAGGAAGGGGATGGCTTCTTCCTTCAGTTCCTTGAGCAAACGTTCCATGATTTCGTCGCGGTCGGTCTTGCCTACGTACATGTTCGAACCGTCGGGCTGCGTGGTTTCCCACTTCACGGGGATGTCGCCGTAGTTCTTGATGAGGTCGTAGTAGATCATGGCGCGGAGAGTGATGGCTTCGGCCTTATACCGTCTCATCTTGGCGATTTCGGTCGAACTGCCGGACTCGAGCACCTGGCTGTTTTCCACGCCCTTGATGACGGTGGTGGCGTTTTCAGCGATTTCGTACATGGCGGACCAGTTCTTGTCCAACTTGTCCCAAGCGGGCGTGGCGTTGTAGTTGCAGGCGCCGCGTTCGTTGTTCGAGTGGGTTTCCTCGGTGGTCTTGTAGGCGTCCACCAGTTCGATGTCCGAGTTGGTGCAGAAGTTCAAGGGGAGGCGGCAGCCGTAGGTGTTGTCTACGGTCAGTCCGGCGTATACTTTGTTCAGCACCTTTTGTGCGTCGCTTTCTTTCTGGAACGGGTCGGTCATTTCCGACGGGGAACTTTGGTCCAGGAAGTCGGAGCAGGAGGCGGCCATGCTCATCAGGCCGATTCCTAAAACGTATGTTGCTATTTTTTTCATCATATCTGTTTTTCCTTAAATAGATGGTAGGTTTAGAATGTCACATTGATGCCTCCTACGTAGGAGCGGCTCTTCGGATAGGCTGCATAGTCGATGCCCGGAGTCATCGGGGTGGTCGTACAGCAGTCCACTTCGGGGTCTACGCCCGAGTACTTCGTGATGCAGCACAGGTTGTAGCCGGTGAAGTAGAGGCGAACGTTCTTCAGGAATATCTTGTTGACCCACTTCTTCGGAAGCGTGTAGCCGATGGTGACGTTGTTCAGACGCAGGAACGAACCGTCTTCCAAGGCCCAGTCCACGAGGGGCATGGTGGTGGCACCGGCCGGATTCCACATGGCTGCGCTGCCGTTCAGCTCGTTCAGGCGGGCGATGGTGGCGTCGGCACCCAGTTCCTTGATGGAGGCACTGCTCAGCAGGCTGGTGCCGTTGGCCGGGTCAATCCACGTGTAGCGGCTGCCCAGGGCGAACTCGCTGTTGACGTTCCACTGCTTGGACGAGCCGCTATAGAAGCTGGAGCGCAGTTTGGTGGCGTTCACAATCTTGTTGCCCAACGAGTAGTTGAAGAACACGGTGAAGTCCAGTCCCTTCCAGTTGCCGTTGAGGCCGAAGCCGCCCGAGATTTTCGGTACGGTGTTGCCCAGGCGTTTCTTTTCGTAGGTAGCACTGATGACCTTGCCGTTGTCGTCGGTTTCGACCGAGGTCGGTTTCAGTTTGATGGAGCCGGGGTATACCTTGCCGCCGATGAGGGCCGAGTTGTTGGGTACGTTGTCCTTCAACGTGTAGGTACCTTTCTCAGCATCGAAGGTGAAGTCATCGGCGGTATAGAAGCCGGCGGTCTCATAGCCGTACACTTCGCCAAGGCGTCCGCCTTCTTCGAGCAGGAAGTCTTCGACACCGGCCACGGCCGTTCCGTCCCACTTGCTGCTCTGCCAGTATTTCGATCCGTTCAGTTTGTCAATCTTACCTTTATTATAGGAAATGTTGAAGTTGAAGTTCAGGTTGAAGTCCTTCTTGTCCACCAGGACGGCGTCCATCTGGAATTCTACACCCTTGTTCGAGGTCTGTCCGCTGTTCTGGTACTGATAGCTGTAGCCGGAGGCCGGGTTGACGGTCGACTTCATCAAGAGGTCCTTCGTGGTGTTCCAATAGAAGTCCAACGATCCGGACAGACGGTTGTTCCAGAATCCCCAGTCGATACCGATGTTGCGTGAGATGGTGGTTTCCCATTTCAGGTCGGGGTTGGACAGCACGCTGGAGCGTTGCAGGATGACGGCTGGCGATTCGTTCCAATAGATGCTCTTGTCGGAGGTTTCGCCCAGGGCGTAGGTGGTGTACATCGATCCGCTGGGAATGCGGTTGTTACCCGAGGTACCATAGCTCAGACGCAGTTTCAGGTTCGAGAGCCAGTCCTTGGTGTTGCTCATGAAGTCTTCGTCCATGATGCGCCATGCGAGGGCGGCGGAGGGGAAGTAGCCCCAGCGGTTGCCGTCGGCGAATTTCGACGAACCGTCGGCACGCATCGTCACGGTCAGCAAGTAGCGGTCCATGAGGGTGTAGTTGATACGTCCGAAGAACGAGAGCAGGTTGTCTTTGATGCCGATGTAGCTGCTGGTGGGCAGGGCCGTTCCCTTGCCGAGTGCGGCCAGGATTTCATCGCTGGTGGCGTCTTTGTCGAAGTCCACGCTGGTCATGTAGCGGCTCTTGTCCTGGCTGCTCGACCATTCCTGACCGATCATGACGTTCAGGCGGTCTTTGCCGAAGAGTTTCTTCACGTCGTAGGTGATGGTGTTGGCGTTGCGCCATTCGGTGTTCTTGGTGCTGGTCAGGTAGGCCTGCGGCAGACCGGCGTGGCCGAACTTGGAGTTCTGCGTGGCCTTGTAGCCCCACACTTGGTCTACGTCCTTGTTGTTCCAGCGGTAGCCGAACTCGCTGCGGAATTTCCATCCCTTGAAGGGCTTCCAGTTGATGCCGATGTTGTAGTTCTGCTGGAACTTGTTTTGGGTCTTGTAGGTGGCGTCGAGGCGTTCGGACGGTGTGTAGCGCACGTTCGAGGTGTTTTCGTCGTCGTCGTCGCCTGCACCGAAACTTTCAATCGGGGCGTGGATGACGCTGCGTGCCACGAGCGAGTACGACTTCGAGTTTTCGTTGTCGGCACCGCCGCTCAGACCGTCGATGGTCTGCTGGATGAGGCGTGCGTTGAAGTCGACGCTCAGCCACTTGTTGATGTCGCCGCTGATTTTGGCGTTGATGTTGTTCTTCTGGAAGCCCGAACCGCGCATGATGCTGGTCTCCTGGTTGTGGGCGTAGCTGATGTTGTACTTGATTTCCTTCGTGCCGCCGCTGATGCTGACGTTGTACTGCTGCTGGCTTCCGGTACGTCCGAACACGTCTTCCTGGTGGTTGCTTCCGGCCACCGATTTCCAGATGTCGAGGTCTTCGTACACGCCGTAGTAGTTGCCGCTCTGGTCCAGTTCGTACTGCCACAGGGCGTATTCGTACGGGCTGAGCACATCTACTTGTCCCACGGCCTTACGGGCACCCCACGAGGCGCCGAAGTTCACTTCCGTTTTTCCTTCCTTACCACTCTTGGTGGTGATGATGATGACACCGTTGGCACCGCGGGCACCGTAGATGGCGGTCGAGGAGGCATCCTTCAGCACGTCGACGGTCTGGATGTCGGTCGGGGCGATGTCGGAGATGCTGCTTACCGGGAATCCGTCGACGATGTAGAGCGGCGAGTTGTCTTGCGAGAGCGAACCGCCACCACGCACGCGGATTTTCACGTCAGCGTCGGGCGAACCTTCCGTCGTGGTGATTTGCACACCGGCCATCTTGCCTTGCAGGGCCTCCGATGCGCTCGACACAGGGATGGACTCCAGTTGCTTGGCGCTGACCGAAGAAACCGAACCGGTCAGGTCCTTCTTCGACACCGTGCCGTAACCAATGACCACCACCTCTTCCAGTGCCTGGGCATCGTCTTCGAGGGTGACGTTGATTTTCGTTTTTCCTTTCACACTGATTTCTTGGGTCTTCATACCGATGTAGGAGATGACCAGGGCATGTTTGCCCGAGACTTTCAGGGAGAAGTTTCCGTCGAAATCCGTGATGGTTCCGTTGGTGGTACCTTTCTCCAGCACGGAGGCACCGATGACGGGCTCTCCGCTCTTGTCTTTCACATTACCTGTGAGGTTGACTGTCTGCGCCGATACGCTGAGCGATATTGCCGCCACGAGCAGGAACAGCAAAGAGCGCATGTTTTTCACTTTGTTAGACATTCTTTGAATATTAATGATTAGTAAATTGTTAATGATGTTTTCATAGTCTTTCAGTCTACAAAGATAGTCGGTCTGACGTTGCGGCGTGTGCAATTATTGTTCATACATACGCATAGATGCGTAAATGAGCCGTTTTTCCACCCGGATGCTTGTGCCGTCCACCATCCGCCCGGCCGGATGCGTCGGGCCGCACGGACGTTTGTCCGGGTGCTTTTGCGGCGTGGAATGCGGCTGGAAGACCTTCGGATGTGCATAAATTGGTTAAACGGGTGCAATAATTGTCTAAAAACCTTTCGTCAATAATTGAACACGCGCTTGTTCGAAAAGGCGTAATATTGCATTCAAAATGAAAAACACATCGATATGAAAACGAATTTATTACTTGGAATGCTTGCCTGTGCCTTGGGGGCCGGCAGCGTGAATGCACAGCAGATTGCCTTCCCCGGCGCGGAAGGATGGGGGCGTTTCGCCACGGGCGGACGCATGACCGACCCGACGGTGGGGAGCAAGGTCTATTACGTCACCCGCCTGGACGACTGTACCGACGCCGACCTGGTGGAGGGCACGTTGCGCTGGGCCTTGCGGGCGGGCGACGACACGCCGCGCACGGTGCTGTTCAAGGTGGCGGGCACCATCCGCCTGCAATCGAAACTCAAGTTCGACCATCCCAACGTGACCATCGCCGGACAGTCGGCACCGGGCGGCGGCATCTGCATCGCCGGTGCCAACATTTATGTGTGCAAGAGCAACGTCGTCATCCGCTACGTCCGCTTCCGGGCCGGCGACGAGGCCGACTCCAACTATTCCGCCCTCGATGTGGAGAACGTCAGCAACGTCATCATCGACCATTGCTCGTTCAGCTGGTCGATGGAGGAGAACGTGACGATGTACGACAACGACCACACCACCATGCAGTGGTGCATCCTCAGCGAACCGCTCTATATGTCGCGCCACAAGAAGGGTGAACGCGGCTATGGCTCGCAGTGGGGCGGCGAGTTCTCGTCCTACCACCACAATCTGCTGGCCCATTGCGTCAGCCGTTCGCCGCGCGTCAACGGCGCACGCGACAAGAGCACGACCCTCGGCGCACACGACCAGTTTGTTGATACCGAGATTGCCAACAACGTCATCTACAACTGGGCCAACAAGGGCGCTGTCTACGGCGGCGAACTGGAGTCGGTCATCGAGGGCGCATACAGCCGCACCAACCTGATGAACAACTACTACAAGCCCGGCCCCGCCACCAACCTGACGCAGGACCGCTGGTTTGCCGACCTCTCGCATACGGGAAGCAAAGCTACTGGTGCGGGGCAATGGTACATCGACGGCAATGTGTTTGAAATCAACGAGTACAAGAACGACAAGAACGCGGGCGACCATTCGGCCGTCAATGCCGACAACTGGGCCGAGGTGCTCAGCAGCAGCAAGAGGGCCGTCAACATCCGCCTGGGCAACACGCAGCAGATGATGGACTCGGTGCGCCTCTATGCCCCCTCGGCCTCGAGCGGACTGACCCTGACCACGGCCGAACAGGCGTATGCTGACGTGGTGGCCGGTGCCGGTGCGCGCCTGCCCCGCCTCGACGAGGTGGACGCACGCATCCTGGCCGAAGCGGGCGGACGGCAGGCTCCCTGTTTCCACGGCACCTACAAGACCACCTACCTCGGCATCATCGACTCGCAAAACGACCTGCGTCCGGCCGACGCACCGGCCGACTGGACGGCCTGGCCCGACCTCAGCGTGGGGGCGGAGCCGGTGACCGATACCGACGGCGACGGTATGCCCGATGCGTGGGAAGAGGCCAACGGGTTCGACAAGGCCGATGCTTCCGACGGCATGGCCCTGGCCGCCAATGGCTACTCCAACCTGGAGAACTACCTGAACGACATCGTCAGTCAGGCCGCCTCCATTGCTGCCTCCCCGGTGCGGTCGTCTGCTGCCTTTGCCTACGAGGCCGGCACACATACGCTGACCTTTGCCGCCGACGCTCCGGTGGCTTCGGTGCAGGTGGTGGACATGAGCGGAGCCGTGCGGATGCAGGCCTGCCCGCAAACGGCCCAGGGACGCATCAGCCTGCCCGTGCTGCCTGCCGGCACCTACCTGCTGACGTGGCAGACAACCGATGGCGCTACCCGCGGACAGAAAATTCAGATTATCCGTTAACTCAATAAATCCCAAAAAATGAAGAAAACAAGTATTGCATTCATCGCCTGCGGCTTCCTCGCCCTCGCGGGCGGGACGACGGCCGACGCACAGACACCGGCTTTTCCCGGTGCCGAGGGCCACGGACGCTACACCACGGGCGGCCGGGGCGGCAAGGTGGTGGTCGTCACCAACCTCGACGACAGCGGCACCGGTTCGCTGCGCTGGGCCTTGTCGCAGTCCGGCCCGAAGACCATCGTCTTCGAAGTGTCCGGCACCATCCACCTGAAGTCTGAACTGAAGACGGCGAAGGACAACCTCACCATCGCCGGACAGACCTCACCCGGCGGCATCTGCATTGCCGACTATCCGTTCGTCATCAACTCCAACAACGTCATCATCCGGTTCCTCCGCTTCCGTCCGGGCGATGTCAGCGGCGGCGAACCCGACGGACTGGGCGGCGACAGCAAGAAGAACATCATCGTCGACCACTGCTCCGTCAGCTGGAGCGTCGACGAGTGCCTCTCCGTCTACGGCATGGAGAACTCCACCGTGCAGTGGTGCATCGCTTCCGAAGCCCTGCGCGTTTCCACCCACTCCAAGAACGTCCACTGCTATGGCGGCAACTGGGGCGGCGCACACGCCTCTTACCATCACAACCTCATCGCCCATTGCGAGAGCCGCACGCCGCGCCTCGGCCCGAAGCCGGCCACGCAGACGCGCGAGTACATGGACCTGCGCAACAACGTGTTCTACAACTGGGCCGGCAATGGCTGCTACGGCGGCGAGGGCATGCAAGTGAACATTGTCAACAACTACTACAAGCCCGGACCGGCCACCGACAAGGCTCCGTCGAAGGTGAAGTACCGCATTGCCGGCATCGGCATCCGCACCACCGAGTACGTGACCAACAATCCCTCGTTTGCCCCGATGGAGCACGTGTGGGGCAAGTACTATGTGAACGGAAACGTGGTGGAAGGCCATGCTGACGTCACGGCCGACAACTGGACGAAGGGCATCTACGAGCAGATTGACAACAGCACGTGCGACGGCCTCTACACGGCCAAGACCAAGGATACCATCCGCCTGGCAGAGCCGCTGGAAATCGGGTTCATCACCACGCATACCGCCCAGCAGGCCTACGAAAAGGTGCTGGCCTATGCCGGCTGCTGCCTCTATCGCGACGAGGTGGACAACCGCATCGTGGCCGACACGCGCGACCGCAAGGCTTCCTTCACGGCCAGCGGCAACAAGCCCGGCTACATCAACTCGCCCACCGACCTGAAGCCCGCCGGCGCGGCTGCCGACTGGTCGGCCTGGCCCGCCCTCCCCACCGATGCCACCCGCGACGTGGAGGATACCGACGGCGACGGCATCCCCGATATGTGGGAGATAGCCCACGGCCTCGATTGGGACAACATCCTCGACGGCAAGGCCGTGACCTTGAGTGCCGAGGGCTATACCAACCTGGAGGTCTACCTCAACAGCCTGGTGGAAGACATCGTGGCAGCCCAGACCGAAGGTGGCACCAACAGCATCCGTGCCGACGTGCCGACCGACGGCTTTGCCCCGGTGGTCTATGCCTCCGACGGCATGCTCCATGCCACCGGCCTGCCCCGCAACGCCCGGGTGGAAGTCTATACCCTGGCCGGCACACGGGCCGTAACGGACCATACCAACGCCGGAGAGGCCTCCTTTCGTCTGCCGGCAGGCTCGTACGTGGCCCGCGTGGTAGCCGACGGTCATGCCGCGTCCTACAAGGTGTGGGTCGACTGACCAAAGGATCGGCATCCCAAAAGAAAAGCGAGAGGCTGTGTCGCACACGTTCCGGCGTGGCGGCGCAGCCTCTCGCTTTTGGGTCTGTATAGGCTCGCGATGCCCTCCGTGTTTGCAAGAAATCTATGTTTCAAACTTTGAAACGTACATTCCAAACTTTGAAACGTATATTTCAAATAATGAAACGTACGTTTCAAACTTTGAAACATAGAATGCGCGTACTCGCGTAGCACTTTTTTGCCCCTTCTGTGGTGGATTGTGAGCACATACGCGGATTTTCTCCTACATTTGTAGCACTCAAACCATGAAAACCTGATGATACGATGAAAAACTTCGCTGTTTGCATGCCTTGGCATTTTGGCCTGGCGAGTCGGCGCAGCCTTTGCGCCTGGGTGGCAGCCGTGTGGCTGTCCGTCTTTTCCGTATGTGCCGAGGAACTCCCGGTGTTCGGGCAGATTCTTCAAAACATCCTTCAGCAGGAACTGGCTGCGGTGAACGTTACCTCGGTCGACGCCAATACCCGCAACTACCTGAGCACCCTCCGCGACGACGGATCCTTCCCCGACATCGCCTACACCAGTACGAGCCTGACCAACTGGGAACCGCCGGTGCACTTGAACCGCATGAGGTACATGATTCTTTCCTACGTCGACACGCGGAGCACCTATTACGCCAGCGAAGCACTGCATACCGCCATCGTGAATATGCTGAACTACTGGCACACGGCCAACCCCAGCAGCACCAACTGGTATAATTGGGAGATAGGCTGGCCGCAGCGCATGGGGCTGAACCTTTCGCTCATGCGAGCCGGAAAGGAAAAAGTGCCTGCCGAACTGGAGGCCAAGATACTCGAACGGATACAATCGTTGAGCAAGGGCCCCAACCGCTATACCGGCGCGAACCAGATGGATGTCGCCCTGCAGTGGATTTACCGCACCACGCTGCAAGGCGACAAGGCGAATCTTGACTTTGCCGTCAGCCAGTTCTATCAGCCGCTGACGTTCAATACGGGCGAGGGCCTGCAGAGCGATTACTCCTACCTGCAGCACGGGCCGCAACTCTACATCGGCGGTTACGGCCAGTCGGCGCTGACGGCTTTCTTCAAGGTGGTGTTCTACCTGCTTGACACGGAATATGCCGGAGGCGAGTGGCAGGCGTACGTCAACAACTTCCTGCTCCAGACCTATATGCCGGTCATTCGCGGACAGTACATCCTCTACGGGGCGGTGGGACGCGGCATGGTCCGGAAGGGAGGCATCGCGCGAGCCAGTTTCGCCTCCAGTCTGCAAAAGATGATTCAACTCGATCCCGAGCATTCGGCGGAATACGAGAAAGGCATCCTTCGCCTGAACGCCACCGAGGATGCCGACTACGGCCTGGAACCCTACCATCGGCACTATTGGCGGGGCGACTACACCCTGCATCAGCGGCCGGGCTACACCATGGACGTGCGGTTGGCCTCGACGCGGACCTATCGCTGCGAGAACGGAAACGGCGAGAACCTCAAAGGCTATTTCCTCACCGAAGGAGGTACCGAGATTGTGCAGCGGGGCGACGAATACCTCGACATCTTCCCCGTATGGGACTGGAGCCACATCCCGGGCACCACGACACCGGTCCTCTCCTCCGTGCCCCAGCCGAAACAGTGGGGACAGTACGGGCAGAGCACCTTTGCCGGAGGCGTGTCGGACGGCACTTACGGCCTGACTGCCTACCGGATGGTCAATAATGATTACGACATCCATATCTCCGGCAACAAGTCGTGGTTCTTCTTCGACCGTGAGGTGGTGTGCCTCGGCAGCGACATCCGCTCGACCAATGCGTCGAACGTCATTCACACGACGGTCAACCAAAGCCTGCTGAAAGGCGACGTGACGGTGGCCGTGAGCGACGAGTCGGCACCGGTGACCCTCGAAAAGGGGACGCACGGCTACGACCGCATCGCTTGGCTGAACCAGGACAGCATCAGTTATTACTTCCCGGACGGGGGAAAGATTGGCATCCGCAACGATGCCCAGTCGGGGACGTGGAACAGCGTCGCCACCACCAATCAGGACGATGCCTTGCAGACCAAGGATGTGTTTAAGGCATGGCTGGACCATGGCGTGCAGCCGACGAAGGGATGCTATACCTATTATATTGTGCCCAACACCCCGACCATTGCCGACGGACGGGCGGCATTGGACGACCTCCTGACGGTGAACACCGACACCCTGCAGGCTGTCTACAACCGGTCGCTGCATCGGGTGGGGGCCGTATTCTATCGGAAAGGCACGTTGAAGATAGGCGATGTGGAGGTCAGCGCAACCGCACCCTGTGCTGTGATGTTCAGCGACGTGGACACCGAACACGTCGGCACGTATGTGGCCGATCCTTCGTTCCAACTGGATACGCTGACCCTGTATGCGAAATTCCCGATGCTGACCTATAAGACCATGGGATGCCGGTTCGACCGCACGACGCACTACGCCGGATCGACGCATACGTATGAAATCAACGCCCAGTCGGCCGACTCCGTCTATATCCCGGTTCGGCAACTGACGCTCGACACCGAGGAGGTTCTGTTGGACTATCGCACACCGCGTGCCACGCTGACGGCCCGTTTCCTGCCGGAGAATGCTTCAGTGCAGCCCTTCGCATGGCACAGTAGCGACGACCGGGTGGTGGCGGTCGACGCGGAAGGCCATCTGTATGCGATGGGCTCGGGCGAGGCAGTGGTGACGGTCTCCTCGGTCGATGGCGTCGAAGCCTCCTGCCGGGTGACGGTGGCTGCCGGTCTCCGCACTTCGCTGCCCCTGGCCGACACCTATGTCTACGATGGTGCCCCCGGCACCAACTATGGGACGGCGGAGAAGGTGGTCGTTCGGACCGACGGTAGCGGATACAACCGCGCCGCCTACTTCCTTTTCCCGCTCGACGGGTTGGAAGGGGTGGATCCGGACAAGGACAATGTGAAGGTGAAGGTGGCGTTGTATACGACCTATGGGGCCGAGAATGCCACCGAGGTGTACTGGCGCTTCTATCCGGTCGACGACGTGCAGTGGGAGGAATCCGTGCTCACCTGGAACAAGCGGCCCACGGCCGGAACCTCCATCTTGGGCCGGCTGCCGTGCCGGACTCCGCTTGCGTACTACAACGAGTATGCCTTCGTGGAACTGAACCTGACGAACTATGCGTTGACGAAATATCGCGAAGGACAGCGTGCGCTGTCGCTCTATATCGACCAAACCAAGCGGGCCACGAACGGAAAAGGCACGACGGAGTTTGCCTCGAAAGAGCATCCCGATTTCCTCAAGCGGCCGCGCATCCTTGTTCAGGCAGACGGCTATTCCAATGCGCTGAACCCGGCCGTGGCCGACGAGGCGGTGTCGGTGGACTTCGAGCATGATCAACTGAACGTGCAGGTGCGGCAGGAGGTGCGGATGGAACTGTGCAATATGCAGGGAATGGTGCTGCAAGCCGTGCGGCTGACGCCGGGCGAGCATCACATCCAGGTGGGTACCTTGCCGGACGGGTTGTATGTGGCCCGCATCGGTGGCCGGGTGTTCCGGTTCGGAAGGTAGAGGGGCGAAAGCCAGCGAATCCCGTCCGAAGCAGGCTCGAACGGGATTCGCTGATATTTAAATGGTATTTAAACAGCGTTGCAATGCCATTGCAACGCCGTTGCAACGGCGTTGCAACACAGTTTAGGCGACGGGAATCTTGTCGATGCGGCGCTGGTGGCGTCCGCCTTCGAAGTCGGCACTGAAGAACGCCTCCATGATGGCGGCGGCTTCGTCGTGGCTGATGAAGCGTCCCGGCATGACGAGCACGTTGGCGTCGTTGTGCTGGCGCGACAGGCTGGCGATTTCCGGTTTCCAGCAAAGGGCGGCACGGATGCCCTGGTGCTTGTTCAGCGTCATGCTGATGCCTTCGCCGCTTCCGCAGATGGCGATGCCCGGATGGCATTCGCCGGCCTCGATGGCGCGGGCCAATGCGTGGGCGAAGTCCGGATAGTCCACACTTTCGGCCGAATACGTGCCGAAATCCTTGTATGCCATTCCTTTGGCTTCCAGCCAGGTCTTGACGTATTCCTTCAGTTCGTAGCCGGCGTGGTCGGCGGCCAGTCCGATAATCTGTTTGCTCATGCCAACATCTCCTTTACCTGGTTGTACACGTTTTCGGCGGTGAAGCCCAGTTTCTCATCCAGCACCTTGTAGGGGGCCGAGTAGCCGAACGACGGCAGGCCGTACACCTTGCCGTTGTAGCCCACCAGGCCTTCGAGGTTGACGGGCAGACCGGCTGTCAGACCGAAAATCTTGGCACCGGTCGGCAGGATGCTCTCTTGGTATTCCTTCGGCTGGTTGCGGAAGAGGCCTTCGGAGGGAACGGAGACGATGCGCACCCGGATGCCGTCTTTGCGGAGCAGTTCGCTGCCGGCCACGAGGGTCGACACTTCCGAACCGGAGGCCACCAGGATGACGTCGGGGTTCTCGTCCGAACCGGCCACGATGTATGCACCGCGTTGCAGGCCGGCGTAGTCGGTTCCTTCGGGCAGGTTCTTCACGTTCTGGCGCGAGAAGATGAGGCCCGTCGGGGTGCTCATGTTGGCCATGGCCATCTTCCAGGCTTCGGTGGTTTCGTTCACGTCGGCCGGACGGAGCACGAGCATCGAGTTCTGTCCCTTATGGTTCTTGAGTTTTTCCATCAGTCGGATTTGGGCTTCCTGCTCCACCGGTTCGTGGGTAGGTCCGTCTTCGCCAACGCGGAAGGCGTCGTGGCTCCAGATGAACTTCACCGGTTGCTCCATCAAGGCCGCCATGCGGATGGCCGGCTTCATGTAGTCGGAGAAGACGAAGAAGGTGGCGCAGGCGGGGATGACGCCGCCGTGGAGCGACATGCCGATGCACACACACGCCATGGTCAGTTCGGACACGCCTGCCTGCAGGAAGGCACCGCTGAAGTCGCCCTTGGTGAAGGCGTGGGTCTTCTTGAGGAAGCCGTCGGTCTTGTCAGAGTTGGAAAGGTCGGCCGACGATACCACCATGTTGCCTACCTGCTCGGCCAGCAGGCCCAGCACGATGGCCGAAGCGGCCCGGGTGGCTGCGTCGGGCTTCTGCTGGATGCCGCTCCAGTCTATTTCCGGTGCGCGTCCGCTGAAGTACTGCTCCAGTTTGGCGGCCAGTTCGGGGTTGGCGGCGGCCCATGCGGCGGCCTTGGCTTTCTTCTCGCCGGCGATGCGGCAAAGTTCGGCCTCGCGCGAACGGTAGAGTTGGTTCACGTCGTCGAACACGCAGAACGGTTCTTCGGGGTTTCCGCCCAAGTGGCGTATGGTGGCCTCGAACGAGGCTCCGCTGGAACTCAGCGGCTGGCCGTGCGTCGAGCATTTTCCTTCGAAATTGCCTCCCTCGGCCGTAACGACGCCTTTGCCCATGACGGTGCGTCCGATGATGAGGGTGGGGCGTTCGTGTTCAGCCTTGGCCTCGGTCAAGGCTTGGCGTATCTGGTCGGGATTGTTGCCATCGATGCTGATGACGTGCCAGTCCCAGGCTTCGTATTTCTTGGCCACGTCCTCGCTCGTCACCGCGTCGGTGTCGGTCGACAACTGTACGGCGTTCGAGTCGTAGAACATGATGAGGTTGTCCAGTCCGAGGTGTCCGGCCAGACGGCCCGTTCCCTGCGAGATTTCTTCCTGGATGCCTCCGTCGGAGATGAAGGCGTAGATGGTGTGGTCCATCACCTCGCCGAAGCGTGCCTGAAGGAACTTGGCAGCAATGGCCGCACCTACGGCGTAGGCATGTCCCTGTCCGAGCGGGCCGGAGGTGTTTTCGATGCCTCGCTTGAAGTCCACTTCCGGATGTCCCGGCGTGGGGCTTCCCCATTGGCGGAATTGCTTCAGGTCGTCGAGGCTGTATTTCCCGGCCAGGGTCAGCGTGGCGTACAGCATGGGCGACATGTGGCCGGGGTCGAGGAAGAAGCGGTCGCGTCCGTACCACGTGGGGTCGTTGGGGTCGTATTCCAGAAATTCAGAATAAAGTACGTTGATGAAATCGGCACCGCCCATGGCTCCGCCGGGATGGCCGGATTTGGCCTTTTCAACCATCGATGCAGCCAAAATACGGATGTTGTCGGCAGCGCGGTTCATTAGTTTGCTATCATTCATTGCAGGTAGGTTTTTAATTTGCTGCAAAGATAGTGGAAGTGGCTTGAAGCACAAAAGATAAACCTAAAAGTTTTCCGACGAAAACGTGCGGACGCAAACGAAAAAGGGCGGTGTGTCATAATGGCCCATCTGCGGCGTTGCTATCGGCATTCGGTCTTGGTCGTGTACGCCAATACACTCCCTTCGACCTCAGCCTCAGCGCCTTGCATCTCGACCATTCTGACGCACCTTTGAGGCTGTGCCAAAATTGGAAGTTTTGACACAGCCTCCTGTAGGAAGATTCCGTAGGTACCGGTTGTCGATGCTTAGGCTTCGATGCGTCGGGCACCGTCGCTGATGACCACGTCGTAGATTTTCGGACTCCGGCCGAAACGGGCCTGGAAACGTTCCTTGGCTGTGCGGACGAAGGTCTCGTACAGTTCGTTCTTCACCAGGTTGAGTGTGCAGCCGCCGAATCCGCCGCCCATCACGCGCGAACCTGTCACGCCGCAGTCGAAGGCCAGGTCGTTGAGGAAGTCGAGTTCTTCGCAACTCACCTCGTAAAGGCGGCTCATGCCCTGATGCGTCTCGTACATCTTTTGGCCCACGGTCTCATAGTCGCCGAGTTCCAGTGCATCGCACACGTCCAGCACACGCTGGATTTCTTCGATGACGTATTCTGCCCGTTTGAAGTCCTCGTCGTTGATGTCTCCCTTGGCCTCCTGCAGCATCTCCATCGTGCAGTCGCGCAGGAATTGCACATGTGGATGCTTCTTCTGCACGGCGGCCACGGCGGCTTCGCAACTCTGCCGGCGCTTGTTGTAGGCCGACGAGGCCAGTTCGTGTTTCACCACCGAGTCCACCAGCACCAGCCGATAGCCTTCAGGGTGGAACGGGAAGTATTGGTACTCCAGCGAACGGCAGTCGAGGCGCATCAGGCTGCCGGCCTTGCCGAAGACGGAGGCGAACTGGTCCATGATGCCGCAGTTCACGCCGCAGTAGTTGTGCTCGGTAGCCTGGCCCACCTTGGCCAACTCGAACTTGTCGATGCGGTTCTCGCCAAACAGGTCGTTGAGGGCGAAGGCGTAGGTACTTTCCAGCGCGGCCGACGACGACATGCCGGCTCCGAGGGGCACGTCGCCTGCAAAAGCCGTGTTGAATCCCTTCACGGCCACGCCCCGTTTGATCATTTCGCGGCAAACGCCGAAGATATAGCGGGCCCAACTGGCTTTGGGCGCATCCTCCTCGTTCAGTCCGAATTCCACGTAGTCCTTCAAGTCGATGGAGTAGGCGCGGACCTTGTCGGTTCCGTTGGGCTTGATTTCGGCCATGATGCCTTTGTCCACTGCACCGGGGAAAACGAAGCCTCCGTTGTAGTCGGTATGTTCGCCAATCAGGTTGATGCGTCCGGGCGAAGTGTATAAGGTACCTGTGGTGCCGTCGAAGTGTTTGATGAAACGGCTCCTTACGTAATCGATGTCCATCATGTTTGTATCAAATTTATAAGGTGAGAAAACAGACATCCCCATACCGGCGGAGGGCCATGTATGGGGATGTCGACAAATGAATTATTCTACGGGAATGTCCTTGTTGACGTTCTTACAGCCAATCAGGGCGTAATAGAGCAGGTAGGCCAGACCGGCCAGGATGACCCAGTAACTGGTGAGGTAGCCTGTTCCGTTCTGGGTATTGTCCACGATGGCGTTTTGGAGCAACGGCAGAATGCCACCACCGCAAACCAGCATCATGAAGATGCCCGAAGCCTTCTCGGTGTATTTGCCAAGACCTTCGACGGCCAGGTTGAAGATGCCGCCCCACATCACCGATGTGCAGAGGCCGATCAAGGCCAGGAACATGGCGTTGATGGGCACGTTGACCATGCCGAACAGGCCTTCAGGCGAGTTCTTGAACACCGGCATCATGATCATCGAGTCGGTGTTGGCCGTCATGGCGATGCCGACGAACAACAGGCCGAGGGCCGACGCCGTGCCGAGCATGAGTTTGGCCGAAACCTTGCTGCCCAGGACTGCACCGGCCAGACGGCCAACCAGCATGAGCAACCAATAGGTGGCGGCTACCGAGGCGGCGATGGCTTCTGCGCCCGAACCGTCCAACTTCAGCGGGTTCAGGTCGGGGTTCTGCAACCATTTGTTCAATACGTTGGGGACGCCCACTTCCACGCCTACATAGACGAAGATGGCCACGGCGCCGAGGATGAAGTGGCGGAACGAAAGCGGACCGTATTTCGAGTCGACTTGAGCCGCTTTTTCTTCGTGCTTCTTCTCCGGGATGGTCGACAACAGGATGACCACGAAAGCGAAGGCGAAGATGGACATGGCAGCGTACATCAAGGGGAATACGTCGCTAATCTGTGCCTTGGTGATGGACGGAATCAAGATGCCGGTCAGGATGATGACCGACGTACCGGCCAGCGAGTTGAACGAACCGCCCAACTGAATCAACTGGTTGCCCTTGTTGCCGCCGCCGCCCAGCGAGTTCAACATCGGGTTGACTACCGTGTTGAGCAAGCACATGGAGAAGCCGGCTACGAAAGCGCCCAGCAAGTAGATGCCGAAGCTGCCGAACAGACCCGAGCAGGTCTGGATGCCGATTCCGAGGAAGCCCACGGCTGTGGCAATCAGTGCCGTCTTTTTATATCCCAGTTTTTGCAGCATACTGCCCGAGGGGTAGCCAAGGATGGCATACGCGATGAAGTTGGCGAAGACACCCAGCGTTCCCATCCAGTTGGGAACATTGAACTGGCTCTTCAGGATGTCGCCCATGGGCGATGCCAGGTTGGTGACAAACGAGACCATACCAAACAAGAAAATCATCACAATGATGGCGATGATGTTTCCTTTCTGCTGTTGTTGTTTCATGGTGGTTTAAAGTTGTTAAGAGGATTATAAATAGGGTTATTTTGATTCGATTCCGAACCGGTAGACGGTTGTTTGCCGATAGGTCTCGCCCGGCCGTAGAATGGTCGAGGGGAAATGTCCCTTGTTGGGCGAATCGGGGAAATGTTGTGCTTCCAGGCAGAGGGCGCTTCGGGCCGGGAAGGTGGCGCCGTGTGCGCCGGCGAAACCGTTCAGCCAGTTGCCGGTGTAGAGTTGCACGCCGGGCTCGGTGGTGTACATCTCCAGGCAGCGTCCGCTGACCGGGTCGGTGCATTGGGCTGCCAGAGCCAGTGCGCCGGCTTCGCGTTTGCGCACAACGTAGCAATGGTCGTAGCCTGCGCCGTAGGTCAGTTGCTGGAAGGGAGCGTCGATGCGCTCGCCCACGGTGTGGGGCGTGCGGAAGTCCATTGGGGTTCCGTCCACAGGGGCTATTTCTCCTGTCGGGATGGATGTTTCGTCCATGGGAGTGTAGAAGTCGGCAAAGAGGGTCAGCCGGTGGTTCTCCACGGAGGGGGTGGGCTGTCCGGCACCGGCCAGGTTGAAGAAGCCGTGAAACGTCAGGTTCACCGGTGTGGCTTGGTCGGTTGTGGCTTGGTAGTCGATGCGCAGGGCGTTGTCGTCGGTCAGCGTGTAGCGCAGCACGACGGCCAGATTGCCGGGGTATCCTTCCTCGCCGTCGGGCGAGATGTAGCGGAAGGTCACGCTGTCGGGTTCGTCCTGCCGGGCGTCCCATACGACGGTGTGGAAACCGGTAGGACCGCCGTGCAGTGCGTTCGGTCCGTTGTTGATGGCCAGACGGTAGGTCTTGCCTTCGAGCGTGAATTCGCCTTGGGCGATGCGGTTGGCATATCGTCCTACAACGGTGTTCAAGAAGGGTTCCGGGCTGTGGATGACGGCATCGATGGAGTCGTGTCCGAGAAGGATGTTGGCGTATTTCCCGTCTTTATCGGGGGCCATAATACTGAGAATAGCAGCCCCGTAATTGGTAGCTGCTATCTCCATGCCTTTCTTATTATGTAGAATATATAGATCTGTCTTTTTTCCTTTTATGACGTTTTGGAACATTTGGCGGGACAGACCTGATAGATTCTTTTCATCTTTATCTGTGCCTATCATAAAATAGAGTGCCTATTTTCGTATTAAAGATTTAAGCCTTACCTTGTGGAGTATAGCGGACTCGAACCGCTCACCTCGACACTGCCAGTGTCGCGCTCTAGCCAGATGAGCTAATACCCCGTTTTGTTTTCGTTGGCAAATGTAGGATTTAATTTCGAAATAACAACTATCTTTGCCCAAAAATTTTCAAATTATGTTGTTATACAATACCACCTACCACGTGGAAGAAGACGTGGAGAAGCATTTTCTGATATGGCTGAATGAAGTGTATATCGCTGAGGCTGAGCGGGAAGGAACACTGCAGCATCCGCGTCTCTGCCGCATCTTGAGCCATCACGACGAAGGCTCGTGTTTCTCGTTGCAATGGGAGGTGGCGGACAGTACCGCCCTGCATCGCTGGCATCTGCAGCACGGCGTGCGGCTCAACGAACAACTGTTGGCCATCTTCAAAAACAAGGTGGTAGGCATCCCCACGCTGATGGAGGTGATTCGATGAAGCCTTTCGTCAAGGAGAAAATCATCCTGGGCATCGACCCGGGAACGACCATCATGGGGTACGGCGTGCTGAAGGTGACGGACAACAGGGCGCAGATGGTGGCCATGGGCATCATCGACCTGCGCAAATATGCCAATCATTATCTGAAGCTGCACCGCATCTTCGAACGGGTGACGGGCATCATCGAGGCGTACCTGCCCGACGAAATGGCCATCGAGGCTCCCTTCTATGGCAAGAACGTGCAGTCGATGCTCAAACTCGGACGGGCGCAGGGGGTGGCCATGGCGGCGGCCCTCAACCGCGACATCCCCATCACGGAGTACGCACCGCTGAAAATCAAGATGGCCATCACCGGCAACGGGCAGGCTTCGAAAGAGCAGGTGTGCGACATGTTGCAGCGAATGTTGCACATCCCGCAGGAGGCCATCCTGCCTCAACTGGATGCCACCGACGGGTTGGCGGCTGCCTACTGCCATTTCCTGCAGGCCGGTCGGCCGCAACTGGACAATGCCTATCATGGCTGGAAGGACTTCATCGCGAAGAATCCCGACAAGGTGCGCAAGTAAGATACAAATCCATTCATGCAAACAACGATTCAGATAAAAGGAGGCGTGGCACGTGACGCCTCCGTACGAATGGCCGCCCCCATCGAGTTCGAACTGAGGGCGGGCGAACAATTGGCCATCGTGGGACCTAACGGAGCCGGCAAGACGTTGCTGGTGGACACCTTGCTGGGCAAATACCCCTTGTGCGAAGGCGAGGTGCGTTATGACTTCGGCCCGGATGCCTCCCCGATGTGCTGCGAGAATGTGAAGTACATCGCCTTTCGCGACACCTACGGCTCGGCAGACGCGAACTATTATTATCAGCAACGGTGGAACGCACACGACCAGGACGAGGTGCCCGAGGTGGCCCGTTTGCTCGGTCCGTTGCCTGCCGGGACTTGGCGCGACGACCTGTTCGACTTGTTCGGCCTCGGCGAGATGCTGCCGAAGAAGGTAATCGCCCTCTCCAGCGGCGAACTGCGCAAGTTTCAATTGGCCAAGGCTTTGCTGGCCGCACCCCGCGTGCTCGTCATGGACAACCCCTTCATCGGGCTGGATGCACAGGCCCGTTTGTTGCTGCACAACCTGCTCACCCGCCTGACACAACTCGGACGGGTGCAACTGGTGTTGGTGCAATCGAAACTGGACGAACTGCCGGATTTCGTCACCCACGTCTATCCTATATATAATAAGGTGTGCGGTGCCAAGCAGACCCGTACGGAGTATCTGGTGTCGTACGTGCCTCCGACGGACGAACTGGAGGTGCGCCAGCGGCAGCAACGGGTGCTTTCGTTGCCGGAGAAGAAGGCAGTGCCGGAGGCCGACGAGGTGGTGCGCCTCAACCACGTCAGCATCCGTTACGACGGCCGGACCATCTTGCAGCCGCTCGACTGGGTGGTGCGTCGGGGCGAACGATGGGCTCTCTGCGGGGCAAACGGGTCGGGCAAGTCCACCCTGCTCAGTCTGGTGTGTGCCGACAATCCGCAGTCGTATGCGTGCGACATTGCCTTGTTTGGCCGGAAACGGGGCACGGGCGAAAGCATTTGGGAAATCAAACGGCACATCGGTTATGTGTCGCCCGAGATGCACCGGTCCTACCTGAAGAACCTGCCGGCCGTGGAGATTGTGGCCAGTGGTCTGCACGATTCCATCGGACTCTACCGAAGGATGCGTCCCGAACAGCGCGAGGCGTGCGAATGGTGGATGGAGACCTTCGGCATTGCCGACTTGAAGGACCGCTCGTTTCTGTCGCTGTCCAGCGGGGAGCAACGGCTGACTTTGCTGGCCCGTGCCTTCGTGAAAGACCCCGAACTGCTGATTCTCGACGAGCCCTTCCATGGCCTGGACACCAACAACCGCCGTGTGGCGCGGGCCGTCATCGAAGCCTTCTGCCATCGGGCGGACAAGACCCTCGTGATGGTGACGCATTGTCGCGACGAACTGCCCGACTGCGTGGATCGTGTGCTGGAATTGTAGAAGGAGTATAGAGGTATGTCTGGTACGATTAATAATCGTACGGCATTACGATTGTTAATCGTACGCGTGTACGATTATTAATCGTACTACGGACTTGTGCGCACGCGAAGGTTTACACGTGTACACGTGGGCATGAAAGCAAGAAATGATTATCTTCGCAGCCGTTATATGCTTAAACCGACGAATACAATGAAACAGATACGTGGAATACGAGGCCTTTTGGCCCTGCTGGCCTTGGTGATGGGATGCAACCTGCAAGCCCAGGAGCAGACTGTGGCGGATGGAGACTATGTGTTGGCACTGAAATGTAATGATGCTTGGTATGCTGTGGGGAATACGACTGGTTCTTCTTCAGGTAGTTTGAATGCTGTATCTATTGAGGTGGAAAATTGGATTGTGGTAAGTAAAAATAATATCGCGACATGGTCGGTGAGCCTAAACGAGGCATCTTATTATAATATAGGGTGTGAAGGGAAGTACTTGCATGCTTCTACTACTACAACAAAAACAAACTTGAAACTTGCGACGGGGAAGGACTACGATTATGCCCGGTGGCAGTTTACGATGCAAGAAAATGGAAGCTATAAGATAACATCCAAGTCTTTGCCTGAGTATTCGTTGGGATATTCCTCGTCGGGAAAATACTTCAAGAACTATACATCAACTAGTACAGGCTATTACTACGACTTCTATCTCCTCCCGCTCTGCAAGCAAGATGCCGACACCGGGGCTTACACCCTGCAGGGTACGGGTTGGACGGCCGAATCGTTTGCCAATCTCGACTTGTCTGCGGCCACGAGTGTCGACCTGCGCGGAATCACCTTGCCCGAGGGTGTGTCGACCCCGGCCAACTGCAACCCGAACTGCCTGTTCTACGTGAATGAAGGCGAAACAAATGCCGGCAACCTTTCTCAGGTGGTAAAGGTGAATACCGAAGGAACAGCCGGCACGGCCGAAAGCATCCAGCTGACAGACGGGCATGATTTCCATACCATCATTCCTTTTACGGCTACGAACATCACGTACACGCGTCATCTGTACGACGGGTGGTCTACCTTGGCCTTGCCTTTCGCCTACACCCTGCAAGGCGAGACCTGCGAATCCTTTGCGGACGCAACCGCCGAGAGTGTCCGCTTCACGCCCGTCTCCACAGCCTTGGAGGCCCATACGCCCTATCTGATTCATCGGGAGACGGCGGGGGACGTTGCATTTCATGCATCGAATGCCAAAGTGCCTGAGACGGCTGCTGCGGGCGACTGTTTCAAGAGCAACTTCCGCACGTTTACGATGTCCAACGACGAGAACCTCTACAAACTCTCGTCCGATGGCACCACTTTCAACCACTCGGCCGGTGCGGCACAGATAGGGGCTTTTCGGGCCTATCTGGACCTGAGCGGTACGCAGAGCGGCAGTGCAGCCCCCAAACGGGTGGTGCACGAATCCGCAGAAACACCTACGTCCCTCTCGTCCGCAGCCGCGTGTGAGGTGACCTATGCCGACGGGGTGATCTGCATCCGGTCGGAGCAGGCAGGAGAGTTGCCCTTGTATCGGGCCGACGGTACGTTGGAGCAAATGCTGCAGGTGCAGGCCGGCACCAATCACTACACCCTTGCGCGGCCCGGCATTTATCTCATGGGGGGGGGTAAAAATAGCCTATTAGGAAAGCCAATCGTCATTCCGGCTGTTTCCGGCCGATGAGCGCGTAGGCCCATCGGCGCAATCCGTCGTAGGCACGTGTGTCCCATCGGAACAAGGCATACGAGCGTGTGAAGGGGATGTAGCCGAACTTGCATCGGGTGCGCCAATGGATGCGCCGGGCCTCGATGGTGGCGAGGAAGCGACGGAAACGAGCCTCGATGTCGGCGTTCTCGTCCGGCGTAAAGCGGGTCAGGTGGCGTTGCCAGTAGATGAACCGTCCCACCAGTTCCAGCCAGCGCAGGTTCTCCAGCCGGGTAATCATCGAGTCGGGCACCTGCTCGTTCAGCAACCATTGTTTCAGGCTGTAGTCCGCGTCCAGTTTGTCGAAGTAGCGCGGACTGCATTGGTGCGTCATCGAGGCACTGTGCAGGCGGTAGAAGTACGTGCCGTCGGACAGGCACACTTGCCGGCTGTGCAGGTAGTGGAGGGTGGTGGTGGTGTCGTCGCTGTGCAGGAGGCTGGCTTCGTTGTAGGGGTAGGCCAGGTGGATGTCGCGCCGCACCAGGTAGAGGCCGTGGATGCTCCAGTCCAGGCTGAGCCAGGCCGCCTCTTGTCCGCCGAACTGCTGCTTGTCGGTACGCATAGGGTAGGGGCGTTCCTCTCCCGATTCCTCATGATAGACCAGCCGCATCAACACGGCATCGATGTCGTCGCTTTCCCGGGTCCGGGCGTAGGCCTTTTCCAGAGCATCCGGCGCCAGCCAGTCGTCGCTGTCGACCATGGTGATGAACTCGCCCATGGCATGGTGTAGTCCGGCGTTTCGCGCTTTGGCCTGTCCGCCGTTGACGGGCTGGCGCAGTAGCAGGACGCGGCTGTCTTGCTCGGCGTACTGCTGCGCGATGGCGGCCGTGCGGTCGGTGGAGGCATCGTCGATGACGATGATTTGCAGTTCGTGCAAGGTCTGCTGCCGGAGCGAGTCGAGGCATTGTTCCAAATAGGCTTCGGCGTTGTAGGCCGCCACGAGGACGGTCACCTTGCAGGACGGGAGGGCGGTATTTTCGTTCATGAAGACATTCGTACAAAAGGGTTTGCGGACAAAATCCGTCGGACAAAGATAGGCATTCTCGGATGAATATGCTACATTTGTCCGCAAATGTAGATTCCGATGCGTTCGTCCTCAGCATACAAATCCATCGCCAAGGGGGCAGCCCTGTTTGGAGGCGTGCAGGTGTTCAACCTGTTCGTCAACCTCCTGCGTGGCAAGTTCGTGGCCCTGCTGCTGGGTACGGAGGGGATGGGCGTGGCGTCGCTGCTGACGGCTGCGGCCAACACCATCCAGCAGTTCAGTTCGCTGGGCTTGAACCTGAGCATCGTCAAGGAAGTGTCGCAGGCCCGCGAGGCCGGCGACGAAACGGCGCTTCGGACGGTGATGCGTGCCGCGCATCGCCTGCTTCGCCTCACTGCGTGTCTCGGCGCGTTGTTTGCCCTGTTGTTTGCCGTGCCGCTCAGCCGGTGGACGTTTGGCACGCCCGACTATGGTTGGCATTTCGCGGGGCTGTCGGCCTTTGTCCTCCTCACCACCCTTTCGAACGGTGAACTCTCCATCCTGCAGGGCGTTCATGCCTTGAAGAAGCTGGCCTTGGCCTCCGTGGTCGGTTCGCTGACGGGGTTGCTGGTGGGTGTTCCGCTCTACTATTTTTTCGGACAGGCGGGCATCGTGCCGGCCATGGTGGCCTTGGCGCTGTCGCTCTGGGTTTTCTACACCCGTCAGCGGCGGAAGGCGGTCGTGCAGGCGGAAGCCGTACCGACCCGTCCTTTGCGGCCTGTGGCCCGGCGGATGGTGTCGTTGGGCCTGGCGATGATGGTCTCGGCCCTGTTGGGCACGCTGGCCACCTATCTCTTCACGGCCTACGTAGGCCGCAGCGGCTCGTTGCAGGACGTGGGCCTGATTCAGGCGGCCCAGTCCATCACCACCCAGTATTCCGGCTTGGTGTTTGCGGCTATTGCCATGGACTTCATGCCCCGTCTGTCGGCCATCAGCGTGCACACCGTCCGTCTGCGCCGGTTGGTCAACCAGCAGACCGAACTGATGGTGCTGGCCGTGGCTCCGTTGGCATTGGCCGTCATGCTGACTGCTCCGTGGATTATCCGCATACTGCTCACCAAGGAGTTCTTGCCGCTTGTGCCGATGGTGCGGGTCATGGCCGCAGGTGTCTTCTTCAAGGCCATCACCTTCCCGATGGGCTATATCTCGTTTGCCAAGGGCGACAAGCGCACGTTCTTTTGGATGGAGGGGATCGGCTCCAACGTACTCTATCTGGGCCTGAACTGCCTGGGCTATCACTACGGCGGCATCGTCGGCGTGGGCCTCGCGTTTGCGCTTACCCATTTCCTCTATATCGGCATCTACGTCGTGGTGACACGCCGACTCTATCGCTTCCGCCACAACCAGGTTGGTGCGCGGCTGTGCCTTTGTCTGACCCTGCCTGTGTTGGCTGGCCTGGCTGCCGGAACTTTGCTCAGCGGTTGGTTGGCGTATGGGTTGTTGGCGTTGCTGACGGCAGGGACGACCGCTCTCTGTGTGCGCGAACTGGACAACCGCTTGGGGATATGGCAATTCGTGAAACAGAAACTGAAAGCACGTGCATCATGAAACCATTGGTATCGGTCCTCATCTTGACATACAACCAGGAAGCCTACATCGAGCAGGCCCTTCGGGGCGCGCTGATGCAGCAATGTTCCTTTCCGTTCGAAATCCTTGTGGTCGACGACCATTCGTCGGACGCGACGGCCGATGTGTGCCGCCGCTTGCAGGCAGCGCATCCCGGACGCATCCGCCTGGTGGTGAACCCGACGAACAAGGGGGTGGTGGACAACTATTTCGACAGTCTGCTGCTGTGCGAAGGCGACTACATCGCCGACTGTGCGGGCGACGACTTCTGGACCGACCCGCTGAAACTGCAACGGCAGGCCGACATCCTGCAGCAGCATCCCGACGTGTCGCTCGCCTTCACCGACTATGCCCACTACGACCAGTCCACCGGCACCTACCTCCACCATCGGCAACGCGACTATACGAACGGACAAGGCGGGCGCATTTCCTATTCCTTATATATATATAACCTACTGAACCAGCACGGAGTACCCTTCCTCTTTCTGGGCACTGCCTGCTATCGAAAGGATGCCTTCGTGCGGGCCTATCGGGCGCATACCGACTATTTTCGCAGCAAGGACTACACGTGCGAGGATTTTCAACTCTGCTTCTTCCTCTTCCGCGAAGGCGATTTCTATCAAGAGTTGGCCGAGACGACGGCCTATCGGATGATAACCGACACGGTGAGCCGGACCGTCGACCCGAAGCGGCTCTATCGGTATACTCGGGGCGTGTTCCTGCTCCGTACGCGCATCGTACAGGAGTTCGGCTTCGATGCCAACCGCTGTCGTGAGGCCCTGAACAGCCTGGTTGTGCCGATGTTGTCGCTGACCAATCGCCTGGGCTTAGTGGACGAATGTCGCGAGGTATGGCGGATGGTGCGGTCGTTGCGCTTGCGCCCGTCGTGGCGTGTCCGCCTGCATTGGGCGTTGGGCATGTGGCCTTGGGTAGGTCGGCGACTGTTGGGCCGGAAACGGCATTAGCACAAGGCCAATGCGATGCGCCAGGCTCCCCGTCCGCCCCGACGGACGTACAGGCGGAGCAGACAAGCCGCCAGGCGGAGCAAGCGCGATGGGGTGTAACGTACGGTGGCCTCGGTGTGGCAGTCGTGTGCCAACGGGTAGGCCTTTTCGCGTAGCAGCCATCCCTCCAGGATGGTGCGCCGCAGGTAGAGGGCCTTGTCCAATGCTCTCCTTTCGGGCGACTGCTTCGGGTCGCTCTGCTCGATGTCGCGCTGGGCGGCAGCCAGTGCCTTCCGAATCCATGCGTAGGTAGACGAGAAATCTTTGCCGGTGATGCTGTCGGCGTGCACGTTGATGTGGTGGAAAGTCTCCCAGCGATACCATTTCAGGCGTGGCCGGGCCAACAGCACGCGCAGTCCGAATTCCCAATCGTCCCAGGTCAGCAGGTCTTCGTCCCATCGCAGGGAGGCGGCGAAGCTGGTGCGGTACACAGCCGACATGGTGGCCAGGTTGCCCATCAGCACCTGGTCGACGGGCGAGGCGGAGTAGCGGAAGTCGCGCACCCGGGTGTGTCCGCCTGCACTCATGTTCGTCTTGACGGCCAGCACGTCCAAATCCCCGGCCTGCATCGCGGCCAGCACGGTCGAGACGAAGTGGGGCGACAAGGTGTCGTCCGAGTCGAAGAAATACACATAGGGCGTATCGCAATGCTCCAGCCCCCGGTTTCGGGCGCAGGCGGCTCCCCGTTTGGGCTGCTGCAGCACCTTCACGCGGAAGCCTCCCCGGTTGTCGTGTTTTGCCGCAAACGCCCGGCACACCTCCAGCGAGCGGTCGGTCGATACGTTGTCCACCAGGATGAGTTGCAGCGGGCGGTAGTCCTGCTCCCACACCGACTGCAACGTGCGCGGCAGGCGGTCGGCCCGGTTGTAGACGGGGATGACGATGGAGAGCGGAGGAAGCACGGTGGTCGGTTCGGGTTCAATCATGGCTGCGGTGGATGTAGCGGACACCCTCGTACATCCGGCGGAAGAGCCGGAAGGGGTTGGCGCCGGAGTGGATGAAATGGTAGGCCGCCTCCTTGCCGATGCGGTAGAGGGCGGAGGCGTAGCCGAAGCAATAGCAGAAGGTCGCCCCCTTCGACCGCTGTACGCGCGGGTCGGTCAGCAGGCGCAGCCCCGTGTGTTGTGCGTCGGAACGAACGATGCAGCAAGGGTAGGAGACGATGCGGAAACCCTGCTGCAGGGCATCGTGCAGGAACACGTCTTCTTCGCCGCAGGCCAGGCAGGCCGATCCCAGCCCGAAACGCTCGTCGAAGCGGACGCCCTGTTCGTACACCCGGCGGCGCAGCGTCATCTCCACCGAGCAGGGGTAAGTGCCTTTGGGTGCCTCTTCGTAGCGGTAGGCATGGTCGGGGTAGGCTTTGATGGGGCGGCCGTCGTAGTCGGCAGCCTGAAAGAGGGCGATGTCCGTGTCGGGGTGTTGCCGGTAGGTGTCGACAATCGTGCGCACGGCCTCGGCCTCGTAGCGGCAGTCGTCGTCGGCGATGACGCAGATGTCGCCGGTGGCGTGGGCCAGCGCATGGTTTCGGTTGCGCGACAGTCCCTTCCCCGGCAGGCACACCAGGCGGACGTCCGTCCGCTCGGCCAGTGCGGCAGGCACCGAGGCGGGTGTGTAGCCGTCGCTGTGTTGCCACGACACCACATAGTCTACCCCGTCCTGAGGCGGAAGCAGGCAGGAGGGCACTGAGGCGATGCCTTCGTCTATCGTGCAGATGAGGAAGGTCAGCGTCATGCGAAAGAGTTTACGGCGTGTATGACGTAGTCTGCCTCCTCGTCCGTCATCACGGGGCTGATGGGCAGGCTGAGTATCTCTTGGTGGATTCGTTCCGTCAGGGGGTAGGACCGATGGTTCCACGCCTCATAGGCCTCCTGCCGATGGGGCGGGATGGGGTAGTGGATGAGCGTCTGCACCCCCATCCCGGCCAGGTGCTGCTGCAACAGGTCGCGCCGGGCGGAGCGGACGGTGAACAGGTGGAACACGTGGTCCTCCGTCCCGTCCCAGTGGGGCAGCCTCACCTCCGGGTGCCGGATGCCGGCCTGGTAGCGTGCGGCCAGGGCGCGACGGCGGGCGTTGTCCCGGTCTAGACGCTCCAGTTTCACCTGCAACACAGCCGCTTGCACCTCGTCCAGCCGGCTGTTGACTCCCTGGTATTGGAACACGTATTTCCGCTCGCTGCCGTAGTTGGCCAGGCGGCGGATGGTGATGGCCAGCCGGTCGTCGTCGGTGGTGACGGCTCCTCCGTCGCCCAATGCCCCCAGGTTCTTGCCCGGATAGAAGCTGAAGCCGGCGGCGTCGCCCATGGCGCCGGTGCGCTTGCCGTGGCGGATGGCACCGTGTGCCTGGGCCGCATCCTCTATCAGTTTCAGTCCGTATTGCCGGGCCAGGCGGACAAGGGGCTCCATGTCCACGGCCTGCCCGTAGAGGTGGACCGGCAGGATGGCGCGTGTGCGCGGCGTGATGAGTGCCTCCACGCGGTTCGGGTCGATGAGGCAGGTGCCGGCCTCCGGCTCGCAGAGCACGGGCGTGAGCCCGCTGTTGCTGATGGCCAGGATGCTGGCGATGTACGTGTTGGCCGGGACGATTACCTCGTCGCCGGGTTGCATCGTCCCCATCGCCTGATAGGCGCGCAGGATGAGTGTCAGGGCGTCCAGCCCGTTGGCCACTCCGATGCAGTGGCGCGTGCCGCAGTAGGCGGCAAACGCCTGTTCGAAAGCCTCCGTCTCATGGCCCAGCAGGTACCAGCCGCTGCGTACGATGCGCTCCACGGCTTCCGACAGGGCCGGCTGAAACGAGGCCGTTATCTTTTCGATGTCCAGGAATTTTACGTTCATAGGGCAAGTTCGTATGTGTCAAAAGCGATGCCTCTGGCACCGCAGGTCTCTTTGCGGAAGATGAGGTTCTCGTTGAGCACCCATCCCCCCTGTTCGTTGGAGTTTCCGATGTCGATGTATCGTTTCTCTGGGCAGAACTCCGTAGCCGTGTGGTAGAAGAGGGCGTCCAGTGCGCCCAGGGCCATGCCGGCCTCGGTGGCGGCGGCGTATTGGATGTGTACCACCTCGTCGGTGATGTAGTGGACGCATCCGCCCACCACCTCGTCGGCCATCCGGGCTTCGAGCAGGACGATTTCTTCGGGGAAGGCCTGCCGGAGCCGCTCTATCTCCTCCAGCGAGTGGACCGGGTTCACCCCGTATTTCTGTTGCAGCCGGTGGGTCAGCACCTCCCAGAACGGGCCGAACTGCTCCGACCGCTCGATGCGCAGCCCCTCCTTTAGGGCTTTCTTCGCCTGCCAGCGGCGGTTGTAGGTGAAGGCGATGGGCCTTTCGCGGTCTATCACCGACGAAAGCAGGCGGCTGCGCAGGACGGCCTGGTGGCGAAACAAGGCGTAGAGGTCTTCTTCGGCCGGGTGGCGGTGGTAGATGTGCGGCACGGGTTTGTAGACCAGCGTGCGTACGCCGTAGTCGGTGCGGAGCAGGTCGAGCCATTCGTCGAACAGGCCGAGCACGTGGGCCGCGCGTATCTCCGTCCCCATGACGAGGCCGCCGTAGGTCAGCCCCTGGTGCGAGTAGAGCGTGTGTTCGTCCGCGCGGATGTTGGCCGGCATCACGGCCATGAGTTTCCCCTTCTCGTAGAAGAGGAACGAGCAGTCGGCGAAACGGTCGGCATGGTAGTCCATGTAGCCTCGCTGAAAGAGGAACGTGCCGTTCTTCGAGCGGCGGACGAAGGCGTCCCATTCGGCCCGGTGGTCGGGGGTGTAGCGTACTATTTGCATGATCGGTAAGTTAGGAAGTCGTCGTACGAACGGATGTAGTCGCTCTCTTCATATACATCCGAAGCCAGCACCATGCAGACAGCTCCCGACGAGAAATTGATGAGTTCGCCCCAGATGCCCGGTACGATGTGCAGGGCGTAGTTCGGCCGGTCGAGGTGGACCATCTTGCGGTTTCGCCCGTCATCGAGCAGCACGTCGAAACTGCTGCTGGCCGCCACGAGGTACTGGTGCAGGTTGCGATGGGCGTGCCCGCCGCGTGTGGCACCCGAAGGAATGTCGTAGGTATAGTAGACCCGTTTCACGTCGAAGGGGATGTCCAGCCCGTTGTTCAGGGCCGTGAGGTTCCCCGCCCGGTTGTGCTCCTTGGGCAGTTCGAACACGTTGCATTGGTAGACCGAGGTCGACGTCCCGTCCGGACATGGAGGCATTGCCGGTAAGGGCGGCACTGCCGGTGCTACGTGGCCCATGTGCGCCTTTGTCCGGCGAAATTCGTCGTAGTCCCAGATGTAGTCGGCGGGGTCGTAGGCGGTGGACGACAGCACCAGGCAGAGCGCGTTGGTGGAGAAATTCTCCAGCGTGCGCCAGGTCATGGGCGGCACGTACACACCCATGTACGACCGATTGAGTGGATAGCGGCGCGTCTGCTGTCCGTCGTCGAGTACCACGTCGAAACTGCCCGAAAGGGCCACGATGAACTCCTCTTGCCGGCGGAAGGCATGGCTTCCGCGTTTCTCTCCGCCCGGCACGTCGTAAATCCAGTATGCCCGGGCAATCTTGAACGGGATATGTTTCAGCTGCTCAATGAAAGAGAGATTCCCCCGTTCGTCGATGATTTTTGGCAACTGCAGCAGGCAGTCCGACATAGGGTTTCCCGGTAGATATGGGTGGGTATTCATAGGCAGTATGGCGATTGACAGTTCGTTTAGATGTGCAAATATACAAAGGAAATCGGATTAAACCATGACTATGACTGATTTTACTTCACAGATTATTTGTTTGTTTACGAGTTTACTTCA